>DATGHF010000015.1:0-124441 GCA_035308125.1 Candidatus Sulfotelmatobacter sp.
GTGGAACGAATTTCGCGACCCGCTCGCCGCCTTCGTCAGCTGCACTCGCGACGAGATCGCCATGCTGCGCAACGCAACCGAGGCAAATAGCTACATCGCCAACGGCCTCGACCTGAAGCCCGGCGACGAAGTGCTCATGACCGACCAGGAACACCCCGGCGGCGAGCACCCCTGGGACCTCAAGGCCAAGCGTTACGGCGTCGTCGTGAAGAAAGTCACGCTGCCACGCCCGGTGAAAGACGCCGCGCAGGTCCTGAATCTGTTCAACGACGCCATCACCCCGCGCACCCGCGTAATTTTCTTCAGCCACATCACCACGTTCTCCGGCGTGGTTCTGCCGGCGAAAGAACTCTGCGCGCTGGCGCGAAGCAAAGGCATTCTTTCCGCGGTCGACGGCGCCCACGTCGTCGGCATGATGCGCCTGAACGTGCATGAGATCGGTTGCGACATGTATTCCTCGAGCCCGCACAAATGGCTGTTTGCGCCCAAAGGCTCCGGCTTCCTCTACGTGCGCGACGAAGTCATCGACCGCCTGTGGTGCACTATCGCCACCGAAGGCTGGAACGACACCAAACTCCGCGCCGAACGCTTCCAGCGCATCGGCAGCTCCAACGTTCCTGCGCTCTGGGGACTGCGCGCTTCGCTCAAACTGGCCAACGATATCGGCCTCGACCGCATCGAGCGCCGTCATCGCTACCTCGCCGACTACGTTCTGGATGAAATGAAAAAGCGCGGCGCCGAGTCCTGGACCTCGACCGATCCCGCTCTGCGTTGCGCCATCGTCAGCGTGAACGTCCCGCCCGTCCCGCGCATGGACCTGGAAAACTGGATGTGGAGGACCCACAAAATCCGCATCCGCGGCGGCGACCCCCACAAGCTGCGATTGTCGACGCCGTACTATCTGCAGAAAAAAGACGTCGACCGTTTCCTGGAAAAGTTTGACGAATACAAGCGAGAAAAGAAGCTGGCTTGAGATGTAATGTACCTCTCCTTGCCTTTTCCTCACGAACAGTCTAGTGTATATACAGATCAGTATCTACGAAGGGTGCTGTGGAATTCACCTGGGACGAACGCAAGAACCGGGTCAACCAACGCAAGCACCGTGTCAGCTTCGAGACCGCGATCCGCGTGTTTGAACGACTCATTCCACGTTTCCCGGCAAGACCGGGAAGTGGATGGTGAAGCGCGCTGGCAGACGATCGGCATGGTCCAGGGAGTTCGCATACTGGTGGTCGCACATACGGTTGAGGAGGACGAGAAGATGATCCGAATCCTCTCCGCACGAAAGGCGACCCCACGGGAGAGACGCATCTATGCGCAGGGCTACTAAGACGGTACGAACAATTCAAACGCGGGGACGGACTCTCACGCCGCGCCAGAAGAAGGAGTTGGCCGCTCTGGCAGCCCTTCCCGATGACCGGATCGATACCTCGGACATCCCCGAACTTCCGCCGGGTGCCTGGAAGGACGCGCTTCGTGGCAGGTTCTATCGTCCTGTGAAGCAGGCCGTTTCCATGCGTCTCGATGCCGACGTGATCTCATGGCTCAAGAAGTTCGGTAAGGGATACCAGACGCGCGCGAACAATATCCTGCGGCAAAAAATGCTGTCGGACCTCAGGCGGGCGTGAGTGCTTCAAGGATCGGCGACTTCGGCCGTCGGTATACTGCTCTAAGAGGAATCTGCGATGGAAGGACTTTACGTTATCGCGGTTTTAGCTGTCTTGATCGGCCTGTTGGTATCGATTCGACGCGACCGCCGACGGCCCCGGAAGCATTCCGAGACGTATACTCCTCTCGATGCAAGTCCCTTCGATCCCATTGGGGATCCTGGTTCTCCGGAGACCACGTCCCACTCAGCACACCACTCAGACTTCGGCTGCGGAGACACCCACCACACTGGCTGCGACGTTGGCGGGCACGGCGGTTTCGACGGTGGACACGGCGGTTTCGATGGCGGAGGACACCACTAGCTTGCTCGCTTTCTTTCACACCCTCAGGAAACTCAACATCAAAACCTGGCGGGCGAGAGTGCCCGCCCCCACACCAACTTGTTCACAATCTCAATCGTAATACTCCAGCCCCAAGTGCGTAATCAGCTCTTCGCCCTTCAAGTGCCGCAGCGTGTTCTTCAGCTTCATCAGCTGAATGAACAGATCGTGCTCGGGATACAGCCCCGGCGCGGTCATGGGAGACTTAAAGTAAAAGCTTAACCATTCCTGAATCCCGATTCCTTTCAGCTCCGAACAGCGCTGCGCCAGATCGACAAACAAAACCAAGTCGAGCACAATCGGCGCCGCCAGAATCGAATCACGGCACAGGAAATCGACCTTGATCTGCATGGGATACCCGAGCCATCCAAAGATATCGATATTGTCCCAACCCTCTTTATTATCACCACGCGGCGGGTAATAATTAATGCGAACCTTGTGGAAAATATTTCCGTACAGATCGGGATAAAGCGCGGGCTGCAGAATGTGCTCCAGCACGCCTAGCTTTGATTCTTCTTTGGTCTTGAACGATCCGGGATCGTCCAGCACTTCGCCGTCTCGGTTGCCGAGGATGTTAGTGGAATACCATCCGCTCAACCCCAGCAGCCGCGCCTTGAACGCGGGCGCAAGAACCGTCTTCATCAACGTCTGCCCGGTCTTGAAATCCTTGCCGCAAATCGGCGCGTTGTTCTTCCGCGAAAGTTCCAGCATCACCGGCAGATCGACGGTCAGGTTCGGCGCGCCGTTGGCGAACGGAACGCCTTCCATCAGCGACGCGTAGGCATAAATCATCGAGGGCGCAATCATCTCGTCGCTCTCGCGCAGCGCCTTCTCGAATGCCTTCACTGACTGGTGTGCCGCCGTGGCCTCGATATAGGACTCGGTCGAGCCGCACCACATCGTGATCAGGCGGCTCGCCCCGCTGGTCTTGCGGAAGTCGCGGATATCGGCGCGCAACTGCTCGGCCAGGTCCATCTTCGTCTTGCCCTTCTTTACGTTGGGCCCGTCGATCTTCTTCACATAATTGTGATCGAAAACCGCCGCGCGCGGCTTCACCGACGAAAGAAATGGCTTCAACTGGTCGAGCAATCGCTGGTCGAGCACGCCCGCATGCGTTGCGGCGTCGTACATATTGTCTTCAAAAATATCCCAGCCGGTGAAGACCAGATCGTCGAGCGTGGCCAGGGGCACGAAGTCCGTAACCTTCGGCGAGCGCCCGTCGGTACGCTTGCCCAGCCGCACCGTGCCCATCTGCGTGAGCGACCCGATCGGCTTGGCCAGCCCTTTGCGAATCGCCTCCACGCCGGCAACGAACGTGGTCGCGACCGCGCCCATGCCGGGGATCATGACGCCCAGCTTCCCTTTCGCCGGAGCGATCGTGATGCCATGCCCGGAGCTGCTCTGTGCCTTCGCGTCTGATTTCACTTCGTTCTTCACTTCATTCTTCACGGCATTCTTCACTTCGACCCGCGCCGTTTTCACCACCGCTTTCGCGGACTTCTTCCCTGTCGCCATAGTTAGGCCGCTTCCTCAGTAAGTATCAGAATGGATTTGCAAACCTTGTATGTTCTCGTATCCGGAGGGCAGATTGCAAACCAGCGGGGCCAAACGCGCAGAAAATCAGTTTAACGGTGCCGTTGCATCATCAAGCGGCAAGACTCATGTAGAGACCGCCGCAGCCCATGTGGCGACAGCCGCCTCGGCTGTCACGCGAGGCGCAGCCGAGCAGCAGATGCACATCTGAGACTCAGCAGCCATCTCACCGCGCCGTCAGCGCAAACCACGTGAACAGCCCGAACCCCACCAGCACGGCCACCAACGCATACAAGCTGTGCAAGGGATGAAACTGAAAATAAGGGTTCCGCGAAAAGCGGTTACGAGTCGCCAGCATAGCGCCTCCTCACCTCCGCACCCCGTGCGGCGGAGGATCTTTGCTACCTCCATTCTCTCACTAAGCGACGCCGCCGGCATGGAATTCCAGTGCGACCTTACACCGCGACGTTCTCCGCGTCCTCCGCGGCCGTTCTCCGCGTCCTCTGCGGTTAAGAGCTTTGAACGCCTTTGACAACTCAAGACACAAAGGTTTTCCGAAGCCCAAGAAGAAAGTCGCATTACCAACGTCACGCCCCTCGCGTGAATACTCCCCATAACTTTTTTGAATTGGACTCTGCACCGATCCTGCGGCACAATGGAATCACTTCGCACACCAGCTCCGCAGCCGGTCCCGCGAAGCCGATGTTTGCTTGCGAGCTTTGCCGCCCGCATCGCAAATCTCCTGACCCCGTTGTTCTCCACCGCAATCTGAGCATTCACCTTCGGCAGGACTTGTTTCGCTCCGACGCCGGAAGTGTGCTCGCAGGTTTCAGACTTGGTCTCGAACCAAGCACAGGAGATTCTATGAATTCCATTCGCAAGTTCGCATACGCCGTAGCCTTAACCCTCAGCGCGCTCAGCATCGCGCCCACCCCGGCTTCGGCCCAGGAGACGCACGGCCACTTTGTCCTGAGTCACGAAGTACGCTGGCAGAACGCGCTGGTGCCTGCCGGAGAGTACGAGTTTTCCTTCAAGCCCAGCGGTCCTTCCGAGCTTCTTTTTGTCCGCAAGCTCAGCGGCTCGGGGCCCGGATTCATGATGCTGGTCAACGATGTCACCGAAACCAAGCCCTCCAACCTCAACCAGTTGGTTCTGGTGGCGCGCGAAGGAAAAAGTTTCGTCAGCACCATGGCGTTGCCCGAGGCAGGCGTGACCCTTCACTTCGCAGTGCCTTCCGAGACCCGTCAGTTGGCCTCGGCCGACGCTGCATCGGCGAGCACGACGGCCCGGTAAGCAGTCCGCGGCCGAAACCAGAGAGCAGATTCCGAACGGAATCTGCTCTCTTTATTCTTTGCAATTTTGTTAGTTCAGATTTGCTAGCACGGTTCCGGGAAGGGCACGAGTTTACTCATGCCATCAGCGAGGTGAAAATTCTCGCGCTTCAGCGCCTGAGGTACGCTCTTTGTTTCCAGGCCGGCTTCTCCGCGGGAGCAAAGACTACGAAGGTTCCGGTAGTCGCGACTCTCCCTTGACTTCGTCGCTGAGCACAATGGCCTCGGCAATTTCTTTCATGGGCTTGCGCTTCTGCCGGCTCTGCCGCTGCAGCGCCAGGTAGGCCTGCTCCTCGTTCAATCCCAGATCGCGCTGCAGGATGCCCTTGGCGCGCTCCACGATTTTTCGCGTCTGCAGTTGTTCCGACAGATTGAGGTTGACGCTGTCCAGTCGCGCCATCTCGATCTCCGCTCCCACCAGAAATCCGATGGTAGAAATCAGCTGGATTTGCCTGCGGTTGTAAACATGCGGCAGCCGGTGCTGCAGGTTGATCACTCCCATCACCCGTCCCCGGCACATCAGCGGCACCGAGAGAAACGCTTCATAGGAGTCTTCCGGAAGTTCGTGAAAAAAACGAAACCGCGGATCTTCTTTAGCTTTGCCGGCCACCACCACCGGCTCGCCGTGCTCTGCCACCCAGCCCGTGATCCCTTGTCCAACGCGCAGTTTCAAACGATCCACCACTTCGGGATGCGGATTCTTCGACGCTCGCAAAACCAATTCCTCGCCCTCCAGCACGTACACCAGGCAGGAGTCGCACTTCACCAGACCAGCAGCAAATTCTACGACCCGGGTTAATACTTCATGAAATCCGTCCGCCGTACCCAGGCGGACGCCGATCTCGTGCAATAAATCAACGTGTGATTCCTCGACAGATATGATGGGGTCCATGATCTACAGTAGGGTCGCGCCGCGGGATATGTCTAATTCCAAATTTTGATGGGCCGGATAAAGGATTTCCCGTCGAATTGTGACCTTGGTTTAACATCTTTTTCCGATCCCCTGCATCGCGGCTCAAATCAAAACCTAACCACAGAGGCCACAGGGTTTCACAGAGTAATCCCCAAACCTTCGTGGTTTACCTGTGTTCCTCCGTGCCCTCTGTGGTAAAGACTTAGGGTTTCGCGTCGAGTTCCACAACCTTCACCGGCAAATCCCAGTGCGCGTCGAGAATCTCGAATCGCCGCTGCTCCTCGCGCGTGTACGCATCCTGATCGGGCCACAACTGCTTCTTAATCGCATCTTCCTCGAACGGCTCATTGGCCACGGTCGCATTCTTAAACATGATGGTCACGCGGAAATCCCAGCGCCCGTCTTCGGTGGTGTGGTAGCGCGGCTGGTCCATCCAGACTTTCAGCATCCGCCCCATCTCGACTTCTTTCTTCAGCAGCGGATAATGATTCTTCTTGAACAGCTTAAGAAATTCATCCGCATGCCCCCACTTGGTCTTGTAGTAATACTCCACCACAAACGGCTGCCCGGAAGCCGCCGCCTGAGCGTGAGCGACAACCGGCAGCGCGACCGCGAAGAACAACACCAACGCGAAAACGCGAAACGTTCGAATCACGGAATCCTCCTCGGAGATAGCACCTAGTACACTACCAAAACCATTGTAGAGACGTTGCAAGCAACGTCTCTACGAATGGCTTGGAGAAATCGCAAGCGAAGACGTGTCTCCACAGCAATCAGACACCAGCCGCGAAGCGGCGGCATGTGATAGCCCGGCACGTGAGTGCCGGGTGTGTCGCCAGAAAAGGAGCCGAGTCCCGTAGGGACGGCACCCCACCGTCGACACCGAGACCGGGAAATGCAAAAAGACGACGAAGACGAACTCCTGCAACTCTTCATCGCCGCCGACCGCGCCCTCATCGCCGCCGACCTCGCCGCACTCTCCCGCATCTTCGCCGACGACTACCTCCAATACGACGAATCCGGCAAGGAGTTCACGAAGGAAGACGTGCTCGCCAATCTAAAGTCGGGCGCGATCCGCTATCTCTCGATGGTCTCCACCGGCCGCCGCATCCGCCTACTGACAAACGACGTAGCCCTCGTCCACGGCTCGGAAGAAGACGAAGTCGAGCAGAATGGATGTCGCTTCCAAGTCCGCTACGTCTATACAGACGTAGTCATGAAACGCAACGGCAGATGGCAGATCGTAGCGTCACAGCTCGCGAAGCCTGTTTGTCGGTCCTAACTTCCCGACCCAGCGAGTTCACGCAACTTGGTCCGGAGCCGCCCCAGGCGTCCACACCAACAGGAGCACCAATCCCAGCGCAAAGAGAGCATTCACAACCAAGGGTGGCCCGGCGAACATGCTGAGACAGAATCCATACAAGCCGACCGTAGTTGCCGTGCCGAGCCGCGCGACACGCCCGGCTCTCCAGCGGGTGAACGGGGTCGAGGTCGACCGCCTCTTTGGACCGTTGACCGTCCTTCGCTGAAGCCTGAAACCCGAGACACCCGAGTAAACAGCCCCCCCGATCAAAAGCCAATGAACAAGTGTCAGTTTGCCATTCCACTCGTGCCGCACCGAGCGGCTAAAACGGAAACACTCGAGGAGCGCAAGGATGCACGCGATCTGTAGAAGGCGAAGGCGCAGCGTCCAATTCACTGATGACACCCTTCCTACCGGAGACTTTACTGATGGCTGATGGCTGACGGCTGATGGCTGAGAGCTCAGCCTGTTCCTCCAGTGACTCCAAACAAACCAAGCCGCCCCCGCCACCAGCACCACTCCAATCACCGCGTCGAACTTATGAAAATATCTCCCCAGCTCGCGCCAGTTCTCGCCCAGCTTCATGCCGAGATACGCCAGCCCCAAACACCACGGCCACGATCCCAGAAACGTGTAGAGGTGAAACCTTCCCCGCGGCATGCGGGCCACGCCCGCCGGCAGCGCAATGAACGTCCGAACCACGGGCAGCAACCTTCCGAAGAACACGGCGAGATATCCCCAGCGCACAAAAAAGCGGTCAGCCCAGTCGAGCTCACGCTTGCCCATCAGGATCCAGCGCCCGTAACGCTCCACCAGCGGACGCCCGCCGTAACATCCAATCTCATACGCCACCAGCGACCCCAGGTTGCACCCGATCGCCCCCGCCGTCGCCACCCACAGCAGTTTGAACGTGCCCTCGAACACCAGGTATCCGGCAAACGGCATGATCAATTCCGAAGGCAGCGGGACGCACGCCGACTCAATCGCCATGAGTAAAGTGATCCCGCCATAGCCAGTCACGGCGATGACCGACTTGATGAACACAAAAATGACAGCCAGAAGTTTTTCAGTCATGAAACCACTTCTCAGTTCTCACTTTTCATCTCAGTTCTCACTTCTCGGTCCCCAGTTAAGAGCAAGGCCAAGCCCCACGCAGGCCATCTCGTGCCCTTCTTCGCGTCCTCCGCGGCTGTTCTTCGCGAACTCCGCGGTTAAAGGCTCTAAAGTTCTTAACCGCCGAGGGCGCAAAGAAATTCCGCGGAGGCCGCAGAGCATCGTTCTAAGTCTTAACTGAGACCCGCTAAAGTGTATCGGAAATTTTCCTGCGGTGGACGCAGCCCAAGCAGAGTTACCGAAGCGGTTGTGGGTGGGCTGCGCTTAGTGTGGGGTGTTGCCTTACTGACGGCTGATAGCTGATGGCGACTAAAACGACCCATCCTGAGTAAATGTATATCCGGGCAGCGACGCCCCTTCCGCGTTCTTAATCACCTTAATGCGCGTGGTGGGCGCATCGGGAGCGCTGATCCCCGCCGGCCGCAGCATGGCAAACTGGGTGAACACTTCGTTATAGACCTTAGTGACAAGGTAATCCTGCCCGTCGGTGTTGCTGCGCCATACCTGCCCGAGTTGAATGGAATTGACTGCCACGATATTTCCCGTCGTCTATCCGCACTCGCGTGCGAATTCACTCTCTAAAATTCACTCCCAAACTTCTTCCGACCCGCAATCCTGAACTTGCTGCTTGAACTCGCCGCTTGAAACTCGAGGGGTTGAGTTCAGACTACCCGCGCTCCCCGTCCCAGTCAATGAGAGCACAGGTTACTGAGGGACACTACGCCGACTCGCCGATTGCCGGATTTTCCATTCTGCTAAGATGTTGCTCCCATGCCCCGCGGCCGCACTCCCCGCCACCCTGCCCGCACCGGCCGCCACGAAGGTGTTGGCGCAAAGAAAGATGCCAGCACCAGCACGGCTCGTGCGGGGAAAGATGCTCGTGTCAGAATCGAAGACGCTCGTGTGGGGTCGGGCATTCTTGCCCGTCCCCGGGGCGCAGCCCCGGCGGCGGTGCCCAAGAGCCGCAAGAAATCAACCACCGCCTACGATCCCCTCGCCCCCGAGCGCATCGCCGAAATCCTGGCCCGCCTCGACCAGCTCTACCCCGCCGTCACCTGCGCCCTGACTCACTCCAGCGCCTGGGAACTCCTGGTTGCAACCATCCTCTCTGCCCAATCCACCGACGCCAACGTCAACCGGGTCACCCCCGAACTCTTCCACAAATATCCCACCGTCGAAGCCTTCGCCGCGCTCACCCCCGAGCAGCTTCAGCCCGACGTGCGCTCCACCGGATTCTTCCGCAACAAATCAAAATCAGTCGTCGGCGCCGCGCAAAAAATCGTCGCCGATTTCGGCGGCCAGGTCCCCGACGACATGGAGAAACTCCTCACCCTCCCCGGCGTCGCCCGCAAAACGGCCAACGTCGTGCTCGGCTCGTGGTTCCACAAAGGCGTAGGCGTAGTCGTCGACACCCACGTGCACCGCATCTCCCGCCGCCTCGAGCTCACCACGCAAGACGACCCGCAGAAGATCGAGCAGGATCTAATGAAAGTGATCCCGCGCGAAAAGTGGATCCTCTTCTCTCACCAGATCATCTGGCACGGCCGCAGCCTGTGCATCGCCCGCAAACCCAAATGCGCCGACTGCCCCCTCGAAAATCTCTGCTACGCCGCCGACAAAACCTGGAGCACTGTAGAAATGCATAAGAACGCGAAAGCGTGAACGTCTGTCGGTTGGTGCATCACCAACAGCCCCCTCTCATCCTGAGCGAAGCGAAGGACCTATGCAATTCGCTTGCGGCGAATCAAGCGCCATCCCTCTGCTAAACTTTCTCTTCGATCCTTAACCAAGGCCTTCAACTTCCCATGCGTACTTTCATCCCGTTTGCTATCGTCATACTCATGAGCCCAGTCGTCGCCGAAACCGTCGCTGCCCAGACGCTGCCCGCGCCCCACGCCGTGACCGATCCCAAGCAGATCGCGTCCAAACCCAACGCGCAGGTTGAACCGCGCACACTGACCATCGAGAAGCTCTACATGACGCGACAGGTGGGCCGTCCCACGTGGTCGCCCGACGGCAAGAGCATCGCCTTCATCTCCAACATGAGCGGGCGCAACAATCTCTGGCTCGTCCCCGCCGAAGGCGGATGGCCCGTTCAACTCACGGTCAGCGACCAGCGCCAGGCTTCGCCTGCGTGGTCCCCCGACGGCAAGTGGATAGCCTATCAATCCGACTACGACGGCGACGAGCAGTGGGATATTTTTCTGGTTTCGCCCAAGACGGGCAAAGTAGTCAACCTCACCAACACGCGCGAAATCGCCGAGTTGAGTCCGACCTGGTCGCCCGACGGCCGCTACCTGGCCTACGAGGTCAAGCCGAAAACTTCCGCGGCGTATGAGATCGACGTCTACGACACGCTGATGCGCGAAGTGAAGCACCTCACCACCGGCACACCGCAGGACAAGCGCAACTTCGGCATCATCTGGTCGAAAGATGGCAAGCATATCGTTTACACGCAGGAGCAGGCCAAGGGGACGGATGCGAACATCTTCATCGCCGACGTTGCGGCCGGGACGAGCACTCTGCTCACACCGCATGAAGGCGAGCAACTTTTCCACGCCAACGATTTCGCGTCGGCCGGCGTCGATGATGCCGAAACCGTGTTGATCACCTCGAACGCTGGGAACGGATACGACAATGTCGGGCTGCTGGACGTGGGGATGAAAGGAGCAAGGGCAGGATATTTCGTCCCGGGGAAGATTCGGTGGCTCACAAAAGACAAGTGGGAAATCCGCGGCGGCGAGTTTTCCCCCGACGGTAAGCACGTCACGTTCAGCGCTAACGTCGACGGCAACGAAGATATCTTTCTGCACGACATCGCGACCGGCAAGTCGACCGCGCTGCCGATTCCGAAAGGCGTGAATGAACCCGCCGGGGGGCACTCTGCTTTCACCAAAGACGGCTCGCGCCTGCTCTACTACCACAACGGCCCGACCGCGCCCGGCGATCTCTGGGTCTACACGATGGGCACGGGCAAGTCGCATCAGGTCACGCACTCGCTGCTCGCGGGCGTGACTTCCGAAGACATGGTCGAGCCTTATCTCGTGCACTATCCCAGCCGCGACGGCAAGTGGACCATCTCCGCGTTTCTCTACGTGCCTTACAACATGGCGCGCAACGGGCAGAACGCCGCCATCGTCTACATCCACGGCGGGCCCACGGCGCAGAGCATGAATTCGTTCAACCGCTTCGTGCAATACGCGGCGAATCAAGGCTACATGGTGCTTGCGCCCAACTATCGCGGCTCGACCGGCTACGGCAAAGAATTTCAGCAGGCAAATTTATTCGACATGGGCGGCGGCGACTTGCAGGACGTGCTCGCCGGCGTCGACTGGATTAAGCAGACCGGCCACCTGGATCCCAAAAAGATTGCCGTCATGGGCGGAAGCTACGGCGGCTATCTCAGCATGATGTCGGTGACGAAGGCGCCTGACGTCTGGGCCGCGGGCGTGCCCATTGTTCCTTTCGTGAACTGGTTCACGGAAATCGAAAACGAAGATCCGGTGCTGCAGCAGTCCGATCTCGCGACCATGGGCGATGTCGTGAAAAATAAAGCTCTCTACGAAGACCGCTCCCCCATCAACTTCATCGACCAGATCAAAGCGCCGCTCATGCTGCTGGCCGGCGGACATGATCCCCGCTGCCCCAAGTCAGAAACGCAGCAGGTCGTTGATGCCATCAAGAAGCGCGGCGGCACAGTCGAATACAAGATCTACGACAACGAAGGCCATGGCTTCGCGCGTGTGGAAAATCAGATCGATGCCTACCAGCGCGTCGCCAATTTTCTGCTGGCGCACGTGCAACCGGCCGATTGCAGTTGCTCGCTGACCGAGTAGGGTCGTCCTACTGAGGAGTCGTCAAAGCTGCTAGCCGTTGTAGTTCGCCACCACCCGCACAATTTTTCCAGCGGGTGACAACTCCATGAACTCTGCCGTGCGCGTGCCTTTTTGATTTTTGTAATAGAGCACCACGCTGTTCAAGCCCCAGAGAACGTCCTCCAGGTAAAAGTGCAGATCGGGGTACGCGTCTAGCCCGCGCTGAAAATACGCGCTCAGGTTTGTCTTGCCCACCACCGTGCCATCCTGTGTCCCCAACAACTTGGCCGCGACCGGCGAGGTCAACTCAACTCCATCTTCATAGTGCGTCATAATCAAGTCCAGATCATGAGCGTTCCAGGCTGTCACCCAATGGTTGGCCATATTGCAGGCCTCGTCTTTGGTCACGTGCGACTCTCCGTTTTGATTCAATAACTTACGGCTAAGTAATTGATTCCATGTAGCAAAACGTTATTGTAAGTGGCGATTCTAGAGGCGCCATTCGCGGAGTGGCCTTCGGGCTCACCAGAGACCCAATCGTCGATCCTAGGGGCTTTAGAAGCTCAGGAAGTGGCATCCTGGTGAACGACCAAGACCGCAATCGAACGCGTCTGTCCGCCGGCGGCTCCTCAATGCTTTCAATAACTTGGCGCTAAGTCGTTGATTCCACACGAGCTGATTTTACCCGATTAACAACGGCCTCGACCAGCCCAGGGATAGTGAACTCCTTGGCTTTGATGTCGACTCTGAGTCCTAGCTCATGCAGCGTCGAAGAAGTGACTGGACCAATCGACGCCGTAAGGATTCCATCCAGGCTTGCGTGGACGCGAGCGCGTCCCAGCAGCGCCACGAAGTTGCGCACGGTGGAAGAACTGGTGAACGTGATCACATGCGGACGGCGCCGCGGATTCTTGAGGGCGGCGCGGAGTCGCGTACGCGAAGATTGCGGCACCACGGTTTCGTAAGCTTCGACGACATCCACGTGCGCTCCTGCTTTGCGCAGTTCGCGGGGAATCACATCGCGGGCCACCTTGGCGCGCACCAGCAGCACGCGCTTCCCTTTCACGCGGCGGCGCAGGCTGCGCACTACGGATTCGGCGACGTACTCTTTGGGAACCACATCGACGCGAACACCGAGCTGCTCGATGGCTTTTTTGGTGGCGGGACCGATGGCGGCAATGTACAGGTGCTGCAAATGTCTGTTTGCAAGTTTCAGTTTTTGCATTCGCTGCCACAGGGCCTCGACGCCGTTCACACTGGTCAGGATCAGCCAGTCGTAGTCTGCAAGATTCTCGAGGGCGGAATCGAGCGGCTGGAACGAACGCGGCTTGCGAATCTCGATGAACGGAATCTCTAGCACGTGCGCGCCAAGCTTGCGCAGTTCCGTAGAGAGCGCACCCGCTTGATGGCGGGCGCGGCCCACCAGCACGCGAATTCCAGAAAGTACTTGTCTCTGTTGTTGGCTCCGGTTCAGGGGTTGCAAAGGCGACTCCCGGGAGATTTCTTGCATAGCTGCGACCAGAGCCTTTCGCGCTCCGCGGTTGCGGTCACGGGCGTGTCGGCGAATTGGCCGCCTTTGAAGCTGTACACATCCGTCGAATCGGTGATCTTCCTTTCGCCCTTGGCTGGCTCCGATACTTCCCTGCAGGCAAGCACGACGTCGTCAAACCCATCGCCGTTTACGTCCGCGATTTCGAACAGACAGTCAAACGAGATTGTGTCGCCTCCAGGGTCGGACGGCGCGTAGACGACCACACCCTTCTCGCTCCCCCATTTTCGCAGGCTCCATCGATTGCTCGCGGACTCGAAATGGAAAGCACCCAGAATCTTTTCCGGTTCACATTGCCAGCAGTCGAAGTACGTGAAGGCGACCTCTGGTGCGAGACCCGCTTCGAATGTTGCCAGCTTTACAAACTTCCATTGCCACATGAACTTACTGGCATCGGCGATCTCAGATTTTGTTTTTGTCTTCAAATCGTGGTTGTAGGCCGAGAAGTAATCCGGGTTCTTGCTGTCTTTCGTTTCCCTGTGTCCAATGATGACCAGCGCGGAGTCGCGAAATACGGCCACCCGGTGGAGATACTTGTACCGCTGAGCTGTTTGCGGATAGGTGGTTGCTGGATCATCCGGCGCGAGTTCTTCGCGGAATGCCGCTTGGACTTTCGCCCAAGCGGTGGGGTCTTGTTTCGCGTCGAGCCATTTCACGCTTTCAACTGACTGCATATTGGCATGGGCTGCACTGACAGCCGCTACCATGAGCAGGCCGGCACACTTCAGAGCCAACCACCGAGTCGGCAACCACTTCATTCGCGCTCCTTCTTCGCGGTCGCACCCAGGTTCTGCTCCTGCATCAGACGGGCCACACCCGAGACAGCTGTGTCTTCGGCTTTGCACAACGATGCGATCACATTTGCCTGTTCTTCTTTCGTGCGATTCTGGCTGAGCTTGAATTTGGCTTCGAGGTTGGTTGCGGTGATTTCGAACCCTACGATGTGGTTCAGCATGCGGTCACGGTAGGTTGCGTCGAAGCTATCCCATTGCTGGGCGTAAGCGGCCTCAAAGGTGGAGATCAGTTCGTGCAGCATGCCTTGCAAGGCTTCCGGCGAAGAATAGACGCGGGCGGTTCCGTAGACGTGTACCGCGCCGTAATTCCACGTGGGGACGTTTTCGGGGGTGACGTAGTTGCGTGTGGAGACGTAGGAGTGTGGTCCGTGAAAAATGGTGAGGCATTGCGGATTCTGTTCGAGATAGCGCCAGTGCGGGTTGGCCTTGGCTACGTGTCCGCGGAGGATGAGTTGATCTCCAGATTCGCGGATGATCACGGGCACGTGGCTGGCGAAGGGGCCGTCTTCCGTCGTCGAGACCAGGATCACAAAGGGATTCGCCTGCATGAACGCAATCGCGGCGGCGTGGTCACGGAGAACGAAATGTTCGGGAATGTACAAGGGTGATTTTCTTTCGCCCCTGCGGGGCTTGTTCATACTTTGCGGCCAACCCACGGCTTACGCCGTGGGCTGCATTCTGTCGCCCGCTTCGCGGCTTTCGTTCCCGCTCGTTCGCGGGAGGGGTCTGCGTCATCTTATCAAGTCTGGCGCGCGGTTTAGGGTTGCGGCGGGACAGCCAGGCCGCGGCCGTAGACGGCGGCCAGGATGGCGTCTCCGCCGCGCGCGAGGAGAGCGGCGCCGGCGGCGTTGCCCAGTTGTTCGGCGTCTCCAATGTCTCCGTCGCGGGAATCGCGGAGGAGTTTTGAGCCGTCGGGGTCGGCCACGATGGATTCGAGATGAAGGCGAACCCCAGCGGCTGAAGCCGGTCGCATTCGTGGCGTGGTATCGGCACGACTGAAGTCGTGCCCTTCCCGGTTTCCCAACGGCCGTCCGTCGTTTCCTGAAAGCGACCCTTCCCCGTTCCCTGTTAAGAAAACTTCCGCAAACGCTCCGATGGGGACCTGGCAACCTCCGCCGAGACTATTGAGCAGGGCGCGCTCGCAAGTGGTGGCGGCGCGGGCGGCGGGGTCGTTTAAAAATTCCAGATGCTGGCGCGTGGTGGCGTCGCCTTGGCGGATTTCGATTCCCAGCGCACCTTGGCCGGCGGCGGGGCACATGATTTCGGCGGGGATGATTTGTTTGATCAGTTCGGTTCTACCCAGGCGCTTCAGGCCGGCGGAGGCCAGGATGATGGCGTCGTATTCGCCTTGCTCGAGTTTGCGCAGGCGGGTGTCGACGTTGCCGCGCAGGGGATGAATGTCGAGATCGGGGCGGATGGCTTTGAGTTGCGCCTGGCGGCGCAGGCTGCTGGTGCCCACGCGGGCGTGTTGCGGCAAGTCTTCGATCTTTGAGTAATTACGCGAGCAGAAGGCGTCGCGCGGGTCTTGGCGTTCGGTGATGGCGGCGATTTCGAATCCTGGCGGGAGTTCGGTGGGCAGGTCTTTCAACGAGTGCACGGCCAAGTCGACGCGGCCGGCGGCGAGGGCTTCTTCGATTTCCTTGGTGAAAATTCCTTTGCCAAGTCCGCCCTTCGTGCCAACCATGGCGAGCGGAACATCGGTGATTTTGTCGCCGGTGGTGTGGATGATTTCGATTTCGACTTGGTGTCCGCGGGCGCGCAGGAGGGCGGAGATGTGGTTGGCTTGCCAGAGGGCGAGTTGGGAACCGCGGGAGCCGATGCGGAGCTTAGGCATGGGTTAGTAATCTAAATCTTCTGCCACACGACGGGCTTAAGTCCGTGCTTTATCAGGAATACGTTGGCTTCTTTAAAATGGCCGCACTTGAGGAAACCGCGGTAGGCTGAAAGCCCCGAAGGGTGCGATGTTTCCAGCACCTTATGTTTTTTGCGGTCGATCAGCTCGCCTTTTTTCTGCGCGCACCGACCCCAGAGCAGAAAAACGACGGGCTCCCGCTTTTCGCTGACGGCGCGGATAATGGCGTCGGTGAATTCCTCCCAGCCTTTGCCTTGATGCGAGCCGGCTCTGCCCTTCTGCACGGTTAGCGTCGCATTCAGCAGCAATACCCCCTGCTCCGCCCACCCTGTCAGGTCGCCATCGCTCGGCCGGATACCGTACTCGTTTTTGAGCTCTTCGTAGATATTGCGAAGGCTCGGTGGGATTTGTTCGATGTCCTTGGGGACCGAGAAGCAAAGGCCATGCGCCTGCCCTTTTTTGTGATACGGATCCTGACCGATGATCACCACTTTAATCTTCTTAAATGCGGTGAGGTTGAGCGCGTTGAAAATTTCCTCATCCTTGGGATAGATGTCGCGTCCGCGGCCTTTCTCCCGCTGCAAGAACTGTTCCAGCTTCGCCATGTGCTGCTCGAACTCGACGCCCGTCTTGAACTCGCCGCTGATGATGTCGCGCCAATTTTTCTCAAGCCTGCTCGATAAGGTCGTCATAAGTGGGTGTGATGGCATTGTCCTGTCGCACGAGGGAAAACTCCTCGCATCACTCGTGGAACTGCAAGGGGGCACGGGGTCCTTCGACTTCGTCTGGCGATTCGCTTCGCGCATCGCCAGACTGCGCTCAGGATGACAGGGCTTCGGGAGCGGGATCACGGGCGCGTTCCTAGTTCGTTTTTCTGGTTTGGAGCCGCTGAGTCTTTGTCGCGCAGGTTGAAGAGGCGGCGGACTACGTCGATTACAGTGGTGGCTTCGGCTTCTTTGGCGGCTGTCTTGAGTGTCGTGATCGGGGTGTGCATGACTTTGTTGATGATGCCACGGGTCAGGGCTTCGACGGCGATTTCCTGCTCGGGGGTCATGTGGCCGAGTCGGCCGCGGACGCGGTCGATTTCGGCCTGGCGGATGGTTTCGAGGTGATCTTGCAGGCTCACGATTGTCGGGACCACGTCGAGGGTGTGCAGGCGCGCGTCGAACTTTTCGACTTCGCTGGTGATGATGGCTTCGGCGAGTTCGGCTTCTTTGTGGCGATCGGCGACGTGGCTGCTGACGGCTTGCTGCAGGTCGTCCATGTCGTAGGCGAAGATGCCGTCGAGTTTGGCCATTTCGGGCGAGACGTCGCGAGGGACGGCGATGTCGATGAAGAACATCGGCTTATTCTTGCGGCGGGCGAGGAACTGCTCTCCATGTTCGCGGCGGAAAATGGCGTGGGGCGCGCCGGTGGAGGTGATGACGATGTCGGCGCGGTCGCAGGTGTTGTAGAGGTCGTCGAACTTGATGGCCTGGCCGTTGAATTTCTGGGCCAGGCCGATGGCGCGCTCGTAGGTGCGGTTGGCGACGAAGATGGAGGCGCAGCCGTGGGCCATCAGGTGGCGGGCGGCGAGTTCGCTCATTTTTCCGGCGCCCACGATGAAGACGGTCTTGCCTTGCAGGCTGCCGAAAATTTTCTTCGCCAACTCGACGGCGACGCTCGCGATCGAGACTGACGAAGATCCCACTTCGGTTTCGCTGCGCACGCGCTTGGCCACGGCGAAAGCGCGGCTGAAGAGTTGGTCGAGTTGTCCGCGGACTGCGCCCACGGCACGCGCGGTTGCATACGCTTCCTTTACCTGGCCGAGAATCTGAGCTTCGCCAACGACCATCGAATCGAGGCTTGAGGCCACGCGGAAGATGTGGCGGACGGCGTCCTTCTCGCGGAATTCGTAAAGATGCGCGTCGAGTTCTTCGGCGGTGAGATGGAAATGTTTGTGCAGGAATCCGCGCAGGTCAGCCGAGCCGTTGGTGGTATGGGTGACCAGTTCCACTCGGTTGCAGGTGGAAATGATCATGCCTTCTTCGATTCCAGGATAGGCGGTGAGATCGCGGCAGGCGTCGGGCAGGCGCGACTCGGGGATGGCCAGACGCTCGCGCACTTCGAGCGGCGCGCTCTTGTGATTCACGCCGATGAGCTGATATCTCATAATCCGAGCCTCATGAGGCGGCGAACCTGTGGATGGCGGAGAAATAGTTGGCGGCCCAAGCCACGATCGCGGCCACGAAGGCGCAGGTGGCGAGCACGGCGGCGCGGCGGCCGCGCCATCCGGAATTCCAGCGGGTGAAGATCATGAGCATGTACACGACCCACATCAACACCGAGAGCAAAATCTTGGGATCGAGAAAATTTACGTGTCCGTAGACGGAAATCGCGACTACGGAGCCGGTCAGCAGGCCGAGGGTCATGAAGGGAAAGCCCAGCAGCAAGGAACGGTAGCCGATCTGGTCGATGACTTCGAGCGCCGGGAGAAAGGAAATCAGGCTGGTCGGCTTCTTGGATTTCAGGCGGCGCTCCTGCAAGAGATAGAGCAGGCTGGCGCCAAAGCTTAATACGAGGGCGGCGTATCCGGTGAAAATGAGGATGATGTGGGCGATCAGCCATCCTTTGACGTGGACGAAGGAGGTCAGCAGGACAGGTTGTTCGTCCATGGCGGCCACGAAGGTCAGAAAGAAAACGATTGGGAAAACGACCACGCCCGGCGAAGTGGTCTGGTAGATGGCGTAGATGAGCATGAAGAAGCTCATCGAGAAGAAGGCGAGCAGCGATTCGCCGTTGTGCACCGAGGCCCAGACGACGTGGCCGGAGAGGAACAGTTCCACCAGCGACACGAAGTGAAAAACCATGCCCAGGCTGGCCGCGTGCAGCGCGATGCGGCTGAACAGGTCGCTGGTGCGGGTGAGCGCCACGAAAGCGTAGATCAGCCCGATGAAATAGCAACCCAGCGCGAAGCGGAGCCAGAGCAGAGCCATAGGCTTGGTAAGTATCAGAGTGCAGGGAGTTTAATGCAAGTCACGAGAGACCGGCGGTGGTTCCATTTTGGCCGTTTCCGGTTTGTGCGAAGCCCTGAACCCCATTCCTTTCCACGCATTATAGTCTGCACAGGGAATGGGGCTGGCGAAAACGGGATGGGTCACGGGGGAGTGTGATTGGGATCACAATAATAGTGGCAAGCAGCCACGGATTTCACGGATCTTCACGGATTAAGACCTTTTAGGGAGACTTCCTGAGAGGCGCATGGCTTGCGAGCCGCCGGAGTTGTTTAGTTCCCCGCGTTGTGTTTATCCGTGAAAATCCGTGTGGATCCGTAGCAACGAAGTCTGGCCGCCTACTCCACGCCCAGGCTTGCGAGCGCTTCTTCCAGCAAACTCGCGTCGATTAGCAGGCGGCGGCCTAGGGCTTTTACGTCTTCCAGGTCGTCGAAGGCGCGGAAGAGGCGAAGTTTGGCGGCGGCGTATTGTTCGGCGTCGCTCAGGGGACGGTTGTGAGCTTTGCTCCAGGCGGTTACCGCTTCTGCGGAGAGGAAGATGCTGATAGCGTAGGTGAGCTTGCGGTCGGAGGTTACGTCGAAGATGAATTCGGTGGCTGGGGCGGCAGGATCGTCGGGCAGGGCGGGGCGCTTGCCGACGAAGTAATACTGATAAACGTAGCCCTGGGCGCCGGCGTAGCTCTTCAGGCGGCGGACGGTTTTGTCCGGGGACATGCGGACATTATGCTCCCTCGAGAAGCCATTCAGCACGGCGGCACGGAGAAAGCCCTATCTGTTAAACCTGACGTCAAAACCTGACTTCTTAACCTGACTTCTAAATCCCCAGCCTTCGACTTCGCTCAGAGCAGGCTTTCGCAAAGGGCGCGAGAAATGGGGCATCCGCTAGCAGCCACGGAACTAGCGCCGGGCTTCGCGCCGGCGGACAGCCGAGGCGGCTGTCCCCACATGAGTTGCGGTGCTTTCGCCTTCAGCCGTGCAGGCAGGCAGCCAGGGCAGTCAGGAGAAGATCGCACGAAGGTACTCAACTCTTCGACGGCTAACTCACTCGTTTCGGAAACGTGCCGATAGCTTTCTTGGGAGATCGACTGCCCGCATGGTTTCGCGTGGTTTCGCGAGAGCGGCTGGTCGGCCCAGGTGATTGATGATGCAGGAATGGATTTGGCTGGTGATCGCCGCGCTGGTGGCTCTGGTCGCCTACCAGCGAATCCGCTTCAATGAGATTCAGCGGCAGTCGAAGCATCGCGAAGAACTGTTTCAGATTGTCACGGAGAACGCCGCCGACATGATCGCGCTGGTGGATGTGAAAGGCCACCGCCTTTATAACAGTCCTGCCTACAAGAAAATCCTGGGGTATTCGCCGGCTGAACTGAGCGAGACGTCGGCGTTCGAGCAGATTCATCCCGATGACCGTTTCAAAGTGCTGGAGGCTTCGCGGGAGGCACGACGAAGCGGGGTGGGGAAAACGATGGAATACCGCATCCGGCACAAGAATGGATCGTGGAAAGTGCTGGAATCGGTGGCCAGCACGGTGCGGAACGAGAAAGGCGAGGTGGCGAAACTGGTGATCGTGAACCGCGACGTCACCGAGCGCAAGCTGGCGGAGGAGCAGTTGGAACATAATTCGTTTCACGATGCGCTGACCGGACTGCCCAACCGGCGATTGTTTCTTGACCGGCTGGGGCTTTCCTTTATCCGGACGCAGCGCAAGGCGGATTCGCACTACGCAGTGCTGCTCGTCGATGTGGATGGATTCAAGGGTTTTAACGACACCATGGGTACAGCTGCCGGCGATCAGGTGATCGTAGAGATTGGGCGGCGCATGGCGGCGGCGTTGCGAGAACAAGATACGGTGGCGCGTCCGCAGTCGCCGGGAGTATGCGTGGACGCAGTGTTGTCGCGGCTGGGAGGCGACGAATTCACCATCCTGCTGGACGGAATCAACGATCCCAGTGACGCGATGCGGGTCGCGAACCGGGTGAAGCTGGCGGTGGCCATTCCGATTCTGATTGAGGGGCGCGCGGTGTGCGTCTCGGCCAGCGTGGGGATTGCCTTGAGCGCGACCCCGCACCGGCAGGCGGAAGATCTGCTGCAGGATGCCGATGCCGCAATGCGCCGGGCCAAAGCGCTGGGTGGATCGCGGTGCGAACTGTTCGACGAAGCCATGCAGACCCAAGCGGTGAACCGGCTGAAGCTGGAATCGGAATTGCGCACGGCCCTGGATGAAGGCCAATTCCACGTTTACTACCAGCCGATGGTCGCGCTGAAGACGCGGCAGATCACGGGATTTGAAGCCTTGCTGCGCTGGTCGCACCCGCAGCAGGGGGTGATCGCAGCCGATAAATTCCTGGAGGCAGCCGAGGACACGGGCCTGATGATCTCGATTGGGCAGCAGATGTTCGTGGAAGCGTGCCGCCAGATGCGGAAGTGGCAGGTGAAGTATGCGGCGGCGGGGCCGTTGAGCATCGCCATTAATGTTTCGGCGCGGCAGTTGGCGCACGCGAATCTGGTGAGCGACTTACGGGACGCGATCCACGCCAGCGGCATCGGGCCCGGCAGCCTGCAATTGGAAATGTCCGAAAGCCTGGCCATGACAAACCCCAGGCTCACCTCGAGCGTGCTCTCACAACTGCGCAGCCTGGGAGTGCGCGTGATCCTGCAAGAGTTCGGCACCGGGCATTTCTCGCTGAGCGAGCTGCGGCATTTTCCCGTGGAAGGGTTGAAGATCGACCGGTCCCTGGTGGCCGAACTGCTGACAGATTCGGGCACCTGCGACGTTGTGGAGATGATTATCACGCTGGCCCGCAAAATGAATGTGAGGGTGATTGCGGAGGGAGTGGAAACGGTGAAGCATCTGGACCGTCTGCAGGAATTGGGCTGCCAGTTCGGGCAGGGGTACTTGTTCTCGCCGCCGGTGGATGCCGGCTCGGCGGAAAAACTACTCTCGCGGCAGAGTCTGCAGCCGCTGGTAAGCGGAGTGGGAGCCCAGTAGCCAGTGATTATTGGTTAGTGGCCGGCGGCTAGTAGAAGCTGTCTGCCGCCCTGAAGTTTGAAAAAGTCGATCGAGGATTGCACGTTAGCAGCATGCGCCAGAGGGGATGAGGCCGGTTACGATGGGCGTTGTCATTTGAAATCAGTGGTTAGTGACCAGTGGTTAGTGGCCAGCAGCTTCGGCGATCTTTCAGCCGGTGATTTTTCAGCCATCGATCTTTGCCTCGCGCAATTGCTTGACCGCGCTTTCGCTGCTCACCGGCGAATAGTACACCTCTTTGAACGTATAGGAGCGCGCCTTCGAAGTCACGATGGGGAGAATTTCAATGTGCCAATGATAATCCTCGTCGATCGTTTTCCAGTAGCCGAGGTTCTTTGAAGGATGGATGGTGCTGGGCGAGGTATGCAGCACCAGGTGAAAATTCTCGGTAATGGTTCGCACTCGCTGCAGGGTGCGGCGGAGCAGCGCGGCGAGGTGGGTGAGCACGGCTCCGCGAGCCAGGCCGGTACGTTCGAATGAGGCTTCGTGGGTGCGGGGAAGAATCCAGGTCTCGTAAGGAACGCGCGGAGCGTAGGGACAAAGCGCAACGTAGTCACCGCGAGCTTCGAGCACGCGCAGGGCCTGGCGCTCTTCCTGGTTCAGGATATCGCAGAAGACGCAGCGCTCTTTCCCGACGAAGTATTCCCGTCCAGCGCGCAGTTCGTAGAGCACTCGCCGAGGAACAAATAAGGTTGCGGTAATCTGCGAAGTGGGGTGGCTGAATTCCTGGCCGGCGCTGGGGCCGTAATCTTTGAAGAGGCTGACGTATTTGATGCGTGGATCGCGCTTGAGGTCGAAGATGCGTTCGGCGGCCAGGCGCAGGAATTGTTCGATCTCGCCGTCGCTGGCGTTCCAGAGATGGCGGTCGTGCTGGGCATTTTCGACCAGGACTTCGTGCGCTCCCACGGAGTGCATGCGGTCGTAGAGGCCGTCGCCGCGGCGGGCGGGCTCACCCTCGATGCGGTAAAGAGGCGTAGGATGTACGACCGCGCGCGCCGACCAGGGGGTCCCGACCGCGTTGGGAGCGGCCGAAATCACTTGCGGCGTGTCTTTGGAATCCGGGCAGAAGCGGCAGGCGGACGAAGGCCGCGGAGCGCTCTCCGCAGGATCGTCACCGGTGATGACCCACGAGCGCGTGATGGGATCCTTGCGAAGTTCCATGGGATTAAGAGAACACTGCGAGAGAAGCATAGTCAACTGCGATTTCTAGAAGGGCGCGATGAGAAATGACGCAGGAGCGGGGCTTGCAGCTTTGTTATAATCCGCGCCAAGCCCCGCCTGGTTGACCGAGAGATGATCGAGCCCCGATGGCCGAAACCGTGGCCGAAAATATGACCGAGCCGTCCACTCCGCTGATGCGGCAATATGCTTCCGTAAAGAAAGAGCATCCCACTGCATTGCTTTTCTTTCGGCTGGGCGACTTCTACGAGCTTTTTTTCGACGATGCGATCGTGGCGGCCAAAGAACTGCAGATCACGTTGACCTCGCGCAACAAGGAAAAAGGGATTGCGGTGCCCATGTGCGGCGTGCCTTATCACGCGGCCGAAAACTACATTGGCAAGCTGATCCGCAAGGGGTTCAAGGTGGCCATCTGCGAACAGGTGGAAGATCCGCGGGTGGCGAAGAAGTTGGTGCGCCGCGAAGTGACGCGGGTGGTCACGCCGGGGACGGCGGCGGATTCGTCGCTGGGCGCGGAAGACAACAATTTTCTGGCGGCGCTGGCGCAGGTGGGCGATCGCGTTGGATTCGCAGCGCTCGATGTTTCGACGGGCGAATTCCGGGCCACCGAGTTTTCTGGCGAGGGTGCCTTGCGACGGGTGCAGGAGGAATTGGAGCAGCTGCGGCCGAAGGAATTGTTGTATGGGTCGGCGGCGCCGCTGTTTGAAGTCAGAACCAGCCGAGTTCTGCTCGGCAAACCGGGCGGGGCGCCCGTTTCCACACAACCAACACAAGCGCCTCAGCCGCGGGCGGCTGGTGCGAGCTGCACCGAGACTCCACTCGATGACTGGATTTTCGCGCCCGACCACGCCATTCCCCTGCTGGAAAATCACTTTGGAGTTTTGTCGCTGGAGGGATTTGGGTTGGCAGGACGCGCTGCAGCGGCCTCGGCGGCCGGCGCGATTCTTTACTACGTGCGGTCCACGCAGCGTGGATCGCTTGATCATGTGGATCGCATTGGATGGTACGAGCGGCAAAACTGTCTGGTGCTCGATGCGGTTACGGTGCGCAATCTTGAGTTGATTGAGCCCCTTTTTGCTGGAACGGATGCGGGCGTCACGCTATTTCGTGCGATCGACTGCACCGCTACGCCCATGGGCAAGCGATTGCTGCGCGCGTGGCTGCTGCGGCCGTCACTCGATCTCGCCGAGATCAATGCCCGGCTCGATGCGGTGGAGGCCGGGGTAAAGGATACCGTGGCGCGCGAGGAATTGCGGCGGGCGCTCGATGGCGTGCTTGACCTGGAGCGACTCTTGAGCCGGGTGGCGCTCGAAACCGCCAATCCCCGCGACGTGCTGGCGCTGGGAGCTTCGCTGGGAAAAATTCCAGCGGTCAAGGCGGCGGTGGGGCGTCTGGCGTCGCAGCGACTGAATGCGCTTCAGGAAGCGCTCGACGAGTTGAGCGATCTTCGTGGGCGTATTGAAAAGAACATCGTGCCCGAGCCGCCACTCACTTTCTCCGACGGCGGAGTGATCGCACCTGGCGTGGACCGCGATCTTGACGAACTGCGCGAACTCTCGCGCAACAGCAAGCAGGTGTTGGCGCAAATTGAACAGCGCGAGCGCGGACGCACTGGCATCGCTTCGCTCAAAGTTAAGTTCAATTCGATTTTTGGGTATTACATTGAGGTGTCCAAGGCGAATCTGCATCTGGTGCCGCAGGATTACGACCGCAAGCAGACGCTGGTGAACGCCGAACGGTTCACCACTCCGGAGCTGAAAGAGTACGAAGCCAAGATTCTCGATGCGCAAGAGAAGATCGTCGAGATCGAGCGGCGATTGTTCGCCGCGTTGCGCACTGCGATTGCGGGCGAGGCCAAACGGATTCGACAGACCGCGCTGGCGTTGGCCGAAGTGGACGTACTGGCGTCGCTGGCGCACGTCGCGGCGCTACGGGATTACTGCCGGCCGCAATTTGAATCGGTGGCTTCGGAAAAAGCCGGGGAGTCAGGCGTTCTGGAAATTGGCGTGCTCGAAATTATCGAGGGGCGGCATCCCGTGATCGAACAACAGGAACTGGCCCCCGGCAGCGAACGGTTTGTGCCCAACGATCTTTACTTGAATGCTGACACTCATACCATCGTGCTGTTGACCGGGCCGAACATGGGCGGCAAGTCGACTTATCTGCGGCAGACGGCTTTGATTGTGATTCTGGCGCAGATGGGCTCGTTCGTTCCGGCGCGGTCGGCGCGGCTGGGCTTGGTGGATCGAGTGTTCACACGCATTGGCGCCAGCGACAACCTGGCGCGCGGGCGCTCGACTTTCATGGTGGAGATGACGGAGACGGCGGCCATTCTGCACACGGCTACGGCGCGGTCGCTGATTTTGCTGGATGAAGTTGGCCGCGGCACTTCCACTTATGACGGGCTCGCGATCGCCTGGGCCGCGGTGGAATATCTGCATGCGCGGGTGCGGGCCAAGACTCTGTTCGCCACGCATTATTTCGAGTTGACGGAACTGGCGCAGCAGCTTTCGGGAGTGAAGAATTATCACGTGTCGGTGAAGGAAAGCGGGGCCGGAATTGTGTTTCTGCGAAAAGTCGAACCCGGGGCGGCGGACCGCAGCTATGGCATCGAAGTCGCGAAGTTGGCCGGATTGCCGAACGAGGTGGTGGTGCGGGCGCGCGAAGTGCTGGCCGAGCATGAGTCGGCGGAGCGCGAGGTTACGGGGCATCTTTCTCCGGGGGCGACGCCTGCGCCAACGCAGCTCACGATTTTTACTCCGATTTCGCAGCCGGTTTTGGACAGGCTGCGGGAAGTGGATTTGAACCGGCTCACGCCGCTTGAGGCGTTGAACTTGCTGGCGGAGTTGAAGAAGGAAATCTGAGCGTGGAATACGCCGAGGAAGTGAGTAGACCCGATTCCAGCGGATTGTTTGCGATCTCGAATGTCAGCTAAGGTCAAGCCGCAAAACATGAGGACGATCGGCCGCTGCCTCATCGTCGGTTTCGAGGGCACGGAGATGACGCCCGGGCTCAGTTCCCTGCTCGCACGGTTGCGGCCGGCGGGGGTGATTCTGTTTGCGCGCAATATCAAAAGCGCGGAGCGGACGTGGCGGCTGCTGCGCGATTGCCGGAAGTGCGTTTCTGCGCCGCTGTTCACTTGCGTTGATCTTGAGGGCGGAAGCGTCGATCGTTTTCGCGATGTGCTTGGGCCCACGCCTTCGGCGGCGGAGGTTTTTGCTTCTGGTGATCGAAAGCTGTTTCGCAGACATGGGCAAATCATCGGAGAGAACTGCCGCGCTCTCGGCTTCAACGTGACTTTCGCTCCCGTGCTGGACCTGGCGTTTGAGGCTTCACGCAGCGTGATGGGGTCGCGCGCCGTGTCGGCAAATCCGCGGGAGACGACCGCATACGCGCGCGAGTTTCTTGCCGGGTTGCGCGAGGCGAACGTGCTGGGATGCGGAAAACACTTTCCCGGTCTGGGCGAAGGTAGGCTCGACAGCCATCACGAACTGCCGGTGATCGTGAAGCCGCTGAAGAAACTTTGGGCGGAGGATCTCGTTCCCTATCGCAAGCTGCGGCGACAGTTGCCATTTGCAATGATCTCGCATGCGGCTTATCCGCAGGTCACGCGCGATCGAACGCCGGCGTCGCTTTCTAAGATTTGGATTACAGATATTCTGCGCAAGCGCATCGGGTTCCGCAACCTGATCGTGTCGGACGATCTCGAAATGGGCGGCGTGCTGTCTGCCGCGCCAGTTGGGCAGGCTGCTGTTGAGCACATTCGCGCCGGCGGAGATTTGTGCCTGATTTGCCATCGCGAGGACTATATCGAGCAGGCGTACGAAGAACTAGTGAGAGCCGCGGAGCAAGACGGAAAATTTGCCGCGCGGGTCGAGGACTCTTCCAGGCGCGTGTTGGCATTTAAGAAGAAGTGGGCGAAGACGCTACGCTCAGCGAAGGCTCCGTCTGCGGCAAGCATCGGCAGGCTGTCGCGCAGGTTGTGGGAATTTGGTGAGCAGGTGCGAATAGAGGCAGCGGGACGCGGGGAGTCTTCCTGGCCCACTTCTCGCAAAGGACGCGAGAAATGGGGCACCCGGGCATGAGCGGCAAACGCAGAACAAGACACGAAATGATCGTGGCGGGGGTGATGAGCGGCACTTCGGCGGACGGGATTAACGTCGCGCTGGTGAGGATTGGCGGGCGACGGGCGAGCGCTACCAGATTCGAACTGCTGGGGCACGCGGAGTATTCGTACCCTGAAAGAGTTCGTGCTGCGGTGCTGGCTGCGATGAATGCGCCGCAGGCCAGCGTGCCCGACCTGTCCCGGCTCAATTCTCTCCTGGGAGAACTCTATGCGGAAGCGGTACTGGCCACGCAGCGGCGGTTCCGGATGCAGGCTGCGCTCGTGGGCTGCCACGGGCAGACGCTTTACCATCAAGGCGAGGCGGCTCCGTATCTAGGGCGCAGGCTGACGGCGACCTGGCAGACGGGCGAGTCCGCGATTGTGGCTGCGCGTTTGAGAGTGCCGGTGGTCTCCGATTTTCGTCCGGCGGATTTGGCTGCGGGCGGTAAGGGCGCGCCGTTAGTCCCGTTTCTCGATTACATGTTGTTCCGCGACACGCGGGTGGGAAGGATTATCCAGAACATCGGCGGGATTGCGAACCTGACCGCGCTTCCGGCAGGCGCATCAGCGAGCGATGTGATTGCGTTCGATACTGGACCGGGAAACATGGTGATCGACGCAGTCATTCAGCAGTTGTTTGACCGCCCTTTCGATCGAAACGGGAAGATCGCGGCGTCGGGAACCTGGATCGAACCGGTCATTGAGAAGATACTGCAGCGTGCTTTCTTCCGCAGCAAGCCACCCAAAACAGCAGGACGGGAAGAATTCGGGCGGGAGTTTGTGCGGGATTTCCTGCGCATATGCGGAAATGCGCGTAAGCGCGATATTGTAGCAACCGCGACCGCTCTGACTGCCCGGTCGATTGCCGACGCTGTCGGGCGGCTTCTGCCCAAGCGGTCCACTGTCTGGAAGGTTGCATTCCGTGAGATGGTTGTGTCGGGTGGCGGCGCGAAGAACGCCAGGCTTATGGCCATACTATCTGGCGAGCTTGAGAAACTGGGTTTGCGACTGAGATTCTCCGACGAGTTTGGCGTGCCGTCGGAAGCCAAGGAAGCCGTGGCGTTTGCGGTCCTGGCGTACGAAACCTGGCACCGCCGTCCCTCGAACATTCCCTCGGCCACGGGCGCGACGCGGCCGGCAGTGTTGGGTAAAATCTCGTATCCTTAATTTGGCCCCATGTTTCAGCTTCAGGATTCGATTTCATAATTCGACTTCATGCCCACCTACGTCGCTTTGCTGCGCGGAATCAATCTCGGCCCCAATAAGCGGGTCAAGATGGACGCGCTCCGAAAATCGTTCGAGTCGCTTGGACTCAAGAACGTGCAGACTTACATCCAGAGCGGCAACGTGATTTTCAAGGCAGGCAGAATGTCTTCTATCGCCTTGCGCAAGAAGATCGAAGCTCGAATCACCGAAGATTTTGGCTTTTCCGCCCTGACCATCTTGCGATCGCGAGAGGAACTTGGCAAAGTCGTCGAAATGAATCCGTTCCAACAGCCTGAGGTCAGTCCCGCGTGGCTCCACGTGATTTTTCTCTTGGAAACTCCGGACGCCGCCGTCCTGAAACAACTGGAGGGCCTCACCAAAGCGCCCGACAAATCTTCTTGCCTTGGCCAGCAAATCTATCTTCATCTACCCAACGGATATGCCCACAGCAGTCTGCTCCACAATCCCCTCGAGCGAAAACTCCTGACCCGGGCGACGACCCGCAACTGGCGCACCGTGAATAGCGTCTACCAGATGTGCCTGGATTGCGAATGAAAGTGAAATCAGCGCCAGGTCTGCGGCTATTTGCTCATCTGTTTCTCCCGCTTTTCTGTTTCAGCGCCCTCTTCACTCTGCTTTCCTGCGCCGCCAAGCCTGACTCGCAAACCCTCGTCGTACTGATCGAGTCGAGTCCCACGAACCTTGACCCGCGGGTGGGGTTGGACGCACAGTCGGAACGCATCGACAACCTCATTTTCGATGATCTGCTTTCGCGGGGCGATAACCTCAACGTGGCTCCAGGCCTGGCCGAGCGTTGGGAGATTCCTGATCCGCTCACCTACATTTTTCACTTGCATCCCGGCGTGAAATTTCATGACGGGCGTGCGCTGACGGCGCGCGACGTGAAGTGGACGTTCGATTCCCTGCTGCAAGGCAAGATTCGCAGCACCAAGACGGCTAACTACCGCTTCGTCGATCATATCGACGCGGTGGATGATTACACGGTGGTCTTCCATCTGAAGGAGCCGGAGGCGCCGCTGCTGTGGAATCTTTCCGATGGTGCGATCGGCATCGTGCCTGCCGGCAGCGGCGACGAGATGACGCGGCATCCCATTGGCTCTGGGCCGTTCAAGTTTGTCAGCGCGGAGACCGACAAAGACGTGGTCATCGAGCGCAACGACGATTATTGGGGCGAGAGGGCGAAGCTGGCGCGGGTGCGGTTTGCGGTGGTGCCCGAAGCGACCACGGAGGCTCTCGAATTACGCAAAGGCAGTGGGGATATTGCGATCAACTCGCTTACGCCCGATACCGTGCTCACGCTGGCGCGGGAGCCGAACCTGGTGGTAGAGCAGGCCCATGGAACCGAGATGCAATACATGGCTTTCAACCTGCGCGACCCGATCCTGAAAGATGTCCGGGTTCGGCAGGCGGTGGCCTACGCTATCGACCGCGAGCCGATGATTGACTACTTGTGGCGAGGCCAGGCGGAGGCGGCGCGCAACATTCTGCCCCGGCAGAGTTGGGCCTACAACCCAGACGTGAGGACTTACGAGCACGATCCCGCGAAGGCGCGGCAATTGCTCGACGCAGCGGGTTATCCGTCCGTCAGTGGGGTGCGCTTTCATATCACGATGAAAACCTCGACCACCGAAAGCACGCGCCTTATTGTGGCCGTGATGCAACAGCAACTGCGCGAGGTTGGGATTGCACTCGACATTCGAAGCTTCGAGCCCGCAACATTTTTCTCCGACGTGACCCACGGCGCTTTTCAGCTCTACAGCCTGCGCTGGATCGGAGGAAACGAAGACCCTGACATTTTCGAGTATGTGTTTCACTCGGCGAAATTTCCGCCGAATGGAGCGAACCGGAGTTATTACTCAAATCCGAGAGTGGACGCGCTCATCGACCGCGCCCGCCGCGAAGTCGATCCCGCGATTCGCAAGCCGCTGTATGCGGAAGTGCAGCGCATTGTCGCCGAGGACCTTCCTTACATCGATCTCTGGTACATGGATAACGTTTTGGTGCACACGAAGCGCGTGCAGAATGTGAAGCTGAATCCGGCTGGAAATTTTGATTTCCTGCGCACGGCGGAGCTGGCGCCATAGAGTCTGTAGAGAAAGTGATTTGCTGCGTGCAGCATTCCGCGACAGAGAGAGACGTTGCAAGCAAGTCTTTACGGCACGTTGGATGATCAAAAAACGCCACGTGTTACCATCGAACTTCGGCGATGCCGGCGGGACACCGGCGCTGCGTTTCTCATGCGAATTCTCTTCATCGGCGACATTTTTGGACGGCCTGGCCGCACTATCGTCAAAGAGCGGCTGCCGGGGATTGTTCGCGACCATGCCATCGATCTCATCATTGCCAACGGAGAAAATTCCGCCGCCGGATTTGGCATCACTCCGGCTCTGGCGGAAGAACTGTTTGAACTGAATATCGATGTCATCACTACCGGGAACCACGTCTGGGACAAGCGCGAAATTCTCGATTATTTCCAGATGGTCGAGGGCAACGGCCACGGGCCGGCGCGGCGCTTGTTGCGTCCCGCGAATTATCCCTCTGATATGCCGGGGTGGGGTCTGTATCAAGGCCGCAAAGGACATGTCCCCTACGCGGTGATCAATCTGCAGGGGCGCGTTTTCATGGCGTCGAACGACGATCCCTTTCGGGTTGCCGATCAAATCTTGCAGAAGGTTACCGCCAAGGTGATTCTGGTGGATATCCACGCGGAAGCCACTTCGGAAAAAATTTCCCTGGGTTGGTATCTCGATGGCCGCGTCACGGCTGTGGTCGGGACGCACACCCATGTTCCCACGGCAGATGAGCGGGTTCTGCCCAACGGAACGGCCTACATTACCGACGTAGGCATGACCGGGCCATACGACGGCGTCATCGGTGTGAAAAAAGAACTGGTCGTGGGAAAGTTCCTGAACGGGATGCCGGTGCGTTTCGAGCCGGCTACGGGCGATGTGCGCCTGTGTGCGGTCGTGATCGAATGCGACGATCATACCGGGAAAGCGCGCCAAATCTCGCGGCTCATGCTGACCTGAAACCGGCAAGCCCATTCTTGTTTGCAAGAGTATCCCGGACCTGCGTTCTCTATCAGGATTCTGAGGCAGGAGTTCTAAATCACGGTTTCTGAAGCAACGGTTTCTGAACCAATGGTGCAAGCCAAACCTCGGGCGGCAAAGGTAAAATCATACAAATGCTGAGGGCAGCAATCATTTTGGGCATGGGGCTTCTGGTGAGCGGCGTGTCGACCGTGGCGCGAGCCGCCGCGGATGACCCGATCTCGTCGGCCCCGATCACTTGCAGCAACGGAATTCCTGGCGGCATCCACTGCATCCACTCCAAGAAGGATCAGAAAGAAGCCCGCAACGCCTATTCCCGCGGGATGAAACTGGAAAGTCAGCAACACTTTCACGACGCTTTCGAGCAGTTTGACCGGGCGGTCCGCCTGGACCCGCAAAGCATTAAATATTTCCAGACTCGCGAACTGGCCAAGGCCGGAATTGTCTACGAGCACGTCGAACGGGGCAATCAGCTCCTGTATGGAGAGGAGCGGTCGCGCGCGGCCGAGGAGTTTCAGGCCGCCCTCGATCTCGATCCCGAGAACCAGTTCGCGCGTCAAAGGCTGGAGGAAACTGCCCATGCCCCGCGCGCCGAACTCCTGAGAGCTGCAACCACGGTGGGAGAATCGCAGGAAATCCATCTCCAGCCTACGAACAATCGGGCCAGCTTCCATTTTCGCGGGGATGTGCGCGGCCTGTTCGGCGAACTGGCGTCATCTTACGGCATGGCCGTTCAGTTCGATGATTCCGTGGTGTCGAAGCAGGTGCGATTTTTCGTGGATGACGTTGACTTCGAAAACGCGCTGAAGCTGGCTTGCGAAGTGAGCGGGGCCATGTGGACGCCTGTCGGTGCGCGTCAGTTCTTTGTGGCCAAAGACTCGGTCGAAAATCACAAGCAGTATGACCGCATGTCTTTGCAGACGTTCATCCTTCCGCCGCATTCCGCGCCTACGGAAGTGCAGGACATCGTCACCACGATGAAAAATGTGCTCGAGGTACGGTTCATCAGTCCCTCACTGAATTCCGATATCGTCGAGGTACGGGCTCCCCAGCCGGTTCTCGCAGCCTGCGCGAAGTTGATGGCACAACTGACCGGGGACCGCCCCCAGGTCATGCTCGATGTTGACGTTTATGAGATCAGCCATCAGCTCATGAAAAACATCGGCGTGCACGCGCCCGACACGTTCAACCTTTACAACATTCCAGCAGCGGCCCTGGCGGGGTTGGGCGGGCAAAATATTTCGCAGCTCATCAATCAGCTGATTTCGTCCGGTGGGATCAACCAGGCTAACGGCAGCGCAATTTCGTCTCTGCTGGCGCAGCTTGGCGGACAGGGAAATTCCATTTTCAGCAATCCACTAGCCACCTTCGGCGGAGGCCTCACCTTCGAGGGGCTCAGCCTCGACCATCTGGAAGGAGACCTTTCGGTGAATGAATCCTGGGTGCGCAGCCTGGAGCATCTCACCATGCGCGCCGGCGAGGGCGGGGACGCGACCTTCCACCTGGGAACCCGTTATCCCATCATGAACGCTTCCTACGCCCCCATCTACAACTCGCCGGCGATTGCTTCGGTGATCGGCAACAATAGCTACCAGGCGCCGTTTCCTTCGGTGAGCTATGAAGACCTGGGATTGAACGTGAAGGTCAAACCTGCGATCCATGGCGACGGTGAAGTGAGCCTGCAGCTGGAGTTGCAAATCCGGTCGCTGACGGGACAAAGCGCGAACGGCGTGCCTGTGATTTCAAACGAGGAATACAAAGGCAGCATTAATTTGAAGGACGGCGAGCCGGCGGCGGTCGCGGGCGAAGTTACGCTGACCGAACAGCGCTCGCTCAGCGGTATTCCGGGTTTCGGGCTTCTTCCCGGCTTGAATCAGATCGCGGTCGATAATACCCGCCAAGACGAGCAGGACGAACTCATGATCGTGGTCACGCCCCACGTTCTGGCCAACAACGAGCGGTTCTCGAACGAAATCTGGCTGAGCTCGAAATAGCCGACAGCGTCTTGCCTAGACCGCTGTTACTTCCCTTCCCTCGCGGCGAACTCCACGAGTTGCTTGAGTACATCGGCGGGAATCTGGCTGACGTTGCCGATCCGGCGGCCGTTGATAAACAGGGTTGGCGTGCTGGTCACTTCCAGCGACTTGCCCAGGGCGATAGAAACATCGACGCGGCCTTTCGTATCGGGCGCGGCGGCGCAGGCGGCCATGTCAGCCCCTTTCACGCCGGCTCCGTCGGCCAGGGCCGTGAGCTTTTCGTCGGCATTTTCGGCCGTGATGTCGGCCTGAGTTTCGTAGGTTCTCGCCACAAATTTCCAAAAGGCATCGGTCGACGCCCGGCCCACACAGTCCGCGTAAGCGGCGCCCTTCGCGGCCCAGTTGTGCATCTCCAGCGGAAAATTCTGAAACACGAGCCGCGCGGTCGGCTCCGCGGCCATCAGCCCCTCGATCGCGGGCTGCGCCGCTTTGCAGGCAGGGCACTGCAGATCGCCGAACTCCACGATGGTTGCGGAAGCATCCTTGGGGCCGCGTTCTGGTCCGGTTATTCCTTTTTCCAGCGTCTTACGAGCAGGCGCGAACGGCTGCGCGCCAAACGGGATGATGTCGCCGGTCACGGCATGGGCTCCGTCCGCTGTAACGAAGAAGCGGCTGAGTTGCTGGCCTTGCGGGCTGGCGAGAATCACCGACACTTCGGCAAGTCCCGGCACCGGCGCAGGGGCGATCAAAGAGATCTTCCAGGTGACTTGTGGATCGTAGCCGAAAGTAGCGTGCAGAAAAGAATCGACCGTGGCCTCCGACGGCAGAACAAGAGCCGGATCGCTGGATGCAGTCTTCTCCGCGGGCTTGCTCGCTGAGTTGGCGGGAGCTTTCAAAGAAGGGGCTGTCTGCGCGCCCGCCAGGGACGCGGACAAGATCAGCATGAAAACAAGAATCGAATGAATAGAACTCCGCATGGTTTCCTTTCGAGTTGAACTCTTGGAATCGCTCGGCCCGGGGCCGTGCAGGATTTTCAAACCTCGCTCTTTGCTGCGATAGGAAAACGACGGCCATAGCCGAAGGCTTTGGGAGAAATCTTGAGTCCCGGAGCCGCTTGCTGGCGCTTGTATTCGGCGCGATCCACTAGGCGGATCACGCGCTGCACGTCTTCGATGTCGATGCCGCGATCGGCGGCGATGCGTTCAGCCGAGTGCGAATCCTCGACATAATCCTCCAACACCGCGTCGAGTACGTCGTAGGGCGGCAGAGAATCGCTGTCTTTTTGATTGGCCCTGAGTTCGGCGGATGGCGGCTTCTCCAGCGTGGCGCGCGGAATCACTTCGCGGCGCGAGTTCACACATTCGCTCACCCGGTAGACCAGCGTTTTCGGAACATCCGAGATCACGGCGAGTCCGCCAACCATATCTCCATAGAGCGTGCAGTAGCCCACGCCCAGTTCGCTCTTGTTGCCGGTGGAGAGTACGATGGCGCCGAATTTATTGGAAAGCGCCATCAGAATCATGCCGCGGGCGCGAGATTGAAGATTTTCTTCCGTAACGTCTTCCGGATATCCCTGAAACACGCCGCGAAGCGTCTCCCGATATGCTTCGTAAGCCTGGTTGATCGAAAGCAGCTCGAACCGGATGCCGAGATTTTTGGCCAGCGTTCGGGCATCCTCGATCGAACCTGGCGACGAATAGGGTCCGGGCATGCCTACTCCGATTACATTTTCCGGACCGACCGCATCGGCGGCGATGGCCGCGGTAAGTGCCGAGTCGATGCCCCCGCTCAGCCCAATGATCGCTTTCCGGAAACCGCATTTCTGAATATAGTCGCGGGTGCCCAGCACCAGCGCTCCGTACACGCTGGCTTCATCGCTGGCGATCTGCTCGTGCAACTCGCCGGTGAGCGTCTTCGAGTCGAACGTGATCAAATCTTCCTCAAACGAACGCCCCTGGGCGATGACGTCGCCTTCACGATTCAGCACCAGGCTGGAGCCATCGAATACCAGGCTGTCATTGCCGCCAACCTGGTTCACCATCACCACCGGAACTTTGTGCTGCCGGGCAATGCTGGCCAGCATGTCGCGCCGGAGTTGGCGCTTTCCAATCCAGAAGGGCGACGCCGAAATGTTCAGCACGAAGTTGCCGCCGGCACGAATCAGCGCGTCGACCGGGTCGAGAGGATAGAGCCGCTTGATCCAGAATTGCTTGTCATTCCACGCGTCTTCGCAAATCGTGAGCGCCATGCGGTTGCCACAGAAGGAAAACAGTTCCTGGGCCTTGGCGGGCGCAAAGTTCCGCATCTCGTCGAAAACATCGTAGGTGGGGAGCAGCATCTTAGACTGCACGAATACTATTTTGCCGTCCGCGAGGAGCGCGGCGGAATTCCTGACCGACTTGCCGGTCTCGGAATCTGCCGGCGTCACGACACCGCAGATCACGGAAATGCCCTGAGTCTCACGCGCGATGCGGTCGAGGGTCTCACGGTTACGCGTGACAAAAGAAGGTCGTTCCACAAGATCGCGCGGCGGGTAACCGCAAACCGAGAGTTCAGGAAAAAGAATCAGCCCGGCGCCGGCGGCTTGAGCCCGGCGAGAAAAGTCGATGATCTTGGCCGCGTTACCGGCAAAATCCCCGACCGTAGGGTTGATCTGTCCCAGGGCAATCTTCACACTTCCAGTGTAAAGCCGGCTGTGCCCACGGGCCAAGTCATGACCTGTGCGGTGTGCTTCGCAGTACGCTGCTTGCCGGAGGGCTCATTGACCGCGGGGGAGGACTAGCTCTCAACGAGCGTGTTATCGCTGGGTACCACAGCAAGGGAAATGAGCCCCCGTTCTCTCCTGGAGTGCGGAACCGAGGCGTCCGCGCGGTCCCAGAGCGTATACTGACGCGCTGGCCCCTATCCCGAGTCCCGAACAACTCACCCCGTAGATGCAATCTGTACATCAAGCGCGCCGCGGCATTCTGGTATTTATGGTGGCGCTCGCGGCTACGACGTTGGTATCGATATGGCTAAGGCAGCTTGTACGGTGTCCCACATTGGCAACCGTTGCTTTCCCAATGCTGATGACGACACTTCTCTCCTATTCCCCAGCCCTCGCATCTCTGATTGCGAGAATGATTCTGGGCGAAGGCATCAGGGACGTCTCCTTTAGGTTTAGAGGGGATTGGACGGCACAGGCCATGCTGATCGCGTGGCTCTGGCCTGTGTTTGGCGGATTGGGAGCGTACGGAATCGCATGGGTCGCAGGACGCACGGGTTTTGCCTGGACTTCGACCGGGTCTGCCTATGGCACGTGGGGACCGGAGAATCTGCTCGGCCTTTCAATTGCGGGAATGGCCGTTTGGCACGGGTTCGCGCTTCGATTGCTTGCATCTCTATTTTTCTCGATTCCTGCGTGCCTGCAGAGCTTTGGTGAAGAAGTCGGCTGGCGCGGCTATTTGCTAACACGCCTATTTGACGCGAAGATTCCGGCTCCCGTCTTCTGCAACGGTCTAATTTGGGGTCTGTGGCACGTTCCATTTGTCCTTGCTTGGGAACCTAACCGGAATCTGCCTGAGCGGCGTTCAATCTCACTTTTCTTCTTCGTGGCGAGTACGGTCGCTCTCGCATATCTGTTCAGCTACCTTCGGATCCGGTCGGGAAGCATCTGGCCGGTAGTACTCGCGCACGCATCGGGTAACTCGATACTCAGCTGGGCATTCGACGGATTCACCGTGGCGAATCCATTCTGGAAGGGAGAGCTCCACCTCTTAAGTACGGGCCTGCCAGTTTTGATAATTCTGCTGGTGCGACCGGCGTGGATCATTCGGTATTGGCCGCAGCGCAGCGAGGCTTCCAGTACCAGGCTTTCATGACCCAGCTGACGAAAAATCGCGATATTATTCATTACTCTCCTCGCGCGGGTCGATTCTGCTCAAGTCTCGTACCAAATCTGTTGGGTCTCATAAACAGTTCGAGAGCGTCTGCATGTCGTTGTAAACGTAACTCGGACAGCGTACATTATCGATTTGGTAGAGGCTTTTATAGCTTTTTCAATCCTCAGGAGAATTCATGATTTTGCCCGCTGGCACCCCCTGCACTAGACGGTCGCTGTCTGCGATCGCCGTTCTCGCCAACATCGCTGTCGCGTGCCTCCTCTTCCCTGGGCGATTGCAGTCGCGCCCGGGAGACAAACCTGCCTCGCATCCCTGGATGAATACCGCGCTCTCGCCCGACGAACGTGCGGGCATGGTGGTGAAAGAGATGACCCTCGACGAGAAGATCACGCTGCTGCATGGCACCGGGATGGTGGGCCTGAGCCCGATGAGTCCGCTCGCCGTGTACTCAAACGGCGGCGCTGGCTATGTTCCGGGGATTCCGCGCCTGGGCATTCCAGCGATTCAAATGTCGGACGCGGCTTACGGGGTCCGCAGCAGCGGCGAGAACGGCCGTTATTCCACGGCCTTGCCCGCCAATGTGGCAAGCGCGGCGAGCTGGGATCTCGACGCGGCCTACGAGTACGGCGCGCTGATCGGCCGCGAGTTGCGAGCACAGGGTTACAACATGACGCTGGGCGGGGGGATTAATCTTACCCGCGAGCCGCGCAACGGGCGCACCTTTGAATACCTGGGCGAGGATCCCGTGCTGGCGGGAAAGATGGTCGGCTCCGTGATGAAGGGCCTGCAGGCGCAGCATGTGATGGGCGACATCAAGCATTACGCGTTGAACGATCAGGAAAGCGGCCGCAACGCAGTGAACGTGAACCTCGATAAGCGCGCGGCTCGCGAGAGTGACCTGCTCGCTTTCGAAATCGGCATGCACGAATCGAACGCGGCCGCGGTGATGTGCTCCTACAACCGCGTGTGGGGCGACTATGCCTGCGAGAATAAATATCTTTTGACCGATGTCGTGAAGAACGAATGGAAGTTTCCCGGCTTTGTTGTGTCGGACTGGCAAGGCACGCACAGCACCGCCAAAGCATCGGCGGCTGGGCTCGATCACGAAGAGCCGGGCGAGATTTTCTACGGCGCAGCCATGGAAAAAGCCGTAGAGACGGGAAAAGTACCGATCGCCGAAGTAGATGATCACGTGCGCCGCATCTTGCGCTCTATGTTTGCCTGCGGTGTGGTCGATGATCCGCCGGAAAGAGGCGTGGTCGATGTGCTCGGAGGCCTGGAAGTGGCGCAGAAGATCGCGGAGCAAAGCATCGTGCTGCTCAAGAACGACCGGGCTCTGCTTCCGCTCGATGCCTCGAAGGTTCACAGCATCGCCGTGATCGGCGCACACGCCGATGTGGGGATGATTTCCGGCGGCGGCTCGGCGCAGGTGGACCCTCCCGGTGGAAACGCCATCATGCCTCCGGGTAAGGGTCAGACGCACTGGCAGGATCAGATCTGGTTTCCAACGTCGCCGCTCCAGGCCGTTCGCGCCAAAGCTCCATCGGCCAATGTTCAATATGACCCTGGCGCCGATCCAGCCTCCGCCGCGGCTGTGGCCAAGTCCGCCGATGTGGCGCTGGTGTTCGCGTATGACTGGGAAAGTGAGGGCATGGACCTCGACAGCCTGTCGCTGCCTGGAAAACAGGACGAGATGATTGCGGCGGTCGCGGCGGCGAATCCGCGCACGGTGGTGGTGCTGGAGACGGGAACCGCCGTCACCATGCCTTGGGCCGATCAGGTCGGCGGAATTCTGGAGGCGTGGTATGCCGGAAGCCGCGGCGCCGAAGCTGTGGCCAATATCCTGTTCGGCGAAGTGAATCCGAGCGCCAAGCTGCCGACCACCTTCCCCAAGAGCGAAGCCGATTTGCCTCATCGGGAGATTGTTAAGCCACCGCAACCACTAAGCGACGACTGGAAGAAGATTGCCGCCGGGTTGCCGGTTTTCCAGGTCACTTACGATGAAGGCGTGAAGGTCGGATACAAATGGTATGACGCCGAGAACAAGCCGGTTCTGTTTCCCTTCGGCTACGGCCTTTCTTACACCTCCTACTCCTATTCGAATCTCAACGTCGTTCGAGGAAAAAACGATGTGCACGTAACCTTCACCGTAACTAATTCCGGTGGACGCCCGGGAGCTGAAGTCGCGCAGGTCTATGCTTCCCTGCCGGCTGCTGCCAGCGAGCCCCCGAAGCGGCTGGTCGGCTGGAGCAAGGTCAAGCTGAATGCGGGCGAGAGCAAAGAGGCGTCGGTGGTCGTCGATCCGAAGTATTTGTCGATTTTCAATGTCGAGAAAAATGCATGGCAGTTGATGCCGGGAGATTACACAATTCTGGTCGGCGGCTCTTCGCAGAGCTTGCCGCTAAAAGAATCGATCAGCTTGAAGTAGAAGAGGCGACTACAAGAAAACCGGAGAGCGTCTTCACTGCGGAGTTGAAAACCGGTAACCCAGACGGCCGTTTTTTTCTCCCGCCGCGAGATCCCGCACGCACAGCCGGGTGAAATCTTTTTCGTCGCACTGGTAGATCTGGGTCGTGGGCAGATCCTGGGGACGCACTTCATACTCGCCATTTTCCATCGCTTCCGAATGATCGGCAGAGTCCGTCACCAAAGGACTTCCGGGCCGAACCCGAATGCGAAATTGCCCAGAGGACGGTTCGTAGTTGGAGTAGGTAAAACACCGTCCCACGCAAGCGCGATCCACCATGTGATTAATGAATTGGATCCTCCACTCCTGCGGGCCAAACACGGTTTCGGTCACGCGCCGGCCTTGCGGGAGCGTCTTTACCATTTCCTCGATCTGATGCTCCATGCGATTCAGAGTCCCCGTATCGCGATATAGCAAGACAAAGAAGATAGCCGCACACGCGCCCAGGCCCGCCAGATGCCACTTTCGTGGCTGAACCGACCCGAGGATGCACAATCCTACAATCGCCGTCACGGAAGTGAGCCGGGCAACGGCGAAAGCGATCGGCGCGGCATATTGCGGCAGAAACAATACTTCAGGGATCATTGCCGCCACGAAAAGCAGAATCACCCACAACTCCAGCGCGGTGCGCACAGCCCACCGCGGCTCTCCGGTCTTTCGTCCCTGCATTCTGCCGTAGATGAAGCAGCCCGCGCCAAAGATGAGCGCAAACATGGCTGGAATTAAATAGAACTTCCCGTACAGCACCAGTTGGTCAGCTCCGTTCATCAAGTAAAAAGTCGCCGTGTCCCAGTACCCAACCTGAAAGTGGCGGACGATATACCAGTGCAAAGCAAGAACGGCCAAAAAAGCCGATCCAAACACCGCCCACCGGCGCCAGCCATAGCACATCTCCGCTAGCCGGATATAGGCCACTATTCCCAACAGAGCCAGAAAGCCCATGGGATGCGCCAGCAACACAAGGCCCGTCAGGAAAAGTCCAGCGATCCAGTCAATGCCATGCCCTCGCCAAAAGAGCGCCGCCGCAAAGAACGCAAAGCCCAGCGAGACGTAGTAGTTCATGAATCCCATCTGGAAGGTCCAGCCGTAGGCGATCATGGCGATCGCGGGTGTTAAGACCCACGGCGGGCGACGCGTGGCTGCGGCGATGAACGCAAATGCGCCCCAGAAAAAGATCAGCACGCACGCGGAGACGACAATCTTTTCTGCCGCAGCGAACCCCACGGCACCGCCGAGCTTCGCCAGCGCCACGTCCACCAGCACGTTGTTCCACTGCCGAACCAGGTAAAGCCCCGGTGCCTGGCCACGGCTGATCAACTGCGCCAACCAGGCATTGTAGGTATGGCTGGCGAGGTCGCCGGCTTCGATTCGTTTGTGCCAGAAGCAGGGCAGGAGCAGGATGATAGAAATCGCGATGATCCGCAGCCATCGCTCGCCCACAAAACCCACAGCACGGAACCAGAGCGGCTCCGTGCGCTCGTGGGAGGCTGACTCGGAAGTTGAGAAGAGATTCGCGCTCATCCAGCATCCCGAGAAGCGTTGCGACCGATCCTCACTTGCCCAGAAAAAGTTCAATCTCCGCCCGCAGGAAAAACTGTGTGCCTGGGCTCGGGCATAGGCGCGTCGCCCTTTTGGTCGCGCCACAGCACTTGGTTCAAGCGAACCGCTCCGGCTGCGTCGGGCCGGGAGAAATCCATTTTCGACGAGATCTTCGCTCCCGGCGCCTGACGCTTGTTGACCTCGTAGATCAGGCCATTCTTTAAATTCCTGAAGTCGGCGGGGAACGCGGGCTGATCGCCCGCTCCAGAAAACAACGAACCCATCAGCGGTGCGTAGGCGTCATTCAGGTTCATCGGCGGCAAGCCAAGCAGCGTCTCCAGGGTGTGAATCATATTCACCGTCGTGTAAAAGCGATGCTCCACATAAGGTTGCTCGGCAGAGCCCGGAGAATATTTGCTCACCACAAAGGCAATCGAGCGATGCGCATCCACGTGGTCGGCGCCATCCTGCGCGTCATCTTCCAACACGAAGATTGCGGTGTCATCCCAGTAAGGGCTGTGCGAGACCGCGTCGACCACACGGCCAAGCGCGAGGTCGTTGTCCGCCACAGAAGCCGCAGGGCGCGGCAGGTCGGGCCGCGTGCCTCCGGTGTGATCGTCGGGAAGATATAGCAGGACGAACGCGGGCAACTGGAATTCCGCCCCTTCGTTTCCCTGGCGTGCGCGAACGAACGCCGAGAATTCGTTCAGAAATTCATCCGCCCGCAACTGATCTGGATAGTCCGTATTGAAATCCGGAAACAGCGGATCGAAATGATCGCGCAGCGCCGCCTTGGTGGGCTTGACCCCACTGAACAACGGCACAGCCCACGGCCACGGACTCGCCCCCGCATGCGGATCTCCCACGTTCGGAGCCAGCAACTCTCCCTTGTGAACAGCCGTCCGCGGGCAGCGTGCTTCCTGCCCGGAAGGAGTTCCCTGCTTGGGCGTTGCAGCCTTTTTCTTCTCGTTGCACCACACGGCATTCACAAACTCACCATAGTCGCGAAAACTGACGTGGTTGCGCGCGACATTGTCCCAGAGAAATCCGGTGGAAGGGTCGTCAATGTCCGGCTGATTATGTTCGAGCGGATATTCGTCGGCCACCTGCCCCTGAAAATCGTAAGTCCGCTCTTTGCCGCGATAAGCGATCTGCCACGTCTTTTCGTTGTAATCGCTGGTGATGGCCGCCGTCGACCACAGATGCCCGTCGCCAGAAACTTCCCCACTGTCATAAAAATTATCCAGCACGCCGAACTGTAACGCCAGCTTGTGCTCGTTAGGAGTGATGTCTTCTCCATACATGGTGAGCGAAGGATCGCCATCGCCCACTTTCAAGTCGCCGAGTATCTGATCGTAGGTGCGATTTTCCTTGATGACGTAGATCACGTGCTTGATGGGGTTGGAACCCTGCGCAAACGAAATGGTTCCGGGATCGGAGTGCAGCAGGTTGTCATGTTCAACGACGCGCGTGAGTTCTGGAAGTTTCTCGAGTGTCGACGGAATGTTGAGCCTCGCGATGGATCCCCTCAGCAGGGTTGCAATGTAAGGATGGTCGCGGTGCCGCTTCTCGGACGGGATCTTTCCCATGCCCTTGTTCGGGCCGGCGCCCTCGCCTTTGGCAGTCGCGATCAGCAGGTCATCGCCGTGAACGGCGAGAGCCGTCGGGTACCAGTCGGTGGGGATCAGGCCACGGTCCCCAGCAAGAATGATGGCGTCAGTATCCGGCTTAATCTCGGGTATATCGAAAACAGCGATCGCGTTAAGGTTGGAATTGGCGACCAAAAGATGCTTGCTGTCTGCCGTCGGAACCAGCGCTGTGGGAAACCGGCCTGCGCGATACTGCTTCCCCCGTGGCGTTGGGTCGAAACGAACGACCACTCTCCGTGCGTCCAGGGCAATTGCGATTACCGAATCACGGTTGGAAAGCGCGACATAGAGGACCTTTTCGTTCTTGCTGAGCGCCAATGCGGTAGCGTGAGCGCTTGGAGCGACCGGGTCTGACACGGAGGAAGGCAGCATCCATCCCGCTTTTCCATTCGTTAAGTCGAGCTCCGCAATGTTCGAATCATTCCACAGGGTGCACCAAGCCCGCTTGCCGTCTCGCGTGGCCACGCAGGTATATGGAAATGAAGACGGCACCAAATCACTCGTGCTCAGGTCAAAGCTGTGCAGCACTTTCCCCGTCGCCGCATCGAGCAGGACCGCGTTGTCGGAAAGGTTGTTCGCGACCAGAAGCTTATCGTGTCCGTCCCCCGAAATCAGCGCCAGTCCCGCGGGATACGGGATCGCCGTGCCCGCGGGCGTCTTCCGCAAGCCAACGGAAACCTTCTTCCCCGCCGCCAGCATTTGCGGGGCGATTGGGATGAAGCGTTCCGGGGCTACGTTGCCTTGTGAAAACGTGTAGACTGCAATGCCGTTGCCCGTATTGCCGGCCTTCGCGCCAGTGGGATCCGTTATCGATCCCACCGAGGCGTACAGGTGTTTGCCATCCGAGCTAAAGACCAGTCCCAGAAAATAACTCTGGTACGACTCATCGCTCAGCCGCCCGTCAGGATAGTCGGCGAGATGATTGTTGCTGAGATCAAGAACCGCGATCGACTGGTGGGCCATGCTTTCCTGCGTACCGTAGCCGTCATTGAGCAGGGCGGCGTAGCGGCCATCAGGACTGAGGGCAATGGTGGCGGGAAAGCTATTCGTGCTGCCGATTCTCCCGGGAGACGGGACGGTCAACAGCTTGGTGGTTGGCAGATTTATTGGCGACCGATCAGCGGAAGGGGATTGGGCCAGAACCGCCGCAGCCTGAGCGAGCACGAGAACCCACAAGGAACGACGGAAAAAGCGACTCACCGGACCTCCCCAGAACTGGAGTTCTAGAATGAAAGAGAATACGAGCGTAATTTAACGCGGTTGGGATGGTCAAAGGGATAAGCATGATTGGCCGCTAGAGTTGTGCGAGAAGCGGTTTCGTCCCTTCGGGACTTCGGTTCCATTTCTCCGTGGGTACCCAGGGCTTAAGCCCTGGGCTATCACATTCCGCCGCTTCGCGGCTGAAGTCTCGGAATCGGAGCAGGCGCGCCTACAGTCCCGAGGCTCGCGAGGTGGGGCGAACCGGGTCAGAGGTCTCTGTCGGTTCCACGCCCACGTTGTGCCGCACATCGGCGCCCTGCACCCAGAAGATGACGTCTTCGGCAATGTTGGTGGCGTGGTCGGCAACGCGCTCGAGATTGCGCGCCACCAGCAGAGCGTCCAGAGCCTGGCGGACCACTTCGGGGCGCTCGTTCATGGTTTTCACCAGCTGGATGAACGCGTCGTCGCGCATGCGGTCAATCACGCTATCCATTTCGAGCACGGCCTGTGCCAATTCGACTTTCGCTTCGATGAACGATTCCAGCGACCGCCGCACCATCGCACTCACCGCCGAGCCCATGCGTGCGATGTCCACCGGCAATTCCACCGCCGGCAGCTCCACCATGTCCATCACGCGCTCGGCAATGTTAACGGCCTGGTCGCCGACGCGCTCCAGATCCGAATTGATTTTTGTCACCGCCAAGATGAAGCGCAGGTCCACCGCCATCGGTTGCTGCATGGCGAGCAAATCGAATGCGGCCTCGTCAACCTCGCGCTCGACCGTGTTGATCAGGCCTTCGCCCTCCAGCACCATCTGGCAGCGCGTGAGGTCGCGCTCCACGTATGCCTGGCGCGCGCGGTCCACCGCCTGCTCCGCCAGTCCACCCATGCGGAGCAGTTTCTCCCGCAGCTCGTCGAGACCGTGTTGAAAGCGCGTACGCATGATCCGAACCTTTCTTAACCGAACCTACCTGACCCGAATCGGCCTTTTCCAAGTCGGTCTTAGCCAAATCGGCCCGTAATGTAATCTTCCGTCTTCTTGTCGGACGGTTTGGTGAAAATCTTTTCTGTCTTGTCGAATTCTATCAACTTACCCAGCAGGAAGAATCCGGTAAACTCGGCCACCCGCGCCGCCTGCTGCATGTTGTGCGTCACAATCACGATGGTATACCGCTCTTTGAGCTGAAAGATCAACTCTTCAATTTTTCCAGTGGAGATGGGGTCAAGCGCCGAGCAAGGCTCGTCCATCAGCAGGACCTCGGGTTCGACCGCCAGGGCGCGCGCAATGCAGAGCCGCTGCTGTTGGCCTCCGGAAAGGCTGGCTCCCGACTTCCTGTGGATATGATCCTTCACTTCATTCCACAGGGCGGACGCATCCAGGGAGCGTTCCACGATCTCGTCCAACTTGCGCCGGTCGCGGAAACCGTTGAGTTTCAATCCTGATGCCACGTTGTCATAGATCGACATGGTGGGAAACGGATTTGCCTTCTGGAATACCATGCCCACGCGGCGGCGGAGTTGCGTGGCTGAGGTGCCGTTATAGGCATCGATCTCGCCAATTCGGACTCGGCCTGTGACGCTGGCATCGGGAATGGTTTCGTGCATGCGGTTCAGGCATCGGATGAATGTGGACTTGCCGCATCCCGAAGGTCCGATCAACGCGGTAGCGTGGTTGGCCGCAACCGCCAGATTGATGTCGTACAGAGCCTGGCCTTTGCCATACCAGGCATTCAGGTTCTCGACCTGGATTCCAACACCCATAGATTATGCCGCTCCGAAATTGCCACGCCGCACCGCGTATCGCACCGCCGCGATCGCGCTCACGATAAGTAGGATCAAAACCAGCGCTCCCGCCCACGCCTGACGATGCCAGTCATCATAGGGAGACTTGGCATAGTTGTACACCTGCAGCGGCAGAGCTGCGGTCGGCTGGTCCAAACGCATGTTCCAGAACTCATTGCCCAGCGTGGTGAACAGCAGCGGAGCGGTTTCACCCGCGACCCGGGCAAAAGCCAGCATCACGCCGGTTATCACTCCCGAGGTGGCGCTGCGCAAGGTAATCGAAAGCGTAGTTCTCCAGCGCGGAATGCCCAGCCCATAAGCCGCCTCCCGCAGCGCCTGGGGCACGAGCAGCAGCATTTCTTCGGTGGTGCGGCTGATGGTGGGAACCATCATGATCGCCAGGGCAACCCCTCCGGCCAGCGCGGAAAAGTGTTTCTGATACAGAACCACAATCGCGTAAGCCACGATGCCAATGACAATTGAGGGCACACCATTCAGCACATCCGCCGTAAACCGGATCGCATCCCCCAGTCGATCGCGGCCATACTCCGCGAGATAGATACCGGCGCCGATTCCGAGCGGAACACCCAGCAGACTGGCTACACCCAGGATCATCATGGAGCCCACAATCCCGTTGGCCACTCCCCCGCCGACTTCTCCCGGCGGCCTCGGAGTTTGCGTCAGGAACGCCCAGTTGACCGAAGCCAGACCGCGAAACAACAGATATCCGAAAATGGCGACCAGCGGAACCAGCACCACGATTACGGTAAGAATGGCAATCCCCGTCATCGCATGATCGGTCAACCGCCGCCGCAGGCTGATCGGAGGCACAAGGTGTTGCACAGCGATGATGCCGGCAGCTTCAGGCATGGGTGCTCGCAGGTTGGCCGCGCGTCACTGTCCACACCAGCAGACGCGCCAGGGTATTGACCACGATGGTCACCAGAAACAGCGCCAGTCCGACTTCGACCAGTGCCGACAAATGCATGTTACTCGTGGCCTCGGCAAATTCGTTGGCCAGAACGCTGGCCATGGTATATCCCGGAGCGAAAAGAGAGCGCGAAATGTCGGGGCTGTTTCCGATGACCATGGTGACCGCCATGGTCTCGCCGAGAGCGCGTCCCAGCCCCAGAATGATGCCGCCTACAATTCCCGCGCGTGCGTTGCGCAGCACTCCAATCCGGATCATCTCCCAGCGCGTGGCTCCCAGCGCCAGCACCGCTTCCCGCTGATGCTGCGGCACCACCAGCAACACCTCGCGAGCAATGGACGAAATGATTGGGATAATCATCACCGCAAGAATGATTCCCGCGGCCAACATTCCGACACCCAATGGAGGTCCGGTAAACAGTCCAGTCCAGCCTAACGTCTTGGCCAGGAAGGGCTCCACGTGGTCGCTCAGAATCGGGATCAGCACAAAGACGGCCCATAGGCCGTAAATCACGCTGGGAATAGCGGCGAGCAGCTCCACGAAAAACGAAAGCGGACCGCGCAGGAACGGCGGGCACATCTCGGTGGTAAAAACGGCGACTCCCACCGCCAGCGGAACCGCGATGATCAGTGCCAGCAGAGACGAAACCACCGTTCCGTAAATGAACGGAAAAGCGCCAAACTGCTCACTGACTGGATCCCAATTGCTGCTGCCGAAGAACTTGAACCCGAAAGCGTGCCAGGAAAGATTGGAGCGCAGCACCAGTTCGAAGATGATCAGGGCCAGCAGGCCTAGAACCGCCAATCCGCAGGCGATCATGGCATACTTGAACAGGCGGTCAGGAAGTTCGCCGTTGGAAGCCCGCAGCAGGGGCTCAACCCGGAGAACCGGAGCGGGAGTAACCTTCGTTTCTTCAACGGGTTGCAGACCGGGCATATCAGGCCGATGGAATGCAGGATTGGCCATTCGCACTCTACCGTAGCAGAGCGTTGTTACAAAGATGTTAAAATCGCCCTGCTTTCTGAGTTGCGACGTATTGCAAACGCGGTTTGCCCGGGGTGGTGCGATTCAGAGTTGGGGTTCCTGAGGATTGCGTTTTTTTGGCGAAGTTATATAGTTCCTGTCCCGACTGAAGACTTAGTTATGGAGATGGCGAAGGATCCTATCCAGTCTGTTTTTCAGAGGCTTGAGCGTGACCTGGTGAAGGTTTGCTCCAGGCAGAACGCCGAAAGCGTGCACCGCTTTCGAACCGCTGCCCGTCGGCTGCAAACCATGCTTGAGGAACTCTTCCCGGCCGAAGAGCGTCGCGATCGGAAGTTGCTGAAGGCTGTATCGCGGATTCGGAAGCGCGCCGGCAAAGTGCGCGATGTCGATGTACAACTGGCCGCGTTGCGCAGTCTGAAGATTCCGCAGGAACCACGTCGCAAAAGCCAGTTGATGAACAGCCTGATCGAACTTCGCGCGGAACATGAGAAAAAACTTCGCAAAGCGTTGAGCCAACAGGCAGTTCGCGAGATTCGTAAACGCCTGAAGCGGGCCGCAAAGGATCTTAGGGCCGCGACCGCCGGCGACGCTCTCGCGGTCGCCCGAAAAATGCTCGGCCAGGTGCCGCACGCCGATGCTCGAACCGCGTTAACCGAGGATACGCTTCACCACTACCGTATTGTCGGCAAACGGGCGCGCTACGTCGCCGAACTGGCTCCGCGCTCAACCGAGGCAACAGAATTCATAACCCAACTCAAACGACTGCAGGATACCGCGGGTGACTGGCACGATTGGCTCACGTTGACTCACACTGTGGCTAAACGCCTGGGTGACGTCCACGAGTCTTCCCTGGTGGCTGCGCTTCACAATGTGACTGGAGCGAAGTTCCGCAGCGCCGCTATCGCGCTCTCCGTCCTGCGCGCGGCCGAAGCACCCAAACCTGCGAGCTTGACGCGCCGTGCGGCCCAGGGGCAGCCACGCAGGACTAAGCAGTCCGATTCCGCCACCGCTGCGTAGTCCCGGTTTTCCGGCAAGGGCTCAGTTTGCCTGCTGTGGAGTTTTCCAGCCGTGGCAGGAAGCCGGCTCGCTTCGCTTGGCAGGACAGCCGAGGCGGCTGTTCCCACATGTGCATCTCGACTGACGGGCGAGGGCTGACGGCTGCTACACTGTGAGGCTTCCCCCATGCCCACCTTCGCCGCAGTTGACATCGGCTCCAACTCGGTTCGCCTGAAGATCGCGCGCCTCGTGGGGCGCCGCCTTCGGCCCATCCTCGAGGACCGCGAAGTCACGCGTCTCGGCGAAGGAGTGTTCCGCTCCGGATTTCTAACGCCCGAATCGATGGCGGAAACTGTGAAAGTGCTGCGCCGATTTCACCGGGCGGCACAGCAGGTGGTCACCGACAACGTCCGCGTTGTCGCAACCAGCGCCTTGCGCGACGCACGAAATTCCCAGGCTTTTCTGGAGTGGGTACGCTCGGCTACGGGCTGGCGGGTCGAGATCATTTCCGGGGTAGAAGAAGCGCGGCTGATTCACCTGGGACTGGTCTCCAGCCCGCGCGTGGACCGCTTGCCCACGCTGATGATTGATCTCGGTGGAGGCAGTTGCGAATTGACGGTTTCGGCGAGAGGACAGATCCGCGACACGGTGAGCCTTCCCCTGGGTGCTGTCCGGCTCACTGACGAATTTCTCAGCCACGATCCGCCGCGAAAAGGAGAATTGAAACGCCTGAGCGGATTCATCACCCGTGAAGTGGATCGCATCGCACCGCGGATAGTGGCCGCACGCGTAAAGAATGCGATTGCAACCTCAGGAACCGCGGCAGCTCTGGCGGCCGTGGCTGCCAATCTCAGCAGCAACCGCCGCAGTCACCGGCCCATGGTCTCAAGCGCGGAGATGAGCCGCATCGCTAAGCGCCTGGCCCGACTGCCGGTGGCGGAGCGGCGCAAGATCGAGGGCATCGGACCTCGCCGCGCAGAAATCGTCGTGGCCGGCGCCATGGTCTATCACGCGCTGGTCGAGCGTTGCCATCTCAAGGGATTTCGCTATTCGCCGCTGGGCCTACGCGACGGCATTCTGGCGCAGATGGCCGCCGAGTATGACCGCAGCACCCGGCCCGGAAAGCAAATCGAATCGGAACGCTGGGAGTCGATTGGGAAAGCCATCGAGCATTACGGCGTCGACCGCAAACATGCCCTCGACGTCCGCGAGTCCGCCATGTTCCTGTTCTCGGCGCTGCGATCGGTGCACCGGCTGGCTCCGGAGTATCGCGAGTGGATTTCCGCGGCGGCCATGCTCTACGAAGTCGGTGACTACGTGAATCGCGCCGGACGGCATCGCCATACCCATTACATTATTTCGAATTCGGAGATTCTCGGATACACGCCGCCTGAGCGGCGCATCATCGCGGCCGTTTCCCGCTACCTGGGAAACTCGCGGCCCACGGTGGATGACGGTCCCATGAAGGTGCTCGATCCGGCCGACCGACCCAATGTGCAGAAAGCTATTTTGCTGCTCCGGCTGGCGCGCGCGCTGAATCTGGGCCGCAGCCGCGCAGTGCAGAAGGTTCGCGTGAAGCTGCACGCCGCGAACGTGAACCTGACCCTGGTTCCGCGCCGGCGTATGGGCGTTGACCTGGAGCTCTGGGCGATTGAGAAAGACTGCGCTTATTTCCGGGAAGTCTTCGGGCGGGAACTTTCGACTGCCGTGTCGTAGAGGGTGCGGAGAATCTTCGGGGTCACGCACCAGCTCAGAGTGCCGGAACTGCGCCGCATTTCCACCTTGGCCACGGCTCCCTTCTTCAATTCAAGCGAGGCCTCGCATCCGGAATCGCTGATGATCGCTCCCAGGAATTGGCTCAGGTTCGGGTTGTGTCCGACCACCATGATCGCCTCCTGGCTCGCATATTTCTCCAGCAGCTTGCGAAAATCTGCTAACCCCGCACCCGGCCGGAGTCCGGCGTCCATCTGCAACTTGCCTTCGTAGCCTAGCTCGTTGCCGACCAGAGAAGCCGTCTGCGTCGCCCGCTTTAAAGGGCTGGAGACGATCACATCCACCTGCACGTCCAGCGCAGTCAGGGCACGCCCGATATAGCCACATTGCGCGATGCCCTCGGGATCAAGGGCGCGCTTCTCATCCTTCTTCGGATTGACGAAGTGCTCGCCCGCGCTGGCGTGGCGCAAAAAATAAAGGATCATTGCGGATTATGGTTCCTTCCCAACGGTTACTTTGCGCTTTGGAGTCGCGGCCGGCAAGGGCAGGGCCGGAGGTTGCTTGCCTTCCGCCAGGCCGATCAGGAAATCCTGCGCGCTGAAAGCGGCCGCCCCAACCGGTGGCTTGGACTTGTGTTTTCCCTGCGGCGATTGCCAGGCCCGAATGTAAGTGGCATCGCGGAGCAGAATACGCGCCTTGCGATTATCAGCCAGATAAGCGTCAAGAATTTCATGCCGCACGCGTTCGCGCAGCAATTCATCGCGCAGCGGCACCAGCACTTCCACGCGCTCGTAAAGATTGCGCGGCATCCAGTCGGCGCTGCCCATGTAGATTTCTTCCTCGCCGCCGTTCGAGAAATAGAAAATCCGGCTGTGCTCCAGAAACCGCCCCACTATGCTGCGCACACGGATGCGGTCGCTCACACCCCGCACGCCGGGCCGCAGAGCGCAGATGCCGCGGACGATCAGGTCGATCTCCACGCCCGCCTGCGAGGCGCGATAAAGAGCCTGCACCACGCTCTTGTCCAGCAGCGCATTCATCTTGGCGATGATGCGAGCCTCGCGCCCCTGGCGGGCGTGCTCGGCTTCGCGATCGATCAATGCAATCGACTTCTCGGCCAGATCGAGAGGAGCGACCAGAAGCGGGTCGTAGCTTGGATTCTCGGCATAAGCGGTGAGGAAGCTGAACACATCGTGCACGGCGCGGGTGACTTCGGTGTTCGCAGTGAACAAACTGAGATCGGTGTAAACGCGGGCGGTGGTCGCGTTGTAGTTACCGGTGCCGATGTGGGCGTAGCTGCGCATCACGCCGTCAGGATCGCGGCGCACCAGCAACGACAGCTTGCAGTGCGTCTTCAGGCCTACCAGTCCATGAAACACCTGGACGCCCGCATCTTCCATGTCGCGGGCCCAGCGTATGTTATGGGCTTCGTCGAAGCGGGCTTTCAGTTCCACGACCGCGGTCACTTCCTTGCGCGAAGCGGCATCGATCAGCGACGGCACGATCAGGGAATGCTCATTGGTGCGGTAGAGGGTCTGCTTGATGGAGAGCACGCGATCGTCTTCCGCCGCTGACTCGATGAAGGAAACCACCGAGTCGTAGGAATCAAAAGGGTGGTGGAGAAGTATGTCGTGACGCCGCAATTCCTCAAACAAGTCGCGCGATTTGCTGGTGAGCCGTAATTCCCGCGGGGCAAACGGACGATACTTCAGGTCGGGACGCTCCACTTGCTCGTACACATTAAATAGCCGCGAGAGATTCACCGGCCCGTTCACCGGGAAAACCTGCCAGGGATCGAGTTCAAACACGGTTCGCAGGCGCTCGATAATTTCCGGATCGGCGTCGGCCTCGATCTCCATGCGCACCGCATCTCCCTTGCGCCGGTTATGCAACTCCGCGCGCACCGATTCCAGCAGGCTGCGGGCTTCTTCCTCCTGCAGGTAGAGATTGCTGTTGCGGGTTACGCGGAAGGGCGCGGAAGAAACCACGTCATAGCCGTGGTACATGTTCACGGCGTGGTGTGCGACCAGGTCGGCGAGAAAAATGAAGTCCACCGTGCTCTCCGACGGCAGACGAACCAGTCGAGGCAGAGCACGCGGAACGGAAACCACCCCGGTGTAAGTGAGCGCAGACCGCCGCCGCCGCCGCAGCAGAAAACCCAGGCACAAGGCTTTGTTGATCACCCGTGGAAAGGGATGCGCGGGATCCACCGTAACCGGCGTCAGCAGCGGATCGAGTTCCCTCTGGCAGTACTCATCGACGAAGCGCAATGCTGCCGAATCCAATTCGTGCAGTCCCAAGACCCGAATGCCGCTGGCGGCCAGGTTTGGACGCAGCCGGGTGTTCCAGCAATCATATTGGTCGTCGACGAATTCGTGGCATAGCTTTCCCAGCAAATCCCGCTTCTGCACCAGCGTGATGCCGTCAGGACCAGCTTCGTTGTAGCCGTCTTCGATCTGCTGCACCATGGCAGCCACGCGAATCTCGAAGAATTCGTCCAGATTACTTGCCGAAATCGCCAGAAACTTCACACGTTCCAGCAGTGGATTGCTTTCATCCTCGGCCTCTTCCAGCACACGACGATTAAACGCGAGCCAGGAGGTATCGCGATTGAGAAAATGCTGGGGATCTTCGAGTGAAATACGAGCCATGCGGACGTGCCGTTATTGCATCTTTTTCCAGGTACCAACTTCCAGATTCCAAGACGACAGGGTTGCCTGCTCGCCTCAGAACAAATTCTCTTTTCGCCGGCGAGCGCTTACCGGCAAGCGCTTAGTATAAAGCATCGAACGGCGGCCGCGTCGGGGACGACTCCGAGGTGTCGAGGAAAGCAACCTACGGGTGAGACGGAGTTTCCACCGCCGGTTCGTAAAGCGTGAAGCGCAAAATTGGGAACAGCGTCCAGCCATCCTTGGCTACGCTTCTTACCGCACTTGCTTGCTTCTTACCGCACTTGCTTGCTTCTTACCGCACTTCCTTGATCTCTTCCTTCACCTTCTGTGCAACGTTGTCCGGAAGCGGCGCATAAGCCAGGGCGGCAGTCATTTTCTGGCCATCGCTGACCATCCAGTTCAGGAAGTCGGCGAGAATCTTTCCTTTCGCCGGATCCTTGGACTGAGCTGGAACCAGCAGCCAGGTAAAGCTTGCGATCGGATAAGCATCCTTGCCGGGTGCATTGGTAATGGAGACGCGAAAATCTGGGGGCATCTTCGGAGCCGACGCCGCCGCGGCAGTCACACTATCCAGCGATGCCTTCACAAAATTGCCCGCAAGATTCTGCACGCTGCCGTAGGCGATGTTGTTCTGTACGGCGTAGATCAGTTCGACGTACCCGATGGCTCCCGGCATCTGACGAACGAATCCAGAAACGCCTTCATTGCCTTTGCCGCCCAGCCCGACCGGCCATTTTACGGATGTGTCCGCGCCCACCCGGCTTTTCCAATCGGGGCTGACCTTGGAGAGGTAGTCGGTCCAGACGAAAGTCGTTCCGCTTCCCTCCGACCGATGAATCACGATGACATCCCGATCCGGAAGGTTCACGCCGGGATTGGCGGCCGCGATCGCCTTGTCATTCCATTTCGTGATCCGGCCCAGGAAAATCCCCGCCAGCACATCTGGAGTGAATTTCAACTCGGCGCTTACTCCGGGAAGGTTGTAGGCGGGCACGTCCGCCCCAAGGACGGTAGGAACGTGGAGGACCTTGCTCTTCAGTGCCTTAAGCTGCTCGTCTTTCATAGGCATGTCACTTGCCCCGAAATCAACCGTCCCCTCGGTGACCTGCCGGATTCCGCCGCCGCTGCCGATGGATTGGTAGTTGATCTCAATGTTGGAGTGCAGCTTGTGGTATTCGCTAAACCATTTGGAGTACATGGGATAGGGAAACGTAGCGCCGGCACCGTTGAGCTTGGTTTGTCCGAAGGCGGCCAAGGGCAAAAAGACACACAACGAAAATAGAATGATTTTCCGCATCATCGCAAGATTCTCCCTTCGATAGTTTGTTCATTCCACTTCTAGCGGCGCAATGTTACAGGACTGTTACAACGCGGTGAATTTGTGGTGAATGGGCAGAAGAGTTGGGGCTAAGGCCGAGGCTCCAGCCGGGCGATTTCGCGCGAAAACAGCGGATTGGCGGGAAACTCCCCGCGCAACGCATTGAGCAGCTGGATTGCCCGTGGCTTGTCTTTATTGCGCACGTAGGCAATGGCGAGCAGGATGCGGGCGAAAGGCGCGAGGTAGCGGCCGTGTTCCGCCGTGAGTTGCAGATCGGCGATGCCGCCCTGCCGGTCGCCCGGAAGTCCGCCTATCCGCAGCAGCCAGCGCACCGGCGCGGACATGCTGCCGATAATGTATTTGTTGAAGCCAGTGGCCAGGTGCACGTCGTAGCAGTCCCGGCACACCTCGAGCAGTTGTGCCGCCCAGGCCGACGATTCTCTGGTGTAATGCAGAGAAGCCAGGTTCCGCTTCTCGATCAATGCAGCATAATCTGCCTGCAGTCCGGAGGACAGGGTCATGGCGAACAAGGCGTCGCGATCTTTCGCATCTTTCGCGAAGCGCGAGTGAGCCTCGTTCTCTGCTCGCGCAATGGCCTCCTGAAAGCGGTCGCGCAGCGCAGGATCGGCCGCCAGTTTGGGCCTCGCTGAGAAGCTATCGTTATTCTCGTAGAACTGCGCCTCCAGAATTCCCAACCGATTGAACTCGGAAAACAAGAATCCCGCCGCTTCGCTCACGGGTCCGATGGGATTATCGGGGTGGGCGGCCTCCCACGTGGAAAAGTCTCTCTGCGCGCCGGCGAAGTCCAGGTTGTAAAGATCAGAAAACCCGTGATCCAAGTCGGAATCCGCCGGAGCGCTCTCTGCCGACTCAGCGGCAGACAGCGCCCGCCCTGCGAGGCACGACCCCAGGACTGCTACTATGCATAACGGCCGCAGCTTCAAGAATCTTGTCATGCCCAACCAGCGCCTACGCTTTCCCCAGTCCATGGTTGCGGATCTGGCGCATGGCAACCCGAACGCTCCTTCTCACTCTCATATATTGAAGCTTCTTATATTCTGATGCTGCTGGCGGGGAGGGTCGGTTTTCTTGGCTGTCATTTTCTTGTAAATTCTGATTCTCGTGATTCGCTCTTAAATTTCCGCATGGCGCCTTGGCCGCGCTCATGACCGCCGCGATGGTAACGAAGGACGAAAGCCTCATGACTGACTTGTCTTCACAGTACGCTCCCGGCTGGCCGGGTATTCCTCCCCGTTGGACTTCGAGCGCCAAGACCGGCGCCGGCACCGCGCTTAACCAGCACAGCAAAGTCTGGTTTACCCTCAGCCACGGAATCCTGAACGAAATCTATTTCCCCCGCGTGGATCAGGCGTGCACGAGGGACATGGGATTCATCGTCACCGACGGCAACGCTTTCTTCTCCGAGGAGAAACGCCACTGCACATTTGAGAACCGGCCGTTCGAGCCCGGTGTCCCGGCCTTCGAGCTGATCAATACCTGCAACAGTGGACGCTACAGAATTTACAAAGAGGTTCTGAGTGATCCCTACCGGAATGTAGTGCTGCAAAAGGTGCGATTCGAGCCGCTGCAAGGGCAGCTTTCCGATTATCACCTCTACGCCCTGCTCTCCCCACATCTGGCCAATGCGGGGTACGGGAACACGGGCTGGGTGGGTGACTACAAGGGCGTTGCCATGTTTTTCGCCGAGCATGACGGTGCGGCGCTGGCAATGGCGTGCTCAGTACCGTGGACGAAAATGTCGGTGGGTTTCGTTGGCGTTTCCGACGGCTGGCAAGATCTGTCGGAGCATTTTCAGATGCAATGGGCCTACACCCGGGCGGAAAACGGCAACATCGCGTGCACTGCTGAGATTGACCTGGCGGCTTGTAACGGAGAATTCATCGTCGCACTCGGCTTCGGTGGCATGTGGAGCGAGGCAGGCCAGCAGGCGCGTTCCAGCCTGCTGGAAGACTATGCCGACCTGCGGCAGCACTACGTGTTCCACTGGAAAAACTGGCAGAGCACGCTGCTGAAGCTTGACGACCCGACGCGGCCGCACGATCTCTATCGCGCTTCGACTGGTGTTCTGCGCACCCATGAGTCCAAGGATTTTCTCGGTGGCATCATCGCCAGCCTCTCCATCCCGTGGGGATTCAACAAAGGCGATGAAGATCTCGGCGGTTATCATCTGATCTGGCCGCGCGACCTGGTGGAGACTGCCGGCGCTCTGCTGGCTGCTGGCGCCGTCGGGGACGCTCTGCGGGTTCTTCGTTATCTCGAAGTCACGCAGGAGGCAGCCGGAAACTGGGCGCAGAATCTCTGGCTCGACGGACGCCCCTACTGGAAGGGCATCCAGATGGACGAAACCGCCTTCCCCATCCTGCTGCTCGATTTGCTGCGCCGCGAAGCCCCGAAGACCGTGGGCAACCTGCAGCGCTGGTGGCCGATGGTGCGCAACGCCGCCGGCTTCATCCTGCGCAACGGACCGGTCACCCAGCAGGATCGCTGGGAAGAAGACGCTGGTTATTCCCCGTTCACGCTCGCCGCGGAAATTTCGGCGCTCTTAGCCGCTGCCGAAATTGCAGAACTCACCGGCCACAGCGATGCGGCATCGATCATGCGCGACGTCGCCGACGCCTGGAACGACAATATCGAGCGCTGGACCTATGCCACCGGCGGCGATCTGGCACAACAACTCGGCGTGGAGGGCTACTACGTCCGCATCTCGCCGCCCGACAGCGGCGGCGCGGCATCTCCCACGCAAGGCTTTGTGCCCATCAAGAATCGCCCTCCGGGGCAAGACCACGAAATCGCCTCGCACATTATCAGTCCGGATGCCCTGGCCCTGGTGCGCTTTGGCCTGCGCGCGCCGGATGACCGCCGCATCGTGAATACGCTGCGCGTCATCGATGCGCTGCTGGCGGTCGAACTGCCGCAGGGACCGTGCTGGTACCGCTACAACGGCGACGGCTACGGAGAGCACAAAGATGGTTCACCGTTTGACGGTACGGGCATCGGCCGCCCCTGGCCGTTGCTCGCCGGCGAACGCGCTCACTATGCATTGGCCGCCGGACACCGCGACGAAGCCGAGGCGTTGCGCACGATGATCGAAAATTCTACGGTAGGCCACAGTCGTCTGTTGCCCGAGCAAGTTTGGGACGGTGCCGATATGCCCGCGCTCGAACTCTTCCGAGGCCGGCCCTCGGGTTCGGCTTGCCCGCTGGTGTGGGCTCACTCCGAATACATCAAGCTGGTGCGATCGATTCGCGACGGCAAGATTTTTGACCAGCCACCGCAGACGGTGCAACGTTATCTGATTGAGAAGCCTGTCCGCAGAATCTTCGGATGGAGACTGAATAACAAAACCCGTACGGTTCCCCGCGGCAAGACGCTGCGCGTCGTGCTGGTTTCGCCCGCGAATGTGCACTGGAGTATCGACGGATGGACGAGCTACCAGGATACGAAGACGCGCGACACCGGGCTGGGCATCTACACGTTAGATCTGCCGACCGCGTCGCTGCCAGTGGGCGGCCAGGCGGTTTTCACGTTTTACTGGATCGGGGAGAACCGCTGGGAAGGCACGGACTATACGGTGACAGTGCAGTGAGCACGGTCTAGTCGCGAGTGCAATAAATTCGACGCGGGCGGCGCCTCAGGCTTCGGGTGGGCTGGAGTAGAGCAACTCCACCACGGTGCAATCGTCGCTGAGCGGATTTCCCGCGCAGAATGTCGACACGGCAGAAAAGATTCCTTCTAGCGTCGGCGTCTTGGCGGCGGCCGCTTCCAGACGAAAATCTTCGAAGAAATCTCCCATGGCGTTCTCCGCTTCGGTGACTCCGTCGGTCACGAGAATGAAGCGGTCACCGGAATTGAGCTGGCAGCGCGCGCTTTCAAATGTGGCGTCGGCCAGCAGGCCGACCGGGACATTGCCGTGCGGCGGACGCATCACTTCCCCGCCGCACACCAGCAACGGCGGCACATGCCCGCAGTTCACGTATTCCAGATCACCATCGCGGCGTAGGCGGGCCAGCAACACGGTGGCATATTTCTCGCCGACCAGCTTTTCGGTGAAGAACCGGTTCACGGCACTCACCACATCCAGAAGCGCTCCGCCGGAAATCAGGTGGGAATAAATCATCCCCTGCAAAGTGGACGCCAGCAACGCGGCAGAAACTCCTTTACCGCTGACGTCGGCCAGCACCACGGCGAGGCCCTCCTTGGTATTCACCGCGTCAAAAAAATCGCCTCCGATTTCCTTACAAGACAAATTCTTGCCGCGCAGCTTGGCGAAAGGAACTTCGGGAATCTTTACCTGCATCAGCCGCTGCTGGATGGAAGCCGCGATGCTTAGTTCCTGCTGGTAACGGCGCGCCTCTTCTTCGGCCTGCACGAGACGGGCGTTTTCAATCAGCGACGCGGCTTCTGTCGCGATCACGTGCAGAATGTCCTGGCCGATACCCTTAATGTCGCGCGAGGCAAAGCGCGAATCTACATACAGAACTCCCAGCACTTCCACGGCGGTCTGCGCAGGCACCGGGGTTTGCGCGTCGCGCGTGGCTTGCACTTGCATCTTTCGCAGCGGAATGCAGACTACGGTGCGCAGATCGTAAGCCACAATGCTCTGCCGCCCTGAGAGGTCGACGGACTGGCTGGTATCGGTAAGCAGGAATTCCGAATTCGACCGCATGGACTCTTCCAGGATCGAGTGCGAAATGGTGGTGTCGTCGAGCAGCGGATCGCCCTTCAGGTTGCGGCCAGCGGCCAGGCGGAGTTTGCCTTCTTCGTCTTTCAGGAAAACATAGCCGCGCTCGGCCCGGGTCAGTCGCAAGGTGACGTCGAGCATGGTCATCAGAATCTCGTCGAGCACGCCGGCGGTGTTGAGTTTGCGCGCCGCCTCGAGGAACAGGCGGAGTTTCTCCAGATCGGTGGCTTCCGGAGAAATCTGCACCCCGGAAAGCTGGCTCAGGAATTCGCGTGCGGTATTGGAAGTGGCGTGGGCCGGGTTGAAAATAATGTACGCCGAATCGCGCGCACCGAATTCCAGGCGGTCGTTACGCTCCAGCTTCTGGCGCTGGATGCGCTCTCCGTTGACGTAAGTGCCATGCTTGCTTCCCTGGTCAATCAGGAAAAAATCGTCGCCTTCCAGCACAATCTGGGCGTGGTCGCGGGAAACCCGCGGGTCGGCAATGACCAGATCTTTGTCCACCTTGCGGCCCACGCTGAACGGCGTGCGGTTCAGGACGATATTTTTTTGGTCGTTGCCCTGGACGAAAACCAGCGCGGGAAACACACCGGAGCCAGAACCGTGGTGACTGATGGCACTCAGGGTCATGAAATGTCAGATTGCCGGGCGCATTGGCATGTTGCACTTGGCACGAAGCGGCTGCGCTTGCCCGCTGGAACAGACTACTCTGCCGACGCGCGCGCTCGCAAGACGCTTCCTGGGCTCCGCGCCGCGAGCATGGCCAGTGCGTAGATCAGAACGGGCAACGCGAAGGTTGCGTAAAAAGGAGCCTTCCATCCTTTGAAAGCCAAATCGGGCGACACGAACCACAACGCGCTCAGGCTCAGACTCGCGATCCATTGCCAGGCCAGGGCAAGGACTGCGGCCCCAAAAAGTAGCTGCGCGGCGGGTGACGCTGCCGTGACCGCAACTCGATCCCGAGTTAGCAGAAAAATCGCCGGCAGCAGCAGCACCTGATTGTAGGGCGCATACATGGGAACTACGAGCACCGTGAGTGCCAGCGCAACGGCGAGCCCGGCGGCAAATCCGGCAGATGTCGAGGCTTCGCGGCGCACCTTCCAAAGCAGTAGCGCACTCGCCAGGCAGGCGATCGCAGCCAGAATCTGTCCGCCATGGCTGCCGAGGAACCAGTTCACGAGCTGATCCACAACCGATTCATTCTGCGTGTATTGATGGTACTGGCGGATCGCTTCCAGAAACATTTTCATCCAGCCCGGCAACGCTAACTCGGAAGCGATCAGAAGCGCTCCCATGAATGCGGCAAAGCCGAACACCAGCCGGCGGCGCGCCTTCCAATCGCTCGCCGACCAAAGTAGAAGCCACAACACCATCGGCCAAGCCAGCTGTGGCTTGATCGTCGCCAGCGCCAGAAGCACGCCGCCGCAAAACAAGTATCCGCCGGCCACACAGGCGGCCGAACCCGCGAGCAGTGCCGCCACCAGCAGGCTCAACTGCTGCAACTTGATTCCCTGCACCGCCGGAACGCTGCCGAGGGTGAGCGCGATTCCGATCGCAATACCGGCGCACGGCAGCCGCCAGTTCAACGCCCGGAGCCAGAGCGGCACTGTGGCCGCGGTCAGCGCAATCAGCAGCCAATAGAAAAATAACTGAACCGTGTGAAACGAAAAGCCGATTATCGGCGAGAGCAAAAACACAACGTAAACGGGATAGGCGAATCCCTGCCGGTCCTGGGGATCGCCCGGCCGCGTGGAATCTAAAGCGCGCCCGTAATAGCCCTTCTGAATTTCCAAGGCAACGTCATCGCTGTAGGGATTGCGATGGTGCAGCAGCAACTCTCGCGCTCCGAGCCAGCGCGGATAAAGGTCTGAGAGGTTGCCGCGCGGGCGGTCATGCGCTGCGGCGTCGGCGAGCTGATGGCCGACCAAAACCCGGTTCACATAGAACCACATGCTGGTGGCCGCTACCACCGCCAGGACGAGAGCCAACCCGAGTTGCCAACGTTTCTCCAAAATGAGCAGAGCGATCGTTCTCTCGAAACTCGCGATGCCGCGTCGTCGATCCGTCGTCCTGTCGCTCAGTCGCCGGAAAGCGCACCCTATGTTACAACTGATCGGTCACAAACCCTTTCATGCGATGGCGAATCGCAGTGTCGGCGGCGATCGGGCTGGCCAGCGGAGTTTTCTGCTGGTTCCTCATGGTGCATTTTCAGCAAGACGCTGCCGACTTCCGCTGGGCCTTGCGTCTCGCGCGGCACATTCTGGCGCGCCAGAATCCATACGACACGCCTTTGGAGCAGTATCCGCTGACTGCGGCTTTTTTTGCCCTGCCCTTTCTGCGCTTTTCACCCGAAGTCGCCGCTGCACTCTTCTGGGGAATCAGCACTGCGGTGCTTGCCTTCGGACTGACGCGCGATGGTTATGGCCGCCTGCGCATATTCTTGGCATACCCCTTCTGGGCGGGAATTCTCACCGTGCAGTGGTCGCCGATCATCGCGGCCAGTGCATTTTTCCCGCTTCTCTTGCCCGTCACGATGGCTAAGCCGCAGATTGGCCTTCCCGTTTTCCTCACCCACCTCAGCCGCCGCGGCGTATTCGCCTGCGCTGTGCTGGCCGCTGCAAGCCTTGCCGTGATGCCGAACTGGCCTGCGCTATGGCTGCGGCAAACCGCGAACTACGAATTCTTTGTCCCCCTGGTGATTCTGCCGGGACCACTGTTGCTGCTGGCTTTGTTTCGTTACCGCGACCGCGATGCGCTGCTCCTGGTGTTGACCGCCCTGATGCCGCAACGCTGGTTCTTCGACGCGTTCATCCTTTGGCTCATTCCGAAATCTCGCCGCGAAATTGTCTGGACCGCATTCCTCAGTTGGGGCGCCGGCATCTGGCGCTGGTACCACTACCACTACACTTCGACGCAGGTCGGCCGCTGGGTGGTGATTTTTCTCTACCTCCCGATGCTGGTGGTGGTGCTATCGAGGCCGCGCACCGAAGCGCATCCGGATTCTCTCACCCGGCCGCTGCACGTTCCGGCGTAACCCCGCGCGAACCCCCGGAGCGCATGGCCTCCTGACTGATCTCCCACACCGACCACAATAGAGGAATCGCCATGAGATTTATGTTTTTGTTTTCCAGCCAAAGCACGAACCACAGCGGACTGATCAAGAGCGGCAACGCCGGAATCAGAAGCCTCGCTCGTCTGCCGGGAAAATCCGCCAGAAACGTCCAGCCATAGTCAGCCAGCAAAACCAGCGGCAGAAGCAGTAGACAAAGATCGTGCGCGTTGGTGTGCCAGCTGATCAGCGCGCTAACCACAACGGCCAGCGAGAATCCAACCTCGAGATGGTCCTTTGAAGTCTTTCCCTTGAGCGCCGCGAAAATCAACAGCGCGATCGAAAGCACGAGAACAAGACCGCTCACCAAGGCTGGCGCTGAATCGGCCGCGGCCGAGTTGAAAGACCAGCCTTCCAGCAGTCCGCGCAGGTTCGGCATCAATTCTGGCGGCACGCCTCCAAGACTGGGCGACTTTGCGATCTGCAAGACAAATTTGGGATACGCCAGCATGCCATCCCAACCCACCAACGCGAACGACAACAGCGCCCACACGCAAGCCACAGCGGCAAATCCCCAGGCCGCGCGCCTTCGCTTCCAAAATGCGATCAGGAAGATTAGCGGAATGACAAACTGGAACTTAAAAAGAGCCAGGCCGAACCAGCCTCCGGCCAGAAAATCAGACTCGCGCTTGAGCGCACTGAAACCAAGCGCGCAAAGCAGCAACAGCAGAATCGAATCCTGTCCCTGCAGCAAGCAGAGAAAAACCGGAAAGAAAGCCAGAAAGCCCAGCACGAATTCCCATGCCGGAATCGCGCGCAAAACGTTCAAATCCCGGCGCAGTGTGATCGCCACGCCCAACAGTGCGGCGATGTTCAATAAGTCCCACGCCACGAACGCTTCCCGGTAAGGCAACAACGTCAAGGGAAGGAAGATCACCGCCTCGAGAGGCGGATGAATGTAAGGCAGCGGCCCGCGCCGCGACTCGATGAGCCCGCCGGTAAACGCCTGCTGCACGCGATACTGAATGTGCGGATCGTAGAGTTGATGGCGGAGGCCCTGACGGAGGATTGTTCCCGCGGTATAGAAGACCGTGAAATCCGGGTAACCGCGGAGGATGCGTTCCCTCACGTTCGCGAAGAACATCAGGTGCAGGCACAGCATCCCGGTTACGAAGATCCGGATCAAGCGCCGGCGTACTCCCCGTCTTCTCCCCGGCAGCGATGAAGAAACAGCCTGTGTTCCCTGGACAGGCACGTGGCACGAGATTGTATCCTGAGCGCTCGTTCCCCGCTATGATGGAGCGCACACCAACCGAGTTCGCATGCTGCGATGGCTCACTACAAAGCGCGTATTCGTCGCCGTTGTCTTCCTGGGCATCTTCGCCATGGCGGCGCACAGTGTCGGCGACCCCGATGTGTGGTGGCACCTCAAGACCGGCGAGCTCATCGCCCAGACCAAGTCTGTCCCGCGCACTGACTCTTTTTCCTTTACCCGCGCCGGGTATCCCTGGATCGCGCACGAGTGGCTTACCGAACTTTTTATTTACGGTATTTATCGGGTTGGGGGTTTGGGAGGATTATTGGTCGTCTTTGCCCTGATCGTGAGCGTGGCGTTTTTCCTGGTCTTCCTACGTTCAGCCCCAGATCCTTTTTCCTCCGGCGTGATCGTGCTTTGGGGAGCCTGGGCCACGGCCCCGATCTGGGGAGTGCGCCCGCAAATCATTTCGCTGCTGGTCACCAGTCTCTGGCTTCTGCTTCTTGAACGGTCCGAGCAAAATCCGCGCCTGTTATGGTGGACCCTCCCGCTCACGGTTCTCTGGGTCAACCTGCATGCCGGCTTCGCCCTGGGACTGGCGCTCCTTCTGCTCTTTCTTGCAGGAGAGTTCCTGGAGCAAGCCAGTTCGTATTCGCAACAAAACGTCGCGCGCCTGCGTGCCCTGGCTGTCACGTTTCTGTGTGACCTGCTATTAGTCCCGCTGAATCCCAACGGCACAAAGATGTACTTGTACCCCTTGAACACGTTGCGTTCGAAAGCCATGCAGAACTACATCGCGGAATGGGCATCCCCCAATTTTCACCACGCTGCCTACCTGCCGTTTCTGTGGCTTTTGCTGGCAACAGTCGCCAGCCTGGGTTGGTCGCGGCTGCGAGTGCGCCCGCGCGACATTGTTGTGCTGATGGTCAGCACATTCGCGGCGCTGTCGGCGATTCGGATGATTCCGTTTTTTGTCTTGATCGCGGTCCCTATACTCTCCCGGCCAATGGAAATCTGGGCTCGATCTGAGGGTCATGGCCTCGGTCGCTCCAGTTTCGGTCGCTCCAGCTTCGGTGGGTCCAGCTTCGATCGTCCGCGCCAGTTTGCCTGGCGCGTGCCCATGCGCTACGCCAATGTGCTGAATTTGCTGATTCTTCTGTCGTTAGCCGGATTCTGCGGACTTCACATCACCCGGGTAATTCGCCACCAGCCTCAGGCGGAAGACCAGCGCTTTCCAGCCGGCGCCGTCGCCTATCTTCTGTCCCACCCCACCGCGGGACCGCTTTTCAACCTGTACGACTGGGGAGGTTATCTGATCTGGAGGCTTAGTCCGCGAGCGCGGGTTTTCGTCGACGGCCGCGCCGATCTATATGGCGAGTCGCTGATGCTGCAATTCGCCGACACTTACGATTTGAAGGGAAACTGGCAGAAAACCCTGCAAAAGTGGCAGATCCGGACGGTCCTTGTGCTGCCGGACTCGGCCCTGGCAGTGGCCCTGCGGCAAACACCGGGTTGGGAGGTTCGTTACTCCGATTCCCACGCCATTCTGCTTGAGCGGTCGGCCCCGGACGCCCAGAAAAGCCGATAACTGTCTCTTGCAGAATCAGTTACCGAAGTTTCGTCGCGGCCCGGAGACGGCGGCGTGTTTGTTTCCTTGGTACCCAAGGGGTACGCAAGAAATTACTCATTCCCTCGATTTTGCGGGGTATGATGGAGGATAGTTAAGGCGTGAAATTTCCTCCCAACTTGAAGACGCAAAGGCTTTTGGAGGCTGTAGTTTGCCAAGGCTTTTCAAGGTAGGGCGTTCCGGTTATTTCTCGCCATCCGCGGCCGTTCTTTGAAGGAGGATCAAATCCATGAAAATCGTACGCAGATTGGTCTGTGATGAACAAGGTCAGGATATCGCTGAATACGCGGTGATGCTGGCGGTCATTCTCGTGATCGTGGTGGGGACGGTGCGGCTGATTGGCTCCAATGCGAACAACGTTTTTTCGTCAGTCGCCAGCAGCATTCAGTAGCCGCCCACACCAACATTCAGGGCAACGGGCATAGCCTTGCAGTTTTCTGAGGAAGCAGCATGAACCGCACGCGCTTTTTGATGATCGGAGTTCTGGCCCTGGCCCTGGGAGCCTTTGCGGGCCTCTATGCCTACAAGAACTTGCAATCGAGAACCGGCCCCACCGAATCGGGTGTGGATGTGATCGTCGCCGCCGACGATATCCAGGTCGGCACCAAGATCGAGGAGCACGATGTGCGCATCGCCAAGCTCCCGCCCGGCTCGCTTCCGGCGAACACCTACTCGAAGCGCTCACAGGTTCTGGGCCACGGCGTAGTCGTTCCCATCGCCAAAGGGGAATTCATTCTGCCGTCGAAACTGGCTGCGGAAGAAGCTGGAGCCGGTTTGCCGTCGCTGATACCAAACGGAATGCGCGCGGTTTCGGTGCGCGTAAACGATGTCGTGTCCGTCGCCGGATTCGTAATTCCTGGCACGCGGGTGGATGTGCTGCTCACCGGGACGCCCGAAGGTGGCAACGATCAGCAAACAACCACGGTCCTGCAGAATGTGCGAGTCATCGCCGCCGGCCACACTCTGGAGCACAGTGCCACCGGGGACGCTCAAAACACGGCTGTTATCACTCTCCTGGTTTCTCCCGATGACGCCCAGCGCCTGACCCTGGCCAGTTCCCAGGGCCACATCCAGCTTTCTTTGCGCAGCCCGCTTGACACCAAACAAGACGACGTGGCCTCTTCCAGCGCCCGAGGCCTCTATAAGGGGGCTGCGCCGGTCATTAATCCAGTCAGGTCCGTTCATCCGGCTGTGATTAAGAAGAGCGTTGCGCCGATTCCTTCTTCTCCCTCGGTGGTGAGCGTTGAGGTGATCGAAGGGGACAAGAAAAAGGAAACCGTCAACTTTTCCGAGGGTTCTGACACGAAGGGTTCCGACACGAAATGAACGGTACAAGCCTGGACTTCCCGCAGCGGACAATCAGTTTCAATTCTGGCTTTCCTCGCCGGGGGAAGCATGCACTGCTCGCAGTCGGCGTGGCGCTGATTGCAGCCGCGATGCTTCTGCCCTTTCGCGCGTTCTCTGAACTGCAGCAGTCTACACCCGCAACCGATCCTGCCCAGAACACAACTGCCCCGACCGGTACACAGACGGCAAACCTTCCTCCGCAGTCGGAACAGCCACAAGGTTCGGCTCCGCTGCGCGTGATGGTGGGAAAGTCGCTGCTCATTAACACCACGGAACGCTTGAAGCGCATCTCGGTTACGGACCCCACCATCGCTTACGCGCAAGTGATCACACCTACGCAAATTCTGGTGCATGGCCATACTCCGGGCGAAGTTTCCCTGCTGATCTGGGACGAACTGGAGCGCTCGCGCAGCTTCGACCTGCGCGTGGATGTCGACGTGAGCGCCTGCACGGAAGAAGAACACCGGGTTTTTCCCGAGGAGCAGATTGCTGTGACCCCGTCGCGGGCGGCGATCGTTTTGTCCGGGCATGTTTCGACCGAGGATGTTGCGAAGCGGGCCGGCGAACTGGCTAGCGCCTACTCGCCGAAAGTCATCAACGTCCTAACCTTCGGCCCGGTGGGGGCGCAGGAAGTTCTGCTGCAGGTAAAGTTCGCGGAAGTAGACCGCTCCGCTCTAACGCAGTTGGGCGTGAACTTGATTTCCACAGGCGCGGCCAATACCGTGGGCACCACCACCACCGGCCAGTACGGCGGCGTCGGCCCGCAAACCATTACCCAGAATGTAGGCCAGAGCGCTCCTTTCTCGGCCAATGCTTCCCTGAGCAACGTCCTGAATTTGTTCTTGTTCCGGCCCGACATTCACTTTGGAGCCGTCATTCAGGCGCTGGAGACGAGTAACCTGTTGCAAATCCTCTCCGAACCCAACCTGATCGCGGTCAATGGGAAGGAAGCCAGTTTCCTGGCAGGCGGCCAGTTTCCGTTTCCGATTGTGCAGCCGGGGGCGGGCTTTACTGCGGTCACCATTTCTTTCAAGGAATTCGGCGTCAAGCTCGTGTTCACGCCGGTCATCATGCCCAACGGGAATATCCATCTGAAGGTGGCTCCGGAAGTGAGCACGCTGGACTTCTCGAACGCGTTGACCATCTCAGGCTTTACCGTTCCAGCCCTGAGCACGCGCAAAGCTGAAACCGAGTTTGAACTGCAGGATGGCCAGAGTTTTGTGATTGCTGGCCTGATGGACAATCGCGTCACCGATGTCTACAACAAGATTCCTGGTCTCGGCGACATTCCGATCCTGGGAGCTTTCTTTCGCAGCAAGAGCTTGCAGAAAAATAATTCTGAATTGATGGTCTTATGTACGGTACACCGGGTCTCCCCAAGCACCGAAACTCCGACGCTGCCCAAAGATCCGAAGCCGTTTATTGACAACAGCAAGTTTGATAAACCGTTGGGTAAGTGAGCCGCCGCGGGAAGCCGCGGCAGGTTGGGAGAAGTAGCGGGGCATGGCAGAGCTTTCGGTTGTAATCGTAGCCACGGATAACGAGCAGCGCACGGTTCTGCAGGTGCTGGTCGACGGCACCAGCGTCGCGCGCACGGTTCATACCTGTGCCAGCTTTCCGGTGGCGGCTTCAGATCCCGTAGTGCGCCGCGTGCGCGCTGCCGAACCGGACGTAATCCTGGTGGATATCCCCTCCGATAACGGAACGGTCGCGCTGCGAGCCATTGAATTGCTGCATCAGGAACTGCAGGATTCCGCCGTATTTGCCATCGGAACGCTGAGTCAGCCTCAGGTTATTGTGAACGCCATGCGGGCCGGCGCCCGCGAGTTCATTGAGCGGCCTACCACTACCACCGATTTGCTCGAGGCCTTCGTCCGCCTCACCACGGCACAGCGGCGGAGTCAGAAAGAGGGCCCGAAGGGCAAAGTATTTTCAGTGGTCAACGCCAAGGGGGGAAGCGGAGCCACCACAGTGGCGGTAAACCTGGCGCTGGCGCTGCAGGCTGCCCATGGGCAAACCGCGCTGGTGGACCTGGCCCCGCTCGGCCATGCTGCGCTGCATTTGAATGTCAAGCCCCTGTTCAGTGTGGCGGATGCGACCCGGAATCTGCACCGCATGGACACTGGGCTGCTCGAAAGCTTCATGACCCACCATTCCGGGGGGCTGCATTTGTTAGCTGGAGCCAACGTGCCGGCCACGGTGGATTCCGCCACCGCGGAATTCATCAAGCTGTTCGACATGATGGTGGCGCACTATCGCTATGTCGTGGTGGACGTCTCTACGCGATTCGACGCGGCTACGCGCCTGATCGCCAACGTGTCGGAGAGAGTACTGCTGGTGGCTTGCACCGATGTTGCTTCTCTGTGGAGCGCGGCCCGAGTCCAGCAATACCTGGGTGAGTCTGGAAATCGCGAGCGCGTGGGTCTGGTGCTGAATCGCTTTCGCAAGGTGCCCGGCTTCAGCGAAGCCGATGCCGAAGCCGCCGCTGGAGCGAAACTCCTGTGGCGCGTTCCCAACCAGTACTTCGCCGTCTCCACCGCCATTGACCGTGGAACCCCGCTGATGGCACAGGGCCACAGTGAGATCGCCCGTTGCTTCATTGGGCTGGCGCAGGAACTCACGCGCAACGATATTGAAGTGAAACGCGCGGCGTGGTCGTTGTTTAAATCGGTATGAGATCGAATTAATACAGCAGCCAGTCGGTTAAAAGAGCTATGGCAAACGTGCAGGCATCCGAGCAATCTTTGTTCCAGCAGGTGAAAGCTGACCTGCACCGGAAGATTCTCGACCGGCTTGATCTGGAAAAATTAGGCAAAACGTCCGGGGATTCCGCGCGGGACGAAGTTCTGATTGTCATTCGCAACGCGGTTAACAACGAAGTCGTCCCTCTCAGTTTCCTGGAGCGCGACCGCCTGTCGCGGGAGATTCTTGATGAAATTTTTGGCCTGGGTCCGCTCGAGCCGCTGCTGAAAGACCACAGCGTTTCCGACATCCTGGTGAACCGCTTCGACCGCGTCTACATTGAGCGCGCCGGCAAGCTCGAGCTCACGGCACTGTCGTTCAAAGACAACACCCACCTGATGCAGATTATCGAGCGCATCGTTTCGCGCGTGGGTCGCCGGGTTGACGAATCTTCGCCCATGGTGGACGCCCGCCTCGCCGACGGTTCGCGCGTCAACGCCATTATTCCTCCGCTTGCGATCGACGGGCCGTGCCTGTCGATCCGCCGTTTCGGACGCGAGCCGGTCACCGCCCGCCAGATGATCGAAAACCACACTCTCACCGAGCCCATGCTGGAATTGCTTTCGGCGATGGTGAAGGGACGGCTTAACATCCTGGTTTCGGGCGGAACCGGCGCCGGCAAAACCACACTGCTGAACGTGCTTTCGGGCTACATTCCGAACTCCGACCGCATCGTCACCATCGAAGACGCGGCCGAACTCCAACTCAAGCAGGAGCACGTGGTGCGCCTCGAGACCCGTCCGCCCAACATCGAAGGCAAAGGGGCGATACGGCAACGGCAGCTCGTGATCAACAGTTTGCGTATGCGTCCGGACCGCATCGTGGTGGGCGAGGTCCGCGGCGAAGAAGCCTTTGACATGTTGCAGGCCATGAATACCGGCCACGAAGGCTCGCTGACTACGGTGCACGCCAACGCGCCACGCGACGCCATGGCTCGCGTCGAGAACATGGTTTCCATGGCCAACCTCAACATTCCGGAGCGCGCGGTGCGTTACCAGATCGCGTCGGCCGTGCACGCTGTGGTTCAGATCGCGCGCCTCTCCGACGGCACACGCAAGGTGATCACCATTTCTGAAATCACCGGCATGGACGAAGGCTTTATCGCCATGCAGGACATTTTCGTTTTCGAGCGCACCGGGCTCGACGAGAACGGCAAAGTTCGTGGCGCATTCCGCGCCACCGGGATCCGGCCGCAATTCGCCGAACGTCTGGCGTCGGCGGGCGCGCGTCTGAGGCCAGCGTTGTTCGACACAAAAGTGGAAGTGTAGAAGCTTGCGCGGGAGCGTAACCAGAAGGGAAATGGAAAGTTCTGCCGTATGCCGGCTCTGATCGCAATTCTCGTATTCGTGTTGGTGGCGCTGGGAATTTTCGTGCTGTTTTCGCTGTTCGATCAGCGGAGCTCCCGGGCACGCATCATCAAGGATCGTCTGGCGGCGGTGCAGAAAACGCCCGACCAGCCGCCTGCGGAAGATGCCGCGCTGTTGCGCGACGAGCAACTCAGCCGAATCCCCGCACTCGACAGCCTGCTGCGGCGCTCCGAACGCGTTTCCGCGATCCAGGTCATGCTGGCGCAGGGCGACACGAGGCTGCGCGCCGGAAACTTTATCGGCGTATGTGCTCTGTCCTCGGCCATAGCCGGCATTGCCGCGCTGGTATGGAGCGGGAAGGGCGTGGTGGCCTGGGTGGCCATGCTGGTGGGTTTTCTGTTGCCCTATTCGTACGCGTCCTACCGGCGTACCAAGCGCTTCGAAAAATTCGAAGAGCTCTTTCCTGAAGCTATCGACACCCTTGCCCGCGCGGTTCGCGCCGGCCACGCTTTCACCACAGCGCTGGAGATGATAGCCAGTGAGGTCGCAGAGCCGGTTTGCGGAGAGTTCCGAAAACTCTACGAAGAACAAAAGTTCGGCATGCCGGTGCGCGATGCCCTGGTCAACTTGACCGAACGTGTTCCGCTGGTGGACGTGAAGTTTTTCGTGACGGCCGTCATGCTCCAGCGGGAAACTGGCGGCAACCTCGCCGAGATTCTCGATAACTTGTCTTATGTGATCCGCGAGCGTTTCAAGATTCAGCGCCAGGTGCGGGTCTACACCGCCCAGGGCCGCCTGACCATGGCTCTGCTGATGGGCATGCCGCCGGTCATCGTAACCGTGATGCTTCTGGTCGAACCTTCTTTCATTCGGCCGCTCTTTGCCGATCCGATCGGGCACACGCTGCTGGTGGCTGGAATTACATTGCAGACGATCGGATATTTTGTGATCCGGAAGATCATTAAGATCCAGGTGTAGTCGCTCGATGCTGATCGCGTTGGAGTTCTGAGTTGGGTTCTGATTTGGGGTTCGGATAAAGAAATGTTGCCTCTCATCCTCACCATCGTGGTTTCAGTGACGGTCGTGCTGGTGGTCTTTTTCTTCGGCGCGGCGGTGGTTACGCCCACTTCGGTGTTGGGAGCTCGATTACGGGCCCTGGGCGCTCGCCCGCCGACCGAACAAAAGGCTGCCATGCGCGAGCGCATTGAGCAGGCCCTCGATCCTCTCAGCAAAGCGATTCCGCTGTCGCCGGCCGACGTCTCGCGTACCCGGGCCTGGCTCATCCGCGCAGGATACCGAGAATCCCGGCATGTGACTCTTTACTTCGGATCTCGAGTTCTGCTGGCCGCAGTGGGCTTCGCGGCTGTGGCGCTGATTTCGGGTTTTGATAATCTCTTTCTGATTGCGGGCATCCCCGGTCTCGGCTTTTTCATTCCGCGCTTCGCGTTGAAGCGCATGATCAAGAACCGCCAGCTACGCATCCGCCTGGGATTGCCCGATGCTCTCGATCTGACCGTAATCTGCGTCGAAGCTGGATTGGCGCTTGATCAGGCCCTGATGCGCGTGGGCCAGGATTTGTACCACGCCCATCCCGACCTGAGCGATGAGTTTCACCTGGTCGATCTGGAGATGCGCGCCGGCAAACCGCGCGCCGAAGCCCTCCGCAACCTCGTGGAACGCACCGGCGTCGACGATATTCGCTCACTCGTAGGCACGTTGATTCAAACCGACCGCTTCGGCACCAGCGTGGCGCAAGCGCTGCGCGTGCATTCCGATTCCCTCCGCACCGAGCGCCGGCAACGGGCCGAAGAACAGGCCGCCAAGACCACCATCAAGATGGTTCCTCCCCTCGTGCTATTCGTTCTGCCTTCAATCATTTTTGTAACCATCGGACCGGCGGTCATCGACCTGATCCGGCAGCTCGGTCCCGTCTCAGGCGGGAAGTAAGCACGGCAGAAGTGCAAAGGGAGCATTCCGTAACATGGCAGTTTTCTCCTCAAGTGGCCAGGCGGGTACAGCCCAGGCCTTCAACCAGACCCGCCAGGTGTACCTGGCTCGGGAAGTGGCCTTGGCCAACACCCACTGGGCCCGGCTCCGTGGCCTGTTAGGAACTTCGCCGGATGACTTTCGTAACGGCCGAGGCCTCTGGATTGTCCCCTGCCACGGCGTTCATACTCTGGCTATGGGATTTGCCATTGATGTCGTTTATCTCGACCGGGACAGCGTCGTGATCCACATCGAGCACGGGCTGCGGCCCTGGCGTTTCGCTCCCGTGCGCGGGCGGGCGGCTTCAGTGCTGGAACTGCCGAGTCAATCCCTTACCCAAACCGGGACCGAAATCGGGGATAAAATTGAAATGACACTGGCTAAGGATGGCGATGTGAAGCTGCCGTGAGTGCGACACTCCAACTCGAAAAGGAAGAAGTCACGCAGCTGCACGATGCCCCGCGCCTGCTGGTGGAGTGGTCCTCTCCCTGGGACGAGTTCGTCACCTCGATTCGCCCGGCTCTTTCTCGCTCTACGGCCCGTCTGGCCGGCGAAGCCCCTTTCGGCCTGATTCCGCTCCGCATCATGTTGTCCGCGTGCGGGCTTGAGCTGTTTCTGATTTTCCTCGCTGTCATCGTTCCCATCAAGCTGGCGCAGCTTCAGCCGTACCTGCCGCCCAAGCTGACGGGCCACGACGTTATCTACTACTCAGGCGACGAACTTCCCCGAACCGAAGATTTAGGAGGAACGCACGCCGGGGCCTCAGGCCGCGCCGGCGGCACGGAGGCGCATCATCACACGCAAACCATCAAAGTGGCGCGTGGCGGCTCGCTGGTCGAGAAAGTACTCGACGCTCCAAAGATCAAGCTTGCCCCATCAGCGGGACCGGTGGCGAATCTGCTTGCGATTCGCCCGGACGCGGGCCCGCCTCCGACCGAGGGATTGCGTTCTTCCCGTACCCAACCGAATCTTCCGTCCAGCGTGGTTGCGCCCGCTCCGAGCCTGACAACGGATCTGTCGCGCGCCGCCGTCTCGTTGGGTGCGGTGATTCCTCCGGCTCCCAGTGTTTCCCGCGACCGAATTCTGATGGCACCCGCGCTGAACTCTAGGGTAGTGCCGCCCGCGCCCAGGATTTCCAGCGATCGAACCCGTACCCTGCCGACGATGTCGACCAACGTGATTCCTCCATCGCCTGACGTTTCTCGCGACCGGGCTTTGATCACGCCTTCCCTGAATACCAGCGTCGTGGCTCCGGCGCCCAATCTCCCCCGGGACGCATCTCGCGACCAGTCCCGTTCCGCCCCGGCTCTGAATTCCAGCGTCGTGCCCCCGGCGCCCACAACGTTCAACCCCGACAGTTCGCGCTCGCCGGTGCAAATGGCCAATGCAGCCGTGGTGCCGCCGCCCGTCTCGGCTCCGGAGCGCGAGGGCAGGCGAAATCCGAAGCTGGCCATGCCGGCGCCGTCCGTAATTGCCCCGCCGCCCTCCGCCGACGTTCAGGATACGCACCGGCTGGCCGGCGGCAGCGTGCCGGATGTCGCGAAGACAGTAGTTGCTCCGCCGCCGACGCCGGCCGCGAGCACATCGTTTATGGGCAGCTTGCTGGATCGAGTTTTCGGCAGTCCCGCAGTTGTGGCTCCGCCGCCAACGATGGCCGACAGCAGTTTGTCGCGCACGGCCGGCGGTTCGCTCACCGCCCAGGTTGTTCCCCCGCCTCCCGCGGTAGGCTCTTCCGGAGCCAGAGCGGGGATAAATCGGATTGCTATTGGCGCTGGGGTAGTTCCACCACCACCTTCGGTTGCAGGGTCAACCTTGCCTGGTGGACGCTCCTCCGTGGCAAATCCCGCACCTTCTCCCGCAGTGGTACTCCCACCCCCCACCGTTTCTGGCGCAGGTGGGCCCCGCGCAAACCAGCTATCTGGCCTTGCCAGCACTGCACTCGCCCGGAGTGTCGTCCCGCCGCCGCCATCTCTGGGCAAGGCTGACGGACTCACTGGCTCGGGGCGTGGCAGCAGTGGCCCTGGACTGGGCGCGCCTCTTGATGCCGGCGCCGTGGTCGCCCCGCCACGCTCCTCAGGCAGCGGAGCCGATTCAGGCGTGGTGGTCTCAAAGGATCCCGGACCGAAAGTCGGGCTGCCGGCGAATGCCCGGCCCGGTTCCATCGCCATGTCGCCGGCCGGCGGCGAGAAGCCTGGCCTCGGCGGCTCCGGCGGCGGTTCTGGCATGGTGCGTGGCGAGGGGCCTGGGAGCGGCATGATTGCAGGCGGTGCGAATGGAGCAGGCTCGGGCGGCGGCAAGGCTGGAACCGGCCACGGTTCCGATCCCGCCGCGAAAGCTGGCATCTCGCCCACTCCCGGCCCCGGGGGTGCAGGCAACGCGACCGCTGGTACTCCGGCCGTGCCCGGCGTGTCCGTGGCCGGCGGCAGCAGCATTGTGACCGTTGATTTTGGCTCCAACGTCGGCAGCGGAAATCCGAGTCTTCCCGGCCGCTCGTCGGTCAAGGAGCAGCACAGCCTGCGCGTGAGCATTCAAAGCACAGCCAGTTCGGGCGGAGCCTTCGGTTATTACCACCTGCTCGCCGGGGCCACGCATGACATCTATATCGACAACTCGCCCCTTCCGGCGGTCATGACGTATTCCGAACCCACGCCCACTCGCGGAACTGCCGGAGCGCTCACCAATCCCGAGCCCATTCACGCCGAGTTGCCGGCCGGATTGCCGCACGTCCGCCTGGTGGTGACCTGCGTTCTCGACACTTCTGGAAACCTAAAGAATCTTCGCGTCCTCGACGCCGGCCCGCCGGAGATGACGGCCAAAGTGCTGGCCGCCCTGCCCAGTTGGAAGTTCAGCCCGGTGATGATTGGCAACCAGCCAGTCGAGGTCAACGCCATCCTCGGCTTCAACATCGACACTAACGACCGGCGTTAGGGTGCTCTCACTGGCCGCGTTCTCAATCTAGCCTAGAGGGTTCACGGCAGCCTCGCGCCCGCGGGCCGCTCAAAAATCACCGCGATATCGTCGGAATAAATGATCTTCCAGGGCGGGCTTAGTTCAAGAATGTTGGCCAGGGGCGAACCCTTCGGGACCAGGACGCGACGGGCTTGATACTTCTCCAGAAGCCCATCCCAGCCCGGGTCCACATGCACCATCTTCAAGTAAGACTTGAAGAATTCTTCGCCATAGAAGTCGTGGCGGTCATCCACTGTAACCAGGGTGCGAGGAGAGAGGCGGTAGATCAAATATCCTCCCCAATAATCGGGAGCCGTTACCGGCTGGCTTTTCCGCGCAGTTTCATCCTCGGCGGTTCCAGTCTCGGCCGTTCTTTCCTGCGCCTCTCTGCGATCGAGGAAGTCCACGGCGGCGATGGGAAAGCGCTTACCGTCAAAATGCGCGTCCATCAAGGTAGTCGATCCCAGCCTGCCGCCGTGCGCCGCGATCCAGCAGGTTGCGGCGACGCCAGCGATCGCCCACAGATGCCCCTTCAAAGTTTCTTCCACGGACCCCATCCGCTCCGCCAACTCAGTCATGCCAGCAAGCAAGTTTCGCAACGGAAGTCTTCGGCCCTCCAGTCTCTCGATCGCACCTGACAGTAAGGGCCCCATCACCAGCACGAGCAGCAGCGAAGAAGCCGGAATATTTCTCGAAGCATAGAAACCGGAATACAGGGCGAACAGAATCACCAGAGCTTCACTCACTCGCAATTCGCGGGGCCGCGCCGCCAGCGCGACTATCACCAGCAGTACGAGCAACGCGAAGCACCTCTGCGCCACGCCGTGAAAGTTGGGTGATTGAAATTCGTCAATGTGCTCCATCAGGAAGCGGTTGGTCAAATAGCGATAGATGTGTGCGTGTAATCTCCATCCGTAGGGATTTGCCAGGGACGCTACGGCAACCGCAAGCCCAGCAACCTCCACGTTTCTGGCTCGCGCCCGCCATCGCATCTTGGGCATGAATTCGGAGAACTTGTCCTCGCGCAGGCTAACTTCGGACCAGACCGCGCTCAGCCAATAAATCGCGAGGAGAACGAAACCGACCAGAAATCCGCCATGCAGGTTGACCCAGACCAACATCAACAACGGTAAAGCCCATAGGCGTTGGCGAGATCTGGTCGCGGCACCTGCCGAGCCGTCTTTTTCCGAGGAATCTTTCTCCGAGCATTCCTTCTCCGAGGAATCCAGAATCCAGAACCAAGCCACGGTGAACAGCCAGCTCACCACGTGCGGCCGCGCCAGAAAGTGAATCATCGAGGCGGAAGCCGCCAGCAGCACCAGCACCAGCGCCACGAACACATTGGTCCCGCGCCGGACCAACAGCCGGAAGGTCCACGCGAACACGCCCGCAATCACGACCGACGTAAGCCACACCACTCCGTTCAGCCCCGCCCAGTGCTCCAGTCCGCCAACCATCACGTCATAGAGCCACTCCCATGCGAACCACGGTTTGCCGCTCATGGTCGAGGAGAACGAGTCCACGCGTGGAATGACGTGGGAAGCGAGAATCTGCTGGCCGGTGCGAATGTGCCATCCGATGCCGGCATCTCCCAGCAGCCGCACCGATAACGATGTACAGGTGAGAACGGCCAGCAGGGCGATGAAGATGGTGTCGGCCGTCGACGGGATCAGCAGGCGAGTCCAAACCGGATGCGCACTGGCCGCGGGAGCACCATCAGGAGAACTTCTGGAACCGTCTGCCATCGCGGTGAATCTTATAGAGTGTGGGTTTGAACAGCAAGATCGAGGGCTATGCGAACGGCGGGGCAAAGCCGCGTGTAGTAATCGTGGGCGCCGGTTTCGGAGGCCTCAACGCCGCGAAAACCCTGGCGCACGCGAAGGCGCAGATCACAGTCATTGACCGTAAGAATCACCATACTTTCCAGCCACTGCTCTACCAGGTCGCGACCGCCGGTCTCTCTCCCGGAGAAATCGCGGCGCCCATTCGCTCGATTCTTTCGTCTCACAAAAATGTAGAAGTTCTTATGGCGGAAGTCACCGGATTCGACCTCGACCGCCGCAGGGTCGAGACTCCGGACTGCGAAATTGCCTATGACTACGTGATCGTGGCCGCCGGGGCGCGCCATTCCTATTTCGGACACGAAGACTGGGAGCCGTTCGCTCCCGGCCTCAAAACTATTGAAGATGCCCTGGAAATTCGCCGCCGTGTGCTGCTGGCTTTCGAACTCGCCGAGCGCCAGGTAGCCGCTGGGGAAACGGTCGCGCCGCTCAACTTTGTGGTCGTTGGCGGTGGCCCCACCGGAGTGGAGCTCGCAGGAACGCTGGCCGAAATCAGCCATCACGCGTTAGCGCACGAATATCGCGCTATCGATCCCAAGATGGCTCACATTCTTTTGCTGGAAGGCGGCCCGCGCGTTCTACCCGCTTACGCCGAAGATCTTTCGCGCAGCGCTCAGGCACAGCTCGAGCATCTGGGCGTGGAGGTGCGCACCTCGACGGTCGTAACCCATGTCGAGGCCGGATCCATTCACGTGGGTGAGACCCGGTTCCTTGCGACCGTGATTCTGTGGGCAGCGGGAGTCGCCGCCTCGCCGCTGGGCAGGAAGCTGACTGCGGACGTCGACCGCGCCGGCCGCGTTCCGGTTGAGCCGGACTTGAGCCTCCCCGGCCATCCCGAAGTCTTTGTGATCGGCGACTTGGCCACACTTAAAGACGAAAACGGAAAAATGCTGCCCGGGGTCGCGCCTGTGGCGCTGCAGCAGGGGACGTTCGTTGCCAAACTGATTCGCCGGGAAATCGAATCGCCAACCGAAAAATCTGAGCGGAGTGCCCCATCCTTCTCGCGTTCTTTGCGAGAGGGTGGGGGGGGTGACTCCCGCCCCAGATTCCACTACTGGGACAAGGGCAGCCTGGCCACCATCGGCCGAGCCGCCGCTGTCGCGCAGTTCGGCAAAATCCACATTTCAGGTTTCGTCGCGTGGCTGTCCTGGTTGTTCGTTCACATCCTGTTTCTGATTGGTTTTCGCAACCGCCTGCTGGTTTTCATTCAGTGGGCGTGGTCCTACGTGACTTACGAGCGCGGTGCGAGGCTGATCACGGGCAGCACTTACTTGCCAGGCTGGACCAGCCCTTCCGCCAGTCATCTTGCTGATCCAGCGGCTGTGGAGCCCAGCGAGTCCGCCAATCCAGAAATTCACGCCGCCGTTCACAAGTAGAGGTAAGATTGGAATTGACGAGACTGAATTGGAAAAGAAAACTGGAAGACTTTCAGGAGAGCTGCATGTTCAAGAAGAACGCCCTGATTTCGTTGCTGCTGATTTTGATCTGCGCCGCCATCTCGGTCCACGCGCAGTCCCTGACTTCGGCGGACCGCGACAAGGCAATGACTTATCTGGAATCCAGCAAGCAGGTCGTCATTGATGCCACCAAAGGTTTGACGCCGGCGCAATGGAATTTCGAGCCCGCGCCTGATCGCTGGTCGGTGGACGAATGCACGGAGCACGTCGCTGCCGCTGAGGACCTTCTGCGCGGAATGGTGGTCGAAAAAGTTATGAAGGCTGGACCGCGGCCCGCGGGTGACGACGTGGCCGCTATCGATCACATAGTGCTGGCTGCGGTCCCCGATCGTTCTGTGAAGCGGCAGGCTCCCGATCCGCTGCGGCCGACGAATCGTTTCGGATCGCCAGAAGGCTCGTTGAAAGCGTTCCTCGAGAGCCGCAACGCGACCGAAGATCTCCGGAAGAACACGAACGGCTTGCGCGAAGACGCCATTATGAGTCCCCTGGGGAAAAACATGGATGGCTACGAATGGGTTTTGTTCATCGCCGCGCACAGTGAACGGCACACCAAGCAGATTCTCGAAGTGAAAGCGGACCCGAACTTCCCGAAAATGTAGGGTGCCAATTCTTGCAGCCGCTTTTCACTGATATGAAGACTGACGCGAAGCACGCCGTGATTTTTCGAGTGTTCAGCTGCCTGGCTGCGGCCTGGCTTCTCTGCTCGTCGGCGCCGGCCGAGGTTCTCAAGGTTGTCCTCAACGACACCATCCAGCCTATTTCCCAGGAGTACCTGTCGCGTGCCCTGGATGAAGCCCAGCGGCGCAACGATCAGGCCGTCCTGATCGAGATCAGCACGCCCGGGGGCCTGCTCGACTCGACGCGCAAGATTATCGAAAAGATCTCGAACTCGCCGGTTCCCGTGATCCTTTACGTGGCGCCCACCGGCAGCCGCGCTGGTTCTGCGGGCATCTTCATTCTCGAATCGGCCGACGTGGCTGCCATGGCTCCCGGAACCAACGCCGGCGCAGCGCATCCCGTGCTGCTGTTTGGCCCGGTCACGGCGAAGCCGGATGACGAGATGAAACAGAAAATCGAGAATGATGCCGCGGCTCTCATGCGCTCGGTCGTTTCCCGCCGCGGACGCAACGTAGAAGTTGCGGAAAGTGCCGTGCGCGCCTCAAAATCGTTCACCGATCAGGAAGCGCTCGCGCAGCATCTCATCGACTATGTGGCCTCGAGCGAGCAGGATCTCTTCCGCCAGCTTGACGGCAAACCGATCAAACGTTTCGACGGAAAAACTGTAACCCTCAACCTCAGTGGACAACCCATCGTGCTCTTCGAGATGACGCTGAAGCAGCACATTCTCGATTACCTCATGGATCCAAATATTTCATTCCTGCTGCTGGCCATCGGCGCCTTCGCCCTCTACATCGAATTCAACCACCCCGGAGCCGTCGTGCCCGGGACGGTGGGAGTGGTTTTCATTCTGCTCGCGGCATTCGCGTTGAATCTGCTGCCCACACGCTTCGCGGCCCTAGGTTTGATTCTTGGGGCGTTTGCGCTGTTCGCAGCCGAAGCCAAGTTCGTGACGCACGGTGTCGCGACCATCGGCGGCATCGCGCTGCTCACGCTGGGCGGACTGCTGCTCGTCGATGCTCCCATTCCGGAGATGCGCGTGCATCTAGTCACCGCGCTGGCGGTGAGCATTCCTCTGGGATTGATCACCGCGTTTTTGATGACCATCGCGCTCAAGGCCAGGCGCAATAAGGTAGTCACCGGCTCTCAGGGCATGATTGGCGAGACAGGCGTAGCGCAAACCGCACTTACGCCGCAGGGCAAAGTCTTCGTCCACGGCGAGCTTTGGGATGCCATCGCTTCGTCGGCCTTGCCGGCCGGGCAGCTCGTGGTCGTGCGTAGGGTGGACGGCCTCATCCTGCAAGTCGATCCCATGTCAGTTCCTGAGTCGCCCATGCCTACTCCGGCCGCAATTTGAAATGTGTCCTTGCAACTGTGGCGCGGGCACTCCCTTCGACTTCGCTCAGGGCAGGCTTGCCCGCGCACTGCCGGCGCCATTTCAGTTCTCACTCGCCTGTGAATCAAGGCAGGCAACCGCTCTGCGATCCGAAATGCGCTTCGCGGCAGTCCCACTGCTATACAATCCGCTTAAGGAGCCCCGGCTCCCCTGAACGCGGAGGCATTCATGGAACTTCCTTTTGGTATTGGTACGACGGTCATCGTCGTCATCATCGGCATCTATCTGCTGAACTCAATCAAGATTCTGGCGGAATATGAGCGCGGCGTCATCTTTCGCCTGGGCCGCCTGCTGGACACCGCCAAGGGGCCGGGCATCATTCTCGTCTTCGCTCCCTTGGACCGGATCGTGCGCGTTTCCCTGCGCCAGGAAGCGTTCGAAGTTCCTCCCCAGGACATCATCACCCGCGACAATGTCACCCTGAAAGTCAACGCCGTCATCTTTTTGCGCGTCATCGAGCCGCGCAAGGCGGTGGTCGAAGTCTCCAACTACACCTACCAGACCTCCCAGTTTGCGCAGACCACACTGCGCTCCGTGCTCGGCGAACAGGAGCTCGACGAACTGCTCTCTCACCGCGAGAAGATCAACCTGCGCCTGCAGAGCATCCTTGATCAGCACACTTCCCCCTGGGGCGTGAAAGTGACCAACGTCGAGGTGAAGCAAGTCGATATGCCGGAATCCATGCTGCGCGCCATGGCCAAGCAGGCCGAGGCCGAGCGCGAAAAACGCTCGAAGATTATCCACGCAGAAGGTGAATTTTCTGCCGCGCAGCGCCTGGTCGATGCCGCGCATTTGCTGGCCACCGAGCCGGTCAGCGTTCAATTGCGCTACCTGCAGACTTTGACCGAAATCGGTGTCGAGAAAAACACGACTGTCATTTTTCCCGTTCCGGTGGACTTTTTCTCGGGACTGCAAAAGCTTCTGGGGACGTCGGGCTCTGGCGCCGCACCGGGAAAGACGGCCTAATTGCGGCGGTTTAAGAATTGGCTTTAGGCGAATGTGCGCCGGGGCTAGTAGTCAACATTCTCGCTCCCCGCGAGTCCGCTACACAGGGAACGAGAGGAAAGTGGGACGTGAAATCGCCAGAGTTTTGGGAGTAGCGCCATGACTTCGTCTGAGGACACCGAGATCACACTCGGGACTGGCAAGCTGCTGGTCCTGTTCTTCGTGCTGGTTGCCATCTGCGCCGGTTCTTTTTCTTTGGGCTACAAGCTGGGCAGTAAGTCGGAGCCGGCCTTCACCACCGCTGCGGTCTCCATGCCGGCAACATCCGGCGGGACTAAGCCCGCCGGCAACCCGACGTCCGCGCCTGCCGCCACATCCAAGCCGGTTGAGAAGAGCGTTCCCCCGGACGCGACTGCGCCCACGGCGGATGCAAAGCCGGTGACGCCCGCCGATTCCAGCAATCCTGCGAGTTCCGCCTCCAACCCGTCGGCCAATCCATCCGCCTCCGCGACCCCTGCGAGCAACGCGTCCGATCCCTCGACCATGCTGCCCACCAGCCCCTATTTTGTGCAGGTCGCGGCGGTCAGCAAACAGGAAGATGCCGACGCCCTCGTTGACGCTCTAAAAAAGAAGGAGTATCCGGCGTTCGTGGCCGCTAGCGCCGCGGCCGACAAGCTTTTCCGCATCCAGGTGGGCCCCTTCCCCGACATCAAGGATGCCGAAGCCACGCGCACGCGCCTCATTGGCGACGGGTACAATCCAATCGTCAAAAAATAATGCCCATAGGCGGTAAAGACGAAGCAAAATTTCGCCCCCCACTCACAGACATTCTTACATTGACAATCATCAATTCAAGAGTTATTCCTGTTCCATCCATGACAGCGTCAGAACCTTCCCTGGACCGCGTGCTGCACGCCATCGCCGACCCCACTCGCCGCCGCATTCTGCAAACCCTGAAAGAGCGTGGAGCCTGCACCGGAGCGAAGGGTTCTGGCGTAAAAGTTGCGAAACCAAGGGATTTAACTCGAAAAGATCCGATCACCAAGCGCGCGAGCCTTTGCGCCGGCGACATTGAAACCTGCGTCCGCCTCTCGCAGCCCACCATTTCTCATCACATGGCGATTCTCACCAAAGCCGGCCTGGTCGAAGCCGTCAAACGCGGCCAGTGGCGCTGGTACCGGCGCAATGACAAAGCCATCCGTCAAATCGTGAAACTGTTACGCAACGACCTGTAACCCGGGCTTCGGTCTTCGGCTATTGGGCGTCGGGCGCGACCAAGTTGTCCCGCGCAGAAGCTCTTGCCCGGAGGCTCTGGAAAGATTAAGGTCTGCCTGGAGGTAACGTGCGCGGCGAGGATGCTAACTGGCCGAAGCCGCTGCTTGCGCTTTCTGCAGCAAGCGGCGCGCCTGCGAGATCAGGTCTGCAACCTCAAAAGGTTTCGCCAGGTACGCAATGTTGTTGTCCTGCAGAAAGCTGCGAGCATCGCCCAGTTCCACGCTGTTGGAGTAGGTAAACAGGACGTGCGTTTCCATCCCCGGGCAACTTTCTTTCAGCCAGGTGTAGGCTTCTTTCGCACTCCAGTCGCCCGGCAACTTGCCGTTCATGATGACGGCGTCGAACGGCTCGGAAAGCAGACGGGTCTTTACATCCTGGCTGGTCTTCGCGGTCACCACGGTAGCGCCGGCGCCGGCCAGCACATCGCGTTCGAAATCGAGCACCGCATCTTCTTCTTCCACCAGCAGAACCCGCCCCCCAATCGCCCCTTCGCGCTTGCGCGGAGCCACGGCCGCCGGCTCGGTCTTAGTGCTGCTGTGCGCAGCGACCGGCAGTTTCACTTCCATTACGGCACCGCCGTCCGGGCCGTTTTGAGCCGTGATGTCGCCCCCGTGCTCCTTCACAATGCCGTAGCAGATGCTCAGCCCAAGCCCGGTTCCCTTGCCCACGCTCTTGGTCGTATAGAACGGATCAAAAATGCGCTTGGGGTCTTTGATGCCCGGCCCATCGTCCGCAAACTGCGTGCAGACGTGTCCGTTCTCGCAGAAAATTCGGATTTTGAGTTTGCCCTGCCGTCCCGTCTCGAGAATCGCGTCCACTGCGTTGTTGATGATATTAAGGTACACCTGTTCGATCTGGTGAGGATCGGCGATCACCAGTGTGGCCTCGGCGGGCGCTTCCCTTTCGACAGTGATGTTGTTGGTTTTGAGATCGTAGTCGCGCAGCGTCAAAGTCTCGTCGAGCACCTTTCGCAGGTCGACTTCCTCGCGCTGTGGTTGCCGCTGCCGGGCAAACGAAAGCAGGTTCTGCACTACACGGTGCGTGCGTTGCGCCTGCCGGAACAGCTTGCCAACATAATCGAGGGCGCGTTCGTTCAGTCCTTCGCTCTCGAGAAGCTGCGAGTAGCCCAGAATCGCGGTCAGCGGATTGTTCAGCTCATGAGCCACGCCCGCGATCAACTGCCCCACGGCTGACATTTTTTCGCTCTGCAGCAGTTGTTCCTGGGTCTTGCGCAGGTCTTCATAAGCCCTGCAGGTTTCTTCATACAAACGCACTTTTTCAATGGTCGTAGCCAACTGGCGGCTGATCGCCACCATCAGGTTCTCTTCGTTGCTCGAATATTCATAACCCTGCTGGCTGCAGAGTCCCATAATACCGATCGGGCTGTCCTTGCCCCAGAACAGCACCCAAATCCAGGCCCGGTCAGAATCGGAACGAATGAACTCGGCGACGTCGGACGGCAGGTGCGGCAAGTATTCCGCGGTCACTACTTCAGTCCGGGAACGCATGAGCAAATCGCCAAAACCATTGGGAAACGAAATCTCGGCCGGACGCGCTTTGTCGCGGCTTCTCGGTCCCCACGACGCGCGCCGCCGATAGAGCGGAGCATCTGTGTCGGAAAGGTAGACTGAACCGCTCTCCGCGCCGAAAAGCGAGACCACCTGCCGCAAAGTCAGGTTCAGGATTTCGTCCAGATCGAAGGATTGAGTCGCCACGACCGCCATCGCGTTCAGCGCATTCAGTTCGCGATTGCGCCGGCGCATGTCCTCTTCGGCACGACGCTTCTCAGTCACATCCAGCACGAATCCCTGATAGCGCTCGATTTCTCCGGTCGACCCGCGCGTGGCGAAGCTGCTCTCCGAGGCCAGCAACAGCGTCCCGTCTTTGCGGCGCAGCGTGACTTCAAAATTGCGCACGTAGTTGTGGGTCTCGATCTCTTTGCGGAACGCCTCCCGCTGGGCCGCGTCAACGCAGATATCGGCGTCCAGGTTCATCACCATCAATTCTTCGCGCGACGGGTAGCCCAGCATGTACACCAGCGCATCGTTACAGTCGAGCAGGTGACCGTCGGGCGTGGCAACGTAGACTCCCTCTTGCACTTGTTCGAAGAGCAGCCGGTATTTTTCTTCCGCCGAGCGCCGGTCGGTAATGTCGCGTACAACGTGGATGGTTCCCTTCTGCGGACTGCCTTGCTCGGTGTAGGACGAAGTCGAGACCACGGCGAAGCCGCCAAAACAAAGGTCGGCTCCTTCCATAAACTCTTCGTCTCCACCGATGGCACAGTAGGGACATCCCGTCCATTCGCCGTTGTTATGGGGAAGCACTGACGCGCAACTGTTTCCCATCACATCGGCGGCGGCCAGGCCCAGATGCGAGAGCAGAACCTGATTGGCTTTCATGACCCGGAAGTCCGCGTCGTGCGCCAGGATGATGTCGTGAACCGAATCGAAGGTGTTCATCCACTGCCGCTGTGAACGCAGAACCTGCTCCAGCAGCCGGAAATTCTCCACCGCGGTGGCTACCTGGCGCGCGCAATGCTGCAGGAATTCAAGTTCCTCGGGCATCCAGTGCCGTTGCCGCGAAGTGCCCAGCGCCAGCAGTCCTACAGGCGCCTTCTTGCCAACCACAGGAAGAATCACAACTTGACCGAGTTTTTCGGCCCCCAGGCAGGCCGCGTTTTCCGGTTCGGCAGCATCCCTCTTGGCCACCCACGGCTGTCCGGCCTCCATTCTTTTCGAAAGGTCCGCCGTGATTTCCGCAAACCCGGCATCGCGGAGAAAGTCAGCCGAAACGCCCAGAGCATGAGTTGCTACCAGGTGTCCGCCTTCTACCAGCCGGAACCACACCGCCTTCGCTCCCGTCAGCCGCTGCAGTTCCTCGAGAGCGGTCTGCACTAAGTTTCCATATTGTTGTGCGCTGGCCGCGGCGCTGGTCAGTGCCTGCACCGCGCTGAGCCGGCGGGCTCGCAGCGCCGCCTCGTCGAACACAATCGCCAGCATGCTCAGGCCTAAGAAAATCTCGGCCACTACGAACACCACATCCGGGATCCGGTTTGCGACCGGCGTCCAGGGCAGGTGCAGGCTGAGCAGTGACAAGGCCAGAATCCACGGCGAAATCTGCCAGCGTCCGCGGCGCGCTCGAAGTAACGCAATCGATGCCGTGAGCAGAATGACGCGGTAGGCCACTTCCAGCGCCATGCGCAGCGGCACCACATCCGGCCAGAGCAGGCCGCGCGCTCCCGCGAAGCCCACCAGAATGGGTGTAATCACCGCCAGCGGCACGATCAAGTCGCGGCTGCGGCTGTAGAGTAGAACAGCTCCGGCCAACAGTCCCACCGCCAGCACAAACGTCGTCTGAACCGCGACCGGAACATACTCAGCGGGAAGTTTCGCCGCGAAGACATCGGTCGCCAGGCGCGATGACACCAGCGCCGTCCATCCCAGAACCCACACTCTGAAATAGCGCTCGTGAAACGTGCGCAGCGCCAGCAGTGAACCGGCGAGCAGGATCAACAGGGCGAATTCCGCGACTGTCGGCTTACTCAATCCGAGATGTGTAACCGTACTCCCGATGGTCCAGAGGGGTGAGCTCATCGCAATAGGACGTACAGATTCCTCCTTTCTGAATACCACGGTCTGGGGTTTTTCAGGTGGAGTTTCCGGACCTCGATGATTACTTTCGGCACCTCGTAAGTACGGTACAATCGCCGATAGACTTCTAGCGTATCTTCTAGCGTTTCTATGCCTGACCGAATACTTGTCGTCGACGACGAAGAGCCCATCCGCGAGATCGTCTCGACGATGCTCACATCGGCCGGATATGCTTGCAAACAGGCGAGTTCCGGCATCGAAGCCCTCGCGGTGCTCAGCTTTGGCGAGGAATTCGAGTTGATGCTCTCGGACCTGATGATGGCCGATCTCGATGGCCTTGGCCTGCTGGAGCGGGCCAAGGAAAAGTATCCCGATATGCCGGTGGTGATGGTTACCGCCGTGCACGACATCTCGGTTGCGCTGGAAGCCATCCGCAAAGGCGCATATGACTACGTACTGAAGCCTTTCGAGCGCGAAATTCTGCTGGCCACCGTAAGCCGGGCCCTCGAGAACCGCCGCCTTAAGATGGAGAACCTCAACTACCAGATGAACCTGGAATCCCTGGTAGAGGCCCGCACCGATCAGTTGCAGGCGGCCCTAAGCAATCTCGAGCGCTCGTATGACATCACGCTGGCCGCACTGGGCGATGCGCTCGACCTCAAGGACGCTGAAACCGAAGGTCACTGTAAACGCGTGACCGCTTTCACCATCGCCATCGCTCGTGCCATGGGAGTTCCGCGCGAGCAGATTCTGGTAATCGCGCGCGGCGCCTTCCTGCATGACATCGGCAAAATGGCCATTCCCGATGCCATCCTGCTCAAGCCGGCCAAGCTCACCGAAGAAGAAAAGCGGATCATGCAGGAGCACGCATATCGCGGCTATCAGATCTTGAAGAAGATTCCGTTCCTGGCAGAGGCTTCTGAGATCGTGTACTCCCATCAGGAACGCTTCGACGGCACGGGGTACCCGCGCGGCCTCAAAGGAGAAGAGATCCCATTAGGAGCTCGCATCTTCTCTATAGCCGATACCCTCGACGCCATCACCTCCGACCGTCCGTACCGTCCAGCCCAGACGCTGCAGGCGGCGCGGGCCGAAGTGGAGAAGTGGTCGGGACGTCAGTTTGACCCTGAAGTAGTAAAGATCTTCCTCGAGATGCCCGACAAAATCTGGGAAGACCTGCGGCGCGAAATCGATTCCCAAGGCTACCCCCCACCTATTCCGCCGGAGCCAAGGCTTAGCGCAGGTCAGCGGCAAGGTAGGTGAGAGTCTCCGGAATTGAAATCCGGAATTTGTGTTTTCAGTATGAGCCCGCCCCCCGGCGGGAGTAGTATCAGCCACTGCGAATCCCCTCGCCGCAGGGCAAACGCTCGCGGAGCAGAATTGACACACTCGAATTATTCCAGGAGCTTGGCAGCCGCCGCCGTATTTCTTGTGGTGGTCTTGGCTCTATCCTGCGCCTTGCTCCCTCGCGGCATCGCCCTCACTGCCGTCAGCGATATCTCCTGCGCCCTGCTGATGCTCTCCGCCTTGCTGGCGTTTGCCGGGAACGGACTCGCGACCAAGGGCCGCACCCGCCTGTTCTGGATGCTGCAAGTCATGGGCTGGAGTCTTTGGCTCAGCGATCAGTTGGTGTGGATCGTCTTCGACCTGTTTTTCCGCATGAAGATGCCCGCCATGTACCCGGCCGACGTTCTTCTGTTCCAGGCCGGAGCTCCCATGCTGGCGGGCCTGCTGCTGCGCCCGCACCTTGCCCCCTCGGAACGTGGGGGAAGGCTCGGCATGCTCGATTTCCTTCTCCTGTTGTTCTGGTGGCTCTATATCTACGTATTCTTCGTGGTTTGCTGGCAGTACGTGTCTCCCAATCAAGGGAATTACGACAAGAGCTTTGACCGGCTCTACGATTGCGGAGCAATCATCCTAATTATTGTTCTGGCAGGTTTCTGGCGACAGACTTCGGGACGCTGGAAAAAGTTCTATGGCGGTTTTGCCCTGGCGGTTCTGTTCAATGCTGTTGCGTTTGCCATTTTGAATCGCGCCCTCGAAAAGGATTTGTATTTTACCGGCAGTTGGTACGACATACCTTATACGGGGTCGTTTGCAGTTTTTACGTTGCTGGGGTTGGCAGGCCGCGACCTGCGTCCCGCCCAAGAAGCCCCGCGCGACAGCCGCTACGGATCCTGGGTGGCGAGCCTGGCCATGCTGGCGGTCTTGTCTTTACCCGTGATCGCCGTCTCCGCCCTGCTCGACCACACGATCCCGCCCGAGGTGGCCCGATTCCGTATCCTTCTCACGCTGGGCACCATGTTCGCCATGGCGTTCCTGATCTTCCTGAAGCATCACCGCCTCAACCAGGAGTTGAAACGCGCCAATGACGTTCTGGAAGAAGCTTCGTTGACCGATCCCCTGACCGGCATCCGTAACCGCCGCTACTTTTCGGCCATGATCGAAGCCGATGTCAGCCAGTCGCTTCGGTCCTACGTTGACAAGCACGACGCCCGCACTCGCGACCTGGTTTTTTACCTCATCGACGCCGACAACTTCAAAGAAATCAATGATAACTACGGCCACGACGTGGGTGACCGGGTCCTGATCGAAATGTCTCGCCGGATCAGCTCCGCCATCCGTCATTCGGATGTTTTGCTGCGCTGGGGCGGCGAGGAATTTCTAATCGTTTCCCGCTACACTGATCGCCGCGAGGCGGAAATACTTGCGTCTCGGGTTCTCACTGCCGTTGGCGGTTCGCCATTCGTTCTGCGCGATCCCTCCGAGACCCTCTGCCGCACTTGTTCTATCGGCTGGGCGGCATTTCCGTGGCTGACCGCGGATCCCGAAAACGTTCGTTATGAAGAAGTGTTGAGCCTTGCCGACAGTGGACTCCGCCGGGCTAAGCAGGCGGGCAAAAACCGCGCGGTCGGCATCCTGCCCGGTGACAAGTCTCCCGCGCCCATCGCGAAGGATCACCCGCACCCTGACCGGCTCGATGTCGAAGTGCTGGCTACTTCCGGCCCCAGCCTGCCAGCCAAGCCTTAGCTCTTGCTCCGGCGGGCACGCGATCTTAGGGTGCCGCCGCCCCTCTCACAGAAAATGTCGCATTTCCTGTGCAAATACTGCCATTTCGGGCTTTTCTTTCCCGCCGAAACCGGAGATAATACCGAGGCCCATCCCCCGGGGGCTCGCACTATGGAGAACCCCACCTCACCTAAGAAACTGGCTGGCCGCTACGAGGTTCGGCAGATCCTCGGTCAGGGTGGCATGGGCCTGGTTTACCGCGCCTACGACACCGTGGTGCGCCGCGAGGTCGCGGTCAAGACCATCCTTGACTTGCCCGATCCCGCGTCCCTGCAGCTCTTCTATAAGGAGTGCGATGTCCTCGCCTCCATGAGCCACCCCAACATCGTCGAGATTTTCGATATTGGGGAATTTGAAGATGACGGCAAGAAGAAACCGTATTTCGTAATGCCTCTTCTGCCCGGGACTACGCTCGACAGTTTTATTCGCAACGCCAGCCATCGACTCACGGTCGAACGCGCCGTCGAGATCATCACGCAGACTTGCCGCGGACTCCACGCCGCGCACGAGCGCGGCCTGATTCACCGCGACTTGAAGCCGAGCAACATCTTCGTGATGGAAGACGACTCGGTGAAGATCATCGATTTTGGCGTCGCCCACATGGCCGACGCCCACACCACTCGAGCCCAAAAAGGCACGCTGCTCTACATGTCGCCGGAGCAGATTCAGCTCAAGCCACTTACCCCTGCGTCGGATATTTTTTCCCTCTGTGTCGTCTCCTACGAAGCTTTGACCGCGCGCCACCCCTTCCAGCGCACCCGCGCCGACGAAGTGGTCGACGCCATCCTGCACCAGATTCCGCCTCCAGCCTCGGAATTGAACCCCGCGGTCAGCCAACCCATCAGCCGCGTGGTGCACAAGGGCATGGCAAAGCAGTCGTGGCATCGCTTCGCGACCGCCCGTGAGTTCAGCGAGACGCTCAACAAAGCTCTGCGCAATGAGCCGATCGAGTTCTTCGATCCGCAGCGCCTGACTCCGCGCCTGCAGCGCGCCACCAAAGCCCTCGAAAGCGGCGATCTGCAATTCGCCGGCGAGATTCTGGGCGAGCTCGAAGCCGAAGGTCACATGGATTCCACCATCGGCTCCCTGCGCCGCCAGCTAGATTCCGTCAACCGCCGCAAGACTCTCACTCAGCTGCTCGACGCCGCCAAGGCACGCTTCGAAGAAGAAGAGGACCCTCTCGCGCTGCAGAAGCTTTCCGAAGTCCTGCAGATCGAGCCCGATAACGTCACCGCGCTGTCCCTTAAGACTCGCATCGAAAGCCGCCGCAGCGAGCGCCAGATCGATAGCTGGTACAAACTTGCCAAGCAGCACATCGACAACCACGCTTACCCGCACGCCCGCGAGGCGTTGCAGAACGTTCTGCAGCTGCGGCCGCAAGAGGCCCGTGCTTTGCAACTGATCGCCGAGGTTGACCGCCAGGAGCAGGAATACAACAAGCTGCGCCAGGAAAAAGAACAGATTCACCGCGCCGCCCTCGATGCCTGGCACAAAGGAGACGTCAGCAGCGCCCTTGCCAAGCTCGGCGTTGTCCTCGAACTCGACCGCCGGGCTCCCGAGTCGGCGCAGCAGCAGAGCGGAACCAATTACCAGAGCTTTTACAACGAAGTGCGTTCGGAGCACGACGCCATGAACACGGCCTATGCCGAGGCGCGCAAGCTTCTGTCTGAGCGCAACTTCGCCAAGGCTCTCGCCGGGTGCCAGGCGTATCTGGTCAAGTATCCGAACAACGCCATCTTCCAGGCTTTGCGCTACGACATTGAAGAGCAGCAGCGTCAGGAACTCTCCGCCTTCATCGCATCAGTTGACCGTCAAGTCGATGGCGAGCAGGATCTCGACAAGCGCGTCAACATTCTGCAGGAAGCGCTCGATCTTCATCCCGGCGAATCGCACTTCGAGCGCGCCCTGCGCCTGAATCGGGACAAGCGCGATCTGGTGAACTCGATCGTAGCCCGCGCCCGACTGCACGAAGAGCAGGCCGCCTTTGGCGACGCGCTGAATGACTGGGAAGTTCTCCGCACCATCTACAGCCAATATCCCGGGTTGCAGTTCGAGATGGAGCGTCTGCAAAAACGGCGCGAGCAGCAGGTTCGCATTCAATCCAAGAGCCAGCTGATCGAGCAGGTAGACAACTGCCTGCACTCCAGCGATTTCACCCGCGCTCTCGATTTATTGCAGGGAGCGGCGGCCGAGTTCCCGGAAGACGAAGAACTGCGCGGTCTGCAAAAGCTGGCGCAAGATGGCGTGCAGCGCCAGACCGAAGCCCAGCGCCTGCTCGCCGAGGGCCAGCAGTTGTGCACCCAGCAGAAGCCCGCCGAAGGCATTGCCATATTGCGCCAGGCCTTCGAACTCGACGAAAACAGTTCAGTTTCCCGCGCCGTCCTCGCGAATGCTCTGGTGGAGCGAGCGCGCTCCCTGGTGGAAGCGGATTGGCGCGAAGCTGAGAGTCTCGCCAAGGAAGCCTTCAACCTGAATCCGACGCACCCGATGAGCAAGCAGTTGCGCACCCTCATCCTCGACCAGAAGCGCGAGACCTACGTCACGGAATGCGTTACGCAAGCCCGCAACCTGCAAGCCGCTGCCGACCTGGCCGGAGCCATGGCTCGCATCGACGAGGGGCTCTCTAACTATCCGCGTGAGCCGCGGCTGATTCAGATTCAGGAGTCGGTGCAACGAGACCTCCAAACTCAGCGCCGCCAAACCCGCCGTAGCGATCTCGACGAACTACGCCGCATCTCCGGCGAAGCCGATTCTTCCTCCGATGCCGCAGTCAAGCAAGCCATCGGCGAACGCACCCGCGTAATCGCGGAAAGATATTCGGATGACGGCGAAATTCTTTCTATCGCCAACAACGTTCTTCAGCGCCTGAGCATGCCCGGCGTGAGCAGCGTGGTTGCTAGCGAACCTGAGGACAGTCCTACGCTTTCGTTCCACACGCCGCAGCCAGTGGCGCCTCCGCAAGCGGCACGGCAGGAGGCCGGCAGCGATGTTCCAGTTGCAGCCACGCCAGTGACTCCCGCTCCTGTTTCGTCGCCCGTTGCAGCTGCGCCTCCGGCGGCTACTCCGACGCCGATTCCGTCGCGGGTGGCGGCGCCGAGCGTCGCTCGCCCCAGCTTTGATCCTCCGGTGCCAGATCGCACGAGCCCGGAAGATCCGAGTGCGAAGCGTCTAAGCGATTTTCGTCCACGCATTGATCGTCCAGCCATTGACCGTCCAGTTATTGACCGTCCAGTTATTGACCGTCCAATCTCAAATACGCCCGCCCCAACTACTAGCCGCGTTCCAGCACCCACGCCTGTTTCGAGGCCGGCCACTGCGACTCGGCTAGCGCCTCCAGCGGCCCAGTCGACCGCCGGCGCGACCAGGGTACAAAGCTTCGCGAAGGGTCCCGCAACCACACGCCGCGGTGCTGCGCAACCCGCCAGCCCCAAAACGATCCTGGTGGCGGCGACGGTAGTCGTGTTCGTATTGGTGGCGTTATTGTTTGTCTGGAAACGCACCCAGCAAACGGCAAGCCCGACTGCCACGCCTGTCACAGCACCCGCAGCGGAAAGCGCGACTGTTCCTGCTCCCGCTCCTTCCACTCCAGCCGTCACTCCGGCACCCGAGCCTTCGCTCCCTGCCATAAGGTTGTCGTCAGACGGTGTCGGAAAAGTTTCCTTCGACAATCAACCACCCACAGACCTCCAGGACGCGCAGTGGTCGCTCGACAAGGTTGCTCCCGGCGATCACACGCTCAAGTTCGAGGGCCCGCAGGGAAACGCTTCATTTGCTTTTTCCGCCGACGCAACAGCCATGCCCACGTTGAAAGGACCGATCAGCTCCAAAGGTGTACTGGCCTTGCTGGTCAGCAGCGGTTCCGGCCGCATGCACGTTTATTCCAGCGACCCGGCAGCGAGGCTTAGCCTCGATGGCCAGCCTCCATTGAGCATTCCCGGCGAGGGTTCCGACTTCTCTTCCCTCGCAGTTGGCACCCATCAATTGGCCGTGACTCACGGCGCCAACCATTACCAACTCGAGGTCGAAGTCACGACGGCTCCCGTGCTCACGACGTTTTTCGAGTCTGGAAAAGATGTTGGCACCCTGCTGATCCTCACCGGCCAGGACAAGGCCAAGGTTTTTCTGAACGGCAAGGCCTTGACCCAGCTCACCTCAACCTACGGGCAGCTGCGAGTCTCAAATCTCGAACCGAAAGATTATGTCGTCCGCATTTCCAAGAGCGGCTTTCAGGATGCCCCCGAGCAGAAGGTTCACATCGTCAAGGGCGGGCAGTCAAAACTCATCTTTGACTTGCAGCCGGTGCCGCATTTAGCTTCGCTAGCGATTCAGGGTGGAACACCCGGAGCGACGGTCTTGATCGACCAATCTCCAGCCGGAACCATTCAGTCGGACGGCTCGCTCACGCTCTCCAGCGTGAACCCCGGCGACCATTCGGTCGAAATCCGCAGGGAAAAATTCAAGTTCAAGCAGAGCAAGAAACATTTCGTAGCCGGATCGGTGGTGTCGCTCACGGCCGCCGAGGCCGCGCTCGAAGCCGCTCCACCAGAGTTGCGCATCAACTTCGCGCCCGCCGACGCACAAGTCACTGTCGCCAAAGCTGGTGAGAGTCCCACGAAATTGACAAGCGGCAGCCCGCTTACTCTGGCCGCGGGCTCCTATACGCTCAGCGTGCGAACTATGGATGGCCTCGTCCGCACCTCGACCATCGATCTTGCCGCCGGCCAATCCCGCTCGCTCGATCTGCCCGCGCCCGATGGCATGTCCAAATGGGATAACCCTCTCGCCTGGTCGCAGGAAAAAGGCGCGTACGTCCGCCGGGGCGGGGATTACGTGCTCTACGGCGTCTCACCCGCCACGGGCACGTTTGTCTTTTCGGCACAGCTGCAGAAGGGACATCGCCTGCAGTGGGTGGTCCACTACAGCAACGCGAATAACTACGATATGTTTCAGATGGACGACAACAATTTCTACCGCACGTCCGTGCGTAACGGGCAGAAGACCGGCGACGCGAAAACCGCTCAAAAGGGCGACAAGAAAAGTTTCCACACGATTCAGATCCACGTGGAAGCAAACCAGATCATCCATCAGATCAAGCAGGGAGACAACTGGGTAGTTCTCGACCGCTGGGCCGAACCAGGCAGCGACTTGAGCGCCGGCAAATTCGGCTTTTATCTTCCCGGTAGCGACCAAGTGGCGCTCTCCAGCTTCGCCCACTACGCCGATCTCAACACCCACTAGCTAACGACTCTTAGCCGATGCGATCCTGGTCTCATCCAGCGGAATCTCGCGCTGGATTTCCATTTCAATCGAAGTCCCGGCATCCAGCTTCACATCGGCGCCCCGCTTCAACAGAGCCCAGGCGATGCCGGCTGCAGCTCCAACTCCCGCCCCGATGCGAGCGCCGTTAATGCCGCCGGTGGCCAATCCGCCGCCAATGCCGCCCACCGCGCCGCCGTACGCGCCGTTTCTCGCCGCTTCTTCAATTTTTTTCCCGGTATCGCTGTCCTGCCGAATCGTTCCTTCTTTGTCTTTTACGCTGTTGTTGTCCGCACCCGGCGTGTTTTCCACCGAACCCGGCAGCAGCACCGTGTACCCGGTGGGATAAATCATCGACGTGAAGTGCATCAGAATTTCCGCCCGGCCCTTCACCCGCCCCGCCCGCTCCACGTGCGAAATCTTGCCTTGAATATAAGTTCCCGCCGGAACCAGAATGCGTTCGTTCACGACAAACGGAAACGCGGTCTCGGCGTAAACGGCGTCACCGTCGCGCGCGTTCTTGGTGGAAATGGCTTGTTTTAGAAGCAACGGAATCTTCGCTCCGGCAGGAATCACCGCAGCGTTGGCGTCTGCCGGCTTCGCTACGTTCGTGGGCGCAGAATCAGGAGCGAGATTGGGAACTGCAGACGCCGGCTGACTACGCACATCCGGCGCAGAACCCTGGCCGGGCATCTCCGTCGCCGGGGCCGTCGTCTGAGAAGCAGTCGGTTGCGAAGGAGCCGGTTGCGGCGAGGTCGACTGCTGCGGGTCCGCAGCCTGAGCAAAAGCCATTCCCGAAGCCAGACAGAGCACGTAGATCCAGCGCATCGCCCACCTCCTGCGGATTAAGCCGAGCATACCACGGCATTTAGCGGCTAAGATGCGGCATCTTTCCCGCGAGTTTTCCAAGCGGAAGCTACCACCACTTTCGAACCTCAGACGTTACACTCGGGCCAACGCGCGTCCTTGTCGGCGGAACATCGTTCCGCCAAGCATCGGGTTGTTCCGCGTTCTTCCTTGCTGTATGGTGAGTCTTCCGGCCTTGGCGGATTTCGCCCTTTGCGCCTTTGCCTGTTCCGGCTCGATTGCGGCCGGGCTCAAACCATGCGTGGTTTTTTACTTGCTCTTATGATCTTGGTCACCTCAGCTGTCTGTCTGGCACAGGCCGGGCCCGCTGAAGACGGCCACGAGGTTCAGGTCTGGTCCGGCGGCGGCCATTCCGTGAGCGGTGGACGCGGCGATATTGGCGTCTTCAACGCCGGCCTGCGTTACGGATGGATCATGACCGGCCCGCACCTCCCCGGCTTTCTCCGCGGACGCTTCGAATACGCCGTGGATGCCGTGCCCATGTTCCTCGTTTTCCAGCCCGCCAACACCGCCTACGGAGTGGGCTTCAATCCACTGGGCCTGAAGTGGGATTTCGTCCGCCGCGGCCCACTCTCGCCCTATCTCGAGCTCAGCGGAGGCACGCTCTTCACCAGCCACGACGTTCCTTTCGGCACCAACCCCGTGAACTTCACCTCCGCCGCCGCGCTGGGCACCCACGTCCTCGGCGCGAAATATAACTGGAGTCTCGAACTGCGCTATCTGCACATTTCGAATGCAGGTCTGGCCACGCCGAATCCGGGAATCAACACCGTACAAGTACGGCTCGGCGTTGGAAGGTTTTTCAGCCGCCACAGGCGTTAGCCGACCACGAGGCCGCAGTGAGTGAAATTTAGCGTTGAAGCGCCTGTAGGAACGGCTTGACAGCGGATTCGGTTTTGACCCTTAGCCCACTTTCGTGGAACGCCGCCACTTTGCGTGCAGCCAGACGAGGATACCCAGAGCGCACACTTCTACCGGCCCAGGAGGAAGTATCTGGAAGCGCCACAGATCGGCGTAGTCCTTGGTCGCAGAATATACGGCCCAAATTGTGCCGCCTGCGGCGATCAGGCTCCCCAGGCGCGTTTCCGTGGCAATGCTGAGCAGATTGCCCGAGCCGGACGACTGGCTCGACCCCTTGGGCACGGGCGCGTACACCGGCTTCTGCGGCACATTGAGATAGCCCTCGCGCCCCTTGTCCCAGTCGATATAGCCGTTCTGATCGCGCTCAGTCACTGCCTAACATTGCCACGGGAACCTCCCCCGGTGCACGTTACTGAGGTGAATGTAGGGTGCGTACTTACTTCCTAGAGGGGCTGGAAGGCTAAGAGCCTAAGGGAGTTACGGGGCAGCCGATCAGGTGGGCGGTCCCACACTCCGATGAGAATGGACTATTTTCGTGCGGCGCAAGGTTGTAAATTACTTAGTTCTGCGGCATCCTGCTCAACCTCTGCGGCGGCCAAAAAGGGGAATCGCAACCCGGAGCGCGAACCCCCCGATCCGCGCTCCGGGCACCATCGGCCAGGAGACCAGCCACGGTGAGCTTCCAATTGCGAGCGGCGCGACCCATTCCTCGACCAGCGAACAGATCGCGCCGCGGGTTGAAACACCCAACTATTTCCCGGTTCCGCTGAGTTGGACGGTTTGTGTGCCCACAGCGTCTTTGATATTCAAAGTCGCCGAACGTGCACCGGTGGCCGTGGGTGTGAACGTCACTGTGATCGTGCAGTCCCAGCCTGCCTTGCGGCTGGATCCGCAGGTCGACTTTGCGCTGAAGTCGCCGGGGTCTGTGCCGCCGATCGTGATGCTGCTGATCGCCAGGGACGTGCTCTGGTCGTTGGTGAGAATCACTGTTTCAGCCTTCTTCGCAGCCACCTTGACCGTTCCATACTTCAGGTTGAGCGGCGAAACGCTCACCGGTTGAGTGCTGTTGAGCATGACGGAAACGAAGCTGGGAACGAAGGTGCCGACGTTGACGAGCGCGACATCTGGCATGCCGTCGCCGTTGAAGTCAGCAACTGCGGCGCTGGTGGCTCCCCTGCCCGCATAAAAATCCTGCGAACTGGTGAAGGTGCCATCGCCGTTGCCCTGGAGTACGGCGGGGCCCGCGGGCTCGCCGTTGCCAATTGTGTAGGGAATAACTACATCGAGCTTTCCATCCCCGTTGAGATCGGCCACAACCGGAATCTGCGCGCCGGAGTATAGCAGGCAGTTGATCGGTCCAGGCGTAAACGTGCCATTGCCGTTTCCCTGAAGGAAGGCATAGCCGAATTCACTATTGGTGCATCCGTTAGCCGTGGTGGTAATGAACAAGTCCGCTTTTCCGTCCTTGTTAAAGTCCGCAGAAACCAGCGAGACCGGATAATACGGAGTCGCAGTCGGGATGGGCGTGCCAAACGTCCCATTGCCATTTCCCGGCAGCACATAGACGTCGCTCACATTGCCCGCGGCGGTGGACACGGCGATGTCCATCTTGCCGTCGCCGTTGAAGTCGGCAAAGGTCAGATAAGCGGTGTGCGGGTAGATGGCAGCAATGCTGGTAGTTAGCGTTCCCGCGTTGTAGGTGCCATTGCCCTTGTTAAGCAGCACGCTGATGGTGCCGTCGCCATTTGCGGTGACGATGTCGAGCTTGCCATCGCCGTTCACGTCGACCAAATAAACGAACTCCTCCTGCGCGGTTGAGCCGGTGGGGTAGTACGCTGCGGTTTTGAACTTTCCGGTCCCTAAACCTTCCAACACGGCAACGGTATCGCTCTGGCATCCAGTGCCAGAATTGCCGTTGAGTGTCGCGACGAGATCAGCTTTGCCGTCGCCGTTGACGTCGCCGGTGGCAACCCATACGACATAATTAGCAGTGCAGGTGCTGGCGACGGCATAGGAAGTCGCTCCCAGCACGCCGTGGGCACTGCCCAGGTTGATGCCGATCTTTCCGTTGATGGCCGCGCCGTTTACTGACTGGGCGATATCCGGGAAACCATCGCCGTTAAAATCTGCGGTCACGAGGTTGTCCGCTTGATTGACCGCGGTGTAATCGTCGAGCTGAGTGGTCCGGAACGTGCCATCGCCTCTGCCCAGGGACACCGTGGTGTTACTTACACCGTTGGTGTCCAGCAGATCGAGCGTACCGTCCCCGTTGAAATCGCCGACAACGACAAGAAAATTGCTGCAATCGTTGCAAGCCTGAAGCGGGTACGCTGGACCGGCCGTGAAGGTGCCATTGCCTTTGCCGTAGAACGTGAAGACATCTCCAAAACTGTTGGGGACAATGATATCCAGCTTCTTGTCGTTGTTGATGTCGGCCAGCACCACGTTGTTCGTGGGGTTGAGAGGAACGCTACCGACCGTTCCTTTTACCGCGAACGTGCCGGCGCCCTGATTCAGATAGACAATGGCGGTAGCAGAGGCGCTGCCGACGACCACGTCTGGCTTCTTGTCGCCGTTCACGTCACCGATGGCGATGCCGCCGCCGGCAAAAACACCTCCGATACCGACAGGGTAGTATGTCGCCGTTCCAAATGTGCCACTGCCGTTGTTCAACAGAATGCTTATCCCGCCACCCGTTGTCTCGTTTGCGTCGAGAGCGAGATCGGGCTTGCCATCGCCATTCAGATCGCCGACCGCCAATGCGCTGCAGCCTCCAGTCCCAGTGGTGCAACCCGTGGCATAGGCCACCGGCGCCTGGAAGGTGCCATCGCCCTTGCCCAGGTAGATGAATACCCCGTTGTAGGGAGTCAGAGCGACCAGGTCCAGTTTGCCGTCGCCGTTGACGTCAACGGCCACAATGCTGATGGGGCCGGGGTTGAAAATGTTGCTGCTCGGGGCTGAATACGTGCCGCCGGCGGTGAAACTGCCGGCGCCATTGCCCAGGTAAATATGCACCTCAGTGTTGCCCGTATTCGCGTTTATCGCCCACAGGGCAACGTCGAGCAGGTGGTCGCCGTTGAAGTCGCCCACGGCGATAGCGTCGAAGGAGATGTTGGCGGTTGCGATCGTGAGCGAGATCGGTGTCTGGAACGTGCCATCGCCGTTTCCCAACATCACGTTGATATCGGAGCCACTATCAATATTGACGACATCCAGCTTGCCGTCCCCGTTGAAGTCCCCGGTAGCAGCCGCGACGGTGGACGGGCAGCAGTGGCCGGTCGAGGCGAAGGTAGTGGGCGCTGGAAAAGCAACGGGATAGGTTTGCGCTTGTGCCGGAAGCGACGTGCCGGCGGTCATAGCCACGGCGGCGAGCACGGTGAGAACCACTGTGATTATGCCCGAGCGATTGCCTTGCCGAGAATGCAAAGTCATTTATCCTGTCTCCTGAGAGTTGGGTTGCGGTCAAGTTGTTCGAAGGGGGAACCGACTCCGCATGTGGGGAGACTCTTACCCGGAAAGTGCTTGCGGTCAATGCTCTGGAGATAGCGAGACGTTGGTTTCGTATCTAGCGAGATAAGATGTTTGTTCGCTGCTATTTAGATGAAGTTGTTGCTCGGAGGAATGCCCACCTCGTCGAGGCAGAGTGACGCTCCCCAGACGATCCTTTCTGGTGTTAGACTGGAAGCTCCCCCAATCCAACGTTATGAGCTCTGCACAGGCGCCGCCGGCTCCGGTTCGCTTCGGTGTCTTTGAAGCCGACCTGCGCGCGGGTGAACTTCGGCGGTCCGGCGTGAAGGTCCGGCTTCAAGACCTGCCGTTTCGAGCGCTGGCTTTGTTACTGAGCCGCCCCGGGGAAGTGATCACGCGCGAGGAATTTCGCCAGGCGCTTTGGCCCCCCGACATCTTTGTGGATTTCGAACAAGGCATCAGCAGCGCCATCATGCGCCTGCGCGATGCCTTGCGAGACTCGGCCGAGAATCCGGTTTTTATTGAAACCATCGAACGCCGCGGCTACCGCTGGATCGGACCCATCCATCCACCAGGGCCTGTCGCAGAGAAATCGCCAGAAAAACAATCGCTGGAGAATTCAGCCACTCCATCGCCGGCGCCACTACCAGGGTCGCCGTCAGCGCCCTCTCCGTGGCGGACACTGGTCTTTGCCCTACCGGTGCTGGCAGTGCTTTTCGCCGCCTGGACCTTCCGTCCCGGCTATCGCGATGCCAAGGCGAGCACGAAATCCAGCGCGCCCGCCACAAGAACCCCGCATCAATCCGCCAACCGCGAAGCCGAAGACCTTTATCTGAAGGGCCGTTTCTACTGGAACAAGCGCACTCCCGAAAGCCTGAATCAGGCTCTGGACGCCTTTACCCAGGCCATTGCGCATGATCCCAACTATTCGGACGCATACGTGGGGCTGGCCGACTGCTACAACCTGTTGCGGGAGTTTTCCGCCATGCCGGGGAATGAAGCCTATTTCAAGGCGTTTGCCGCTGCCAAGAAGGCAGTTGAATTGGACCAGCAGTCTTCCGAAGCACACGCTTCGCTGGCGTTTGTTACTTTTTATGGAATGTGGGACGCTGCCGACGCCGAAAAGGAATTCCGCCGAGCGATCGAGCTCGATCCAAATAGTGTCAAGGCCCATCACTGGTATGCGACTTTTCTACAGACCCTCGGTCGCCACGATGAAGCCCTCACCGAGATTGACCTTGCGCGCAAACTTGCCCCTGACTCGTCGTCCATCCTCGCCGACAAGGGGGAACTGCTGTGGACTGCGGGAGACCACAAACAGGCGCTGCAACTGTTGAAACAACTTGCAGCGGCAGATCCAGATTTCGTTTCGCCTCACAGTTACCTGAGATTCGCCTATTTCGAAACTGGCGATTATCCCAACTATCTCGCGGAGCTAAAGAAAGACGCTCTGCTCACCCACGACGCCGCGCAGTTATCGGTGGCTGAAGCGGCGGCGAAAGGCCTGGCCCAGGGTGGCGAACGGGGCTTGTTCGAGGCCCAGTTGGCCGAACAACGGAAGATGTACGAACAGGGGAAGTTGTCGCCCTATTTTGTGGCGGAAACCGGCGCCCGCCTTGGCAACACGCGCGAAGCTCTGAAGTACCTGACCATCTGCATCCAGTCTCACGACGAGTACGCGCTGAACATTACCGCTGACCAGAATTTCGCCGGACTACATGGCAATCCGGCCTTCCAACAGCTGCTTGCCAAGATTGGCCTGCCGCCCAGCTAAAACACAAGGCTGTTTGGAAGCGAGGCATCGCTTCAACCTCTCGCCTCATCCCGTTGATTCGATGATCGCGTCCCCGCCGCAAGCGCGAGGGTTGCGGGCCTCGCATCGGCCAGCTATTCTTCTCCCTTATGTCCACGCTCGTCGAATGTGTTCCGAACTTTTCTGAAGGGCGCGACAAAGCTAAAGTTGACGCCATTATTGACGCCATGAAGCTGCCCGGCGTCTACCTGCTCGATCGCGAAAGTGACTCCGACCACAACCGTTCCGTGATCACGCTAGTCGGTGAGCGCGAGGCCATTCAGGAAGCTGCCATCCGCGGCGTGGGCAAAGCGGCAGAAGTGATTGACCTGAACGTCCACACCGGCGCGCATCCCCGCATGGGCGCGGCCGACGTGGTGCCATTCATTCCCATCGACGGCATCACCATTGAAGATTGCGTGGCAATGGCTCGCCACGTTGGCGAAGAAATCTGGAAGCGCTATCAGGTTCCCGTCTATCTCTACGAAGCGGCCGCCACCACTCCCGAGCGTCAGAATCTGGAAAACATCCGCCGCGGACAATTCGAAGGCATTCGCGACGAAATCGCCACCAACCCGGCGCGGCGTCCGGATTTCGGCGAGCCGCGCGTGCATCCCACCGCTGGAGCTACGGTGGTGGGCGCGCGCAAATTTCTTATCGCTTACAACGTTTTTCTCAACACGCCTGAAGTAGATATCGCGAAGAAAATCGCCAAGGCCGTGCGCTTTTCGAGCGGCGGCATGCGCTTTGTGAAAGGCGCTGGATTTCTGGTGCGCGGCCTGGCCCAGGTTTCGATGAACTTGACCGACTTCGAGCAAACGCCCGTGCACCGCGTGTTTGAGGTGGTGAAGCGCGAAGCGGCGCGCTACGGCGTCACGCCGGTCTCGAGCGAAATCGTCGGACTGATTCCCAAGAAAGCTCTGGAGCAAGCCGCCGAGTGGTTCCTGCAGGTCGAGAATTTCGATTCCTCGCTGATCCTTGAAAACCGTTTGGCGGCCGTGATGGGAGGCAAGACTGCCATCGGCGGATTGCGAGCTGGAGTCGAGCCATTCGTGGAACAACTCGCAGCGCCTACAGCCACTCCCGGAGGCGGCAGCGCTTCGGCGGCCGCAGCCGCCATGGCCGCAGGCCTGGCAGCCATGGTTGCGTCGATGTCGCACGGCAAGAAAGCCTATCTGCAATATGAGCCGCAACTCAGCGCGGCCATCGCCCGGCTCACGCCGCTGCGCGAAGAACTCAAGGCTGCCATTGACGCCGACGCCGAGGCCTACAACGCCGTTATGAAAGCCTACAAACAGGCCAAGACCGACACCGCCAACGCCGACGCCCTCATCGACGCCAGCATGAAACTGGCCACCGGCGTTCCGCTCGGCGTTGCAGAAAAGGCGCATGAAGTTGCAACCATAACGCGGAGCCTGGAGCCCATCACCAATCCCAACATGAAGTCGGATCTGACCACCGCGCTCGCTCTGGCGCAGGCCGCGATCACCGGGGCGCTGGCGAATGTGGAGATCAATCTGGCGTCGCTGAAGGATTCGGGCTTTGCCGAGAATGTGCGCCAGAGAGCCCGAAAACTCAGAATCTGAAGGCGCAGACGGCGTTGTCGCGTGCCTGGCACGTTCTATACCCTGGACGCAGGCTGAAAAGACGCAGGCTGAAAAAGACCGTCTTCTCCGAGTCGAAACGCGCCTGTCCGGGTTGTTATGGGACGGAACACAGCCCGGTAGCGGCAAGGAAACCCCTCCCATGCTTCGCCTTAGTTTGCTTCGCCTTCGTTTGGTTGGCGCTCGTTTGGTTCGAGTTAGTGTGCTTAACTGTCGCGCTTTATTTGTTTCTAACGCGGTCCTCGGCCTGAGCGCGCTGTTGCTCGGCCTGAGCGCTTGCAGCAGCGGTTCGCCGTCGTCCACGCCGCCTCCGACGCCCACTTACTCGCTCACGGCTGCAGCTTTGAGCCCAGGATCGATTACCGCCGGCGGCACATCCACGTCAACCCTTACCGTGACTCCGGCCAGCGGCTACTCGGGAAGCGTCACGCTTTCCTGCGCCAAGATCACGGGCGGCAGCGCGGTTCCCGCCTGCGCTTTCAGTACGAATCCGGTCACGATCAGCGGCGGAAATGCAGGCACTTCCACGCTGACCGTGTCCACCACGAACAACACGCCGGGCGGAACTTACGCCATCAGCGTGACTGGAAGCGATGCCGCGAGCTTAGCTCCCAGCAATGGCCCTCAGGCTCTAAGCCTGATCACGGCCGCGGTAATCCAGCATATTATCGTGATTTTTCAGGAGAACCGCACCCCGGACAATCTTTTCCAGGATTCCAAATTGATTGCCAATGGCGCCGACATCGCCAGCAGCGGAAATTCGCTTGGGCAGACCATTCCGCTCAGCCCCATCGACCTGGGCACGGTCGGCACCAACCCGCAGAATTACGACCTCAGCCACGCGAACGGCGCTTTCGTTTCCATGTACGACGGAGGAAAAATGGACGGCGCCTCCAAGATTCCGTGCTCTCCCGCCGCCAATTGCCCGCCCAACGCGCATCCCAACCCGCAATTCATGTATGTCATTCCATCCGACGTTGCGCCCTACTTCGCTTTAGCCGAGCAATACACCTTCGGCGACCGCATGTTTCAGACCAACGAAGGCCCCAGCTTTCCGGCGCACCAGTTCATTCTTGCGGGAACGTCGTCACCAACTGCGACCAGCAACCTATTCGCAGCTGAAAATCCCAACTTGAGCCCCGCCGGATGCATCGCCCCCCTCACGGAAACTGTGACCATGATCGATGCGACCGGGAGCGAAACCAACTTCCCCCCGGAGTATCCCTGCTTTGACCATCCTACGCTGACTGATTTTCTCGATACTGCTGGTATAACCTGGCGCTATTACGCTCCCTCCGCCGGATCTATCTGGACCGCCCCGGACGCCATCGACCACATCTGCCAGCAGCAGACCATCAACGGCGTCCTCACCTGCATGGGCCCGGATTGGGTCAACAATGTGGTCATACCCGAATGGCATGTCCTGGAGGACATCACTAATGGACACCTCGCGCAGGTGAGCTGGATTATCCCGGACGGCGCTCATTCCGACCACGCCGTTGCTAACAACGGCAGCGGACCTTCCTGGGTGGCGTCCATTGTCAACGCGATCGGCAACAGCCCCTATTGGGCCAACACTGTGATCATCATTACCTGGGATGATTGGGGAGGCTGGTACGACCACGTCGCGCCGAAAGTTGTGAATGACGGCGTCAGCTGGGGATCGGGATACGTTTACGGTTTCCGCGTGCCGCTGATCGTGGTCGGCCCCTACGCCAAGGCTGCGACCATCGACCACACTACTCACGATTTCGGCAGCATTCTGAAGTACATCGAGACCACGTTCAACCTGCCTTCTTTGGGCTATGCGGATGCGCCCGCCGACGATCTCTCCAGTTGCTTCAACATGACTCAGTCGCCGCTGGTCTTCCAGACCATTTCGGCGCCCATTGATGCGGCCCAATTTCTTAACCCCAAGGACCCGCCGACGGATCCGGATGATGACTAGCCTGCAATTCTGAGGAGTTGCCAACGGCGAGGGGGGCGGGAAAGTAGCCCAAACTCGCCTGTTCGCCACCCCGCATTTCGTTTCATTCTGGAACTCGGGGACCCTGGTTGGTTATGGGACACTGTACTTTTGTTTCTTCCGCGGGTTTCTCTCGCGCCCGGTTGCAAGTAAACTAGAATGAAGCGTTCCGTAGAAAGCCAAGCCTAAAGAGACAACAAAGAGACGATCGGTAACAAACGGAAGGCTCCGATTGTGCATCCAAACATGTGCATCCAAACATGTGCATGGCAAGAAATGTGCCTTCCATTCGCGATTGCTTTGCCAAGACTATTTCTGACGACGATTTCTGAGGTCAAGATGAAAACCGTAAAGCTTTGTATTGCCAGTGTATTGCTCGCGAGCGTCGCCTATGCGATGCCGCTCAACTCGTCCGCGCGTTCGGTAATCCCCGGTGACCTGCAGCAACTGATCTCGGTGGACTATCGCGCGCTCCGCGACTCGTCCACCGCCATGGCGCTCAAGCAGCAACTGCTGCCTGACTACCTGAAACAGTTCGAAGGCTCGCTTAAAGGGATCGGCATCGACGCCAACAAGGATATCGACACCCTCGCCGTGGCATCGTTCCGCACCCCCAAACAGGGCGTCAAGAACGTCTACATCGTCAGCGGCGCGTTCAACATGAAAGCTGTGCTCAAGAAGATGAAGCTGCAGAATTACAAACCCAAGCTTTACCACGACTCCAGTCTCTATCCTGCGGACGGCGGCATGGTGATGACGTTTCTCGACGACAACACCCTGCTGTTCGGCGAGTCCACCGCCCTGCGGCTTGCGCTCGATGTGCGCAACGGGGAGGGTCAGAACATCGACACCAACTCCATCATGGCCAACATGATGTCAGACGTGGATGCCTCGGCGGTCTGGAGCATTCTGGACCAACTGGGCACGCAGAACGTTATGCGCTCGGCTATGGGCGACGCCGCCAAGGTTGCCGACTACGAGTCCGTCAAGAAGCGCCTGCTGGGCTCGCGCTACACTCTGGACTTCAGCAGCGGCGTAAATTTTGACCTTGACGTTGTCGCCTCTGATTCCATCACCGCCGCGACTCTTTCGTCGCTGGTGAAGGCTGGCATGCTGTACAAGAAGATGAGTGCGACTCCCATCGAGAAGACGGCCATCGACAACACCACCATCGATTCCGACAGTTCCGATGTGAAAGTGCACTTCAAATCGAACGACCAGCAATTCCAGTCGCTGATGCACTCGGACTTGTTCGCCGCGGTATCGCACTAACAGAAATTGACCACGGGGGCACCGAGACACGGAGAAATCCAAGTCTCAGTGCCTTTTTCTTTGCTTAAGTTTTTCCCGGTGACTCTGTGTTTCCGTGGTGGGTGTTGGTTCTGGCGGAGAAAACTATTTCTTTCGCTCCGCGCGCTTTTCCCTCGCCCAGCCATCCTTCACGATCTGGCGCGCCCGCCCCACGGCCAAGGCATCCCCGGGAACATTCTCCGTAATGCACGATGCTGCGCCCACATACGCGCCTTTGCCCACGCGCACCGGCGCCACCAGGGTGCTGTCGCTGCCAATAAAAACGCCGTCTTCAATCACGGTTTTGTTCTTGTTCACGCCGTCGTAATTGCAGGTGATGGTCCCGGCGCCAATGTTTACGCCCGCTCCGATCTCCGCGTCTCCGAGATAAGTCAGGTGGTTGGCTTTCGATCCCTTGCCCAGCGTGATTTTCTTGGTCTCCACAAAATTTCCCACATGCGCGCCTTCCCCGATCTCGCTGCCCGGCCTTAGGTGCGAATACGGACCAATCACCGCCCCTGCTTCCACGCGCGAATCTTCCATCAGCGACCCTGGCCGAATTGTCACTCCGTCGCCAATCACCGAGTCGCGAATCACGCTGTAGGAGTGTACGCGGCAGCCCGTTCCGATCTTCGTATTGCCCAGCAATTGCACGTAAGGCTCAATCAGGGTGTCGGGAGCAATTTCGACGTCGGCATCAATCACGCACGTCGCGGGATAAAACACCGTCACCCCGTCCGCCATCAACTGCCGGCACTTGGTCAGCCGCATCTTTTCGTCGATCTCAGCGAGTTCAGCCCGTGTATTCCCTCCCAGCACTTCGCTGGGGTTCGCCGTCTTCCAGACCACCACCTTCTTCTCATTTTTGCGGAGAATCGCGGCCATGTCGGTCAGGTAGTACTCGCTATGGGCGTTTGCCGTAGAGAGCTTGGCAATGTTGGCGTAGAGATCCGGGATCGCGAAGATATAGAATCCGGAGTTGATCTCGTAGATCTTCTTCTGCGTGGCGCTTGCAGCCTTTTCTTCAACGATCGCTTGAACTTCTGCGCGGCCCGCGCTTTTGCGCAGAACGCGTCCATAGCCGGTGGGATTCTCGAGGTCCGCGCTCAACAGACTCATAGCTGCGCGCTCCCCCAAGTGGAAGTCGCGCAGGCGCCCGATGGTTTCGGCGGTAATGAGCGGAGCGTCGCCGTAGGCTACGATCACGTGGTCGTAGCCCGCCAGTGCAGACTGTGCCACCATCAGCGCGTGGCCGGTGCCGCGCTGCTCCGACTGCAGCACGAAGCGCACGCCCGTCGCCTCCACGGCCGCTCGCACCCGTTCGGCTTCATGACCAATGATGACGTACACGTCGTGGGCGGGGACCAAGGCCGTCGCCGCCCGGATCACATGCGCCAGTAGCGGCTTACCGCCGACTTCATGCAGCACTTTAGGCAATTGCGATTTCAGCCGCGTGCCCTTGCCCGCCGCCATGATGGCCACGGCCATTCGCGGGGTCGGCGCCGAGTCCCTGGCAGAGGGTGAGGCAACGCGCGCTGCAATAATCTTGGATTTCTTCATTTGCCCCAATATACCTCGCCTGCGAAACGCTGGCTATTTCATGCCCTGGTAGCCTAAAATTTCGTGCCTGGATCGGCGCGATTGGAACCTGCACACACAACGCTCGGGAGGTATACATGCCGAAATACGTGATCGAACGCGAAATCCCCAACGTGGGAGATGTAACCCCGGATCAAGTCGTGGCCATTTCCCAGAAATCGTGCAGCGTCCTGAACCATCTTGGGCCGCAGATTCAATGGCTTCACAGCTACGTAACGCAGGACAAGATCTACTGTATCTACATTGCTCCCAACGAAGAGATGGTGCGGGAACACGCCAAGCAGGGCGGCTTCCCCGCCAATCGCGTTTCTGAAGTCAAGCTCGTGATTGACCCGACCTCCGCCGAGGCCTGAGGTTTCTCACAACCCCAGGCCTCCATCCACCGCCAGAACCTGTCCGGTGATGAATTGCGGCGCCGTGGCGAAGAACAACACGGCCGCGGCAATTTCGTCTCCGCGTCCATTCCTCAGCATGGGAGTTTGCTTGGCCATACGCCGCATGAACGCCGCCGCAGCTTTTTCTCCCAGATCGATCATCCCGGGAGCCACCGCATTCACGGCAACTTCCGGGGCCAGCGCCTTGGCCATCACTTTGGTCAGCATGTGCAGCGCGGCTTTCGAAGAGCAGTAGTGCGCGTGCGTGGCCCACGGCCTGAGCCCGCCCAGCGAGCCCATGTTGATGATCTTCGCTTCAATTTTGCCCTGGCCCTTGCCCCGCCGCCGCATCCACTTTAAGGCCTCACGAGAAACCAGGAATGGCCCCCTCGTATTCGAGGCGAAGATCGCATCCCACTGTTTCACCGTCAACAGCTCGAACTCTGCGGTTTCGTAGTTCGCCGCATTGTTCACCAGAATGTCGATCCGGCCGAGTTCCCTACCCGCTTCGTCCATCATGCTGCGAACGCTGGCTTCGTCAGTCACGTCGCAGCGCAGGGCGAATGCCCGGACGCCATGCCTGGATAACTCTGCCACGGTCTCCCGCGCCTCCCGCGCTGATTCCCGAAACGTGATGGCCACATCCGCCCCCGCATTTGCCAGCGCCAGCGCAGACGCCCGCCCCAGCCGTTTGGCTCCGCCGGTGATGAGCGCAGTCTTGCCCCGAAGAGGATGTGCGTGAAGATCGTGCATGCTGGGATTCTACATGGAGGCAATTCAACCGGCAGGTCAACCTCCGTCGTGCCCACGAACGCCGTCCCTAGTCGGAGCCGCGCGACGCATCGAGCGCCTTCAACAGGTCCTCGAAATCATCCGATCGAGGCACCGCAGCGTCGGCAAGGTCCAGCGCGCCTTCGACCAAAGTCTCGCCTTGGGTAATGAGAATGATTACGCGAACCTTCGGGCTAATCCGCTTCATTTCACCAGCGATCAGCGCGGCCTCAGAGCCGTCGCCCGGCAAATCGAGGACCACCACATCCGCCAGTTCTGCCGCGAAACGAAAAACCCCCATATGCCCGCTGGTGGAGCTAAACACGCGCCAGCCCTGCTCTCTCAAGAAGGCGCAACGGTGGTACAAACTCACCGCTTCGGACCCCACGCAGAGAACTGTCCCCGGACTTCGACTTGACCTGGACACCGGCTGCCCCCCCGCTCCGAGAATCGTCCGACTGCAGATACCCCCGGAAAACCGGTCACGCAATTAACTATCAAATATGGCAGAAACCGCCTGGATACGCTGTGATTCCGGTCACATCTTCCCGGCCCCCGCCTCGGCCAGTCCCAGACTGGAAACCCGAAATCAGACGCGCTAGAATCCCTTCCATGCCGGATGCTCGCAACGTCGTGGTCTATTCGCGAAAGGGATGCCATCTCTGCGAGTTGGTCAAGGAGAGCCTCACCAAGCTCTCCCGCCGCGGCGGCTTCACCTGGCGCGAAATCGACGTCGATTCCGATCTCGAACTCCGCCGCCAGTTCAGCGACGAAGTTCCCGTCATCTTCATTGATGGCCGCAAGGCCTTCAAATACCGCATGGACGAGCAGGAATTTCTCCGTAAACTCGCCAGCTAGCTCGCCCGGCACTGCCCATTCCAGTACAATCTGTCCCGTCCATGCTGCGCACTCAACTGTATGCCGATCCTGGCAACCTTTTTCTTCACGACCTGATTCTAAAATCCTGTCGCCAACATTCCACTAAGGTCGCTCTCGTAGATTCCTCCAACGGCCGCCGCCTTACCTATGCCGAGTATGGCGAGTTAGTCGAATCCCTGGCCCGCGGCCTGGTTTTTGCGGGCCTCACACCGGGAGAAATCGTCGCGATCTTTCTTCCCAACTCATGGGAATTCTGCGTGGCGTATCACGCCATCACGCTTGCCGGTGGAGTTCCAACCCTCCTGAATCCGACCTATCGCGAGCGCGAAGTCCGCTACCAGATGGAAAACTCGGGCGCCGTCATGCTCGTCACCGATGGCCCCAATATCGAGGGAATCGACCTCGCTGGCTTGCCGAATCTTCGCCGCGTCTACGCCACTCGCCAGGTTGTCCCGGGCACCGAGACATTCGCCAGTTTGCTCAAGCCGGCCGCCGGAGCAGTTCCCAAGCCGCAAGAACCTTCGAAAAAAGCGCTTGCCGCACTGCCTTATTCCAGCGGCACGACGGGACTGCCCAAGGGCGTCATGCTTTCGCATTACAACCTGGTGGCCAACGTCTATCAGTTCATGGGCCCGAATTCGGTTCGCCTTGGCGGTGACGATTGCGTTCTTTGCTTCCTGCCGCTCTATCACATCTACGGGCTCAACGTAGTGCTCAATCCCGTGCTGATCCTCGGCGCCACACTCGTACTGATGCCGCGCTTTCACCTGCAACAACTATTTTCCCTGCTGGCGGAGGAAGGCGTCACCATGATGCCGATGGTGCCGCCTGCGATGATCGCGCTTTGCCAGGCGGCGGAAGCCGGACAGTTTCCTCGCAATCACAAGCTGGGATGGGTCAAATGTGGCGCTGCGCCTTTGCCGCCCGAACTGCCGCGCCGTTTCACCAGCCTCACAGCCATCCCCGTTTGCCAGGGTTACGGCATGACCGAAGCCTCGCCGCTCACCCACGTCGGATTTCTCGAGCCTGAACTCTACCGTCCTGATTCAATCGGTCACCCAGTGGCGCAAACCGAGTGCCGAGTCGTCGCGCAAGGTGAACTCGATCCCGCGGCCGGCTGTGACAACGACACTGAAGCTCCCGCCGGGGAACCCGGCGAACTGGTCATGTGCGGCCCGCAATTCATGCTGGGCTATTGGAAAGAACCGCAGGCCACGGCTGCCGTGTTGCGCGATGGCTGGTTCTGGTCCGGAGACATTGTCACCCGCGACCGCGAAGGCTTCTTTCGCGTAGTCGACCGCCGCAAAGAAATGATCAAGTACAAAGGATTTCCCATCGCTCCCGCGGAAGTGGAGGCAGTGGTGCTGGAGCATCCCGCCGTGCGCGAGTGCGGCGTGGTCGGCCGCGCCGACGCAGCTGCCGGAGAAATCCCTGTAGCCTTCGTTGCTCTGCGCGACGGTTTTGTCGCGGGCAAGAAACTCGAGGAAGAACTCTGCGCCTTCGTTGCCGACCGTCTCACCCACTACAAACAGCCCCGAGAAGTCCGTTTCGTCGACGCCGTTCCCAAGACGGCCTCCGGCAAGATTCTGCGCCGCGAACTCCGCAAGTTATCCTGACCGCCAACTTGTTCTCTCCAGCCAGCCCTCCGGAACCCGCTTCTGGCAGCGGTTTCCGGCTCGCTGCACAGATGTTGACACGCTTTTGACAAACTCCTGACAATTTCACGTTCTCCGGGCGACACACTCTTAGCGCTTTTGTTTTCGCCACCGATGCTGGCCGCAGTCGTCGCGGGTTCCGACCCTAAAGCAACCTGCGTCGCAGCACGCATTCCCCACAGGAGGATTCGTCATGAGATTGTCATTTCACCTTAAGACCCAGGTCGCAGTCTGGATTTGCGTAGCCTCGCTCGTCGTCGGCTGCGCCCTCACCGCTCACGCCCAGGCCCGTCATTCCAACAGCATCTCCGTTGTGGCTTCCACGGTTCCAGCCAACGGCGATGTCAACCCGTATGGCATTGCGCGGGTTCCGCGCAGTTCGGGTTCTCTAGCCAAAGGCAGCATTTTGATCAGCAATTTCAACGGCAGCGCGAACCTGCAGGGCACCGGCACAACCATCGTGCAGGTTGCCCCAGACGGCACAAATACCCTGTTTGCCCAAATCGACGCCAGTACTCTGCCCGGTCCTTGCCCGGGTGGCATCGGCTTGACCACCGCGTTGGCAGTGTTGAGTAAGGGATGGGTCATCGTCGGCAGCCTGCCGACCACCGACGGAACCGCGGCCACGGCCCAGGCGGGATGTTTGCTGGTGCTTGACCACAATGGCAACGTGGTGGAAACGTTCTACGGTTCGCTCATCAATGGTCCGTGGGATATGGCGGCGTGGGACGGTGGAACCAGCGCCGATTTGTTCGTCACCAACGTCTTGAACGGAACCTTGGCAGCCGGAGGCAAGGTTGTGCACGGCGGAACCGTGGTGCGACTCGCCCTTAACCTTGACCACGTGCCCATGCCGGCTCTCCAATCAATCACCGTGATTGGCTCGGGCTTCCCCGAACGTACCGATCCGGCAGCGCTGGTGATCGGGCCGACCGGCCTGGGCCTCGACGCCAATGCCGACACGCTCTATGTAGCCGATAGTCTCAGCAACCGCGTGGCGGCCATTCCTCTTCCGCTTTTTCGTGTGACTTCCTCCGGAACCGGCGCCACCGTCACGCAAGGCGGCAGCCTCAACGATCCTCTTGGCCTGACCGTTGGCCCGGCCGGCAACATCCTGACTGTCAACGGAAATAATGGTCTCTTGGTGGTAACCACTCCGGACGGTCAGCAAATCCGTACCGCCCTCCTGGACAGCACCGGAAATCCGCCCGGAGCAGGAGCTCTGTTCGGCCTGATCGCCGTGCCAGAAGTGGGCATCTACTACGTGGACGATGCCAGCAACACCTTGAATCTGTTTCAGTGAGATATTCGGGAACCTGGATGCTCTGCCCTTCTCGCGTTCTTTGCGGGAGGGCGGGGCTTTTGACGTTTGGAGATCGGAACTCCCGCATGATCGCCGGTGCCCCATTTCTCACGCGTTCTTGGCGCGAGAAATGGGGCTTTTGGCGCTTCCGGAAATCGTAGATTCCGATTCGGGCAAATCCTGATTTCGCTGCACCTCTCGCAAAGACTCCCGCCCAACGCATTTCCGTTGTACCGCGCGCTCCACTTGGGTTAGTATCTCTGCCCCATGGCGCGCATCTTCCTGTTGTTCTTGCGCCGGCTTTTGCTGCCGCTGGTTGTATTCCTCGGCTTCAGCCTGATGTGTGTCCTGGTCTATCGCTACCTCGAAGGCCTGCGCTGGCAGGATGCCCTCTTCTGGATGATTCATCCCCACGCCATTGAGGCTCGAAAAGTCCGCGACGCCACGAAGTTCTTCGCCATCTTTGTCTACCTCGGCGTATTCGCGTTCCAGATCTGGATTGCTGAACGCGTGCTCGTCACTATCTTCAACCGTCAAGGCGTGGAGGCCTGGAGAGCTATGGTCAACGACGTCAGCATTGAAAAACTACGCGATCACTTCATCATCTGCGGATATGGCCAGGTCGGCCGCACCGTCGTCGACCAGCTTTCGCGCCTGAAGATTCCTTTCGTTCTGATCGAAACCAACGAGGACCTCTGCCGCGAGTTGCTGAAGGAGAAAGTTCTCACCATCCGCGGCGACGCCAAACGCCACGACATCTTGCACTCCGCCGGCATCGAGCATGCCCGTGGCGTTTGCATCGTCATCGACAACGACGCCGACAATCTCTACATCACCGTCACCGCGAAGTCGCTCAACCCCAAGGCCCGCATCATCACCCGCGCCGGACAGGCCCGCTACGCCCAGGCCATGCGCAACTCCGGCGCCGACGAAGTCATCATCCCCGAATACGAAGGCGGCCTCATGACGGGACGCATGATCGCCAAGTATTACCCCGCGTCCCACGCGAATCTGGAATGAAAACAAATCGGCCGGAAGCACCCCCTCACCTTCCCGGACTCGGCGAAATGTACTTCCGGACCCTTGACCACCCGCCGCATCCGGCCTACAGTCTCGCCAAGTTCAATCCCTCTTTTCTCGCCTGAGAAAAGAAGACCCCAGGTGGGATTCCGCTCCCACAGTGCTGTTCCGTTCGCGGTAAGCACGGTACCGGATTTTTGCGCCGGACCGCAGCTTGAGCCGAACAGCTAAGGCCCAACCCCGCGCCGCCCGTCACCGAAACGCAAGCCCGATCCGGAAGTGTGTCTATCCCCCTGCACGGAGGTGCAAAAATGCGGAGCTACAAACTGCAGTGTCGAAGTGTGTTCGTCATCGTTTCCCTGCTCGTCGCAACCGTCACCATCGCACCGTTGCAAGCGCAAAACGATCCCGGCCCGCGTTCGGGTCCGCCAGCAGCTGGAAGTTTTTACCCAACTCTGAACTCCAATGAGCAGATCTTTTTCAATCAGGCGCAACTCCGCTTTCAGGAAATCAACTCGGTCCTGGGATTGATCGCCGGCGAAGAGAGCGCCGGGCTCGGCCCCACCTTCAATGGCAATAGTTGCGCGCAGTGCCATGCCCAGCCCACCGTAGGCGGCACCAGCCCCGGCCTGACCAGCCCGCAAAACCCCATCCCGAATCCGCAGGTTGCCCTCGCCACACTCGACGGCGCATCCAACGTGGTTCCTTCGTTCATCACCGCCACCGGCCCGGTACGCGAAGCCCGCTTCATCAAGACTGCCAGCGGTGCGCTCGACGGCGGAGTTCACGACCTCTACACCATCGCCGGCCGCTCCGACGCCGTCGGCTGCACCCTTTCGCAGCCTGACTTTCCCACCGCACTCTCTGCCAACAACGTGATCTTCCGCGTCCCCACGCCCCTGTTTGGCCTGGGCCTGGTCGAAGCCACGCCCGACGCCAATCTGCAAGCCAACCTGGATTCCACGAAATCAGCTCGCGCGGCGCTCAAGATTGGCGGAGTCTTCAACACCAGCGGCAACGACGGCACCATCACTCGTTTCGGCTGGAAGGCCCAGAACAAGTCCTTGGCGATTTTTGCGGGCGAGGCCTACAACGTGGAGCAAGGGGTGTCCAACGAACTCTTCCCCAATGAACGCAGCGCTGTGCCCGGCTGCGTGTTCAACCCATCGCCCGAAGACGCTACTCCCCTTCTGAACGGCAACTCCAGCAGTCCCAACTTCGGCACCCCAATCGGCACTGCCTCAGAAATGACGTCGGATGCAGCGAACTTCGCCGCGTTCATTCGCCTCTCAGCCCCGGCCACGCCCGCTGCGTCCACCGCATCCACTCTGAACGGCGCTGCGGTGTTCAGCAACATCGGCTGCAATCTCTGTCACTCTCCCGCGCTCACTACCGGCGCTTCTATTTTCACCGGCATGTCGAACGTCACCTACAATCCCTTTTCCGACTTTGCCCTTCACAACATGGGCGTAGGTCTGGCGGATGGCGTCCACCAGGGCGCAGCCGGACCAAATCAATTCCGCACCGCACCGCTCTGGGGCCTGGGGCAGCGCCTGTTCTTTCTTCACGATGGCCGCACCACGGATCTGATCCAGGCCATTCAATCCCACAGCAGCAGCGGATCCGAAGCCACCCTGGTGGTCCACAAATTCAACGCACTGAAAGCTTCAGACGTGCAGGACCTGCTGAACTTCCTGCGCTCGTTGTAGGGCAAGGGGAAGAGCGGAAGTTGCTGCGCGTGGAAGGCCGAAACGAAACCGAAGCGAGACAAACGCGAAGGCCGAAATGAAGTTCAACCTCGAAAAACAGCCGCGGAGAGCCGTCAGGCCCTCCGCGGCTGACAATGCCGCTAATGCAATGTCAGTTTGACTTTCTGCCGAAACAGCACGCGATGGAGCGCGTCGTTATTATCCAGGCGCACGTAATACAAGTAGGGATGGTCGCCAATCACGGAGAAATTTAAATCCGGAGCCTCCGCATCGATCAACGAAAAATAAGCGTAGAGCCAGCTCCCCGGCGGATCATTCTCGCTGAGCTCCGCTACCGTCACCACCAGCCTGGGCTTCGTCCAATGGACCAAATCCGTCGACGTCGTCAGGTAAAGGCCCGGCGGGCCCAATTCGTTGTCCCAGTAATCCCACAACGTGGCCACGATCACGTTCGCCGACTTATAAACATTGATCGCGTTCACAAATCCCATGTACGGGACCGGAGTGTAGACGTGGTCTTCGGGATGAGACACCGGGCCCAGATACGGATCGACGAAGGTTAAGGAAAAATCCGTGCCGTTCCAGCCGCGCCAGGACGAAGGATCGAAAACATTCGTCGTGCGAATCGGGGCGCCGCCAGTCGGCACCAGGCAACGGTGCGGCCCGGTGTTCCCGGAACAGTTCGGAGGCCAGGTCCAGTCCGTCGCCACCGCGTAATACCATCCCCCGAATTCCACAATGTTGGTGTCGACGCTGTACCCCGCTGGGCCCCAGTCAAGCGCATATTTATAGGGAACCCCTGCCAGGAAATTCTTGGGAGCTCTGAACGAGTCGAAGTGGTAGCCGCCATCTTTGGACAGATGATAGGTATCGGAGTCGTATTCACATCGGATGATGTTCTTGGTGTTGCACTCGCCCGGATGCGACCAGCCGTGGTATTCCGTGTGGGAAAGTGCGGCAATGTTGTTGCCGTCTAGCGTGTAGAAGGAATCGAGCCAGACCTGGTCGTTAAAGTCCGCCGGATTGGCATCGTTCGAAGAGATGAACGCCGGCTCGCAACTATGCACCAGGCTGTCAAGCGTGGGGCCCAGGCTCTGGAACATGTCCGAACTCGCGGACACAAAGTGGATCGTGCCAGTGGAATCGCGGAAAGCTCGGGCCATGGCGTCTGGAATGTCATCCTGAACGCAAGAGTCCTGCGGGGTTTCGAAAACTGCCACGCGCGATCCTTCCAGTGCGCCCGTGATGGCGGGAGTCGTGGAGTTCGCCTGCCCATCGGCTTCGGGCGCGTTCAGTGCCGTAAAGACCGCAATCAGCGCCAAGATACAAAGCATGGGAAGCAAGCGTCTCATCGCAGTGTCCGTCCTCTTCACTTAGCTTAACCCTTCGCCCCACGGATCCACTCGGATACTGAGAATGTTTTTCCTGCAACAAGAGCCCAAATCACGGGCAAGCCGGAAATAATCGGCTGGCGAGCTGCATTGCGGTCGCGCACGCGCACATTGCATACTCGGAAGCATGGGCATCGAAAGTATCGTGCTGTCCGGCCGCCACATTCGTCTGGAACCGCTTGCGCATGGCCACGTCGAGGGCCTGGCAACCGCCGCAGGGGCAGACCCTGAACTCTACCAGTGGAGTCCAGTCCCGCAAGGCCGCGACGCCGCCACGGCCTACGTCAATACTGCCCTGGCCTGGCGCGATGCCGGCAGCGCAGTGCCCTTCGCGATTGTCCGAGTCAGCGATGGCACATTCATCGGCTCAACCCGCTTCTGGAACATCGAGCGCTGGTCCTGGCCTCCAAGTCACGCGCGGCACGGCCGCCCGTTTCCCGACGCCTGTGAAATTGGTTACACCTGGTTCACCCAGTCCGCCATCCGCACCGCGGCCAACACCGAAGCTAAGCTGCTCATGCTGACTCACGCCTTCGAAACCTGGCAGGTGCTCCGCGTTTGTTTTCATACAGACGCGCGCAACCAGCGTTCGCGCGCCGCGCTCGAGCGCATCGGAGGAAAGTTGGAAGGAATTCTCCGCGCCCACCGCATGGCCGCCGACTTCACACCACGCGACTCCGTCCGCTATTCCATCGTCGCCGCCGAGTGGCCGACGCTGAAGTTACAACTGAGTCAGCGCCTGGTCAAAGCTCCTCAGCGTCCTTAGCGGCCTTTCTTCGCGACCTCCGCGGTTAAACGCTTTCGCTTCCGCTCTTACTGATGCAGGCGCGAGGTGTCACCTGTAGCGTTCCCTCGCTCGGTCGCGAGCGCGAAATTCGCCCACGCGGCTCCAGATCGACGATGACGCCGCTCAATCCGGCCTACTTCACGCTCGGGCTATCTCCCGCAGTCTTGTCCGGTTCGCTCTTCTCTTCGATCTTTTTCGTCGACAGAAAATTCCAGATGGTTTCGTTCGCATTCGGCTCCGGGCTGGTTTTTCCCACTTCTTTTTCTACTTCATACTGCTCGCCGCCGGGCCAGGTGTTCCCTGCTCCTTTCACGCTGTAGGAAACCACTTGCGCGCCTTGCTGGCAGCCGTCGTAGGTCTCGACTTTCGTCTCCATGCCGCCTTTCTCGTGTGCCGGCAGCTTGCTCTGGGTCGGCTTCTCCGCGCAGTGATTCATCTTCGCCCAAGCCTTCGCGCTGTCTTCCACGGAAACCACCGGCACGCGAAGGTTGTGCTCCGTGCCGCCGCCGTACGGAACTACCGGATCCGACGTGCCATTAATCATCACCACCGCCAGCGGACGCGATGGCAAGCAGATCATGGTCTTCGGCATGGCCGCGCCCACCGGCGCAATCGCCGCCACTCGGTCGGCCATCGAGCATCCCACTTTCATCGCCATGAGCCCGCCCTCTGACAGCCCTGTGGCATAAATCCGCTCCGCGTCCACAGAAAACTTCAGTGCCATTTGATCCAGCATGTGATTCAGAAAATCAATGTCGTCGGCCGCCGCGGGCGCACTCTCTTCATGCCGCCCCTGCCCACCCGACTGCCCACCCGGCTGCGGATTTCCTCCACCACCGCCTCCGGGATACCCACCACCACCCCCGGGATATCCTCCTCCGCCGCCCGGATAGCCTCCACCGCCATTATGCCCGCCATGTCCTCCACCCGGACGCCCCAACATCCTTTGCGGCGGCGGCGCCGGATGCACCCCAACATTCCAGCGCCCGTGCAGTGCGCTCGGATAAACCGCGATGATGCCGTTCTTATCGGCCAGGTCGGCGAACCGCGTAAGCCGTTCCATGTCGTCGGTATCCTGATTCATGCCATGCAGCAGGATCACCACCGGGTACTTCTGTTTCGCGTCATACCCCCGCGGCAGCCGCACCAGATAGGTGCGATCCACGTCGTCGACGGTCACCTTCTCCTTGGTTTCCTGCGCCTGGGACGGGGCAGCGAGCAACAGTACGGCAAGGCCGGCCACTGCGGCCGGGGCTGCCCACCACTTTGCGATTTTCATGAACTCTCCTAGTGCGACCACAGCCCCAAGCAGTACTCTACACCGACTTGGAAGCCGCACCGCTCGTCCGGGTTGGCCGAAGGTCGCTGGAGATCTGAGTTTCAAACGTGCTTAGAACGGTTTAGAAAGATCGCTGAAGAATATCCGCCAGACGCAGCCGCCAGCAATTTCCAAGGGGAACTTTCCCGTCTCACCCTCCGTATCTTTCCTTGAAAGCAGTCAGCACCCAGCGCCCACGGCGCCACTGGAAGGAGAACCACCATGGACGGACTCACCGGTCTCATCGCGGTAATCACGATTTTCGGGATGCCTACCGCAGTGTTGGGAATGTACACCTATTACCGCGTGCGCAAGTTGCGCACCGAGGAACGCATGGCCGCCATCAGCCGGGGAGTTGCCGTCCCCATGGAACCGGAACTTGCCGAAGCCGCGCGCTCGCGCCGCTCCGGCATTCTGCTCATCGCCGCCGCCATCGGCTTCACCATCACATTTTCGCTGATCGCCCGCGTCGAACCTGACGCCTGGGTAGCCGCCTCTTTCGGCGCCATCCCCTTCACCCTGGGCCTGGGCTTCTTCCTGGACTCAGCCCTGATCCGCCACGACGCGCACACGTCGTAGGGTTCTGCAGAGGATCGGATTTGGGAAGGGCACGGCTTCAGCCGTGCCGCCCAGATCCTCGAAGATGCGGGGCTTTAGCCACGGGCGCACCAAACGGGAAAGCTACTCGCCCGCCAGAAACTTATACTGCGCCTCGGTCAGCGGCACCACGCTCAGCCTTCCCTGCCGGACCAACGGAGACTCCGCAAACAACTTGTGCGCTTTCACTTCCGCCAGCGTCACCGGCTTCGCATTCGCCTTCCCTACCTTGATCTTCACCGCCGGATTCTTCGCGTCCGAGGCATCCACCGAGACCACGCTCGCCGTTCCCACCGCGCTCTTCTCATCACCGGTGTGGTAAATCACCAGCCGCTCGCCCGGCTTCATCCCGCGCAGATTCTTCACCGCCACGGGATTCGTCACTCCATCCCAAATGGTGGTCTTCTCCCGCTCCAGATCGCCAAACGAATATACCGATGGTTCCGTCTTCAATAAGTAGTCCATAGTTATCCTGTAGACGCTAGTTCGGCTTCTGGTCTTTACTGTCCCCTGACTTGTCCGCCGGCTTGTCCGGCGGCGGAGCATCCTGCTTGGGCGGAGCCGAATCCTTATCGTGGCTTTCGTAAATCGAGTACTGACTCTGCGGCCGCTTCAGCTTGATAGTGAAATCCATTTTCGGCTTATTGACGTCAAAGTCCTCGCCGTAAGTCTGGAATCCCGGCGCCAGCACCTGCACCCGCAGCTTGCCATAGGGAATCCCATCAAAACTCGTCTTCCCTTCCGCATCGGTCTTCAGCTCCATTCCGCCTTTGCCCTGTTTTCCGTTCCCGCCCACCGGATGCATGATCACGCTGGCGCTCCGCACCGGCTTCCCGTTGGCATCCTTTACCACAAGGAAACTCAAAAAAGACAGTGGCCCCTCATCGTCATCCTGCTGCGCAGTCGCCCCACCCGCCATCGCCAGCAGCATCGCCCCCACCACTCCCGCCGCCACCATTCCCGCCCTCAAAGCTTTCCTCATAGCCAGCATTTTATGCAGCCTGACCCTCTCCTGTCACGTTCCCTCACCTGCGTTTGTTGACAGCCTTCAGCCAACCGCGGCGTGATTCGCGTCACAGGGACCGAATACCTCAACCTGCTACAATCTGCCCGAAAGACGCTTCACATCGAAAGAACATCTTCGAAGAACCAAGGAGGGCCTATGTCCCGACTTGCACAGCTCCTGATCGCCCTGTCGCTATTTGTCTTTGCGTTCGCGCTACTCGCGCAGCAGAACCAGACTGCCAGTCAACCCGCTCCCAAGTCGCCATCCTACGCCGCGATTCCGGCGGAAGCAGCCAAGCAGGCCAATCCCGTGAAGTCTTCGCCCGAATCTCTCGAGCGTGCCAAGAAGTGGTGGGGCCTCGACTGCGCCATGTGTCACGGCACCAATGGCGATGGCAAAGGCGACATCGCCAAGGACATGAAACTCCAGATCGTCGACTTCACCGATCCCGCCACGCTCAAAGACCGCACCGACGGCGAGCTTTTCTACATCATCAAGAACGGCCACGAAGACATGCCGCCCGAAGGCCCGCGCGTGAAGACCGAAGAGAACTGGGATCTGGTCAACTACGTCCGTTCATTAGCGAAGAAGAAGCCCGAAGCCGCAGCCAAGCCGTAGTCGTGATTCGCGCGAACGTGATCGATCGCGTATAGGACGGACGCTCGTCTCCGTCGCTCTATACATTGCTTTGGGCCATGAGCCGCGAAGTTCGTATTCCTCCCGATTCGGGAACCCGCATGGCCCTGAGCCAATGCCGCTTCTGGCCATCTCTTGACAACCAATCTCACTCCTCTTATAATTGGCACTCGATGGGCTTAACTGCTAACACTACGTATTAGCCCATCCAAATCATAGGGTTACACACATCAACCTCGAAACAATCTACCGAATCAACAACTTGAAAGGAGTTTGCAACCATGGCAAAATTCAGCCCACTGCATGACCGTCTTCTGGTCCGTCGCGTGGAAGAAGCTTCCACCACCCGAGGCGGAATCATCATTCCTGACAGCGCAAAAGACAAGCCGCAAGAAGGCGAAGTCATTTCCACCGGCAAAGGCCGTACCAACGACGAGGGCAAGACCTTCCCGCTGGCGGTTAAAGAGGGCGACCGCGTCCTGTTCGGCAAGTATTCCGGCACCGAGATCAAGATTGATGGCGAAGACTTCATCATCATGAAGGAAGAAGAAGTCCTCGGCATCCTCACCGGCGCGTCCACCCCGGCCAAGAAAGAACTCGCCGGCTCGCGGAAGTAACTAAAAGCATTGTCATCCTGAGCGCGTTCTTTGCGCGAAGGACCTATGCAACTCAGCCGTCAGCTGTCAGCCATCCGAGAAGACACGAATCCTGGCACCTGATCCTGAGACGATTTGGCTAGAAGCTAGTAGCTAGAAGCTCTGAGCTGAGAGCTGACAGCTGATAGCTGACAGCCCCGAAACAACCGCAGGCAGATCCTGCAAACAATTTAGGAGAAAACACCAATGGCAAAAACCATCATTCATGGAGAAGAGTCGCGGCAGGCCATCCTGCGCGGCGTGAACCTTCTGGCCGACGCCGTGAAGGTCACTCTCGGCCCCAAGGGCCGTAACGTGGTCATCGAAAAGAAATTCGGATCGCCGACCATCACCAAAGACGGCGTTACCGTAGCCAAGGAAATCGAACTGCGCGATGCCGCTGAGAACATGGGCGCGCAGATGGTTCGCGAAGTTGCTTCCAAGACTTCCGACGTCGCCGGCGACGGCACCACCACCGCCACCGTTCTCGCCCAGGCAATTTTCCGCGAGGGCGTCAAGACCGTCGCTGCCGGCGCCAACCCAATGGCCCTGAAGCGCGGCATCGAGAAGGCTGTCACCACCATCTGCGGCAAGGTCGACAAAGAAGGCAACCGCGTGAATGGCGAGCTCGACAAGTTCTCGAAGCCCGTCAATAACGACAGCATGATCAGCCAGGTCGGCACCATCTCCGCCAACAACGACGAGACCATCGGCAAGATCATTGCCGAGGCCATGAAGAAAGTCGGCAAAGACGGCGTCATCACGGTAGAAGAGTCGAAGACGCTCGAGACTCAGCTGGAAGTGGTCGAAGGCATGCAGTTTGACCGCGGCTATCTCTCGCCGTATTTCGTCACCGATCCCGAGCGCATGGAAGTCGCACTCGAGAACGCGCTGATCCTGATCAACGAAAAGAAGATCAGCTCAATGAAAGACCTGCTCCCGCTGCTTGAGCAAATTGCCAAGTCCGGCAAGCCGCTGCTCATCATCGCGGAAGACGTGGAAGGCGAAGCGCTTGCTACCCTCGTCGTCAACAAGCTGCGTGGAACGCTGCAAGTGGCGGCCGTTAAGGCTCCCGGCTTCGGCGATCGCCGCAAGGCGATGCTGCAGGATATCGCTATCCTGACCGGCGGCAAGGCCATCACGGAAGATCTGGGAATCAAGCTGGAGAACGTCCAGATCAGCGATCTCGGCTCGGCCAAGAAGATCACCATCGACAAAGACAACACCACGGTGGTCGAAGGCAAGGGCAAGCATGCGGAAATCGAAGGCCGCGTGAAAGAGATTCGCAGCCAGATCGATAAGACCACCAGCGACTACGACCGCGAGAAGTTGCAGGAGCGGTTGGCGAAGCTGGTCGGTGGCGTAGCCGTAATCAAAGTCGGCGCCGCAACCGAAACCGAAATGAAAGAGAAGAAGGCTCGTGTCGAAGACGCGATGCACGCAACCCGCGCGGCCGTGGAAGAAGGAATTGTCCCGGGCGGCGGCGTGGCTCTGGCCCGTTGCGCGGCAACGCTCGACAAGGTGAAGGCGGAAGGCGATGAGCAGATTGGCATCAACATCGTCCGCCGCGCCATCACCGAACCCCTGCGCATGATCGCCGAGAATGCCGGCGAAGAAGGCGC
>DATGHF010000016.1:0-41765 GCA_035308125.1 Candidatus Sulfotelmatobacter sp.
TGAAACGTTGAAACTTTGAAACATTGAAACCTAGTTGCCTTCCAGCTTGTCGAACGTCTCTTGCAGCTTCTCCAGCGGGTTCACTTTCTCGTCTTCATTCAGTTCCATGAGCAGCGGGGGCGTTTGCGGCGCTGAGCGTAACAATTCCATGGCCTCTTTCCAGTCGATAGTTCCCTGCCCCGGCCACAGGTGTGAGTCCTTGAGCTTATCGTTGTCGTGAACGTGTGTCGAGCGAATGTGACTCCGCAGGATTTCGAAGCCCTCGCGCACGCTACCCATCATGTGGGCGTGGCCGAAATCAAAACAGACGCCGACATCGTCGAAATGCGCACCACGGATCATTTCGACCAGTCGATCGGGCGTGGAGAGTTCGTTGGGAATATTTTCGAGCAGGATGCGAACGCCGAGCGGCTTGGCAAAGGCGCGCAGGTGCTCGATCGAGGTCATGGCCGCTTCAAATTTCTTTTCGCTGAAGTCTTCATTGGGCGTGCCCAGGTGCTGCACCAGAAACCGGAACGGAATCTGCTCCGCGATTTCAAGCGCGCGCTTGATCTCATCCATGGCTTCGATCCGGCCCGCACGGTCCGTGGAGGCGATGTTCACCGGAGGCGCGCCGGCGCGCCCCCACTCGTAATCGGCGTACAACGGCGAGTGCACGGAGTTGAGGGGAATCCCGCTGGCGCGAAACCACTCGGCAATCTCTTTGACGTGCTGCTTGCGGTTGGCGTAGTCGATATGCTGCCGCGCGGCGAAAATCTCCACCGCCTGCACGCCGCTGCGGGCAAACCCGTCCAGGATGCCGGGATGCAGCCGCTCTTTTACATAGACGAACGTCGATACCGCTTTCAGCATGCCAGCCTCAGTAAGAAATTGCAGATTTCAGATTTTAGATTGCAGATTGAAAACCCACGACCGAACGCGCCCGCTGTTCAATCTAAATCTACAATCTGAAATCAAAAATCTGACATCGCTTCAGTACCCTACTGCCTTCCCGTTATTTCTTCCGTCGGGCGCCCCCAGGCGCTCGCCGGTTTTCGGCTCGATCATGATGCACTCGGCATCGCTCCAGTAGCCTCCGCCGTCTTCGCGCAGTCCCATCTGAACGTGGTGTCCCATCTTCTGCAGCGCGCTCACCGTATCCGGCGAGAACCATTTCTCCACGTTGACCACGTCGGGCAGCCACTGATTGTGAAATCGGGGAGCGTTTACCGCTTCCTGAATATTCATCCGGTAATCCACCACGCCCATGAGGACATTCGCCACGGTCGTGATGATCTTCGAACTTCCCGGCGACCCCAGCACCAGAAACGGCTTGCCATCGCGCACCACAATAGTCGGCGTCATCGATGAGAGCGGGCGCTTCCCCGGCCCAATCGCATTCGCCGCGCCCTGAATCAGGCCGTCGGCATTGGGCACGCCAGGTTTGGCCGAGAAGTCGTCCATCTCGTCGTTCAGAAGAAAGCCCAGCCCATCCGCCGTCACGCGCGATCCGAACCAGTCATTGATCGTAGTGGTCACGGCAACCGCATTGCCATCTGCATCCACCACCGAATAGTGCGTAGTGTGCTGCCCTTCATGAAAATTCGCCGGCGGCGGATGCGTCGCCGCAAACTGTTCCAACTCATTGAAAATCGCCGGCCGCTTCAACTCTTTGCTCACGCTGGCACGCGCCGGATCAATCGACTCCCGCCACGCCGCCGCATATTTCTTGTCGATGAGCTGGGCCACGGGAATCTTCGAGAAATCCGGATCACCCATAAATTCCGCGCGATCGAAAAACGCCCGCCGGAACGCTTCCGTCGTAAAGTGGATCGCCTGCGACGACCGGTTCCCCAACTTCGCCAGATCGTAGCCTTCCAGAATATTCAGCGACTCAATCAGAACAGTTCCACCAGAAGAGGGCGGCGGCGCGCTGAGGATTTCGTATCCGCGATACGTTCCACGAACCGGCTCGCGTTCTTTCACCTCGTATTGCGCCAGATCGCTGGCGGTGATGATGCCTCCGCCTTTTTGAATCGCCGCCGCCAGTTCGCGCGCCATCGCGCCGTGATAAAAATCGTCGGGCTTCTCCGCAATCCGTTCCAGGGTGCGCGCCAAGTCCGGCTGGCGGAAGATGTCGCCCGGCTGGTAGTAGTTGCCGTCGCGCTGAAACACCCGCCGCGATTCGGCAAACTGGCCGAGGTGCGGGTCGAACTGAAAATCGCGCGCTTCTCCCCAGCTCAGCGCATAGCCGTCACGCGCCAACTTGATCGCCGGAGCCATCACCTGCTGCAGCGTGAGCTTGCCATATTTCTGCTCGGCGAAAACCATCCCGGCAACCGAGCCGGGCACGCCAATCGCTTTGTATCCATACTCGCTGGCGCCTTCGATCACATTGCCCTGCGCGTCCAGGTACATATCGCGCGTCGCCGCCGCAGGAGCCTTCTCGCGATAGTCAAGAAAGTGCGCCTTGCCATCGGCCATGCGAATGAGCATGAAACCGCCGCCGCCCAGGTTTCCCGCAGGCGGATGCACCACCGCCAGCGCGAATCCGGTAGCCACCGCCGCGTCCACGGCGTTGCCTCCGGCCTGCATGATTTCCACCCCGGCGCGCGAAGCCAACTCATGGACGCTGACCACAATCGCATGCTGCGCATGCACTGGCTGCGTAGAAGCGGCAGCGCCCGTCGCGCCGCCCACCACAACGGTTATCAGAAGCCAAATTAGTGATTTATGAGGAGATCGCATGCGGTGAAGATTTCCGAGGTCCCGGCTACGACACGAGCCGAACTTTGAGGCTAGCCGACCGCCGCAGGAGAGTCAAATCGGACTTGCTGCGGGAGTCCTCGTGCGGTTAGCTTGTGTGGGGCGGGCACTCTTGCCCGCCAACTCTATCCACGAAGGAAGTCTTCAGCCCTTCCTCTTTTTCTTCCGAGGAGCACGAGCCGCGGCGCGCTTTTCTTGACTCGAGATTTCACTCTTGGCGCCTTCGCCGCCACCATCTCATACGACTGCCGGATGAACTCCTTCAGTTCGACATCCCGCAGCGCGTCGAGCCGATCCAACATCACCCACTTATAGCGCCCTACGTATGGCGCCGGATGAATGTCCGCGCGTTCGATGAGCTCGGCAAATGTCTCCGGCGTGCACTTGAACGTCAGCCGCTGTTCATCCAGGCCCAACACAGCAAACATCTTCCCGCCAACCTTGAAGCAGAGAGCATCGCCCCATTGCAGTTTCTCCATGGCGCTTGGGAAGGCCAGGCAATACACGCGAATCGAATCCACGTTCATGAAAAATAATTTACCGCCGAGAAGACGTGCGCCGGCAGAACCAGGTGCAGGATGCTTCGCCGATAACCCCAGCCTGAACGACGAGCAGAGGACGGGCTAACGGCCGTCACAAAGCGTTTCGCTGATCGATGACGGCTGAAAGCTGACAGCTGCTACACCTGCTGCCGCGCTTCTCCCAGCGGAACCTGCACATCCATCTTCTTCTTGCCGCGATAGATGGTCACCTTCACCGTGTCGCCGGCGCGGTGGTTGTTCATCATCTGAGCCAGGTCGTCTTCGTCCTGCACTTTCTGGTCGTCGATGGCCACGATCAAATCGCCGCCCAGCATGATGGGAGTATTGCCGAGATATGCCCGTTCGTTGCCTCCGTGCAATCCCGCCAAATCGGCGGAGCCGCCGGGAGTCACCTGAACAATGAGTAGTCCGTAGTCGGCGGGCAAGCCAATCTCATCGGCCAGTTCCGCGCTGATGGGAATGGTCCGCACGCCCAGCGCCGGACGCCGCACCCGACCCAGCGTCATCAGATCGTTCAGCACAGCCTTCGCCGTATTGATGGGAATCGCGAATCCAATACCTGCATTCTGATTCACGCTGGAAAGAATCATGGTATTGATGCCGATCACTTCCCCGTGCCAGTTCATCAGCGGCCCGCCCGAGTTGCCGGGATTAATCGCCGCATCGGTCTGAATTGCTTCATCAATGGTTGCGCCGTTCGGCTCGCGCACCGGACGGATCGAACTGACGATCCCGCGCGTCATGGTCCCCGCCAGCCCAAACGGATTGCCAATGGCATACACCTTCTGCCCCACCTGCAAATTGTGCGAATCGCCCAGCACCGCCGGAACCAGATCGCCCGCCTTGATCTGAATCACCGCCAGGTCGTGCGCCGGGTCCGTCCCGATCACCGTGGCTTTGTACTTTTTGCGATTATGCAGCGTGACTTCCACCTGCCGCGCGTCGGCGATGACGTGGTAGTTGGTGAGGATGTGCCCGTCCTTATCGATCACGAACCCGGAGCCCTGCCCCTCCTGCGGCACCAGCCCGTAGAAGAAGTCAAACGTCATGGCGCGCGAAGTGACGTTCACGACCGAAGGAATATTCTTCTTGTAAACCGCGATATTGTTCTGCTCTTCGCCGTCGAGCGCCTCGCCGGGCGCGGCCTCCGTGATCTCCACATTCGCCGGATGGCTGAACCAGTTCACCGGATTCGCGCCCGCCAGCTTCGCATTCGAACGCCACGTCGTGAAATAAAAAAACGCACCGACAATCGCCAGCGCCAGAATCAACGGCCGCATGAGCTTCATGATTTCAAACCACCTAAAGGTAGATACGAAGTCCGGGAGCCGAAAGGTCCCGAACAGTTCATTCTAAACAATGCCGCCGAACAATGGGGCGTGGTGTGGCGCAGCGGTAAGGCAGGGCAGATTCGGATCCTCAATGCGACGACAAAGAAGGGCGTCATCCTGAGCGTAGCCGTTCTTCAGGCGGAGCGAAGGATCTCGCGCGGATCACACGGTCCGTGGGGAAGAACGCGGGAGGCGGGTCCGTAACGCCGCCAGGGCCGCGACTCGCGAGATCGTTCGCGCCGATCCTCCGGCAGAAAGCAGATTCCTCCTGCCTCGCTGCGCTCGCGCGTCGGAATGACAACGCTTGATTTCGTCAGATCTTCATCGCGGCCTCGGTGCGCAGCCTCTCCCACAATTCGCGCACTCGCTCCCGCGTCCCATCCAGCGAGCCGGAGTTGTCGATTACGAAGTCGGCGGCTTTGATTTTTTCCGCTTCTGGAAGTTGAGCAGCCATGCGGCGGGTGACTTCTTTGCGGGCGGCTTCCAGGTCTAGTTTGTGGCGGGCGGCGAAGCGGGCTACGCGCTGCGCTTCACTGCATTTCACCACGATCAGGCGATCGAATTGTTTCGCCGCACCGGCTTCGAGAATGAGTGCGGCTTCCACGATGGCGATGGCGTGGGGATCCTGGCGTCCCATTTCTTCCATCCACTCGACCTGACTGCGCAGAACGGCGGGATGCACGATGCGGTTCAACTCTTCGACCCGCGCGGGCGGGCTGGTTGGTGCGCCGGATCGGTCCGCACCCGATCGGGCAGGATTTGTTCGGGCAGAACTTGTTCGGGCAGAACTTGTTCGCACTGAACCTGATCGGGCCGCGGCCGGGTTGGTGGGATTTGCTCCGAAGGCCAACTCGGCTAGCTTGGCCCGGTTGACGCTGCCGTCGGGGTTGAGGATGTCGCGTCCGAAGTGGCGGACCACTTCGTTGTAGACAGGTTCCCCGGGCTGCATCAGAGAGTGGGCGATACGGTCGGCTTGAACCAGATGCGCGCCCAAGGCGACAAACATCTCGCCTACGACTGACTTGCCAGAGGCAATGGCGCCGGTGAGACCGACTTTCAGCATGCGCCCGCCCAAGTCGAATTCACCACGGAGACACGGAGACGCGGAGAAAACCTTTTTTCCTTTATTCTCGGCGCCTCCGTGTCTCCGTGGTGAACGATCACGCGCGTGACAACTCCGTCACATGGCTGCCTCTTCGCAGTCTCGCCGCTTTCACCGTGTTAAACATCAGCATGGCGATGGTCAGCGGGCCAACGCCTCCCGGCACGGGCGTGATTGCCCCAGCAATTTCAGCGACTTCCGGATGAACGTCGCCGACCAGGGTTGAGCCTTTGAGCTGAAAAGTCTCTTCGCGCTTCGAGTTGCCCGCGAACAGGTGGGCGAATTCGATGGGATCCGTCACTTTATTCATGCCGACGTCGATCACGGTAGCGCCGGGCTTCACGAAGTCGCGGGTGATCATGCCGGCGCGGCCGATGGCGGCCACAAGAATGTCAGCCCAGCGGCAAACTGCTGCCAGATCATGAGTTTTCGAATGGCAGACGGTCACCGTGGCGTTGCCGTTGAGCAGCAGCATCGCTACGGGCTTGCCGACAATGTCGCTGCGTCCGACGACCACCGCTTCCTGTCCGGCGATGGGAATGTTGCTGCGTTTCAGAATCTCGATGACCCCGGCGGGCGTGCACGGCACCAGTCCGGGACGCTGGGTGGAGAGAAATCCGACGTTCATGGGATGGAATCCGTCGACGTCTTTTGCCGGGTCGACGGCCATAAGCACTTTCTTGGCATCGACTTGCGAGGGCAAGGGCAGCTGCACCAGGATGCCGTCGATCTCGTCGCGGCGGTTCAAGTCGGCGATCACTGCCAGCAATTCGCCAGTTGTGACAGTTTCGGGCGGGGTGAGGGTCTCGCTATAGACGCCAACTTCTTCACAGGCCTTGACTTTGCCGCGCACGTAAATCTCGGATGCCGGATTGTGGCCGACTAAAACCACCGCCAGGCCGGGTCGCACTCCGGCGGCAGCCATGGTTTTGACGTCCGCGGCGACTTCGCTGCGTATCTCGCGCGCGATCTTGGTGCCGTCGAGGATAGTGGCGGGCATGGGTCGGGCTTCGGCTTTCGGGCTTCGGCTAGAAATCTTACACCGCGGAGTGCGTTGAGCATATTGCTGATTGTTGCTTTCTGATTGTTGATTGAAGACCAACCGCTGGCAGAAGTGGTTTTAAAATCAATAACCAGCAAGCAACAATCAGCAATGGTTTACGGCCGTGTCGTACAATGCTTTCCATGATTGCCAAGGATCTGCTCGAAATTCTGGTTTGCCCGGCGGACAAGCAGCCGCTTGAATACCGCCAGAACCCGGAGAGCTTGAAATGCACGCAGTGCCACCGGGTCTATGCGGTGAAAGACGGCATTCCCATCATGCTGGTGGATGAGGCCACGATCGAAGCCTCCTAAGGCCTCTGCGGGTAAGTCTCTTCCGGCCGAACTGAGTCGGCTTGCGCTGAAAACTCAGTTCCCTCCAGTCGCCGCGCCTACTCGACGGCCTCGGTGCCCGGTTCCCCAGAGCCGATTCGGATTCCCGTATTGATTCGAAAGAACCAGATCGGGACTTCAGTTCGGCTTGCCTGACCCCTCAAACTTTCGGCCTATCGGGCCCACACAACCGGGCTATACGTGTTTCCGCGCCCCAATGACACTACGTGTCAGTTTTGAGACCAAAGTAACACGCTGAAGGCACGCCGCTAGGCCCACCGAGGACCCAGCTTTGCCCGCAACTTCTGATATTCACAGGGGTTTACTAAAACTAAAGCAGCCTGCCTTACGTACATGAAAATAGAGGGCAGGTACGGCAGCAGAATTGCATGCAACTTGTATGGCTGCCGATGAGTCTAATAGCACAAGCAAGTCGAGGTCGGAGTCGGAGGTGATGACGGCCATGAACGAAAGAATCGGTAACGACAAAGACAGATTCACGATAACCGAATTGGCAGCGCTACGGAACGATCTGCTCCAGGGGGGCATGATCGATTCCTATGAGGCCGCGGAGCTCTTGCAGGTGTTCCTGATGGGCCGCGGCTATGGGGTATCGCCCAAGGACGCTCTGGATGCGGCGGGCCGTGTCGAGATGGCAGGGTGCGCCCTGCCGGTTCTGCAGCATGAACTGGAGAACCTGGCCATGGTGATGTAAAGCTTCCTGCGGCGCGGGCCGGTGACCCCGCGCTGTGGCGCAACTGGGCCAAGCAAGGAAAGAGCAACAAGAAATCGACATTCTGGGTCGTCGATCGAAACAAGACCGACTGTACTCAGTTCCACGAACGGGAAAGCCGGGCCAACCAGCCCGGCTTTGTGGTTTTTGGGGAGGCCTGGGTCCAGAGTTCCCGCCTGTGTACCATACCGGACGGGCAAATGGTTGGGAGGCTCAGGTGGTGCGTCTGCGGGTTTGAACGTGGGCACACCTCGACCTGTTAAACTCTCCCCCATGTCGGCGTTTGTCCTGGTGCACGGCGCGTGGCAGTCGACCGGCACGTGGGACCGGTTGGCGCCTTTGCTGGAAGAACACGGCCATCGCGTGATCAAACCGGTGCTCACGGGGCTGGGCACGGATCAAGACCGCCTGTCTGCCGACGTTACGCTGCGACGACATGTAGAGAACGTTTCTCAGGAACTGTCGAAGCTCCGCGACCCGGCGATCCTGGTAGGACACAGCTACGCGGGCATGATCATCTGTGGCGCGGTAGAGGCCAGCCCATCGCAAGTGGAGCGTCTGGTTTTCCTGGATGCCTTCGTTCCGGAAGATGGACAAAGCGTACTGGACCTGCTTCCTCCTGAGATGGGCGCGTATTTTCGCGGCGTTGGGCAACAGCATGGAGACGGCTGGCGCTTGCCGGGCGGGGAGGGCCATCTGGATCTCTGGGGGCTGAAGCCGGGCGAGGCGCGGGATTTCGTGCGCGCCAGACTGTGTGATTTCAGTTTGCGTTGCTTTGAGGAGCGGCTTCGACTTCCGGCCAATCGAAAGGCCGGCGTTCCAGCCACTTACGTTAGCTGTGTTGCGGAAGGATATCCGGCGAGGCCGTACTTCGCGCCCTTTGCCGCAAAGTTCGCGGAAGTAGAGACGGGCCACGACTGCCATGTCGAACGTCCGGGCGAGATCGCCGACATTTTGTTGTCGGCGGCGTGACCGCTTTATTTGTCCCGCTTATTTCTCCAGCTTCGCGAGCCAGTTGGGAATCACGGACATGGGCGCACGCGCCCAGCAGCGATTGAATCTCGTACGGCCCGAATCTCGCGCCGGCAGGCAGCCCCATCTGTGCGCCCGATTGTATGCCAATGGCTCCGACCGAGAATCCCGTAACTGTCTCTGGCTCTGTCCAGCCGCATAGATCAGTCCCCGACAAGCCTTATCGGAAGCGGCCATCGAAGAAAGGGTTCACGTGCTCGGGGTCGTATTTGAAGTCCACCAGGCCATCTCGGTAGTCCAGCCTGACCTCCAGCATCTTAAGCAGGTCAAATCCTAGAAAGCCAGCAATCTCCGTCCCGGTGCGGCGGCTCAAGTTGGAGAGGTCGAGTGTGATGATGTCCAAGTTCGGCTGCCGCAGGTGTCCGAAACGCAAAGTTGCTTTCCTGGAGCTGTAGACCTTATCTACGGCGCCGTTCACACCGTGAAACTGCGCGTGGTCTTCTGAGTCAACCTGGCTGACTTGCCGTCCAACACGCACCGAGAGAAGATTGCGGGAAGCGGCGAAGTTGAGACCGAACAGTATGGATTTCGAATCGTTCACACGGGTCGGCACCAAGACCTGGGAGCCGAAGCGGAAGACTTTGGTCCACTCCTCCATTTCAGGAGCAATGTAACGATCTTTGGGCAGGCGATGTGCAAGTTGCGTTTTCGGCGAGGGAAATTTCTCATCCTTCGGGCTCGCCTCGTTAGCGCCGTCTTCTTTCTGCTCGGCGTTCGCTTGCTCCTCTCCCTCGCTGTTCAGGGAGGTCGGAGCCACGATGTCTTCGGGACGCTTAGGCAAAGGGGATAGTTTGAGACGCATCCCGGGAACGTCAATGTCAACGAGATAGCTGGCGAAAACAGCAGCCCCGATCAGCCCGTCTTCGTCGAGCACCGAGCCTTTGTCGCTCACCGCGACGACGCAGTCCTGGAACTCGAGCTCGCCGACTCGAACGTGGTCAGCTACCGCCCAATAGCCACTTTGCAGGCCCTGGTCTCCGATGCCTCCGTAATGCGCCTCAGAAATCCGCGTCAGTCCCGCTTTCTCCGCGAGTTTACGGTTCACCATGATTCCGGTCGCGCCGGTATCGAACAGGAGGCGAACGGTTCGACCATTGATATTGACCGACAGGCCTACGCCCCGCACGCGATGTGCGTTGGCTGAATACATGGACACCAGCTTGGTCTCGGTTTGCTCCACCTTGCTGACCAGCTTGCAGGCGTGGACGGGCTTATCTGCCGTCGCTTTCAGAAACTCCAAGGACTCGGTCATCCGCTTTGTTTCTTCTTCATCCTCGGGATGCGGACCGCTGAGATAGGCCTCCAATGCCGCCAGCCTCTCTTTTCGTGGAAGCATTCTCAGCCACGCCCTCTGTCCCTCGATGTTGTCGGGAGCGATTTCGTGTGCGCTCTGCAGCTGGTCGTAGGCTTTGCGGTAGAAGGAGTAGGAACTGTACAAGCGTGCGAGCCCGAGATAAGCATGTACTTCCTTGGGGTCAAGCTTCTTTGCCGCGAGGTATGACAACTCGGCATCCGGCATTTCGCCGCGGCGAAGCTGGACATCACCCTTGGCTGCCACCAACGCGGCCGCGTTGGGCTGTGCGGATAAGGCGGCGTTGACCGCATCCAGCGCTTCGTCAATCTTCTGTTGCCGCAGCATTGACCGCACCAGCCCAACTTGCGCGGGGACGAGCCTGGCATCTGCCTTGAGCAGCAACCGATAACTCGCCTCCGCGTCCGCGAACTTGCCCGCTCGATAGAGTTGGTCAGCAGCTGCAATATCCGGATTGATCGCGAGCAGCTTTGGGTCATCGCCAAAGGCTCCGCTCTGTAGAGAAGACAGCAAGAGAGGGGCGACAAGAGCCGAGCGCAAGAACCAGGACAAGGACGGGCCTCCCGCTAAAGGGAGCAGCGTAGCATGAGTTTTGGTTCCCAGACAGTGAGTTCGGCCACGTCGGCTAACCGACTCAACACGTCGCCCATTCGTTACTCATAGCGCAGGCTCTCGACTGGGTCGAGTTGGGCGGCGCGGGTGGCGGGGACGGTTCCGAAGATGACTCCGACCAGCGATGACACCACGATGGCGATGATTGCCGACCAGCCTGAGATGGGGATGCGGTAGTCGGTCACGAAGCGGACGGAGTAGGGCAGGGCCAGGCCGATGGCGATGCCGGCAATGCCTCCGATGAGCGAGATCAGAATGGCCTCGGCCAGAAATTGAAAGCGGATTTCGCGCCGGGTTGCGCCGATGGCTTTGCGGATTCCGATTTCGCGAATCCTCGAGGTCACCGTGGCCAGCATAATGTTCATGATGCCGATGCCGCTCACGAGAAGCGTAATCATGGCGCTGCCCAGCAGTCCCCAGGTGAGGGCGGTCAGAATGCGATCGGCGGTAGCCAAAATGTCGGTCAGATTCGACACGTTGTAAACCGATTCGGCGCGGTGGCGCGAGTGCAGTACGCGCCTGATCTGCGCCGTTGCCGCCATTACGGAGGCGGAGTCCCGCATGGAGAAGTAAATCATTTTGACGCCGGGAGTTTCCAGGAAATAGCGGCTCACGCTGTAAGGGATGACCATCGAGTTGTCGGTCACTTCCGACTCGCCGAAAGTCTCCACACTCTCTTTGAAAGTGCCGATCACGGTGAAGGGCAAACCGGTCAACTTGATCACCTTCCCGATGGCGGCCTGGGGTGACCCGTAAACGGACCGGGCCATCTTCTCGGTGATGACTCCGACTTTGTTATGGGCCTGGGAATCTTCGCGATCGAAAAAGCGGCCGGAGAGAATTTTCAGGTTGCGCACGCGCTGGTACTCGGGATACACGCCGAGAATCTGGATATCTTTTTCATCACCGTTGCCGACCGGAATGCGCTCGCCCAAGCTGACCACGGGGGAGGCCGCGATCACGCCGGGCACCAGGGCCTGTACGGCCTGCACGTCTTCGACGGTGAGGGGATCGAGGCTGGAATTGCTGATGTGCTGCGCGCCCTGATATTCGGCCCAGATTTCGTTGGTGCCGATGGCTTCGATCTGGCTCAGGGCATACTCCCGCCCGGTCATGCCGATGGTGACGACGAGGATCAGCGAGGCCGTGCCAATGACCATCCCGAGCGCGGTCAGCATGAAGCGGACTTTGTTGGTGCAGAACGTGTCGTAGGCGAAGTTCACGATTTCCCCGAGGGCCATATCGGGGCGCAAACGGGATCGCACGCGGTCGGTGGGGCTCGGCATGACTTACCAAATGCTACGGGACTACGGCGACAGGGCGCAAGGGCGAAGGCAGGCGTGGACACGTCAGTAGCGGCTCATTTGTACGTCTTCGCTTCTTTCGGGCGCTTTCTTGGCGCACTTTCTTGGCGCAATCGTGATTAAAGTCGGTTGATTTTCTATCCAAGAACGAGAGCCTTTAACCGCCGAGATCGCGGAGGAAAGCCGCAGAGCGCGAGGATATTCTAGATGCGACACCACTGACTCGCGCTTGGACGTGCACGGAACCGGCCGATTGTGGCAAAGTAGTAGGACATCTTTCTGAAAATTGAATTCAATTCCGGATACGCGAGGATCGCCTATCTCCTCGGCTGACGCTGCTTTTGCCGCAGACCGTGATGCACAAACTTCGCGCCAGCGAACTCGCCGTTCGCTTCTCTGGATGGTGCTGGCCGGTCTCGCGATCCGGCTAATCGTGGTTGGATTTCTCTATCCCGAACGTACCGACCCGGCGCGCGATCATTGGCGATTCGGCGGAGAGGCGGGAAGAATCGCGCGCTCGATCGCGCAGGGGGAAGGATTCAGCAATCCCCTGTTCGGCCACACCGGGCCAACGGCGTGGCTTTCGCCGGTATTCCCCTATCTGTTGGCGGGAATTTTCAAGCTGTTCGGTATTTACAGCAAGGCTTCGGCGCTGGTGGCGTTATCGCTCGACAGCTTGTTTTCCGCGCTCACCTGCATTCCCGTGTTTCTGATTGCCCGGATGCACTTTGGGGGGAAAACTGCGCTATGGGCAGGATGGGCGTGGGCCTTCTTTCCCTATGGCATTTATTTTTCCGCCGACTTCATCTGGGCCACTTCGCTGACCACGCTGCTGATGAGCCTGGTTTTTCTCTCCGCGCTGAGGCTGGAATCTTCTTCTCGAACTTTGGAGTGGGTGGTCTTCGGAGCGCTTTCTGGTCTGGGCGCATTGACCGATCCCGTCATTTTGTCGGTGGCTCCATTTCTGGGCGCATGGATGTGGTACCGCAGGCGCGAGAAGAAGGCGCGATGGTTCGTGCCAGGAATCGCGGCCGTACTGACGGTTGTGATCGTGACCGCACCGTGGATGATTCGAAACTATCGCATCTTCCACAAGATCGTGCCTTTTCGCAGTTGCCTTGGCCTGGAGGTTTATTTCGGCAACAATCGGGATACTTGGCATTGGGGCCCTCCCGGATATCATCCTTCCGACAACGAGGAAGAGTGGAAGGAATACCAGCAACTGGGAGAGATCGCGTATGTGTCGAAGAAGCTGGATCAGGGCCTGGATTTCATCGACCACCATCGCGGCTTGTATGTTTGGATGACGATGCGGCGGGTCGTGTATTTATGGACCGGCTACTGGAGCTTTAGTCCGCGATACTTGCACGAGGAGCCGATGGACCCTGCAAACATTGTTTTCTGCACATTCCTGACGGTGCTCACTCTCGACGGCCTGAGGCGGGCATGGCGTGGCAATGGCGGAGCCAGAAATGGTGTTGATGTGGCGATGCCTTACATCATCGTGTTTTTCTTTTTCCCCATCGTGTATTACCTGACGCATCCGGAAGACTATTACCGGCGGCCGATTGATCCGCTATTTGTGGTGCTCGCAGCTTACTCGGTGGTGTCGTGGCGGCAGGAGCGGCTGACGCGACGCGCAGCGCGCGGTGCCGTGTGAAGAGGCTGCAAACGGGATTCTTTCTGCTGCTGCTGCTGACCTTCGGCGCTCTGCTGGTGCACGGATATCATCCTTACGCCGAAGATGCGGAAATCTATCTTCCCGGCGTCGAGAAGATTCTGAACCCCACCTTGTTTCCAGTGGGCCGGGAATTCTTTGCTTCACACGCCAGCCTGACGCTGTTTCCTAATCTGATTGCGTTTTCGATACGCGTCACGCATGTGCCCCTGGAAGTTGGGCTGTTCTTGTGGCACGTAGCGTCGATTTTTTTATTGCTGCTGGCTTGCTGGGAGCTGAGTAGCGTCTGCTTTGCGAGCGCGAGGGCGCGGTGGGGAGCGGTGTGTATGGTCGCGGCGCTGCTGACGATTCCGGTCGCGGGAACCGCGCTCTACATCATGGACCAGTATCTGAATCCGCGAAACCTGGCGGCCTTTGCGGGAATTTTCGCGGTGGCACGAACACTGGAACAAAAATACCTGCGGGCATTGCTGTGGCTTGTGTTCGCCGCCTGCGTGCATCCCTTGATGGCGGCCTTCGCGTTTTCGTTCTGCTTGCTGCTGGTCGTGATGAAGCTGGTATCGGAGAAATACGACATGACGTTTGCCGCCGGCCAAGGTGCTGGCACCCAGATCATTGCCGGTGCGGCGACCGCTCTCGGCTGCCTTCTGCTTCCGTTCGGTATTTCACTGGGACCTGCGAGTTCGGAGGCCTACCATCAAGCGGCGATGCGGCATGGGTTTCATTACATCCAACGCTGGGAATGGTATGAACAGCTGGGGATTTTCGCTCCAGTGCTCTTGTTCTGGTGGTCCGCACGCGTGGCGTCCGCACGCAGGGCTCGCGAGCGCCGGTGGCGCAGCCTGGAGCTCCTGTGCCGCGCTTTTATCGTCTACGATTTGATTTATTTCGTGATGGCGCTGGCGGTCGATCTGCCTGCCCGCTTTGAAAGCCTGGCGCGACTTCAGCCCCTGCGCAGTCTGCACCTGCTCTACATGGCGATGTTCGTGGTCATCGGCGGGTTTCTCGGCGAGTATGTTTTGCAGAACCGGGTGTGGCGCTGGCTCGCGCTGTTTATTCCCCTGAGCGCGGGGATGTTCCTGGCGCAGCGGGAACTGTTCCCGGCAGGCTCGCATGTCGAGTGGCCCGGTGCCGCGCCCAGCAATCCGTGGGCGCAGGCGTTCGTGTGGATCCGGCAGAACACTCCGGTGGATGCCGTGTTCGCGATCGACCCTGAATACATGCAGATTCCGGGCGAGGACGAAATTGGTTTTCGCTGCTTGACGCAACGCAGCCGCCTGGCCGACGCTAATAAAGACAACGGCGTGGTGAGCATGTTCCCGCCGCTGGCCGAGAAATGGTGGGAGCAGGTGAAGGCGCAGACGCCGTGGAAAAAGTTTGGTCTTGAAGACTTCGCGCGACTGAAACAGAAATACGGCGTGGGATGGGTGGTGGTGCAACAGCCGGGAGTCGCCGGCCTCGATTGCGCATATCAAAACGCAGCCGTGCAAGTTTGCCGGGTTCCGTGACTGGACCGGCGCCGCACGCGCTGGGCCTCAAAATTAACGTTTCGGGTTCTTCCATCGGATACAATCATTAGAAACCGAGGAGATTTCAGCTCATGTCTACTGCGCAGGCCGTTCAAGCCCCCGTTCGGCTATTCCCTTACGAAAGGTGGGGCTCTGCGCTGCCTGGACTGGCGAAGCAATACCGCGACAACGACCCCTGTCCGCATATTCTGCTGAAAGATTTTCTCGAGCCTGACGTCGCGATGACGATGGCAGAGGAATTTCTCCGGCCCAACAGCGCTGCGTGGACACAGTACAAGCATCCCAACGAAAACAAGCTGGGCATGCCGCGGCGCGAGTTGTTCCCGCCCACGATTGCCGCGGTCACCGAGGAATTGAATTCGCCGGAGTTCACGGCGTGGGTATCGGAATTAACGGGGATCCCGAATCTGATTGCCGATCCTATGCTTGAAGGCGGCGGGTTGCATCAGTCCGGGCCGGGCGGTTATTTGAACGTGCACACGGATTTTTCCATGCATCACTTTCACACCAGCTGGCACCGGCGGGTGAATCTGATTCTGTATCTCAATCCGGGCTGGCACGAGGAGTGGGGCGGCTCCATCGAATTGTGGGAGCGCGGCATGAAGCGCTGCGCGGCCAAGTATGCTCCGCTGGTGAATCACGCTTTGGTTTTCACTACGGATGAGCGATCGCTTCACGGCTTCCCTGATCCACTGACTTGCCCCGAGGGACAGTCGCGCAAGAGCCTGGCACTTTACTACTACACGGTTGAGCCGGGAAAGAAGGTGGTCGCGCACTCCACCGATTATTTCGCGCGGCCGCAGGATGGCTGGGGAAAGTCGGCCATGATCTGGCTCGACAAAAAGGCGGTAGATCTTTACTCGCGGGCCAAGGTGAGGTTTGGATTCTCGGATGAGTTCGCGAGCAAAGTGCTGGGATTTTTGTCGCGGAAGAAATCCTGAGCTATTCCCCGTGCTTCAACTTTCCGTCGGGAGTAATCTCGGCTCCCACGCAGTGAACAAAATTATTCTGAAGTTTGGCACACGGTTTTGCCTCAAAGTTCGCAGGCCCCCATTTGACCAGACTGGGTTTGCCATAGAGTGGGGTTTGAAAGTATCTCCACAGCAGCATGTGCTGGTCGGGAAAAATCAGCCAGTCTGATTCCTCCGCTCCGGACCCGACCATGAGCAGCGCGACGCCACCCTTGGCCGCATCTACCGCAGGCATCACTTTGTCCCGCCCGATCGCCTGCATATCGGCGGCAAACACGCTCTTGGCCGCATCGCCGAAAGATGTGGTGTGAACGAAATCCAGGCGGTAACGCACATCCGGGTGCTGCTGCGCGTATTGATTCAGCCAGGAAACTGATAGGACCAGCTTCTCGAAATCCGGTACGCTCTGAAGAAAATCATCGACTCCAACGACGTTGCCATTCACAATCCGCAAGGAGACTTCATCGTCGAAGAAATTGTGCGGCGGGTCGGCGACCTGGAGTTGCAGATGAAGGTTAGGCTCCTGCGACTCATCGACAGCCTTGGATTCAGGCGCACGCAGCGCGGGATCGCCATAGTTGTCGATGGTCGCGAACTCGATCGTGTATCGGGAGCGAAGGGTGTGGAATGTGCCGCCGGTTTTTCCTTCAACGTCGAGCATCTGGGCCTGATGCTCTACCACCATCATCACGGCGCCTCCCAGTTCCGTGGCCAGGTTTTCGCCCGCTAGCCGGGCACGATTGGTGGATTTTTCCGGCATGAGAGCGGCGATGGCGCGCGAAATATCGGCGTTGAACGCAGTCGTATCCGTGGCCGTGCCCGCAAGACGCCAGGGCAGCATGAAGGGAAATCGCGACGAGGAACTCGCTTCCAGAGTCGTGAAGTCCTCAAAATTGACAGCGACCTTCACCAACAGAATGGGACGGCCGCAATCGGCGCAGGAGTAGTGCCGCTTGTCGAAGAGGCTGGGGACGACCTTGTTCACCGTGACCGGATCGGCGAAAGTCGATTCCAGCATCCGCTCGTGGACGGGTCCATTGTTGGTGACTCGGGTCTCGGCAAAATGCTTCGCTACCGCTGAGGCATTCGCCTTGAGCCAGGCCGGCGTGACTCCCAGGTCGTCAAGACTTGGTTCAGGTTTCGCGGGCGCGCTCAGGGCTTTCGCGAGAGCCGCTACCAGGCTCGCGTCGACCGCATGATCGTCCCGGAGATACACTTCGCCCTGGCGATGGATCACGAGATGAGTGCTGCCGGGCTGATCCGTTGCGGATGGACTCGATTCTTTGTGGGCCCTTCCAGGCCCTCCTCCCATTTCTGACCAGGTCGACGTGATTTCGATGCGGCGAATCACTCGCGGATTCTGCGCGGAAGCTGGGCAGGGGAGCAACGCGAGCGCGCCGAGAAAGAACAAGACGGTTTTGCAATATCGAGACATCTTCTGCTCGACCTCGCTGGATGTTTGGATTTACGCAACTATATACCAGTTCAGCGGAGATGCTGAGAGAGGAACAAAAATCTGCAGGCTGGGGTGCGCGCGCAAACGACGGAGACATGGGCTGCGGTGAACGGCGCGGCGAGCCTCAGGCGGAGCGGACAGTTTCGTTGCTCGGCGCGTAATACGAGGGGAAGCCGGGATCGAGCTTGCGTCCTTTGTCGCTGAAGCGGCGCAGGTGGATCAATCCCATTCGCTGCAGCGCGAATTGCAGGGTGGTGCCGAGCACGCCGAATCCGTAGGAAACGCTGCGGCGGAAATTGATGGACGAGGCTTCTTCGAAATATTTCGTCGGGCAGGATACTTCTCCGATGCGGAACCCGAAATACACGCACTGGGCGAGCATCTGGTTGTCGAAGACGAAGTCGTCAGAATTCTCGAGCAGCGGCAGTTCGCTCAACACCTTGCGGCTGAAGGCGCGATATCCAGTGTGATATTCGGAGAGCTTCACGCGCAGGAAAAGATTCTCGAAAGCGGTCAGCATGCGGTTGGCGATGTATTTATAGATCGGCATGCCCCCGAGCAGCGCCCGTCCGCCGATGATGCGCGAGCCCAGCACCACGTCGTAAACGTCATACGCCACCATGCTTCCCATCGCCGTAATGAGCAGCGGCGTGTACTGATAATCGGGATGCAGCATGATGATTACGTCAGCGCCGGCGGCAAGGGCCTCGCGATAGCAAGTCTGCTGGTTGCGGCCGTAGCCATAATTGCGGTCGTGTTGGAAGACGTGCAGGCCGAGACGTTCGGCGAGGGCAACGGTGCGGTCCGAGCTGTGGTCGTCGACCAGAATGCGGATATCGACCAGGTCGGGGAGATCGGCCACGGTGGCCTCGAGAGTCATCTCCGCGTTGTAAGCGGGCATGACGACCGCGATTCGTTTGCCGTTGATCATAGTCGGGTTAGACCAGTTTCTGAGTCCAGTTTCGCTAGATCGGTTTCGCCGGACCGGTTTCGTCAGACCGGTTCGTTTGAGCGCGTGCTGTGCGTACTGAAATGCTACGCGAAATACGGAACCGCAAGGTTCCGCAAAACGCGCAACCAAAAGGTTCCAGAAGCGAGAGCCGATTGAAAGTGAGTGCTGCTTTTATGATACCCGAGATGGCCGTCCGGTCGAAGAAAACCGTCGAGCTGCGCTCGATGGACAGCCGAGGGCGGCTGTCCCCACATAAGCATCTCCCCGTTGCCCCTCGCTATGGCACATGCCGAATCGTAGCGCCACGGGCATTTCGCCGCGTTACTTGATGCCGTCGAGAATCGAGCCGACGATTCCGCCGACCACGCCACCCTGCACGGATTCCCTTGTCGCCTGATGCGGCAGGTATTCGTTCAGTTCGTGGGCCAGGCGGGAGATGGGCAGCGTCTGCAGCCAGATTCTGCCAGGACCGGTTAACGAGGCGAGGAAGATGCCGTCGCCGCCGAAAATCATGTTCTTGATTCCCGGGACAGTGGCGATCTGAAACGAAACACTGGACTGAAACGCGCCCACGTGGCCGGGGTGAACACGCAGAGTCTCTCCGGGCTTAAGGTCTCGGATCACCAGTTCGCCAGACAGTTCGAGCCATGCCATGCCTTGTCCGCTAAGCTTCTGCAGCAGGAAGCCGTCGCCGCCGAAGATGCCGGCGCCGAGGGATTGCTGGAAGCCGACTCCGATTTGAATCTGCTGCGTCGCGCAGAGAAAACCGTGACGGTGAATCAGGTATTCCTGGGCGGGACCTACCTCGACCGGCACAATGTGCCCCGGCATTTTGGTCGCAAAAGCCAGTTCTCCCGCAGTGCCCGCAGAGCGGTATTCCGTCATGAACAGGGTTCCACCGCCGGCCACGCGCTTCAGTACGCCAAAGATTCCGCCGCCTCCGCCGAATTGCGTGTGCGTGGTCATCTGGATCGAGCTCGACATCCAGGAGAGTTCTCCGGCTTCGGAAATGATGGATTCGTTGGGCTCAAGGATGAATTCGAGCACGGGCATGGTGGTCCCGGTAATACGGCTTTGCATGGTTTCTCCTGAGGGTGCGGGTTGCGAAGTAACGGCTCGCGGCCTTCCGCCTGAAAGCTCAGAGTATATACGGACGAGGCGTCGCGGCGGTTCGTTTTGGGTTCGTTGGCCATCTCGCCGAGAGCGGCGCCTAGGGTTGCTCCAATCTGCTTGCCTGTGAAAAACTATTAGCTACGGCTTGACCCTCGGCGCCTGCTGGGCGGGTTTTCATTTTCACTGGCCATTATTCATTAATGGCTATTCATTGCGATGACAACGAAGAAAACGTTATTCGAAAAGATTTGGGACGCGCACCTGGTGGCCCAACCGGGCGGACGGTCTCCGATCATTTACATTGACCTGCATCTGGTGCATGAAGTGACTTCTCCGCAGGCGTTCGACGGGCTGCGGGCTGCGGGGCGGAAAGTGCGTCAAGCGGCGCGGACGGTCGCGACCGTCGACCACAACATTCCCACCGCGCCGCGTGGGACTCCCATTACGGATGAGATTGCGGCACGGCAGATTGGGGCGCTGCAGGCGAACTGCAGGGAGTTTGGCGTCCGCCTGTTTGATATGGACTCGCCGGAGCAAGGCATTGTCCATGTGATTGGGCCGGAACTGGGGCTGACGCAACCGGGGATGACGATTGTCTGCGGCGACAGCCACACCAGCACGCATGGGGCATTTGGGGCGCTGGCGTTTGGCATTGGAACGTCCGAAGTGGAGCATGTGCTGGCGACACAGTGCCTGGCGCAGCAAAAGCCGAAGACGATGAAGGTCGAAGTGCGGGGACGGCTTGCCGAAGGCGTTGGGGCGAAGGATCTCGCGCTCGGGATTATCGGGCAGATCGGTACCGACGGCGCGAGCGGACACGTGATCGAGTACGCGGGGGAAGCGGTGCGCGGGCTCTCGATGGAAGGGCGCATGACGCTGTGCAACATGAGCATCGAGGCCGGAGCGCGCGCGGGGATGGTGGCGCCCGATGAGATCACGATCGCCTATGTCAAAGGAAGACGCTTTGCGCCGGGAAAAGACGAATGGGAGAAGTCGGTCGAGAAGTGGCGCACGTTGGCGACCGATGATGGAGCGGTTTTCGATAAGGTCGTCGAGATTGATGCGGCACAGCTTTGTCCGTTTGTGACCTGGGGAACGAATCCGGGGATGGTAGCTCCGGTCACGGGACGCGTGCCCGATGCGAGAGCGTTGAAGGATTCCGACCGGCGGGCGACGGAGCTCGCTTTGCAGTATATGGGCCTGGAGGCGGGCAGGCGCATTGAAGATATCGGCATCGACCGGGTGTTCATTGGATCGTGCACGAATTCGCGGATTGAAGACTTGCGGGCAGCGGCGCGGGTGGCGCGAGGACATCATGTGAGCCCCAAGGTGCGGGCGATGGTAGTGCCGGGTTCGCAGACGGTGAAGCGCGCGGCCGAGCAGGAAGGACTGCATCGCGTCTTTCTGGAAGCGGGATTTGAGTGGCGCGAATCGGGATGCTCGATGTGCCTGGGAATGAATCCCGATATTTTGCAGCCGGGTGAGCGCTGCGCTTCCACAAGCAATCGGAATTTCGAGGGCAGGCAGGGGCGCGGGGGGCGGACGCATCTGGTGAGTCCGATGATGGCGGCCGCGGCGGCGATTGAAGGGCATTTCACGGATATACGGAACTGGAAGTTTCAGTAAGTCAGGGGTCAGGGGCCAGGGATTAGGGGTCAGTGAAAGATTGAGATCGCCTATATCTATCGAGCTTTCGCGGACCAGTTCAAGGACATGAGATGAATCCGTTTACCGTACATCGCGGGCGCGTGGCGCCGCTGGATCGGGTCAACGTGGATACCGATCAGATCATTCCCAAGCAATTTCTCAAGCGGATCGAGAAAACGGGATTCGGCCAATTCTTGTTCTACGACTGGCGCTTTTCGGCAGACGGGAAGAAGAACGCCGATTTTATTCTCGACGAGCCGCGCTATGAAGGCGCCAGCATTCTGGTGGCGGGGAAGAATTTTGGCTGCGGGTCGTCGCGCGAACACGCGGTGTGGGCGCTGGCGGACTTCGGATTTCGCGCGGTGATTTCATCTTCTTTCGCCGATATCTTTGCCAACAATTGCACGAAGAACGGATTCCTCACCGTGCTTCTGAGCGAGAGTGAGGTCGCCGAGTTGATGCACCGAGCTGGTGACATTGACGACTATCGACTCACCATCGATCTGGAAGGTTGCGAAGTGCGCGACGAGCAGGGATTTCGCGCAAAGTTTCCCATGGATGAATTCGTGCGTCATTGTTTGCTCAATGGTCTCGACGATATTGGGCTCACCTTGCAGCACGAGGGGGAGATTGCCGCCTACGAAGCGCAGCATCCAGCGTCGGCGGCGCTGAGCGCGGCGGAACGGACATCAGCGTGAACGGAGCGTAAATGCGCGTAAAGATTTGTAAAACATTCGCCCCGGTCTTGACCTGCTGACGGGCCGCAGTTGATGCTGGTTTGACGCTAAGTTCTGGTGTTTCAGCGGTGTTTCGGTTCCTGCCTCAGCACTTTTGCGGAGGGCTCCCTTGGGCATTGAAGAATCCAGCCGTCTTCGCGCCTGGATTGGCGAAACCGAATGGAACACGTTTACGTCTAACAGGTACCGGCTTATTTCGAGGGTGCAAGAGATGGTTTATGAATACTGAAGTTGTGAAATTATGAGCGATTCCTACTCTTTTTCGAATCAATCCCAACCGAATAGAAATCGACGCCACAACGGCGTTGTGCGTCGGCTTGCTTTGGCGTCGGGACTGGTAGCATGCGCCGCATTGGTTGCGTGCAGCGGCGGCGCCGACGCCAAGCAGCAGGCGCAGGCCGCTGCCCCGCGATCGGTTTCCGTGGCGATTGCCCCGGTACAGCGGCAGGATATGCCGGTTTACCTGGAGGGTCTGGGCTCGGTCACCGCGTTCAATACGGCCAACATCAAGAGCCGAGTGGACGGCCAGATCATGCAGGTGAATTTCACGGAAGGGCAAACGGTTAAACAGGGCGCGCTGCTGATTGTGATCGATCCGCGTCCCTACGAAGTGCAACTGGAACAGATGCAGGCGCAGTTATTTCGCGACCAGGCGCAGTTGCGCGACGCGAGGTTGAACCTGGATCGCTACACGACGCTGATTCCTTCGGGTTCGATTTCGCAGCAACAGGTGGACACGCAGAAGGCGCTGGTGGATCAACTCGACGGCACGGTACGCACCGATCAGGCCCAGATCGACAACGCGAAGCTGCAGATCGTCTACTGCCACATCACCGCGCCGTTTAACGGGCGCGTGGGGCTGCGGCAGGTTGATCCGGGAAATATCATCCATGCGGCGGATACGAATCCCATGCTGATTCTCACGCAGCTGCAGCCGATTGCCGTGATCTTCACGCTGCCGGAAGATGTGCTGCCGACGGTGTCGCAGCACATGAAGAACACCACGCTGCAAGTGGACGCGTTTAACCGCGACGATCAGACCAAGCTGGCCACCGGAAAGCTGCTGACCATCGATAACCAGATTGATCCAACCACGGGCACGGCCAAGTTGAAAGCGGTGTTCGACAACAAAGACAACCAGTTGTGGCCTAACCAGTTTGTGAACACCAACCTTCTGCTGGAAACGCGGAAGAACGCTACCGTGCTGCCGACGGCGGCGATTCTGCGCGGCCCGCAAGGGACGTTCGTTTACGCGGTGAAGCCGGACAAAACGGTGGAGGCGCGTTTAGTCACGGTCTCCCTGACGCAGGGCGACACCACGGCCGTTGCCAGCGGGCTGAACCCCGGCGACACGGTGGTGACCGACGGGCAGGACAAACTGCAAACCGGCAGCAAGATCGAGCCGCGTAATATGAGCCCGAAGACCGGTAACGGCAACCACCAGCCGGCGACGGGAACTCCAGGTTCATGAGTCTTCATTCACGAACTAGCCGTCATGAGTCACGGAATACGCCCGCATGAGTAAACCCAGATGAGTCCATCGCGATTATTCATTCTTCGCCCGGTTGCGACTACGCTGCTGATGGTGGGAGTGCTGCTGGTGGGGTGGGTTGCATTCATGCAGCTTCCGGTCTCGGCGCTTCCCGAGGTCGATTATCCAACCATTCAGGTGTTGACGTTTTATCCGGGCGCCGATCCGGACGTGATGGCGTCTTCGGTGACTTCCCCGCTGGAGCGGCAGTTCGGGCAGGTGCCGGGACTGAGCCAGATGACCTCGACAAGTTCGTTTGGCAGTTCGGTGATCACGCTGCAGTTCGGGCTCGATCAAAGCATCGACGTGGAAGAGCAGCAGGTGCAGGCCGCGATCAATGCGGGTTCCACGTATTTGCCGGCGGATCTTCCGAATCCGCCGGTTTACAACAAGGTGAATCCAGCGGACGCTCCGATTCTTACGCTGGCGATGACGTCAGACTCGCTGCCTCTGTCGAAAGTGGAAGACATGGCGGACACGGCGCTGGCGCAGAAAATTTCCCAGTTGCCGGGAGTGGGACTGGTTTCGATCAGCGGCGGGCAGAAGCCGGCGGTGAGAATTCAGGCGAACCCGACGGCGCTGGCTTCTTACGGATTAAGCCTGGAAGATCTGCGCGCGGCTCTAGTACAGGCCAACGTGGACCAGGCCAAGGGCGTGATCGACGGCGCGCGGCAATCGTACACCATCGGAGCGAACGATCAGCTGCTCTCGGGCGATCAATACAAACCAATTGTAGTGGCCTATCACAACGGCGCTCCGGTGCGGGTGAGCGACGTGGCGAATGTGATCGACGGGACGGAGAACGTCAGGCTGGCGGCGTGGATGAATCTGACGCCGGCGGTGATCGTCAACATTCAGCGCCAGCCCGGCGCCAATATCATCAGCGTGGTAGATCGAATCAAGAAACTGTTGCCGCAGCTACAGGCGTCGCTGCCGGCGGCGGTGAAAGTGCAGATTCTGACCGACCGCACCACGACGATCCGCGCCTCCGTGAAAGACGTGGAGTTTGAATTGATGCTGACCATCGTGCTGGTGGTGATGGTCATCTTTCTGTTTCTGCGGAACCTTTCGGCGACTGTGATTCCCAGCGTCGCGGTGCCTCTGTCGCTGATCGGCACATTTGGCGTGATGTATCTGCTGGGTTACAGCCTGAACAATCTGACGCTGATGGCTCTGACCATCTCCACGGGATTCGTGGTGGATGACGCGATCGTGATGATCGAGAACATCGACCGCTACCTGGAGATGGGGGAACAGCCGCTGGAAGCGGCGCTGAATGGCTCGGGGCAAATCGGGTTCACCATCGTCTCGCTGACGGTCTCGCTCATTGCGGTTCTGATTCCTCTCTTGTTCATGGGCGACATTGTGGGGCGGCTGTTCCGGGAGTTCGCGGTGACGCTGTCGGTGACGATTCTGGTGTCGGCGGCGGTTTCGCTGAGCCTGACGCCGATGATGTGCGCCAAATTGCTGAAACATCGCAAAGAGGGCGAAAAAGGGCGTTTCTACGAGGTTTCCGAGGAGTACTTCAATCGCGTCATTGCGTTCTACGGACGCACGGTGAAGTGGGTGTTGAAGCACCAGACGGCAACTTTGCTGGTGACCTTTGCCACGCTGGTGCTCACGCTGGTTTTGTACGTGGTGGTTCCGAAGGGATTTTTCCCGGTGCAGGATACGGGCGTGATTCTGGGAGTATCCGAGGCGCCGGACAGCATCTCATTTGATGCGCTGGCGGAGCGCCAGCAAAAACTGGCAAAAATTATCCTCGACGATAAAGAAGATGTCGAGAGCTTGTCATCGTTCATCGGCGTGGACGGCACCAATACCACGCCGAACGTGGGCCGCATTCAGATCAACTTGAAATCGCTGGATGAGCGCAAGGACGACGCCTCCACCATCATCCGAAAGCTGCAAACACAACTGGGGAAAGTGGATGGAATTACGCTCTACATGCAGCCGGTGCAAGACCTGACGGTGGAAGACCGCGTGAGCCGCACCCAGTTTCAATATTCGGTGGAAGATGCCGACGCTCAGGAATTGGAGGAGTGGACGACAAAGCTGGTGAGCAAGCTGCGCACGCTGCCGGAACTGACAGACGTGGCCACCGATCAACTCAACAGCGGTCTCAAGACGAACATCACCATTGACCGGGACACGGCTTCAAGGCTGGGGATTTTTCCGCAGGCCATCGACAACACGCTTTACGACGCGTTCGGCCAGAGGCAGGTGTCCACGATTTTTACGCAGTTGAACCAGTATCACGTGATCCTGGAGGTTCTGCCCAGCTTTGCGCAGAATCCGGGATCTTTGAAAGATATCTATATTCGGCCAAGCACGGTGAGCACGAACACGGGCGCGCCTTCGGCGAACGGAGCTTCGGTAAGCACCAGCGGAGCGCCGGTGCCAATGACGACGTTTACGCGCATGCAATCGAGCCCCGCGTACCTGGCCGTGAACCATCAGGGTCAGTTCCCGGTGGTGACGCTTTCGTTCAATCTGGCGCCTGGATCTTCGCTGGGAGACGCGACCCGCGCGATTGAGGCTGCAGAGAAGGAGATCGAGCTGCCGGCGAGCATGCACACGGCGTTTCAGGGGACGGCAGCCGCGTTCCAGAATTCGCTGGCCAGCGAGCCTTACCTGATTCTGGCCGCGGTGATCACGGTCTACATCGTGCTGGGCGTTTTGTATGAAAGTTACATTCACCCCATCACGATTCTTTCGACGCTGCCCTCGGCGGGCGTGGGAGCGATTCTAGCGCTGCAGATCACGCACAACGATCTGACGGTGGTAGCTCTGATAGGCATCATTCTTCTCATCGGCATTGTGAAGAAAAACGCCATCATGATGATCGACTTTGCTTTGGAAGCTGAGCGCGTGGAACACAAGCCGCCGGAAGAGGCGATCTTTCAAGCGTGCCTGCTGCGCTTCCGTCCCATCATGATGACGACCATGGCCGCGCTGCTGGGCGGTTTGCCGCTGGCTCTGGGCTCAGGAACGGGAGCTGAGTTGCGGCGGCCGCTGGGCATCACCATTGTGGGCGGGTTGCTGCTCAGCCAGTTGCTGACGCTTTACACCACGCCGGTGATCTACCTGTGGTTTGACCGGCTGGCGCGCCGGTTTGAACGATACAAGATCGGCAACGAAATCACTGAAGAGCCCATGCCCGCGGATTAGGCGTGGAGGTTCAATGCGCGGGTTAGACCCGCAGGTTCGAGAATGAGTATTTCGGCTCCGTTTATCCGGCGACCGATTGGCACGTCGCTGCTCGCGGCGGCGTTGCTCTTATCGGGGATTCTCGCCTTCAACTTTCTTCCGGTGGCTTCGCTCCCGCGCGTGGATTTTCCGGTCATCGGTGTGGGCGCGGGATTGCCGGGCGCGGACCCGCAAACCATGGCGTCGGCAGTGGCTACGCCGCTGGAGCGGCAGTTCGGGCGCATCTCCGGCGTAAACCAGATGACTTCGTCGAGCCAGTTGGGCTCGACCGGCATTACGCTGCAATTCGATCTCAACCGCAATATTGACGCCGCCGCCCGCGATGTGCAGGCCTCAATCAACGCGGCGCGCAGCCAGCTTCCCGCCAACCTGCCAAGCAATCCCACCTATCGCAAGGCCAACCCGGCGGACGCGCCCATCCTGATTCTGGCGCTGACCTCCGACACCATGACCGTGCCCCAGATGTACGATTCCGCCGATTCGATCCTGGCGCAGAAGCTTGCCCAGGTAGACGGCGTGGGCCAGGTTTTTGTGGGCGGAGCGGCGCAGCCCGCTGTGCGCGCGGAAGTGAATCCCACACTGCTGAACAAGCTGGGAGTTGGCCTGGATACAGTTCGCAACGCGCTCAATGCGGCGAATGCCAACCGGCCCAAGGGACAGGTATCTGACAGCACGACTTCGTACTCGTTCACCGATACCGATCAGCTGTTCACCGCAGACCAGTACCGGCCGCTCATTATGGCCTACAACAACGGTGCGCCGGTGCGTCTGGGCGATGTGGCCGATGTTGAGGATTCGGTGTCGGACAGCCGCAACCTTGGCCTGGCCAACGCCAAGCCCGGCGTTCTTATCATCGTGTTCCGGCAGCCGGGGGCCAACATCATCGCGACGGTCGATCGGGTGCGGGCCCTGATGCCATTCCTGCAGTCCTCGATTTCCCCAGCCATCCTGCTGACGATTGCCATGGACCGCACGGTTACCGTGCGCGCATCGGTCAAGGACATCGAAACCACGCTTATCATTTCGGTGATTCTCGTCGTCCTGGTCGTGTTCGCGTTCCTGCGCACGGTGCGAGCCACGATCATTCCCAGCATCGCCGTGCCGCTCTCGCTGGTGGGAACTTTCGGTGGAATGTATCTGCTGGGCTACAGCCTCGACAATCTTTCGCTGATGGCGCTGGCGATTTCGACGGGATTCGTGGTGGATGACGCGATTGTGGTGTTGGAAAACATCACACGCTATGTGGAGCACGGCATGGGAGCCGTGCGGGCGGCGTTTAAAGGAGCGGCGGAGATTGGGTTTACCGTGCTCTCGATGAGCACATCGCTGGTGGCGGTGTTCATTCCGCTGCTGATGATGGGCGGGATCGTAGGCAGGCTGTTCCGTGAGTTTGCCGTCACACTCAGCATTGCGATCGGAGTCTCGCTGCTGGTTTCGCTGACCACCACTCCCACGATGTGCGCTAAATTCCTGCGCCCGCCGAAACAAGAAGAAAAACATAATTTTTTCTATCGCGGCAGCGAGTGGTTCTTCGACCGGCTGCTGGCGACCTATACGGTGGCGCTGAGGTGGGTGCTGGCGAACCAGCCGGTGACGCTGACTGTGACCATCCTGGTGGCATGTTTGAGCGTGTTCCTTTACATCAAGGTACCCAAAGGCTTCTTCCCGCAGCAGGACACTGGGCGCATTATGGGCGGCGTGATGGCGGAGCAGGATATTTCGTTTCAGTCCATGGCCGACAAGATGACGCGGTATGTGACCATCGTGATGAAAGACCCGGCCGTCGACACCGTGGTCGGCTTTACCGGCGGCAACACTGCCCTCAACCAGGGCCGGTTTTTTATGATGTTGAAACCGCTGGACCAGCGAAACGACTGCAAACCCAAACATTTCTGGCAGCGCTGCCCGGTTGTGACCGCCGACGATGTGATCAATCGCCTGCGGGGCAAGCTTGCGGTGGTGCCGGGCGCGACGTTGATCTTGCAGTCGGCTCAGGATCTTACGATTGGCGGGCGGTTCGGCAACGCACAGTATCAGTACACGCTGCAAAGTTCGAATCTGGATGACCTGAACAACTGGTCCCCGCGGGTATTGGAGAAACTGAAATCCCTGCCCGAATTGCGCGACCAGAATTCAGATCAACAGGATCGCGGTTTGCAAGCCAAGCTAGTGATCGATCGGGACACCGCCAGCCGCCTGGGAATAAGTCCTCAGACCCTGGATAACGCTCTCTATGACGCCTTTGGCCAGCGCCAGGTCTCGACCATGTACCGGCCGCTGAACCAGTATCACGTGGTGATGGAGGTTGCGCCGCAGTTCCAGCAGACTCCCGAAGCCCTGCAAGACATTTACCTGCGTTCCAGCGCGGGCACGCCGGTGCCCCTGGCCGCATTCACCCACTACGAGCCCTCGAACACGCCCCTGGCGGTGAACCACCAGGGACAGGTTCCGTCGGTGACCATCTCTTTCAACCTGGCGCCCGGAATTGCCCTGGGCCAGGCTACCCAGGCGATCGAACAGGCACAGCGCGACATCGGCTTGCCGGCGACGGTGCAGGCTAGCTTTCAGGGCACTGCGGCTGCGTTCCAGGACTCGCTTTCGAGCGAGCCCATGCTGATTCTTACCGCATTGATCGCGGTATACATCGTGCTGGGAATGCTTTACGAAAGCTACATTCATCCCATTACGATTTTGTCGACGCTGCCCTCGGCGGGCGTAGGCGCGCTGCTGGCGCTGCTTTTGACTCATAACGAGCTCAACGTGATCGGAACCATCGGCATCATCCTTCTGATCGGGCTGGTGAAAAAGAACGCGATCATGATGATCGACGTGGCCCTGGAGGTGGAGCGTACCCAGGGCAAGAAGCCGGTGGAGGCCATCTTCGAAGCCTGCATTCTGCGCTTCCGGCCTATCATGATGACCACCATGGCAGCCCTGCTCGGCGGACTCCCGTTGGCGCTGGGCAGGGGCACCGGGTCGGAATTGCACCGTCCCCTGGGGATCACAATCGTGGGCGGGTTGATTGTGAGCCAGGCGCTGACCCTGTTCACGACTCCCGTGATCTACGTCTATCTTGATCGTTTGCGGCTGGCGCTGAAGGGCGGTGAGGATCATGCCTTGCCGGATACGGCTGCGCCGGGAAGCCCCCGACCGACCCTGGCTGGCTAGCGGATCACTGACCGCACTCCCGATGCAGCCCGTTTCTGATGCAACCTGAGTCCGCGAGGGCCGCATCGCAGCATCCGGCATCCATGATCTTACGGTTACGGCGGGTCGCCCAATCGAACGCGCCATCGTCCGCCAGTCCAAAAACTACCAGCGGGAATGGCGTGTCCCGGTATGATATGGGTAGAATAGGTTTTCAAAGACGCCTTTTGTCTGAAGGGAAAATCCTCAGGGGAAAGCTGTGGGTTCCGGGCCATTGCATGCCATGGCTGATTTTGCGTCCTGCCCAAGACCAATCCTTTGAAGCCAGTTCGGCCGATGCTGCGGGTGAAGGACAATGCACTCTCCGGATGCGGCGCGGATAGCCTGGCGGTTGCCTTTCTCTCGCGGTGAAAATTTGTCTTAGGAGTCACGGATGCTAAAGAAAGCAACGGCGCTGTTGGTGGTGGCTTTGAGCGCTGCGACATGGATCAGCTGTGGAGCGACATCGAATCATTACGTCTTCGCCACCATACCGGCGACCAACCAGATTGTCGTGTTCCGGGAAGACCCCAACTCGGGGGTGTTGATCCCTCTGCAGAACAGTCCGTTCACGAGCGGCATCGCACCCGAAGCGGTCCTGCTGCATCCGTCCGGAAAGTATCTCTATGTCGCGAATTCGGGTGAGGATAACGTTTCGCTGTTTTCTATCGCGCCTTCTACGGGCATCATCACCGAATCCGGGCCGCGCACGCCTACTGGCGGAACGACCCCGATGCTTATGGCGGCGGATAAGAAGGCAGGGCTCTTATACGTAGCCAATGCGGTTTCCAATAACCTGTCGGTTTTTACGATGGCATCCGATGGAAGCCTGGCCGCTCTGCCGAATTCCCCTTTCCCGCTGGGCGTGTCGCCGACCGGCCTGGCGCTGTCGCCCTCTGGCGGCCTGGTTTTCATCGGGAGCGGACAAGGCGAGATTTTGGTGTATACGCTCAACGCCGGGGTGCTGGGTTCACTGGTCGGAGTATTCCCGACCGCAGTTAACACGACGGCGTCCGGTCTGGTGGTTGATTCCACCGGGTCATTTCTCTTTGTCGCGAATGGGAACGGCAGCAACTCGATCTCGGAATTCTCGATCGGAGCAGGAGGAGCTCTGGCTCAACTCCCGGGCTTCCCGCTGGGCGAAACTGGAACGACCTCTCCGGTCTCGCTTCTCATCGATCCCTCGGGCAAGTATCTCTATGTGGCCAATCAGGCGTCGAACAATCTGGCCGCGTATTCGCTTGTGAGCGGCGGTGGTCTGACGGTTCTTACCAACTCGCCGTTCGGCACGGTCAAGGCGCCAACCTCCCTCGCAGCGGACCCCAATGGAAACTATCTGATGGTGGGCAGCCAGTCTGGAGCGTCCATCGAAGTATTTTTGCTGGATAGCGGCAACGGGACGCTTGGTGAGGTAGCGAGCTATGGGACGGGCGGGTTCCCTTCGTCGATCGCGGTGCTGCAGTAAGCTGGGATCGGGAACTGGGGTTGGGGAAATGGATCGGCTGGCTTCGCGTTGGCGCATTTAACAACGCGATGACAACTGCGGGCTTCGTAGTTGGGAAAATGCTCCTTGCCGGCACTTGTCAGGCAGGCACATAACGGGGTTGCGCAAATTACGTTGAACTCGCGCGCGACCATTTTGAGACAGCCCAGACCGAGGGGGCCAGCATGAAAATTGCCAGCGCCGCCAGCGCGTTTCCCAAGCATTACTACTCCCAGAAATTTCTGCTGGAAAAGCTTCAGGAATATTGGGGCGACCGGCTAAGAAATCCGCTGCTGCTTGCCCGCTTGCATCGCAACGTGACCGTGGATGGACGCTACCTGGCGCTGCCTACGGAGGACTACAACAAGATCACGACCTGGGGGCAGGCTAACGATATCTGGATCAAAGTTGCCCAGGAGTTGGGCGAGCAGGCGCTGTGCCGCGCCCTGCATCATGCCGGGCTGGAACCAGCGCAACTGGGAGCGCTGTTCTTTACTTCGGTCACGGGAATTTCAAGCCCCTCGATTGATGCGCTGTTGATCAACCGCATGGGGCTGCCGCGCAACATCCGGCGGGTGCCGATTTTCGGGCTGGGGTGCGTCGCGGGCGCCGCCGGCATTGCGCGGGCCGCGGATTACGTGCGAGCCTATCCTTCGCAGGCCGCGGCGCTGGTCTCGGTGGAACTTTGCTCGTTGACTTTGCAGCGGGACGATCTTTCTGTGGCAAACCTGATTTCGTCCGGGCTGTTCGCCGATGGATCGGCTGCGGTGGTGGTGTGCGGCGCTGACATGAAAGTCACCGGACCGGAGATTCTGGCAACCCGATCCGTTTTTTATCCTGACACGGAAGAAATGATGGGCTGGAAGGTTTCCGAAAAGGGCTTCAACATTACTCTTTCGCCCGAAGTGCCGACTTTAATTCGTGAAAATTTGGGGCACGATGTGGACGCGTTTCTCGCCGACCAGGGTTACAAGCGCAGCGATTTGAACAGTTGGGTGCTGCACACCGGCGGGCCGAAAGTGTTGGAGGCCACGGCGGACGCTCTGGAATTGCGCAACGGCCAACTTGATGCTTCGTGGGCCTGCCTGCGGCGAGTGGGAAATTTGTCTTCGGCGTCAGTGCTGGTCGTGCTCGAGGACGTGATGAGGAACCGCCGTCCCGAGCCGGGCACTCTAGGGCTGCTGGCGGCCATGGGTCCGGGATTCTGTTCGGAGCTTTTGCTTCTCAAGTGGTGAGGTTTCGCACTTGCTGAAATCTACCGATGTGTTTGTGATCGGCGGCGGACCCGCCGGCCTGGCGGCGGGAATCGCGGCGCGGCGACTGGGATTGCGCGTCGTGGTGGCGGACGGCGGCCAGGCGCCGATCGACAAGGCTTGCGGCGAGGGGTTGATGCCGGACGGACTGCTCGCGCTGCGGGAGCTTGGCATCACATTGAAACCAGGCGATGGTTATCCGTTTCGTGGCATCCGGTTTCTCAGTTCGGGGCTGTCTGCGGACGCGCTATTCCCTTCCCGCGGCGTCGGCCTCGCCGTTCGGCGAACCACGCTTCACCGCATCATGGCCGATCGGGCTGCGGAAGAGGGAGTTGAGTTACTTTGGCAGACGGCGGTCACAGGCATTTCGGGTGAAGAAGTTCGGCTGGGAAATCGCACAGTCTGCGCGAAGTGGATTGTGGGCGCCGACGGAGCGAATTCGCGTGTGCGTGGCTGGGCAGGCCTCAACGCGCGCGCTCGGACGCGCCTGCGCTATGCCTTTCGCCGGCATTACCGCGTCGCCCCGTGGAGCGATCACATGGAAGTCTACTGGGGCGATTGCAGTCAGGGCTACGCCACGGCCGTTAGCGGCGAAGAAGTTTGCGTAGCCGTGGCTTCGTGTGACCCGAAGCTGCGAGTGGAGGAAGCGCTGTCCGCTCTTCCTGAATTGCAGGCCCGGCTTCGCGGCGCCGAGACCACTTCAGCCGAACGCGGAGCAATCACGGCGAACCGCACCGCGAGACGCGTTTATCGGGGCAATGTGGCGTTGATCGGCGACGCCTCCGGCACCGTGGACGCGATCACGGGGCAGGGACTGGGCCTCTCTTTCAGCCAGGCGGTAGCGCTGGCGCGATGCTTTCGGTCGGGCAATCTTGAGCTCTATCAGGCGGAGCATCGCCGCCTTGCGTTGCGGCCGCTATGGATGGCCCGACTAATGCTGACGCTCGACGGTCGCCCCCGGCTGCAGCGGCGAACTCTGCAGGTTTTCCGGCAACGGCCGGAAATCTTCGCCAGATTGCTGGCCTTGCACGTGGGAGCCTTGTCACCGGAGAGCCTGACGCTGGATGGAATCTCGTTGGGATGGGGACTGCTCACTGCGTAACTTCATGGATTCAACCAACCGCCGGATTCTAAGGACATATCTGCCTCGCAAATTGGGCGTTGTTGTAATCGGCCTACTGTTGGCGCCAGCTGCCTTCGCGCAACAGACCACGCTCCAACTCGATCCAGCTCAGACTTCCGTCAGATTCACCTTAGGTGATGTTTTGCACACCGTGCATGGAACCTTCCAGCTGAAACGGGGCTCGTTGCAACTCGGTCCGGCTTCTGGAAGAGTCACTGGCGAAATCGTGGTCGATGCGAAAAGCGGGGACAGCGGCAGCAAGATGCGCGACGCCAAAATGCACCGCGAAGTGCTGGAGAGCGCACAGTACCCGGAAATTGTGTTCCGTCCAGACCGCGTGGAAGGGGCCATGAGCCTAAAAGGAAAATCGACGGTGAAGGTTCACGGAATTTTCACCATTCACGGAGTGGACCGGGAAATTGAGGTTCCTGCAGAGGTAGAATTGGCCGCGGATCGTTGGACAGCCACTGTCCACTTCACAATTCCCTATGTGAAGTGGGGAATGAAGAATCCGAGCGCACTGTTTCTGCGAGTCGACGAGTCGGTGCAAATTGATCTTGTGGCAGCGGGAGGCGTGACGGAGCCGTGAACGGAGAGCTCGGAGGTGTGTCGTGAGTCGCAAGCGCCTTTGCTTTAGCTTGTCCCTATGCATCCTAGCGACGATTCGGTCCTACTCCGTCGGCATAAAGAATCTCCATATTGACGACCTTGTCAAAGCCTCTGACGTAATCGCAATCGCCGAGGTCATTGACGTGAGAGCGGTCGGCGCCGCACCACCGATTCCCTTTCACGACCAATTGTTGGAGGCTCAGGCTTACGCAAGCAACGTTCTGCTCAAGCGAATCGTAAAAGGAACGGCGGCCGACAGCCTTACCGTCGAGTACGCACTCCCCATTTCGTTTGTCGGATATAGGGGACTACAGCAGGGAACCCGAATAATATTTCTACGTCGGCAGCAGGGACACTACAGCCTTGCAGATCCGTATTACCCTGACTTCCCAGCGGTCGAAACCCATTCTGACACGGCGGGACTGCAGTCGACGGTAAACGACTGCGTGACCAGGGTGGTGCGCGAACTAGTCGCCGTCATTGCGTCGGATACGGCCTCGCCCGCCGAAAAGGATCAAATCCTGCAAGTCGACTATGCGTTGCATGCTACCCACGAAGTCGTGGCCGCGTTCAGGGAGGGGTTGGCCAGTGCGCAGGAGCCCGAGCTAAGGCAAAGGCTTCAGGGGGAGCTTATAAGTTTCGGCGACGCCACCCAGCTACCGAGCGTTGCACAACTACTTCTGACGGACAGTGCTGCGCGCGACCAGAGAGCATGGCTACTGTATGTCATCGGAAACCGGTTGAGTGACCAACGTGCAATCCCAGCGCTGGAACCATTGCTTCTCTCGGGGGACGATTCGATTCGAGAGGCGGCTGTCGAAGCTCTTTGGCACATCGCAGACCTGGCTGCAGCCCCCGCACTTCTGAAGGGTCTGCAGGACCCAGACGAACAGGTGCGCTTTTACGCCGTTCGTGCGTTTTCAGATATCGCCAACGAGCCAGGCTGGGGCGGCCCAAGCGAGTCGGAGTTTCAGCAACATCAACAGAAATATTTGTCTCACTGGCAAGATTGGGCAACGAGTAAAGCACACTGAGGGGTATCGATGCCCTCCCTCAGAAACCATCCTGCGGCGTTACTCTCTTGCCCTCGACGCATTGATAGCAGCGGCCGGCGGCCAGGTTCTTGTAGTCTTCGCTTCGGCCGCTGGGCCACTGAATTACGACGCGATCAATCTGGTCGCGTTTCTCGAGACCGAAGGTTACGGGAAGTTCGGACTGCGACAGATAGCTCGATCCGCTCTTCACCATTCGCGATTGGACTGACCCTCCGTGAAAGATCTGAACGGTGGCGCCGATGGCGTCGCGGTTTGACTTGGTGCCGACCAGACGAAAGCGGATGCTTTTATTCCCCGCCAGTTGATCGTTACGATAGAGATACGCGGGGCCATTGTTGGTGGTGAGCAGAAGGTCGAGATCGCCGTCGCGGTCGAAATCGGCGCAGGCCAGGCCGCGGCCTACTTTCGGTTGATTGAAACCTCCGCCGAGTCCTGCGGCCACATCGCGGAAGCTGCCCTTGCCGCCGTTCAGAAACAGTTGCGGCGGCTGAGCGTAGCCCACGTTGCCGCGAATATTGCGCACGGTTTCGTCGATGTGGCCGTTGGCGACGGCGAGATCGAGCCAGCCATCGAGATTGGCGTCGAGAAAAACGCAGCCGAAGCCAAGGCTGGTTTTGGAGGCTATACCGACTCCGCTTTTCGCGGCGATGTCTTCGAAACTCTTTCCGTTCGAGCGGTACAACCCGATCATTTCGTTGTCGAAGTTGGTGATGGCGACGCCGGAGCGGCCGGAGTTTTCGAAATCGGCAGCGTCCACGCCCATGCCTGCACGCGCTTTGCCTTCGTTGCTGAAAGCGAGGCCGGCATCGACGGCTGCATCTTTGAATGTTCCGTTGCGCTGGTTGCGATAGAGTTTGTTCGGCTGCGTGTCGTTGGCCACGAGCAGGTCGGGCCAGCCGCTGCGGTCGTTTTCTTCACCGTCGAGCATGGCGACCCCCAGCGATTTCGAACTGCTGTCGAAAATGCCGCTCGCGGCGGTGACGTCCTCGAAGGTTCCGTTGCCGCGATTGTGGAATAGCCAGCAGGTTTCGCCGCGATACGCTTCCGGCGTGCAATACGACTTGTGTTTGCCATCAAGGCTGCAGAACACGTCGTGCTCGGGCGACCACTTCACGTAGTTGCAGACAAAAAGATCGAGCAGGCCGTCGCGATCGTAGTCGAACCAGAGGGCGGAAGTGCTGAATCCTTCACGCTTGCCCAGACCACTGGCGGAGGTTACGTCGACGAATGTGCCTTTGCCGGTGTTGCGAAATAGGCGGTTCTGGCCTACGCAGGTGATGAGAATATCCGGGAAGCCGTCATTGTTGTAATCACCAACGGCCACGCCCATGCCGTAGAGTTCAACGTCGAGCCCAGCGTGCGTGGTCACGTCGGTAAAAGTGCCGTTGCCGTTGTTGTGATAGAGATGCAGGGTCGAGCGTAGCGTTTTGTGTCCCGGCCAGTTCATGCCGTTGACCAGCAGAATGTCCTGCCAGCCGTCGCGGTCGTAATCTAGAAACGCGCAGCCGGAGCCCAGAGTTTCCGGCAGAAGTTTTCCGCCGTAGGCTCCGCTGTTGTGCTGGAAATGAATTCCGGCTGGCGTGGTCACGTCGACGAAGCGAAACCCGGGAGCGGATTCCCGGCCGGTCTGAGACGGCAACGCGCGGGCCGAGATCGCATCGAGCAAAGGAAACTGCGACAACGACGCCAACCCGGCGATTCCCTGCAGAAAAGACCTGCGATTCACGGAACGTTCACCAACCCGGCACGGATGGCGTAGACGACAAGCTCTGCGGTCTTGTGAATCCCCAGGGCGTTCATGATATTGGCGCGATGCACCGCGACGGTGTTCGCGCTCAGGTCAAGAACGACGGCGATCTCTTTGTTCGATTTGCCATCGACAATCATCTGCAGGACTTCGAGTTCGCGGTGGGTCAGGCTGTTGCGTTCACCTTTGAGAGTCGAGTTTTGTTCCACCTGGGGATCGAAAATGGTTTCTCCCGCGGCCACCTTGCGGATGGCGGCTCCCAGTTCCAAATCGAGCGCATTTTTCAAAACATAACCCTTAGCCCCGGCGTCGACGGCCTGACGAACCCAGGTATTCTCGCTGTGCATGCTGAGCATGAGGACGCCGATCTCCGGCGAATCTTCGAGGATCTTGCGCGTGGCGTCCAAACCGTTCATGCCGGGCAGCGCGCAATCCATCACGACTACTTTCGGATGCAGCTCGCGCGCCAGTTCGATGGCTTTTTCTCCGTCGCCGGCTTCGCCCACTACTTCCATGTCGCGCTCGTCTTCGAGCATCCGCCGGAAGCCGCGCCGAACCAGGCTGTGATCATCCACCAACAGTACTGTGATCTTCTTTGCCATGAGACTCCACTTTCTCCCTTGGAACCACCAGATGCACCCGCGTTCCACCTTCAGCAGGGCGCGACAGCACCAACTGCCCGCCCATCAGTTCCGAGCGTTCGCGCATCGCCACTAAACCAATACCCTGCCGCGGCAGCTGCTCGGCGAATCCCCCACCGTGATCTTCCACGTCAAGTTCGAGAGCTGCGGGCAGAAAACGCAACCGAACCCACGCCTGCTTTTCGCCAGAATGCCGCGCCACGTTATTCAGCGCCTCCTGCAGCACGCGGTAGATGTGCACGCCCGCTGCGCCCTCCACGGGAAAGGGCACGCCTCGCTTCTCATAGGATATGGCAATTCCGGTTTGCCTTTCCACGGTTGGAATGTACCAATCGAGCGTGCTCTCCAGGCCAGCCTCATCGAGCATGACAGGATGCAGCGCTTGCGACAAGGTGCGAACTTTGTCCAGGGTCGATTGCGCGATCTCGCGGACCTCTTGCAAATCGGCGCGCAGCGGGGAACCTTCCGGGGCTTGATTTCCGGCGCGGTGCAGCATCGAACCCATCGCCGTGAGGATCTGCCCGAACTCGTCGTGCAGCTCGCGCGAGATGTAGCGCAGCGTTGACTCCTGCGTGGCAATTAATTTTTGCGCGAGTTCGCTGCGGCGTTCGGAAAGTTCGGTCATGCGGACAAACAGACGCCGGTTCCAGCGAATCAACGAAAGGCCTGTTAACAGGACTGCGAACAGAGTTGCGGCGAGGAACACGTAAACCTGCCGCTGCACGCGGTCGTAAATCTGCACGATCTGCTGCCCTGCCTGCTCCTCGTTTTCGGTGTTCTGCACCAGCAGCCGGGCGACGGCGGTGCTCAGCGCGGCTTGCCGGGATTGAAGCGAGAGCTGAATCTCCGCGCGCGCCTCTTTCTCTTTGCTTTCGTGCGCCAGCGCGAAAACGCGGTCGACCGCGTTCCAGAACTGACTAAACTGGCTGGCCAGAAAAGCGCTTTGCTCGGGAGAACGGCTAGCGGCAAAGCCGGACTCGATCTGCATGGCATCGTTCAGGTCGGTGCGAATGCGCTGGAATTGCGCCGACCACGCGGTCAGGGGATAAGGTTCGTCGTTGCTGACCATGTCGCGCATGTCCACGGCCAACAAGTTCAAATCATTCTGGATGCGCAACAACTGCAGCGAGTCCTTGCGATTGCGGTCGACCAGTTGGGTCTGTAGCTTGCGCAAGCCGGCCACCTGCCGTGTGATGTAAGCTGAGTAGGCCAGCACCACGGAAAGCGTGACCAGCAGGCCCAGAGCGAGGCCCGGAGTCGGCGAGCGGTCCGGCGGAGACGGGCGGGACACGCCCCGAGCATACATCGGCTGAGGCAGAGCTGTCACAGTGCCGGGCATCGGGCTTCAGCTTTCGGGCTTCGGCGAAAGCGAGTTTCGATTGGCGGCCACGGGGGCATGGTTTGAGATTTCCAGGTTTCGCTGACGCCCGATTGACGAAGCCAGAAGCCCAGAGCGCCGCGCGCAGTGCAGAATAAATGAAGCAAATGCCGCTCGAATGGAGTCAAACAGGAGATTGAGTCCCGCAGAGAAAGATCCTACGAAACCCGCGAAAAGCCAACGACTGAAGGCGGTTCTGCCGGAAGTCTGGAAGCTGATGCGTCCACGGCGCTGGCTGCTGGCCTTGGGCTTCGTGCTGATGGTGATCAACCGCGTGGCGGCATTGGTGCTGCCTTACTCGACAAAGTTCCTGATCGACACAGTCATCAACAAACATCACATTGAGCAATTGCGGCCCCTCGTCTTGCTCGTGCTCGCGGCCACGCTGATTCAGGGCATTACATCTTTTTCGTTGACGCAGTTGTTGTCGAAAGCGGCGCAGCGGCTCATTGCCGACTTGCGCCAGCAGGTGCAAGTGCACATTTCGCGGCTGCCGGTCGCTTTCTACGACAGCAATAAGACCGGAAATCTGGTTTCGCGGATCATGAGTGACGTTGAAGGTGTGCGCAATCTGCTGGGCACCGGGTTGGTGGATTTTGCCGGCGGAGTTCTCACTTCCGCGATTGCTCTCGTCTTACTCTTCCGCACCAGTTCTCAGATGACCGTCATCGCAGTCGGCTCGCTATTCTGCTTCGCGATAGCACTGAACAAGGCATTCGCAACCATCCGGCCGATTTTTCGGGAGCGCAGCAAAATCAACGCCGAGGTTACGGGCAGACTTACCGAGTCGTTGGGCGGCGTGCGCGTGATTAAGGGCTACCACGCGGAAGAGCGGGAGGAGTCGATTTTTGCCAAAGGCGTCCACCGGTTGCTCGATAACGTGATGCGCACTTTGACAGCAACGTCGGTGATGAGCCTGTCGGCCAGCGTGCTGTTGGGATGCGTGGGCGCGGTCACGATGTACGTGGGAGCGCACCAGATCGCGGCCGGCACTCTGACCGTCGGCGGATTTTTCTCTTACACATTGCTGCTCGGCTTCCTGGTCGCGCCTATCATGCAGATTGTTTCCATCGGAACCCAGCTGACCGAAGCGTTGGCCGGACTGGAACGCACGCAAGAGATTATGCGCGAACGGCCGGAAGATCAGGACCCGAAGCGTTCCACGGCTCTACGCGACATAGTGGGCACGGTTGAATTTGACAACGTGAGTTTCAGCTACGACGGGAAGCACGAAGTGTTGCGTAACATCTCGTTTCGCGCCGAGCCCGGCACCGTAACCGCGCTTGTGGGTTCTTCGGGATCGGGCAAATCTACGACCATCGGGCTGATCTCGGCCTTCTATGTGCCAACCAAGGGCCGAATCCTGGTGGACGGTGTCGACCTGAGTACGGTCCGACTCGATTCGTATCGCACAAGGCTGGGAGTCGTGCTGCAGGAGTCGTTTCTGTTCGATGGAACGATTCGCGAGAATGTGGTTTTCTCGCGCCCTGAAGCCAGTGAGGAAGACTTTCTGCACGCCTGCCGGGTCGCGCGCGTCGACGAGTTCGCGGAATCTTTTGCCGACAAGTACGAGACCGTGGTGGGCGAACGTGGCGTAAAGCTCTCCGGCGGGCAGCGCCAGCGCATCTCGATCGCGCGGGCCATTCTGGCCGAGCCGCGCATTCTAATTCTCGATGAGGCAACTTCCAGCCTCGACTCGGAATCCGAGCAGACCATCCAGCAGGGATTGTCTTACCTGATGCAGGGACGCACGACGTTCGCTATCGCGCACCGGCTCTCGACCATCCGCCGCGCCGACCAGATTCTGGTGATGGAGCAGGGACAGATCGTGGAGCGCGGCACGCATGCTCAGCTCTATGCCGCGCGCGGCCGCTATTACGATCTCTACACCCGGCAGCATGGCGTGGAAGAGAATTTGTTCCTCGCGCCCGGCGAGGGAGATTTGCCGGAGCAGGGAGCAAACGGAAATGGCAACTCAGCTCCGGCGGCCAACGGCGGGGCGAGAGACGCCAATCCGCTGGGCGTGCTGAAGGGTGAGGTCCGCTAGCGCATGAGCATGAATAGTGCGGCCATCTCTCCGACGAACGGCGGTCCGGCAATTCATGCCGACCAGCTTTGCCGCTATTACCGCATGGGCGAGACCGTGATTCGCGCCGTCGATGGCGTAACGCTGGAAGTGCCTGCTGGGGAATTCGTCGCGTTGCTGGGGAGTTCCGGATCTGGTAAGTCTTCTGTGTTGAATCTGATCGCGGGATTGGATCGTCCCACGTCGGGCAGCGTGGCCGTTCACGGCCGAGATCTAGCCCAGCTCTCTCGTGAGGATCTCGCGCATTATCGCCTGCATGCCGTGGGCATGGTGTTCCAGTCATTCAATTTAAT
>DATGHF010000017.1:0-3175 GCA_035308125.1 Candidatus Sulfotelmatobacter sp.
TCTCGTCAGGCCAGCACGTGGCTGAATGCCCGCGCGTGATCAAATAGACCCTAACGCCTTCAAGCGCGCAAACACTTGCCGAAATTTCCAATAGGATCGTTGAACCGGCTGCCACAAAGGCCCCACGAACAATTCGTATAAGAGCGTTCTGAGTGGATGAAATAGAAGAACCCCTTCATTTCTGCCATCGAAATCAGACTTGCAATCCAGCACGCTGCAGGAAGAAGCTTCCGTTGGGGTCGCCGGCCAGCCTGCCAAGCTCGATGTAGCATCGCCTTCTTGGCTCGATGAGGCCGTGCTCCCAACGGGATACTGTCGTCGCCGAGACACCGAATCTTTTCGCGAACGTTGGCTGATTCAATCGTAGTTCCCCGCGCAGGCCGGCAATTCTTTGCGCCCATAGCGGCGCATCGCCCCGGCTGATTTGCCTCTTGGAGAGACGGCCCATAGGCGGCCTCAATTCTGTCTGATGTCACAAGGGGCCGCCGCTTGTGAAGGTGTGCCACGTGCGGCGACGAGATGCGGAAGAGACATCTCCAGAGTACGCCCCTACCCAGACCCAAGCAACCCGCGGCAGCGGGTAACTTACGCTGTCATTTGGGTGTGCTTTTGGCAACTTGATTTGGCTCCAGTGTGGCCGTTTCATTTGGCCCCACCTATATATAAGGTCTCTGTTCCCCGCAGTTTGCTACTAAACCCAAGAATCCGCAGGATTCCGGGCTAAGCCGGGATGGAGCGCCGAGGAAGGGATGGCGTTTGAGTCCCTTCCTCGGCCTAGCTCTGTAGAAGCCACGAATCTCGGCATCTACGAAGCTTTCTTCTTCTGCCGCACCTCCAGTGTTCGGCGGAAACGGTACGACTCGGTTCCCGTCTCGATGATGTGTGCCCGGTCGGTGATGCGATCCAGCAGCGCCTTGCACAGCCGCGGGTTGGGAAAGACCTGCGTCCACTCCGAAAAAGGCAAGTTGGTGGTCACGATCAGGGCGGCACGTTCCGTGCGTTCGGCGATCACCTGGAACAGGAACTCCGCTCCGATATCCGCCAGCGGCACGTAGCCGACCTCGTCGAGCACGATCACGTCATAGCGCAGCCAGCGGGTCAGCACTCGCTTGACCACGTTCTGCTCCCGAGCTTCCACCAGCTCGTTCACCAAGTTGGCGGCAGTCGTGAATCGCGCCCGCCGCTTCTGTCGGCACGCCGCCACGCATAAACCCGTGGCCAGATGTGTCTTGCCCGTCCCGCACTCCCCCATGAAGACCACGGGCTCGGCGCGGTCGATGTAGCCGCCTTCCCCCAGCTCGCGAATCTTGGCCGCCGGAATGTGCCGCGCCTGATGGAAATCGAACTCCTCGAGGGTTTTCAGCCGCGGCAGCCTGGCCTCGCGCAGCCGGTTCTGGACCGCGTGCCGGTCGCGTTCCTCCGCTTCCATCGCCAGCAGTGCTTCCAGATAGCCGATGTGGCTGCGCTGCTCTTTGACCGCCTGTTCGGAGAGGCGCACGAAGTTCGCGGCTATGACCGGCATGCGCAGCGCCTTGCAATACTGCTTCACGCTGGCCTGTTCGAGAGCTTGCGTGGGCTGGTTCATGGCGCCACCTCCGCTCCACTGGCCCTGACGCCGAGCAATAAGTCATACTCCTCGATCGTGGGCAGCGGCCGGTCATAGCGTTCCAGCCCGTGCCCACCGAAGGTCTCGTTGCGGGGGCGGACGAGCTCGTCGGCCGCGACCAGATGCCGGACCGCGGCCGCATCCGTGCAACCCAGCGCTAGCGACTGCTCGATCGCCTGTTGCAGCCGATCCCAGCCGTGGCGCTTGCCCAGCGTGAGCAGTTCGATCATCTCCCGCGTGCCCGCCTGCGAGCCGTGTCTTTCCCGCAAACTGTGCCACAAACGATCGAAGCTTTCCGGCCAGCGCCCGCGCTGGCGCCACTGCTGAAGCGGGCTCGATCCCGCCAACGCGCCCGGCTTGCGCTCCAGCACATCGAGGTAGTGCTCCAGATCGAGCACCTGCTGGTAACGGGAAAAGCTGCGCTCGTGCCGTGCCACGCACTCCCGCTCCTGCCACACCTCGACGTAGGCCGGCAGCAGCTTCACCCGCGGACGTGTGCCCGGCCGCAGTGGGGTCGAGTACCAGTTAGTGCGCACCTTCACACAGCCCTTGCCGTCGACCAACGGGAAGCTGGTCTCCGCCAACTCGAACCCTTCCGCCGCCAAGGGCAGCAGATGCTCGCGCTCGATCGCCAGGGCTTCGCCCACCGTGTGCGACTTGCCCGCGATCCGCCGCTGCTCGTCGGTGCGGCAACCTGCGAGCAGCACCTGGTTCAGCTCTTCCAAGCTCGTCACCCGCGGCACCGGCACCAGATGGTTGCGCCGGAAGTAGCCCACTTCGCCTTCCACCCCGCCTTTCTCGTGGCCTCGCGCCGGGTTGCAGAACTCCGTCTGAAAACCCCAGTGCGAGCGGAAGGCGATCAGCCGCTCCGTCTCCTCCCGCTGGTGCCCGCGCAGGATCTTCTTGACCGCGCTCTTCAGGTTGTCGTAACGCAGCCGTCGGAACACCCCGCCAAAATAGGCAAACGCGAACTCGTGCGCTTCGAAAAACGCCTGCTGCGTGGCGTGGTAATAAGCGCGATGAAACGCTCCTCCGCCCGCCATCGAGCGCATGCTGAAGTTCCACACCGGGCGCCGTTCTCCGGCGATCTCGGCCACGGCTTCGTACCAGTCCACCTGTGCCTCGCCGCCCCAGTTGTAAGTCTGGGGCACGAAGGTCTCGCGTTCTGCCAGCCCCAGCTCCCGCTTGCGCCGGCCGACATAATGGCGCACCGTCGATTCCGCCACCGCCGCCTCCGGCCGTTCCCGCACAATCCGCGCCCAGATGCGGTGCGCCGTATGCCGCTGCTTCCGGGGCGCCTGCTGGTCGGCTCGCAGGATGTCCTCGATGAACTCCTTCACCGGCTCCAGCTTGGGCCGGGCCCGCGCCGGGGTCTTGCGTTCCGGCGGGATAGCGCTCGCCAGCGCCTGGCGCACAATCCGCCGATGCACCCCAAACTGCTTGGCCACGCTCCGGATGCTTCCTGCTCCAAAGCGGTACTCCCGTCGGATCTGCTCAAACAGCTCCACTTTGCCTCTCCTGTCCATCGCCTCCCCGTCCTGGCTGGAAAGGACAGGTTAGGCCGATCTA
>DATGHF010000018.1:0-98520 GCA_035308125.1 Candidatus Sulfotelmatobacter sp.
GGGGACTGGTCCCTACGCGGCCTTCCTTCTTAACTTGCGCCCCTGCCACTTTCCAGCAACGTCAACGTTGCGGTGTGGTCGAGCTCTTTGTAGCGGTATTCCGTAGCGACTCACAGCCCGCCGTGGAACCGTCCGAATGCGTGGGCCAGCATGAGTGACATAAGCAGGATACCCGCCCCGAGAACCAGCACGTGCTGCGTCTTTCGCAGATCAAAGCTGCCGACGCGACAGACGAGCAGGTAGCCGACCGCAAGATTGAACAGGCCCCACAGAACGTTGACGGTAGCGGAAGACAAGCCTTCGCCGGGCGGCGATGCGAAGGGGCTCTGGAAGGCGTGTCCCGAAATCCCGTTGCCAAGATGGGGTAGCGCGTTGGCGAGGAATACGCCCCCGAAGAAGTACGCCAGATACTGATACCAGCGCGTCGTCATTTCGTGTGTCCCCTGACCAGCGGCAGCTTCTCCCGGTCGTAACTTATGCGGCCTTCCCCTTCACCTGCACCCCCGCCCACTTCTCCAGCAGGGTTAGCGTGGCGGCATAGTCCAGATCCTGGTGACCCTCTTCGGTTGCGAGCTCGTAGATTTCCTCCACCGTCTCGAGCGCGGGCAGCTTCACCCGCGCTTCCTTGGCCGCTTCCAGCGTCAGGCGAATATCTTTATGCATGAGCCGCAACGGAAAATTCGGGGTGAAGTCGCGCGCCAGAACAAACGGGGCCTTGTACTCGACCACTCCCGATTTCACCATGGTCGCGTCGATCAGTTGAATGAGCTGTTGCGAGTCGACCCCCAGTTTCGTAGCCAGCGTGAGCGCCTCGGCGAACCCTTCAAAGATAAGCGCGATCTGCAGATTCATGGCCAGCTTGGTGGCCTGCCCTTTACTCGTTTCGCCCATGCGGAAAATCTTCTTGCCCATGGCGGCGAACAGCGGCTTCAGCCGTTCTACTTGCGCTTCGTCTCCGCCCACGATGAAGACCAGCGTCCCGTTCTGCGCGCCAATCTTTGATCCGGTCATGGGCGCGTCCACCCAGGCCACGCCTTTGCTGGCCACGCGCTCCGCGAACTTCACCGTGGCCGAGGGCGAGATGGTGCTGGAATCGGCAATGATCATGCCTTCGGTCAGAGACGCCTCAGCGCCGTCCGCGCCAAACAGAACGCCTTCGACCGCGTCCGTATCGGAAACACAAAGCCACGCAACCTCGGCGCCCTGCACCGCAGCGGCAGGAGTGGGAGCGACGCCCGCACCTTCTACCAGTTTGCCCGGCGTGCGGTTCCACACCGTGACTTCATGTCCCGCCTTCACCAGATTCGTGGCCATGGCATGGCCCATGATTCCCAACCCCAGAAAAGCAACTCGCATGCTGCACTTCTCCTTAAAGTCCCAGCCAAAAGTCTCAGCAAATAAGGACGTTTCGGATTAGATATGACCCGAGCGATCAAGGTCAAGCCAAGGAATCTGTAGGGCTGAATTCGCATTTGACGGCCTTGACCACAAAAGAACGCCAAGGCGCACGAAGGAAGGCCGCCAACCAGACCCTCCGCGATACTTCGTGTCCTTCGTGGTTATCGGTTTTTCTCAATGCGAAAGCCGACTTCCATGGATGCACTAACACGATGAACTGACACGACGAAGTAAAATAACGCCACCCACGTTCATCGCGCATCTAACTAACTGCAGCCGTTACGAAAGTGTGGCGGCATCGCGCTTGTCACTCGGCAAGGAACTGCATCGAGGATTTACTATTAGGGACTGAGGCTGCTTCGAGACTGCCCCCGAGCTCCATAGCAGAATGATCAAACAAACGCTTCGCAATCCGGCGCTGCGCAAACGCGCCACCCAATTCGGGCGTCTGGTGCGGCATTCGGCGGTGACACCGCGCTGCGGAGAAACCCACCTCCCGCGGCTTGCCGGAAACGGCGAGCTGGGCGTTACCTTCATCGGCCACGCCAGCTTTTTCGTGCAGATTGGCGGGCGCAGCGTGCTCATCGATCCCAATTTTGCGCGCTGGCTGTTCGTGCTCAAACGCCTGCGCCGCCCGGGATTGCGGGTGCGCGACCTTCCGCCGATTGATCTGGTGCTAGTCACGCATGCACATTTCGACCACCTGCACCGGCCCTCGCTCCGCGCCATTGTGCAGAACAACCTGCGCACCAGCGGAACCGCTCCGGCCATTATTGTGCCCACTCACGTCTCCGACCTGGTTTCCGATCTCGGATTTTCGGAGATTATCGAGCTCGACTGGTGGAAGAGTTCTCACGACGGTGATCTTTCGGTAACGCATGTTCCCTCTCGCCATTGGGGAGCCCGCATTCTGAAAGATTCGCACCGCGGCTATGGCGGCTACGTGCTGCAGGCCGGGAAGCATTCCGTCTATCACGCCGGCGACACCGCTTACTTCGCGGGCTTCCGCGAAATCGGACGCCGCCTCTCGCCCGAGCTGGCTCTGCTGCCTATCGGCGCCTACAACCCCCCGCAGTTTCGCAACGTCCACACCAACCCGGCCGACGCCACCCGCGCCTTCCTCGACCTCAAATCTCGCTGGATGGTTCCTATGCACTACGGCACGTTCCGCCTGTCTCACGAACCCATCGACGAGCCCTTGCAGCTGCTCGACCAAGAAGCCCGCTCACACGGAATCGAAGACCGCGTGTTCGTGCTGGAAGAGGGAGTCACCAAGTTTTTCTGAACATTTGTTGTTTGTTGTGCTTCGTCAAATCTTCGCCGCGCCCGCATTCATAGTCCATTTACAACTTGGTCCCCGTTTTGGTGTAAACTTCCCGCCGCGATATTCTCGCAATCAGGAGACCTCATGTCCGTAAAAGCCATCCCCGACGGTTACCATTCCATCACTCCTTACCTCACCGTGCGCGACGCCGCCCGCGCCATCGAGTTCTACAAACAGGCCTTTGGTGCCGTGGAACGAGGCGTCTCGCATGATCCGGACGGCAAAGTCATGCATGCCGAGCTGCGCATTGGCGATTCCATCATCATGCTGGCCGACGAATTTCCCGCCTTCGGCTCGGTCTCCCCGCAAGCGATTGGCGGCTCCGCGAGCGGACTTCACATCTATATCGAGGACGTCGATTCTGCCTTCGACCGCGCCGTCAATGCCGGTGCGATCGTGGAGATGCCCGTCGCCGACATGTTCTGGGGCGACCGCTACGGCAAGCTTCGGGATCCGTTCGGCCACAAATGGTCGATCGGCACGCACAAAGCCGACCTGTCCCAGGAAGAGATGCAACGCGGCATGCAAGAAGCTATGGCCAAGATGATGCCGAAAAGCGCATAACCGCCCCTGGGGAACCGACACCACCAACGGAGGGACAGCCGCCTCGGCTGTCCCTGCTGGGCGCAGCCCGCAGGCTCACGCGGGCCGAAGTGTTCGGGCCTTCTCCCAAGTCATCGGATGCAGCGTAGGGAATGATCGAAACACAGGATCATTTGACTGCCCTTCATTTACTCTATATTGTATAGATAATGTCAGCCCGCGATTATCTCGGAGAGTTCGAGCACGTCATTGTCCTGGCACTTCTCCGACTGGACGATCAGGCCTATGGCGTCACCGTGCGGCAGGAAATTGAACTCCGCACTAAGCGTGAAGTCTCCATCGGTGCGGTCTATGCCACGCTTGATCGTCTGGAAACAAAAGGCTACGTCAAGTCGCGCCGCGGAGATCCAACCCCAGAACGTGGCGGACGTTCGAAACGTTTTTTTCGTGTCACAGCCAAAGGCGTGGCGGCTGTGAACCGCACCCACCGCGCCCTCCAGAGCCTGGTTGAGGGTCTCGACCTCGGCCTCGCCAGGAGCTACTCATGACCGCGCAAGCGAATTACGCTCAGCCACCGCGCGCGGCCATCTGGCTCGTAAATCAGTTCGCGTCAGGCGAAGCCGCCGAATCCATCCTGGGAGATCTGCTCGAAGAATTCTTCCACCTCACATCGAAGTCAGGCGCCGCATTTGCTGGGCGCTGGTTTTGGCGGCAGAGTCTGAAGACCGTCGCGCAGCTCGCGGTCGCCGGATTCCGTGCCGCTCCGTGGTCAACCGCAGCCGCCGTAGCCGGAGGCTTTCTGCTGGATCGGTTTCTCCACAGCATGCCCGATAAGGCGCTGTCAGCCGTTACCGACCGATACCTTCTGTTCTGGTCGAGCCATTTTCAGGCCTACTTGTGGTTGCTGAACGGAATGGTGTTCCTGCACCTCGCGTCTTCGTTGCTCATAGGTTGTATGGTCGCGCTGACTGCCAAAGGACGCGAGTTGATTGCCACGCTCACGCTGGTTCTCGTCTTTTGCGCAATGATGAGCGCGGCTTTCTTCTGGATCGCAATGCACAGACCCGTCGATATTCCGTGGATGCTGTGGTCCTGCGCCGATCCATTCGCGATCGTTGCCGGCGGAGCAATCGTCCGCACCCGTAGATCGGCCGCGACCAGCCTGACCTCAGCGGCGTGAACCGCGACGCGCGTTGTTCATCTCCGCGTCGTGGAGCACTCCACAATGAGCGCTTTCAATAAGCCATCAGGATTCGCAGATCCCGCACATTGTTGCCAGTTGGTCCCGTCTCGATCGCATCCCCAAGCGCGCTGAAAAACGGATACCCATCAAATCTTTCGAGCGCGGCGTGCGCGTCCAGTCCTCGTGCCTGTGCGCGCTCAAGTGTTGTGCCATCGGCCACTGCTCCGGCTGCGGGACTGTTGCCATCCACGCCGTCCGTTCCTGCGCTCAGCAGAGTGATGTTTTCTCCTGCAACCTTCTCCGCGCACGCCAGCGCAAACTGCTGGTTGCGTCCGCCCACGCCGCCGTTCGTAACCTTCACGGTCACTTCCCCGCCGGAAATCAGGCACACGCGCTCCGACTCTTTTCGTAACTCTCGCACTCGCTTCAGTAGATATTCTGCCGCGCGCTCGTAATCCCAGTCGTCACAGGAATTGTCCACCTGCACCGTGAAGCCAGCCAGCTTCGCGGCCGCGCTGGCGTGCTCGACCGCGCTCTGATTCGAGAGCAGCGGCCACCAGCGAGCGCGGATAAACGCCGGGTCATCTGACTTGGGCGTTTCCTCCAGCGCGCGACGCTCGAACAAATCTCGCGTCGATGCGGGAAAATTCTGCAGTAGCTCATGTTCCGCGGCAATGCGGTAACAATCTTCCGCAGACGTCGAGTCGGGCATCGTGGGCCCCGACGCCAGCGCGTCGGGAGTGCTGTCCGGCACATCCGAGACCAGCAGCGAAAGCTGCTGCGCTGGGTACGCAGCCTGCGCCAGCCGTCCGCCCTTGATGGCGGAAAGATGCTTGCGGATCGTGTTGATCTCCGCGATCGGCGCGCTCGAATGCACCAGCGCGTGGTAGGTTCGGATCAGATCATCGAGCGTGATTTCGTCATCGATGGGCTTTTCCACAATCGACGACCCTCCCCCGCTGATCAGAAAAATTACCAGCGACGCAGCCGTCTGCGCCTGCAGAGCTTTCAACATCGCGCTCGCGGCGTGAATCGACTCGGCGTTCGGCGTCGGATGCCCGCCATGAAAATAGCGGAATCCGTGCACCTGCGTCGCGGGCTGAACCGAGCTGGCCACGATCCCTTCCAGCGAAAGCGCGCCGACCTGCCCGGCGAGCGCCTCCACCATGGTGTGCCCAGCCTTACCCAGCGACACCACGAACACCCGCGAATACGCGGAGAGATGATAAAGATCCTCGCAGACGCGCAATACCCCGCGCTCCGAATGCACATGCCGTGCAAACGCCCTGGAGATCGAAGCCTCCGCCAGCGCATAAAGAAAGATTCCCCGCGCGCTCTCGCGCATTTGCCGGAACTGCGCTTCACGATCTGCAACGGAAGACATGGGAAGATTATAAAGAGCTGTCAGCCGTCAGCCCTCGGGAAGACAATGTGGGGACAGCCGCCCTCGGCTGTCCGTCGAGCGCAGCTCGACGGTTTCCTAGGCACAACCAGCAAGGCCCTAGCTGAGAGCTGAAAGCTGAGAGCCCGGTTTACCTGACGGCTGACGGCTGATGGCTGACGGCCAGCCTGATCCAGCTTTCAATCGCCTCGCGCAACTCGCGCAGCCGCCCTTCGAAGAAATGATCCCCACCTTCAATCAGCACCAACTTTTTCGGCTCAGCAAGCGACATCACCAGCGCCTCCAGCTTCGCCCGCGGCCCAAACGGATCACGCGCTCCGCTGACAAACAACTTCGGCTTCGTGCTCTCCCTTAGAAAATCAAAATCGTAAACGCGAGGCTCTTCATCCCCAGCAACAACAGGGCCGGCGGGCGTCCCCACCGCGATCAGTGCTTCCACGCGCGCATCTGTGTAAGCCGCGCGCAACCCGACCGCCGCGCCAAAAGAAAATCCGGCGAATATCAGCGGGAGGTGAAACTCGCCGTCGAGCCAGTCGAGCGCGGCGCGCACATCCCCGACTTCGCCGTTGCCGTGGTCGTGCTCACCCTGGCTCAGCCCCGTGCCGCGAAAATTAAATCGCAACACCGGAAACCCAAAGCTGTGCAACGCCTTCATGGTGTGGAATACAACCTTGTTGTGCAGCGTCCCGCCAAACAGCGGATGCGGATGGCAGACCACGGCCGCATGCGTGGCATTCGCCGCACCCGCGTTGAGCAACGCCTCCAGGCGCCCCGCCGGCCCGTCAAGAAAAAGAGAACGAATCGTCGCGCTCGGCAAACTCACAGAGCCAGATTACACGGAGCAAGCCGGAAGTAAAAGGTCAGAAGTCATAAGGAAGAAGTAACAGTGAACGACCAAGCAAGCGGTCCCGGCCCTCGCAACAAGATGGTCCTAAGTTCTTTTCTGACCCCTGACCCCTGACCTCTGTCCCCTGCCTCTCCCCACTCCCCCCTCTGCTATCCTCTCCCCCATGGACGCCATCACGCTCACGCGTCAGCTCATCGACATCGAGTCGATTTCAGGCAACGAAGTCGCAGTCGGAAATTATCTCTGGGGCGAACTTTCCCGCCTGGGCTATCAGACGAAAAAAATGCCGGTGGAAGGCGATCGTTTCAACGTCTACGCCACACCGCCGGAATTCGCGCGGGAAGCCGCAAGCCGAGAGCCGGAAGCCGCCCTTCCAAACATAGTCTTCTCCACCCACATGGATACCGTCCCGCCCTTCGTTCCCTCGTCCGAAGATGCCACGCGAATTTATGGCCGCGGATCGTGCGATGCAAAAGGCATCATCGCCGCGCAGATCGCAGCCGCGGAGCGCCTGCGTCAGGAAAATATTTTCGTCGGCCTGCTGTTCGTGGTGGGCGAAGAGCGCGACAGCCTGGGCGCGCAAATCGCCAACGAATATATGGCGCGCGAATCGGCAAATCCGAAAATTCCGCAGCCCCGCTTTCTGGTCAATGGCGAGCCCACTGAAAACCGTATCGCCCTGGCCTCGAAAGGAACGCTGCGGGCAGAAGTAACTGCCCATGGACGCATGGCGCACTCGGCGTATCCCGAACTCGGGGAATCGGCCATCGACAAACTGCTCGCCGCGCTCACCCGCCTGCGCGCCATGCCGTTGCCCTCCGACCCGGAGATTGGCCCGTGCACGCTGAACATCGGACTGATCGAAGGCGGCCGCGCACCCAACGTGATCCCCGACTACGCGCACGCAGATTTGCTGTACCGGCTGGTCGGGCCGTCCGATGACTTGCGCCGCCAGATTCTCGCGACCGCCGGCGATCAAGTGAAGATCACGTTCCCGCTGGAGCTTCCGTTACTCCGTCTGCGCACTGTGGACGGATTGCCTACCATGATTGCCGCCTTCACCACCGATATCCCCAAGCTCACGAATTGGGGCGAGCCGCTGCTGATCGGTCCAGGCTCGATTCATGTGGCCCACACGGACGGCGAGTATATCGAGAAGCAGCAACTAGCGGAAGCGATCGAGCTCTACTGCACAATCGCGAAGCGGCTCGGTAGCCAGAAACAGTAAGGTCAACTCCCGAATAAATTAGGTTGTGGAAGTGGGGTGGAAAGATTTATTCCGAGACGCTGTGCTCTTCGTTTTGCGAGCGCAGAACGCGGTCAATCGAGTACGGAGCGCGTCGGCTGGGTTCGTGGTAGTGGCGAACTTGCATTTCGCCCAGCAATCCGATCGCAAGCAGGTTCAGTCCCCCGAGCAGCAGACCCAGAGCCAGCATCATGAGCGGCCCGTGCGAAGCCATCACTGGCACGTGGCGCAGGAATTTTTCTACGCCCAACCACAGAACAACCGCGCTGCCCCCTAACATGCTGGCCATCCCAAAAGTTCCGAAGAAGTGCAGCGGCCGCGAAAGATAGCGCAGCAGAAACCGAATCGTCAGCAGGTCAAAAAACACGCGGAAGGTGCGCGTGATGCCGTAGTGTGACACGCCGTGTTCGCGGTTCACATTGCGGATGGGCACTTCGCAAATCGTGGCTCCATGCCACGACGCCAGCGCGGGAATAAAACGGTGCAATTCTCCGTAGAGCGGAACCTGATCGAGAATGTCGCGGCGGTAAGCTTTAAACGTTGTGCCAAAGTCGTGGATGTTCACGCCGCTCAACTTTGCCATCAGCCAGTTGGCGATGCGCGAAGGAATTCGCCGCAGCCAGAAATTATCCACGCGAACCTTGCGCCAACCGCTGACAATGTCGTAACCGGCCGCAATCTTTTCCAGAAACAGCGGAATGTCGGTAGGGTCGTGCTGCAGATCGCCGTCCATGGCGATAATATATTCGCCGCGCGCGTGGTCGAATCCCGCGGCCAGTCCGGCAGTCTGGCCAAAGTTGCGCCGCAGCTTGACCACCGTGACCCGGCTATCGACCGCGGCGATCTCGCGCAGCATGGCGAAGGTGCGGTCGCTGGAACCATCATCCACCAGCACAATCTCAAAAGTCTCGCCCGCGGCTTCCATCACCACCTTCAGCCGGTCGTAGAGGTCGGTGACGTTTTCCTGCTCGTTGTGTAGCGGGACGACGATGGAGTACTTAGGCACAGTCTTTGTATTATAGCTGAAGGGTCAATGGGCGCGGGCCGCTATGTTACATTGGCGTGGATCCGGCTTCGCTTGCGAAGAGGACAACCACCGTGGACGGAAACGTTGCTTGCATAGGGTCTTCAAAACTGTTCTTCTCTTCGGTTTCGCGGGATTGCTGTCCGCATACACGTTCGTCTCATATTCCGCCTGGGTTTCAGGCCTCTACCGGGAGCGTCCTAGCCAAAACGTTCCCGGTGCCGACCCCGTGGCGGCTTACAACAATTGGTACCGGGCCAACGTTGCGCTCACTCCGTATGCGAATCGCCAGTGGGAAATCTTTCTCTTCGGTTTTCCCTTGGCAATGAGCCTGGCGATGGTTCTGGCACGAATGTTCGGCTGGCTGAGACACCTAGACATCGGGTACATCGTCGCGGGCTTGATACCCGCCTATTTCGCTGCAGGCCCGGTCTTTCTCCTGACCGCGGTGGCTTTTCCTCTGGCGCTCCCGGGTATTCTGATTGCCGCATCGCTGCTGGCGCTGTCGTTGAGAATAATAACGTCTAAGTGGTCAACGAAGCTTTTCGTGGGTTTTTTGCTTTCTGGCGCTGCCTCCATCATAGTGTTGCTTGTGCTCGCCGCTGGCCGCCCGCGCTCGGATGCCCCAACGGCGGTTTTTCTCATCTCGTTGGAGGCCGTATGGGGAGGCATCTTTGGAATGTGGCTGGCCGTTCCCGGGCAGGCGAAGCCGCGGCGCTAGATGCATCTCACAGTTTCCCGGGCCCGGGACCTATTCCTTCAGCTTCAGCTTGGATTTGTTCTCTTCCAGAAACTTCTTGATGTCGTCAGCGGCTCCCAGCAGGCGGTTCCACTGCTCGTAATACAGCGTGACCGGAAAGCGGCCCAGGCCATAGACACTCACGCCACCCTTTTCGCCGACTTTGAAAATCAGATCGCCGCTGCGTTTCTTCACTTCCACTTCTTTTTCCAACTGCGCCAACTTCGCTTTCAGTTCTTCATAACTTGGTTCTGCCATACTTTCGTCGCCTCCGGAAAAAATTGCGCTTCGGCCGGTCGCCATCTGGCTCACATTCGCCGTGGCTATCCGTCCCTATAGTAATGCGTCCCTATAGTAACTTGTCCGGCATTGCCTCGGGCCAGGCAACCGTTGTAACCTCGTGATAGCTGCTTTTTTCGATCTAAATGCGCAAACGCGTGCGTTCGGCAATTCGCTGGTCGGCGTGGTTCTGCCTGTCCCTGATGTTGTGGACGGCGGCGGTGGAGTCCATCCACAACCACCCCAGCCAGACCGAAGCGGCCACCTGCTCGATTTGCGTCGCGGCGCACAGCTCCAGCCCGACCATCACTTCCACCCACGTCCGCCCTGTTTTTACCACGGTCGGCGTGCTGCGAGAAGAAGCAGTCCTCGCGAAAGCCCGGCTCGACGTTTTTGAGCTCGGCATTCGCGGCCCTCCTGTCGTTTAGGGATTCCACCGATGCAACCTCCGGCGTTCGCGCCGGCTAAATCCCTATTCTCTTTCTTCTTTCGTTCGGGAGGACGTTATGCCTACTTCTTATAAGTGGCGCCTCATCGCCATTTTCGCTGTCATCTTCATCGCCGCCTCGGGCTGGGCCCAGTCGGGAAATTCCGGTTCGATCAACGGCAGCGCAGTCGATCCCACGGGCGCGGTCGTCGCCAACGCTACCGTCGAAATCCGCAATCCGGTAACCGCTTTTGATCGCACCACTACGACCGACGCTGCCGGAAAGTTCGCCTTCACGAATATCCCGTTCAACAATTACCACCTGACAGTCGCAGCGGAAGGCTTCGCGAACTACGCGCAGGATGTGGAACCTCGCTCTGCCGTGCCTGTCACCGTCGCCATCACTTTGCAGGTGAGTGGGTCCACGACCACCGTCAACGTCAATGCGGAAGGCGGAGACCTCATCGAAAACGACCCCACCGCCCACACTGACGTGGACAAGGGCGCGTTCGACAGGCTTCCGCTGGAGAGCGCGTCCTCGTCGCTGAGTTCCGCGATCACCCTCTACACGCCGGGAATCGCAGCCGATTCCAACGGCCTATTCCATAGCCTCGGCGACCACGCGGAGAACTCTTTTTCTATCGATGGCCAGCAAATCACCGACCAGCAGAGCAAGGTCTTTTCCAACCAGATTCCGCTCGATTCCATCCAGTCCATGGAGGTGATTCCGGGAGCGCCGCCGGCTGAATACGGAGGCAAGACCAGCTTGATCGTCAACGTCACTACCCAGTCGGGCCAGGGCGAGACCACGCCGCATGGCACAGTGACGGCTTCCTACGGCTCCTTTGGCACGGCCAATGCGGGCTTCACGCTGGGCTATGGCGGCCAGAAATGGGGAAATTTTATCTCCGCGAACGGACTCAACACCGGACGGTTCCTCGATCCGCCGGAATTTGCCGTCATGCATGACAAAGGCAACGAGGAGAATCTGTTCGACCGCGTCGATTATCAGGTGACAACCGCAGACTCGATTCACGTGAACTTCGGTTACTCGCGTTCCTGGTTTCAAAATCCCAATTCCTACGATCAGCAATTTCACGACGTCAACGGCGTTCAACTGACCGACCCGGGGACCACGACTCCTCTCGGAGCCACAGACCAGGTTTCGCAGATCAAGACTTTTAACATTGCGCCGACATGGACACGCCTGCTTAGCCCCACCACAGTGTTTACTCTCGGCGGCTTTGTGCGGCGCGACCAGTACAACTATTACCCCAGCGCTAACGGATTCAACGATTTCTCTCCCGACTTGCAAGGCCAGACGGTCGTTCAAAACCGGAAGCTCCTGAATGCAGGCGTTCGATCGAATGTTGCGTACGTAAAGGGCATCCACAACCTGAAGGTGGGAGTCGCGTACGATCACACGTTCCTTGACGAGGTGGACGGAATCGGCATCGTCGATCCCGTGCTGGTGGCCGGAATCACTCCTTCCTGTTTATCCGCAACCGGGCAGCCCGAGATCGGCACTCCCTGCGCGGTTCTGGCGCCTTACGACTTGACCGGCGGCGGCGGGCGTTACGCCACGGGAAGCCCCTTCTTCTTCAACGGCCACACCGACGTGAAGGAGCTGGCATTCTACGCCCAGGACACGATCACCAAGGGACCCTGGGCGTTCAACCTTGGCGCGCGCGGGGATTTCTACAACGCTCTCGCCCGCGACCGGCAAGCCGAGCCTCGTCTGGGCGCAGCCTACAACATCAAATCGACCAGCACCGTGTTACGTGTTTCCTACGCGCGAAGCATGGAGAGCCCGTTCAACGAAAACCTGGTGATTGCCAGCACGGGCTGCAGCATCCCGTTTCTCGCCGTGCTGGTGCCGCCACCCGGCGTCTCTTGCCTCGCAGGACCGATTACTCCCGGCTACCGCAACGAATTTCATGCCGGCCTGCAGCAGGCCTTCGGGCGTTACCTGGTGTTCAGCGGCGACTACATTTGGAAATACACCCACAACGGCTACGACTTCGGGACTGTGGGCAGCACGCCCATTACTTTCCCGATCGAATGGCACAACGCGAAGATTCCGGGATTTGCGCTGCGCGTGAGCGTGCCGAATTATCGCGGGTTCTCGGCGCAGGTGGTCATGTCGAGCGTGGCCGCGCGCTTCTTCCTGCCGCAGGTCGCAGGGCTGCCTATCATCCCCCCGTCGACTGGCGTCTTCCGTATCGATCACGACGAGAAGTACAACCAGACCACCCACATCCAATACCAGCCGTGGAAAACCGCGCCCTGGTTCGGCTTCAACTGGCGCTATGACAGCGGGCTGGTGGCCGGGGCAACCCCTTGCTACAACCCTCTGACCGCGACCTGCGCGGGAGCATCGACGTTGCTGGGTGGTCAACCCGCGATCAACCTGATCAATACCATCTCAGGCGCACCTTTGACCGCCGATCAGGAGTTCCAGGCCGGATTCTTTTGCGGCACGCAGCATGCGACCCCGACCCAGGCTCTGCCGAGCCCCTGCCTGGCCTCGCATTTCGGGTCAGCTCTCCTCAAAGTGCCCGCCCCCAATGCCGAGAACGACGACCACAATCCGCAGCGCGTCGCTCCGCGGAATCTATTCGACCTCGCTCTCGGGCACGACAATCTGTTCCACTTCCACGCCGACAAGTACAAAGTCAGCGGTCAAGTCACGATCATCAATCTGTCCAACAAATACGCACTGTACAATTTCCTTTCCACCTTCAGCGGCACGCACTACTTGACCCCGCGGGCGATTACCGCTGAACTGGTTTTCCACTTCTAGCGGAAACTACATTCGCAAGGGCGGCCGTGAGAACAGCCGCCCTTTTTCCCTTGTTCTCAGAACCGTTTCTTTCCCCCGGATGCGACTTTCGTAAAGTAACGTAAAGCACGTTTACACATGAGCTTGCCCCAATCCGAGATTGCTACAATCAAAGAAACCTTTTGTCCAAGGCCATCATCTGTCTCAATACGCCGGGCTTGCCTCGCGCCGGACCGGAGAGTTTTGTGTTTGGCGGTTGTGGGATAGCGTCGGGACACCAGGTTGCTTCGCCGAGAGAGCGTGTTTCCCGATCGAGGCCGGACACCGGAGAAATGCTTACCGATGAATTTTCCAAGCCGCATTGTTCCCTTGCTTGCCATCGCTGCATGCTTCTCTTTTTCTGCGCCGGCGCAAGAAGCGCCCCCGGTATCGAATGCGCCCGCGCCTGCACCGAACTCTCCTGCGCCGAGTGCGTCCTCAGCGCAGCCGTCCACTGCGGATAAGGCCAAGGACGACAGGGATCAGGACAAGACCGAGACCAATCAGAGCTCGCAGCCGGAGCAGTCCGGGACATCGAACGCTGGCAGCGGCACCCAGCCATCCGGGGAAAAGGCCGCGGGCCAGAACGCTGAACAGGCCACGGCGCCCGCGAGCCCCAGCACTCGACCCGATCAGGAGCAGCCCAAGCGAATCCTGGGAGTGATGCCTAATTTCCGCGCGGTCAGTGCCGGCGCACTCCCGCCTCCACCCACGGCCAAGGAATCCTTCATTATTGCCACCGAGAACAGCTTTGACTATTCGTCATTTATTTTCGTCGGCGCCACCTCCGCCCTGGCGGAGTGGACGGTTGCCCACCCTCAGCTCGGACAGGGACTTCCGGGATACGGGAGATACTACTGGCGAGGACTTCTCGACAAGACGGACGGCAATTATCTGGTTATCTTTGCGCTGCCTACCGTGTTTCACCAGGATGAACGGTATTACGCCATGGGCAAGGGTACGATCTTGAGGCGCGGCCTCTATGCAGGCTCTCGTATCGTCATCACGCCCGACTATCACGGACACAACAGCTTTAACATTTCCGAACTGTTAGGCCGGGGTATGGCGCAAGGAGTCTCGGTGCTCTATTACCCCAGCGGGAGTCGGACGCCAGGCGCGCTCGCCACCAAGTTCGTATACGCGATCGGCCGCGACGCGCTCACCAACACGTTCCGCGAATTCTGGCCAGATATCGCAACCCACGTACTGCACCGGCATCCCTAGATATTCAAACTAAGGTTCAATGTCAATTCCGCTGGGGAAAAGTTCTTGCGAATAAAGTTCATGGCTCGGCCGTTTCTTGTCTTGGCGCTTGTCAGCCTTGTCTCGCTCCCGTCCGCGGCGCAGCAAGCGACACCGCCGTCGAACGCTCCCGCGCAGAACACCACGACGCAGGACACGCCCTCTGTCCGGCAACCCTCCACGGATAAGGGCAAGGACGACAAGGACAAAACCGACCAGAGCGCGAGCGGCCAGGGAAAAAAATCCGGCACCTCCAACGCTGGCACTTCCAATGCCGGCACGTCGAATGACCGGCTGTTTCTCGCGCTGCCAAATTTCCTGACCCTGGAGAATACCGGCAAAGTGCCGCCACTCACCACCGCGCAGAAATTCAAAGTGGTGGCTCGCGGTTCCTTCGATACCATTCAATTTCCCTGGTACGGATTTCTATCGGCCATCAGCCAGGCGGAAAACAGCGAACCCGGCTATGGTCAAGGCTGGGAGGGGTATGGCAAACGCTTTGCCTCGGCCTTTGCGGACGGGACCATCGAGAATTTCCTGACCAGCGCGGTTCTTCCCTCGGTTCTGCGTCAGGACCCCAGATTCTTCCAGTCCAGCGAAGGCGGGTTCCGGCATCGGACTGGTTATGCGGTGAGCCGAATTTTTGTCACCCGAACCGATTCCGGCGGCACGCAATTCAACTACTCCGAAATTGTGGGCAGCGCCATGGCAGCCGCCATCTCCACCAACACCTACCATCCCCGCTCGTTCATCACCACTCGCTACAACCCCACGACGAATACGTTGACCTATGTCCACAACGCGTCCTCTCGCACCCTTCCGAACACCGCCAGCGTGTGGGGAACGCAAGTCGGCTACGACACGATTACGATTGTGGTCAAGGAATTCTGGCCCGACCTTCACCGCAAGATGGTCAAGAAGCACAACAAAGAGGAACCTGCGCAACCGCAGAGTGTCAACCCCTAACAGTTGCTTCCCCTCTGAGCCGCAGACTTCTCCCTGCTTGGACCACGCACCGCGACATGCTCCTCAGAACATCCGCCTGGGTTCCGGCTCCCGATCCACCACCAGCTCGGGATGCACATGCCGGAAATTCTGCGCGATGTGGCAATTCCAGCACACTGCCCGGTGGGTGCGTAACACTTCGGGAAGCTGCTCCGGACGAAGCTCGTTCCACTCCACCGTTTCGTGATCAGGTCCTAACAGTCCCGGCGCATGATCCAGATAACGGAGCGCGCCGATGGGTCGATGACAATACACGCAGCTCTTCCCTTCATACCACTTCGAAACAATATTCCAGACCAGGCAGTTCTCCGGGTCGGCTTCAATTTGCTGCAGGCACTGCTGTCCGCAATCCTGCCGCTCGGGCCAGCGCGAACACTGGTTCAGCCGCAGCGTCGGTTCGCTGAGAAACGCTCCCAGCGCCGCCTCTTTCGCATCCACATCCACTGCGACCAATTTCTGAGTTTCCGGACAAGTGACGATGCGCTTGCCGCGGTAATCGAAGAATGCGCGCACGCCGGGAATGGCGCGAAACACGAAAAGCCCCACTGCCAATGCGAGGACAACGCCGCAGATCAGGATCGTGACCGTCATAGATCACCTCCTCAACAGCCATCAGCCGTCAGCCCTCAGCCGTCAGCCTTCAGAAAAAGCGCACGGCGGCTGCACTCTGGGCATTTATATTGTGGCGCAATGCCCCCGGAAATGCGGTGCCTTGCATCACCCGGAAATGTGATTGAGGTCACGTGCAGTCATCGGCCATCAGCAGTTAACAGTCAGCCATCAGGAAAAGCCCATCCAGGCAAGTGGCTTGGGTTTCCTGACCCCGACCCCTGACCCCTGTTCAGTCTTCTCCAACGAGTTCCGGTTCCGCCGCAACCCGTGCGTGCGGATAAGTTTCGTTTTCCTGGGCATCGACCACGGCGAAGGCGGCCACGTTGACGATATCCTCCACGGTCGCGCCGCGCTGTAAAACATGAACTGGCCTGCTCATTCCCATCAGGATGGGACCGATGGTTTCTCCTCCGCCAATCTTTGCCAACAACTTGCAGGCAATATTGGCGGAAGTAAGATCCGGGAAAATCAGCACGTTCACGCCACGCTTGAGCGAACTGAACGGATACTGGTTTTCGATGATCTCCGGAGACAGTGCCTCGTCAGCTGAGATTTCGCCATCCACGATCAGGGTCGGGTCGGCAAAGTGAAGCAGTTCCACCGCCTTGCGAACCTTGGTGCAGATAGGATGGTCGACGCTGCCGAAACTGGAAAACGACAACATGGCCACGTGCGGAACAATGTCGAATCGCCGCGCCGTGTGCGCCGTGCACAATGCGATTTCCACCAGGTCTTCCGCCGTCGGCTCGATGTTCACGCTGGTGTCGGCCAGGAAATAAATGTCTCCCTTGCGCGTGATCATCACGTAGCAACCCGAGACCCGGTGCAGACCCTCCCGCATGCGAACGATCTGCAGCGCGGGGCGAATCGTATCGGGGAACTGCTGAGTCACGCCCGAAACCAGCGCATCCGCGTCTCCCATATGAACCATCATGGAACCGAACACGTTGCGGTCGTCGATAAGAGTGCGGGCCTCGGTAAGCGTCACTCCACGCCGCTGGCGCAACCGGAAAAGCTCCTGGATGTAAGCCTCCCGCAGCGGTGACGTTGCCGGATCGGCCAACACCATGTCCGCCAGATCCACTCCCAGTTCCCCCGCTTTAGCCTGGATGACCGCAGTCTGGCCCAGCAATGTAGGCCGGGCGATTTTCTCTTCTGCCAGAATGTGGCAGGCGCGCAGGATCTTTTCGTTCTCGCCCTCGGGAAACACAATCTGTTTGGGCTGCGCTTGCGCCTTGTGCATCATCATTCGCGAAATTTCGTGCGCCTTGCCCTGCCGCCGTTCCAGTTCATCGCGGTAGGCTTTGAGATCGACCATGCGCTGCGCCACTCCGCTTTTCATCGCAGCTTCGGCCACAGCCACGGCCTCCCAGGTCAGCACCCGCGGATCGAAGGGCGTAGGAATCAGATATTCACGCCCGAAGCGCAGCCGCTCCACCCCATACGCGCGGCAGACCGAATCCGGCACGTCCTCTTTGGCCAGGTCCGCCAAGGCGTGCGTGGCCGCCAGCTTCATTTCTTCATTGATCGCCGTGGCGCGCACGTCCAACGCTCCGCGAAAAATAGAGGGGAACCCCAGCACGTTGTTCACCTGGTTGGGATAATCCGACCGTCCTGTGGCAATGATCACGTCGCTGCGGCAAGCCTTGGCTTCCTCATATGTAATTTCCGGATCAGGATTCGCCATGGCGAACACGATGGGATCCGCCGCCATCGAGCGCACCATGTCCTGCGTGATCGCGCCTTTCACCGACAGTCCGGCGAAAACGTCCGCGCCGTTCATGGCTTCGGCCAGCGTGCGCAGCGTGGTCTTCTGCGCAAAGCGCTCTTTGTAAGAATTCATTCCGTCTTTTCGCCCCGCGTAAACCACACCCTTCGTGTCGCAGAGCAGAATGTTCTCGCGTTTCACGCCCAGTCGCACATAATGCTCGGCGCAGGCGATGCCCGCCGCTCCCGCGCCGTTGAAGACCACGCGCACCTTGCCAATATCTTTGCCGACAACTTCAAGCGCGTTAAGCAGCGCCGCTCCCGAGATGATCGCAGTCCCATGCTGGTCATCATGGAACACAGGAATTTTCAGCGTCTTCCGCAGCGTCTCTTCAATGTAGAAACAATCCGGCGCCTTGATATCTTCCAGGTTGATGCCCCCGAAAGTTGGCTCGAGCAACTGGCACAGCTTGATGATCTCGTCGGGATCGTGGCTGTTCACTTCGATGTCAAACACATCCACGTCGGCGAAGCGCTTGAACAACACGGCCTTGCCTTCCATCACGGGTTTGCCGGCGAGTGCGCCGATATCGCCCAGTCCAAGCACTGCGCTGCCATTGCTCACCACTGCCACCAGGTTGCCGCGCGCCGTGTATTTGTAGGCGTCCTGGGGATTCTTCTGGATCTCCAGGCAAGGATCCGCCACCCCCGGCGTATACGCCAGGCTAAGGTCGCGCTGCGTGCGGCATGGTTTGGTGGGGGTAACTTCAATTTTTCCCGGGCGGGAACCCTGGTGATAGTCGAGCGCTTCCTGCTTGGTGACTGCCATAACTCTCCTCCGCAATTCCTATGGGGACATTTCTCTTATCGGCTCCGCGGCGCTAAAAGATGAACGCCTCGCGAATGCGCCGAACTCAAACTCTTACCGTAAGCACCGGACACGGCGCCCGGCTCACCACCCCCGAAGCGATCGGCCACGGCAGGTGCGATGTTAACCCCACCCGGCCCCGGTGCACTCCCATCACGATCAAGTCCGCTTCGCGCTCTTCCGCTACCCGCAGGATCCCTTCGTCCGGAAAGTCCCAGTTAACCAGGGTTTCCAGGCGGCACCAATCTTTGGCCTCGGCTGGAATCAGGCCTTCCAGCCGCGCCTTCAACCGCTCCTCAACATCGGGGCGATATTGCCAGGGAACCATCGGAGCAGCGTGCATCAGGATGAGGCGGGCCTGGTTCTCTTCTGCGAAAGAAAGCGCGAAATGCAGCGCGTTGTCGATATCCCCGGTGAAGTCCACAGGAAAAAGCACTCGTTGAATCGACCAGGGCTTGGCTCCATCGAGCGGAACTTTCGGACTGATCGTCAACACCGGACACTGCGCCGCCCGGTAGATCGTTTCCGCCGCCGAGCCCAGAACCAGCCGCGGCACTCCCCGCCGCCCATGCGTGCCCAACACTAACAGGTCAATCGCATTTTCATCCACGAGTTCAGCAATCACCAGGCCAAGATCGCCCTGGCGCAGCAGGGTTTTGCACGGCGTGTTGACGTATTTGTGAACAAAGTCGAGCAGCTTGCCCTGGGCCGTCTCCCGATGCAGATCGTCCTCTTCGGGAATGCGATCGGTGGGGACCGCCAGGCGCGGTTCCGGTGCAAGCACGTGGGCCACAAACAGTTCGGCGCCGTATGTGCGCGCCAGAGACGCCGCAAAAGGTTGCGCGACGCTTGAAGTTTCTGAAAAATCTGTGGTGAGCAGGATGTTCTTGAGAGCAATGCGGCTGGCAACCTGAAGCGTTGGCATGGCGTACCTCCTGGCGGGGATGACCTCGCAAGTGAGCGAATCCATTACTCTTCTGTATATGCGCAGGATCGATTTTGAGCAGTGATCCCAATCACAAGCTCTTGTGCGCGCGCCGCCGCGACGCCCGTTGACAGGTAAGTAGTGGTCTCAGCGTGAACGGTCGGCGCCTGCGCGCGGAGTCACTCTTTCGGGCTTCTCCGCCACATGGGCACGAACGGATTCCAGTTGTGAACGTCTTTCTGGAAGTCGCGGACCTCGGGCTTGCCGGCTCCAACGCTGGCCAACTCCTCCTGCGGAGCATTCACCAGCTCGGCGACATATTTCTCGATCTGCTTGCGAATGCTTGCATCTTTCAGCGCAGCCAGAAGCTGAGGGTTTGCAATGTGGGTGAACCCGCCGCACATAGGGCATTTGATAAGGTCGTCGTTAATCATGTCAGCCTTCTTAGAAAAAAGTTTGCGAGGAAGCGTTGCCGCTCCGCAACGTGACCTCTGAGTGTCATTAGAGGACGAACTGGTTGCCGGAGCAGTGATAAAGATCGCGCGGCCAAGTGACGCCAATCACATTTCAAGCAAAACGACCGGCGTGGTGGCCTTGCCGCCAGTTCACCATTGCCCACTCGTCAGATACTCGTGGATCGACTTTGCCGCCCTGCGTCCCGCGCCCATGGCCAGGATCACCGTGGCGCTGCCCGTTACAATGTCGCCGCCGGCGAACACTCCCTTGCGGGAAGTGCGTTGCGTGCTCGCGTCGGCCTGAATGTAGCCGCGCTTGTTCGTGCCCAATCCCGGCGTGGTGCTTTGTACGATAGGGTTCGCGCTGGTGCCAATGGCGATCACTGCGACCGACAGCGGCAGATCGAAAGCTGAGCCTTTCATGGGCACGGGACGCCTGCGGCCCGACGCGTCCGGCTCGCCCAGTTCCATGCGCACGCAGCGCGCAGCCGCCAGCCATCCTTTGCCATCGGAGACGAATTCCACGGGCGCGGTCAGCATCTGAAAGTCAATTCCCTCCTGCCGCGCATGATGCACTTCCTCCGCTCGCGCCGGCATCTCCGCGTCGCTGCGCCGGTAAATCACATACGCTTTTCTCGCTCCCAACCGCAACGCGGAACGAATGGCATCGAGCGCGGTGTTGCCACCGCCGATCACGGCCACATCTTTTCCGTGTAGATCGAGCATGGGCTCGTCATAGACGGGAAACTTGTAAGCCTTCATCAGGTTGATTCGGGTGAGAAATTCGTTCGCCGAATAAACTCCGTTCAGATGCTCGCCTGGAATACCCATGAACTGCGGCAGGCCCGCGCCGGTGCCGATGAAAACCGCGTCGTAGCCTTCTTCTTCCAGCAGTTCGTCGATGGTGACGGTTCTGCCCACCACCACGTCGGTCTCGAACTCAACTCCCATTTCGCGCATGTAATCGAGTTGCTCGCGAATAATCTGTTTCGGCAGCCGGAACTCGGGGATGCCGTAAACCAGCACTCCGCCCAGCGCATGCAGAGCTTCAAATACACGCACCTTGTGGCCCTTCTGAACCAGATCGCCGGCCGCAGTCAGCCCGGAAGGTCCGCTGCCCACAATCGCAATCTTCTTTCCCGTAGGCGCAACTTTCGGAACAACATGCGTGCCCATGCGCTGCTCGTAGTCTGCGACGAAGCGCTCGAGGTAGCCGATGCCCAGCGGTTTCACTTTTTTCGAAAGCAGGCACTTGCCCTCGCAGTGATCTTCCTGCGGACAAACTCTTCCCGTAACCGCGGGCAATACGTTGTCTTCACGAATCTTCGCCGCTGCGCCCAGGAAGTCGCCCGCCACAATCAGTTCCACAAATTCCTTCACCTTCACGCCCACCGGGCAATTGTCAGTACAGGTGGGTTTGGCGCACTCCAGGCAGCGCAACGCCTCCTGCCGCGCCAGTTCCGGATCGTAGCCCAGATTCACTTCGTTGAAATTGTGCGCGCGCTCTTCGGCGGGTTGTTCCGGCATGAGTTGCCGGGGAACCTTGATGCGCTCGCGGGGCAGCAGCGGGTTGAGTGACTTCTTCGCAGTTGGGCTCACGGCCGGACTCCACGCGCGGTTGCGCAGGCATGCTCTACCTGGGTGGCAGCGGCTTCCGTTTCCAGCATGTGCTGGAACTCCTCCAAGGACCGCCGCTCGGCGTCCTTGTACATGGAATTGCGTTGCACCAGCACCTCGAAATTCACTCGACGCGCGTCAAACTCGGGTCCATCGACGCAGGCGAATTCGCTTTTGCCGTCGATCAGCACGCGGCAGCCGCCGCACATCCCCGTCCCGTCAATCATGATGGGATTGAGACTGACCACGGTGCGGACGTTTTCTTTTTGCGTGATGTCGGCCACCGCCTTCATCATCACAATCGGCCCCACGGCCAGCACCAGGTCAATGTGTTCGCCGTTTTGAATCAACTGGCGAAGCTTGTCGGTGACGAAACCTTTATCGGCGTAGCTGCCATCGTCGGTCGTGATCATCAGCCTGTCGCTGACTGCGCGCATCTCTTCTTCGAGTATCACCAGTTCTTTATTGCGCGCGCCTACAATCGAAATCACGCGGTTGCCCGCGCGTTTGAACGCCGCCGCTGAGGGATACGCCATCGCTGTGCCCACCCCTCCGCCAATCACCACGACCGTGCCGAGTTTCTCGATGTGCGATGGCTTTCCCAGCGGCCCGACCACGTCGAGAATCTGATCGCCGGTATTCAGCGAATTCAGCAGCTGCGTGGTCTTCCCCGCCGATTGCACCACGATGCTGATCGTTCCCCGCGCCGGATCGGAATTTTCGATGGTGAGAGGAATCCGCTCGCCTTCCTCGTGGATCCTCAGAATCACGAACTGCCCCGGCTTCTGTTTGCGGGCAATTCGAGGAGCTTCAACGACGTGCCGTTTGATGCCAGGCGCAATAAACTGCGCGTGAATGATTTTGAACACAGGCCGCTCCCCGAGAATTGAAATAAGAAAATGAAATGACGAACTTGAAGCAAAAGAAACTGAATCAACGCACAAAAACCAGGAAATCCCAGACAAACAATTGTGTTTCGGATCATGTCTGCGGGGCTGTGACCGGAATCACAAGTCCGTGTGCGGCGAATTTATGCTGGCGGGGATAGCACGATGCTCATGTTGGGTCAGGCTGAGCTCATGTGGGGACAGCCGCCCTCGGCTGTCCGGTCGAGCGAAGCTCGAGGGATGGTTGGCGCAACCGCTGCAGCCAGACGGCGAAACCGTCGTGCCACTCGCTTTCAGAAATGCCCCGCGCAGAGCTTCCAAGGGCCGTGCTGGCGATCTGAGCGAATCGCTGAAGCCTCAAGTTGATCTCCCGCCCCGCCTGCTCTACGGGCAAGTTAACCCGATTCACGTCGTGTATTTATGTCGTGCATTATCAATACGATACAAGCATTTATTTGCACAGGACTTAAAGCGTTGAAAGGTCCTGGAATCAGCTGTTTGGAGCACGCTGCATGGTTCCTGATGCAATTCGTAGAAGGGTTGCCTGAAGAGGACCTCAGAGAGAGGTTTATTTGCTCGGCAGAGCAGAAGTCAAAATCCCCACGTTTGCTGCAAAGAACGCGGCAAACATCGGGCACGCGACTGGCAGATTCTAGTCGTAGCGCGCGCTCAGGGGGCCAGTTCTCCCGACAAAAGCTTCCGCGCCAGGCTCTCGACCGTCGCCACCAGTTCCGGCATCGCTTCTTCGACGGGGGCAGACAATCCCTCGCCTTGCTCAAAATCTTGTCCACACAAAGTCACGGAAACGGCCTTTGGGGCAGTTCGATAAAGTTGCTGCGCACGGGTAAGGACCGCGGCGGGCGCGAATTGATGGAAGAATCGCACCGGAGCAAGAGGCATTTCGATGGGCTCACAGCGGATCAAGCCGGGCTCGCCGTCCTGCGCGGCTCCGACGAAAATGACGGCCGCGGCGCCGTGGAGAACTTCGGCCGTCTCCGGAATGAGTTGGTGCAGCCGGAGAACTTCAATCTCGGCGGACGACAAATTCGCCGCCAGCCGGTCCGCGACATGCCAGCCGACACCTTCGTCGCGGTAGAGCGGATCGCCGTATCCGAAAATAAGAACTCGCGCCATTGCCTCTAGCCGCGGATGGTCAGCACTGGACAGGTGGCATGCGCTATCACCTGATGCGCGGTGCTCCACGGCAAGTGGGTTGCGCCAGTCAGCTCGTGAACCGGACGGGCGCCGAGGACGAGCAGATCCGCCTCGCGGTCATTCGCTTCCCGCACGATTCGTTTTGCCGGATCGCCAAACTCCAGCAGGGTTTCGGGAGCATATTGCAACTCTGCCTGCTCCCGGGCCAGTTCTTTCAGCCTCCGGATTCCTTCTTCGATGGGGCCCGGATGGTCACCGAGTCCCGCATAGTTCTCCATCACGTGCAGCAGCGTGAGCCGCGACCGGAACTCCTCCGCCAGCGACGCGGCCAGGGCTGCATCGGCGGACGAAGTGGGGCCGAAGTTGGTGGCATAGAGGATCTGGCGCACTTCTAATTCAAGCGGAGCGAGATCTCTGCCACACAGCGCCGGCAGTTTGGCCCGGCCTGAAACCCTCGGGCCTACGGTCAAGACCGGGCAGGGAGCGTGGCGAAGAATGTCTTCCGCCACGGAGCCGAGCAACAGCTTTCCAAATCCGGTGCGGCCGTGCGTGCCCACCACGATCAAGTCCACTTTGTTTTCTTCGACGACGCCGGCGAGGTTCGTCCACACCTGCCCGTGCCGGACATAGAGACAGAATGGAATGTCTGCGAAGCGCGCCGCCAACCGATCGAGTTGCTCTTTGGCTTCGGTGTGCGCGTCTTCGTAGATGGTCCCCATGCTGACGTAGTCGACACCTCCCGTCATCATCAGGACGTTGGCATCGGATAACACATGCACCGCGTGCAGGGTGCTGCCAAAATGCCGGCAGATGGCCGCGGCGTAAGGCAGAGCTGCTTCTGAGGTTGCGGAAAAATCGGTTGCGAACAGGACGTTCTTCACCGCGATTGCGGCAGGACGTTTCGTCTGAGGTTTCGTCTGAAGGAGAATGTTTTCTTTTTCTGCGACGAGTGTCATACAACACCTCCCACACTCGACTTTAGGTTTTCACTGGCTGACGGGCGGGGATAGGGCTGTTGTCACCGCTTGCAGTGATCGGGATCACAGGGGCAGGCGTCGGACCTCAGACCTCAGCAAAAACCTCCTTAGCGTGGGCTTTCTGACGGCTGATAGGGATGGGTGAGGTCCGAAGTCTGAAGTCTGAGGTCCGAAGTCGGAGGTCTGAAGTCCGATGGCTTATTGCGCGAAGCCGTCGGCTTGGGTGACGGCGCCGATAGCGACGGTGTGGTCGATGTAGATTCGACCTGCATCCAAAGCTTTGCGATCGAGCTCCAGCAGGGCGGGATTCTTTACCTTGGCTTCGAGCACGTGGATGGCGGTTACCGGAGACAGGCATTCGGTTTCTTCGAGCAGAGCGCCCATCATCACCACGTTAGCCACTTTCGCGGAGCCCAGCTTGTCGGCGATCTCGGAGGCCGGGACGCAGACTACCTGGGCCTGCGGCGCGCTGAAATCTTCGGGCAGCTGCTCGCGTCCGTAAATGATGGTTCCTCCGCGCGCGACCTGGGGGGCAAACTTGCGCAGCGAAATTTCGGTCATGGCGATCAGCACTTGCGGGCGGGAGATCACGGGCGAACCGATGCGCTCCTTCGACAAGCAAATATGGCAGTGGGCGCTGCCGGAACGCATTTCCGGGCCGTAGGAGGGCAGCCAGCTGACCTCGAGACCTTCGCGCATGCCCATCTCAGCCAGAAGTTGGCCCAGCAGCAGCACGCCCTGGCCGCCGAAGCCGGCGATCTTGATTTCCATATGCTGGAAGTGGTGATGGTGCTTGGGCGCGGGCTTCTTGTCACCATTTTTGTTCGCGATGTCTTTCTTCTCTCCCTCGACGAGTTCCGCAACCGTTTTGTGCGGCGGAGCATTGTTGGTAGGGATTTCTATTTTGCGATCGCGGAATACGTTCAGCGGAAACGCAGGAATCATTTTTTCCGCAACCCACTTGCGCGCCTCGACTGGATCCTTGCCCCAGATGGTGGGGCAGGGAGAAAGAATCTCGACAAAAGTGAAGCCGGCTCCGGCGCGCTGCAACTCCAGCGCTTTGCGCACGGCGCGCCGGGCTTTCATGATGTTCTTGTTGTCGGAGAGGGCGACGCGCTCGATGTAGACCGGAGCTTCGAGAGTGGCGAGCAATTCGGCCATGTGCAGGGGGAAGCCTTCGTTCACCGGGCGGCGTCCCCAGGGCGAGGTGGTGCTGCGCTGGCCGACCAGCGTGGTGGGCGCCATCTGGCCGCCGGTCATGCCATAGATGGCGTTGTTGACGAAGAAGACAGTAATTTTTTCGCCACGATTAGCGGCGTGGATAATCTCGGCGGTGCCAATGGCTGCCAGGTCACCATCGCCCTGATAGGCGATCACGATTTTGTCTGGACAGGCGCGCTTCAGGCCAGTGGCTGCGGCGGGAGCGCGTCCGTGGGCGACCTGCACGTTGCCCACGTCGAAGTAGTAATACGCAAATACCGAGCAGCCGACGGGGCTGACCAGGATGGTGTCGTCCTGTACGCCGAGATCCTCGAGAGCCTCGGCGATCAGCTTGTGGGCGACGCCGTGGCCGCATCCGGGGCAGTAGTGGGTCTGGTGCTTGAGGTCGGACTTGCGCTCGTATTCGGGATAGAAAACCGGCGACTTGGAATGGACGATCTCGTAGCCGTTGGCCGCTTTTATTTCCTCCACCATGACGCCTTCATCACTCATTGGTCGGTCCCTTCGCTTTCGTTCCGCTGCTAGAAGCGAGGGCGAGGACGCCCTCACCACAGCCGGCGGGACGCCGGCGCTACGTTTCTAGATCAGCGCCGATGTTTGCTCTTCGATCTTGCTTAGCAGTTCCTCTACAGATGGCACGTTGCCGCCAACGCGGCCGTAGAATTCGATGTCTTTCTTCCCATTCAGCGCGAGGCGGACATCTTCCAGCATCTGCCCGTTACTGAGCTCCACCACCAGCACCTTTTCGGCGCGGGCTGCGGCCACCTCCAACTCGCGCGACGGAAAAGGCCACAGCGTGATGGGACGGAACAGTCCAACTTTGATTCCCTGCTTGCGCGCCTCGTCCACCGCCGAACGCAGGATGCGGGACACGATGCCGAAACCCACCACCAGCAGATCGGCGTCGTCGGTTTTGTATTCTTCCCAACGGGTTTCGGTTTGCTGCGCGCGGATGTATTTGGCTTCCATTCGGCGCTGGTGCGCTTCCAGGTCGTCGCTTTCGAGATAAATCGAGCTCACCATGTTCTGGCGCGTTCCGGCCGTGCCGCGCACTGCCCAGGGTTTTTGCGGCGCAGCGATTTCGCGGTATTCCAGGTCAAGCGGTTCCATCATCTGCCCGACGAATCCATCGGTGAGCACGATCGCTGGATTGCGATATTTATCCGCCAGGTCGAAGGCGAGGATGGTTAGCTCGGCCATCTCCTGCACCGACGCGGGAGCGACCACCAGATTGCGATAGTTGCCGTGGCCTCCGCCCTTCACCATGGCGAAATAGTCGCTCTGTTCGGGAGCGATGTTGCCCAGGCCGGGGCCGCCGCGCATGACGTCGACGATGACGCAGGGCAATTCCGCGCCGGCCAGGTAGGAAATTCCCTCCTGCATCAGGCTTACGCCCGGCCCAGAAGATCCCGTCATGACGCGCACGCCGGCAGCCGACGCTCCGTAGACCATGTTGATGGAGGCGGTTTCGCTCTCGGCTTGAATGAAAGTTCCGCCGACTTCGGGGAGATACAGGGCCGCAGCTTCGGCAATCTCGCTGGCCGGGGTGATGGGATATCCGTAATAGGCGCGGCAACCGGCCAGCACTGCGCCTTTGATGACTGCGACGTTGCCTTTACAGAGCTGCCGCATGTTCGCCTCCCTGCGCTGCCGGAACCGCTTTCGGCGGCGGCGCCAGGCGGTAGACGGCAATCGCTCCCGGCTCGGGGCAGCAGTAGAAACAGATTCCGCAGCCGGTGCAATCGTGTCCCACGCCGCGCTGCCCGGTATAGCGCGCGGGATGCACGCCGTAGGCGCTTAACTCAGGCGCCAGCTCGAGACATTTCGGCGGGCAGGACTCCACACACAGACCGCAGCCCTTGCATTCTTCGATATCGATGGTGACTTTGCCGCGTGCTTGGCCGGGCATTTTTTCCTCGCGTTTCCTTGGCGTCTGCCTTGCAACTGCTTTCATTCCTGCTTTCAATCCGGTTTCATTCCTGCATGCCGATCAACGAACGGTGCGGATTCTGCAGCCACTTGGTTTTTTCGCAATATTCGTACAGCTCGTGGCGGAACTTGGGGTGGGCAATCTCGATCAGCGCCTTGGCGCGCTCGCGGATCGACTTGCCGTGCAGATAGGCGACGCCGTATTCCGTGACCACGTAGCGGATCAGGCCGCGCGACGTGACCACACCCGCCCCCGGATTCAACATGGGAACGAAGCGGGAGATTTCACCGCCCTTGGCGGTCGACGACATGGCGATGATGGGCTTGCCGCCTCGGGAGCGCGAAGCGCCACGCAGAAAATCCACCTGGCCGCCGATACCGCTATAGAACTGGTTGCCGATCGAATCCGAGCACACCTGGCCGGTCAAATCGATCTGCAGCGCGGAATTGATGGCCACCATGTTGTCGTTGCGCGCGATCAGGCCGGGATCGTTGGTGTAAGCCGTGGGATGAAATTCGAAGATTGGATTGTTGTCCACGAACTGGAAAAGGTTTTTCGTGCCCAGGGCGAAGCCCAGGATGATTTTGCGCGGCTTGAAGTTCTTGCGCGCGCCGGTGATGATGCCGGCTTCGATCAGCGGGATCACGCCGTCGGAAACCAGCTCGCTGTGAACCGCGAGATCTTTGCGGTCCATCAGCAGGGGCAGCACGGCGTCGGGAATACCGCCAATGCCGGTCTGCAGCACGGCGCCGTCTTCAATCAGCCCGGCCACATTGCGCGCGATGGCCACATGCAGGTCGGTCAGGACCGGCTGTTTCAGCTGGCACAGCGGCCGCGACGACTCCACGAAGGCGTCGATATCGTTGACCTGGATATAACTGTCGCCGTAGGTGCGCGGCATCTGGTCGTTGACCTGGGCCACCACGTGATGCGCGCATTTGGCCGCGGTCAGGGTGGTATCCACGCCCACGCCAAAACTGCAAAAACCGTGGGAGTCGGGCGGGGAAACCTCGATCAGGGCGACGTTGAGCGGCATGGCGCCGCTTTCAAACAGCCCCTCGATTTCGCTGAGATAGATGGGAGTGTAATCCGCGCGGCCGTCGTTGATGGCGTCGCGCACGTTGCCGCCGATGAACATGGCATTGTGGCGGAAATGCCCGGCCATCTCCGGGGCCACATAGGGCGCGACGCCCATGGTCATCATGTGGACGATTTCGACATCTTCAACTTCCGGAGCGCGGCGGATCAAGGCTTCCACCAGCGTCTCCGGCTCGGCGCATCCCGGCTGAATGTAGACCCGCATCCCCGACTGCACGCAGGCCAGGGCGTCATCCGCCCTCATCAGTTTTTTCTTGTAGTGCGATTCCCACGACATCGCTTTTACCCCGGTTTTAGCTGGCGTGCGCGGCCTGTTCTTCAGGCAGCGCCCGCGCAGCTTCCTGTTCATGCCCCGCTTGTTCATGCCCCACAGCTGCATAGTAAATCGCGCGATCAAAGAACATCTCCAGCATTTGCAGCAATTCCAGTTCCCCCATGATTTCGACGGCGCGGTCCATTACGGCTTCGCTCTTCAGGAAGTCCCAGAGGTTCTCTTTGACGAGCACGATGGCCTCGATGACTTCGCTGAGGGGCACGTTCTGCCGCGCGCGCCGCGCTCCGATTTCACGGTAGCGCTGCTCGATGTCTAATTCGTTCTTGCTGAGCAGCCACTCGCCTAAATGGCGGTAAATTTCATAGACCCGGTCACGCAACTCGTGGGCAGGCAGACCGCGAAAGTGGTTGAGTTGCCGCGCCTGGACTCTTTCTTCGGCGCCCCGGGCAAGCGCATCGGCATGGGTTTCAATCAGCCGTACCAGCCGGTAGGAAAACATCATAACCACCTCCTTCTGGCTGGGTCCGCTTGCGGCCAGCCTTCACGTCCCAGTCTTCAGGCGCCCGTTACTCAGGCACCCTTGACTCAGGCACCCAGCGTCACAGCAGATTCCGCCGCCCAGCCTTCGACCGGCATTTTGGAGGTTTCGACGCTTGGCTCCAGCGTTTGCGGGACGGTAATGGCGCGCGAAATCAGGCACACGGCCTTGGTTTTGCGCAGCAATCCCATGCCAGCCTCGAATTCCTCTTCCGAGTGGACGGTCAGTCTGGGGCGAATCGTGATCTCGCAGAAGTTGCATCCCACCTTGTTGCGGCGGACGCTGCCTTCCACTTCCACTTCCAGGTCGGTGTAGTCGAATTTCGCGCTGCGTGCGACCTCCTGAAAGGTGGTGGTGAAACAACCGGCCAGCGAACACAGAAGCAACTGCTCCGGCGTCCAGCGCCCTTCCAGGCCGCCGAATTCGGGGGCCTCGGAAAAATGAATCGTGTTGGGAGCGGACTCGCACTTGGCCAGTCCGGTCCGGCCTGAAGTCCACCATGCCGCCACGCGGTAAATATATTCTGCAGCCATATTTCACTCCCGGGCGGTCTCCAGCGGAGGTCGCCCTAAACGCTCGGTTACGTAGTCAGCGCGAAGATCACGGTGATCGTGGTGTCGACTTCCACCGGGTTCCCGTTTAACAGGTAGGGCTTGTAGCGCCATTGCCGAACCGCGGCAATGGCATTGGGCACCAGCATGGGGTGTCCACTGATCAATTGCAGATCCTGGATGTCGCCGTTCTTGTTGATGATGGCCCGCAGCACGACCTCTCCTTGGACGCGCGCTTCTTTGGCCAAGGCGGGGTACTGCGGGTCCACGCGATGGACGCAAAGGCCTTTGGTCACGCCCTGGGAGACGCGCACCCGCTGCGGTGTCGGCGCAGCGAACCTGGGGACGGCGTTGAGATTCGAGGTGGCATTGACGATGCCGCCGATCACGCCTCCCAGTTGCCCACCGGGAATGCCTCCCGGCACGCCCCCGACCACGCCGCCCCCAGACACCGGCATTGGCGGCGGTGCCTCCTCTTCCTGGATCATCTGCACCTTCTGCGGGATGCGCGTGGGGGTTCTTAACGCTCCGTTAGAGAGTACGTCGGTCTGAATCTGCTTGAGCACCTTGGCCATTTGCTCGGCGGCCGCGGGCGGAGGCGGAGGTGGAGGAGGCGGTGGGGCCACCAGAAAAGTGAGCAGTTCGGCTTTGGGCAACTCCTCGGTAAAGTACAAAGGCATCAACAGCAAAACGCCAATCAGCAGAAAATTGAATAAGAAGGAAGTGAAAGTAGCAAAAGTTTTGCGTTGTCGATACGCGCCGAACTCCAGCAGGCTGTCGGAGAACAGAACCCTCTGCGGCAGCGCCGGCCCATGAACCATTTCGCCTCGCAGCAACGCGGGCGCACCCGGACGGACTGCCGGCTTAACTTCTTGCACCTCTGGTTCGTGGATTTCGATTGTCCCCTGCATAGCATCCTCCGCTGTGACTGCCGGCACCCTCCCCGGGGCAGCTCCGGGAGTGTGGAGACGCGGCCCTCGGGCGGTCCCATCTCCGCTTTGTCCAAGTACATCTTCGGCGAACAAGGCCGCAACATAAATGCCCTTCGTCACGGTTCGGCGTGATCGGGATCACGGACTGGCAAGCGACAGAAAGCGCAGGAGATAGGGTACCGGGTGCGGGTTTTGGCGGGCCAGAAATCAGGCGCGGAAGGGCGCGAAGAAGAGGCAAAAGGTGTCGAGGGGGCAGATCGTTCCATGGGTTCTGCGGCGTTGCTTAGCGACCTTATGCGTCGCTTGCCCGAGCGGGTACTCAGAAAGGAAACAAAATCCCTTTGTCCTTCAGCTTTTCGAAGCGCGCAGCGACAAAACGGTAGAGCTGCGCGGGGCGTTGACCTCCGCGGCGGTACTCGGACGAAGGTTTCAGAATTCGCAGCAACGACAGCTTGCGGCGAAAGTTGCGCTTGTCGAGCTTCTTCCCCAGGATGGCCTCGTACACTTCCTGCAGCTCAGTGAGCGTGAACTTTTCGGGGAGAAGCTGAAAGCCCACGGTGGTGTACTCGAGCTTGTTGCGCAGACGTTCCAACGCGTAGTCCAGAATTTTGGCATGGTCGAAGGCGAGGCTCGGCAACCGGTCGATGGCCCACCAGTTGGCTTCGGCGGCGTCCGTGCCCGCCCGCAGCGGGCGGTCCGCCGAAATAAGGGCGAAATAGGCCACCGTGACTACGCGCCCGCGGGGATCGCGCTTCACGTCTCCAAACGAAAACAGTTGCTCCAAGTAAACGTCGGCCACTCCGGTTTCTTCTCGCAACTCGCGCAGAGCCGCCCGATCGAGATCCTCATCCCCGTGAACGAAGCCTCCCGGTATGGCGAAGTGCCCGAGAAACGGCGGCGCCGCGCGCTTTACCAGCAGCACCTTGAGAGTTCCGGATTGAATAGTGAAAATTACGACGTCGACCGTGACTTGCATAATCGTTTTCAAGACGGACACAGCTTCAAGAGGCGGCTTCAAGACGCGGCCTCATATACGGCCTCAGGGCACAATCAGCCGCGCCCGCTGTTCGGCTGCCCGCACGCGGGCGATTGCGCCGGAGTTGAATTGCAGGAAATCGAGTTCCATGCCGTCGCTGAAGACCACGCCGCCGGAAGGCATCAGCGATTCCAGAGCCAACTCTTCACCTGACTCTAGCACTCCTGCGACAAGGCTCGCCTGCGAGTGGCGGCTGACGAACGGTTCGCGCACCACATACAGAAGACGGCGATCTTCCCACGGCATGCGCACGGCCTTGACCGGTGCGCCACCACAAAACCGGGCGACGCCGGAGGCCATATTAAACACCGAAGACATCCACCCGGTGGAACCGGCGCCTGTCGAAACCAGAACTCCGCTGGAGGATTGCACCTCCGACTGCTTGCCGCAGGTAATCCGGTAGAGGGCCGACACGTGGCTGCGGGCTCCGAGGAAGAGATCGTTGAATGCGAGCAACCGCTGCCCGTCTCCAAGATTTACCTCGGCCAAGGTGATCTCGCGGATTTTCGCCTTCGACTCCATCACCTGCGCCACCGCGGCCCGCGCCTGATCCGGAGTGAAAGGCAACAAGATGCCGTCAAATCTGCCCGGCTCGGGATTCACGGCTACGATGGGCTGGTTGCCAACATATTTGGCGGTATTGGCCACCAGCCCATCCTGCCCTAAGGTGAGTACAACATCTTGTTTCTGAAATTCGAACGTCGAGACCAGGCCGCGCTCGACCAGTTGCTGCGGCATTTCAAAGTCGAGGGACCGGCGGAGCGCCTCTAACGCGGCCCGGTAGGCGTCGTCCTCGCGCTCGTAGTCGGCGAAGTCGCCGCCCGCGTGCTCGATGTAAAACTTTGCCTGCGAGCGGGTGTTGAAGCGCTCCACTAGTTCCTGCAACCGTGTCTTGCGCGTCACGATGACCAGTTTCTTGTACATGACTATTTCCCCGGCTATTTTCCTGCAGTGCCGATCAGCGAACGCAGCAGGTCGGGAGACACGTTCAGCTCGCCGATCTTCTGCGCATTTTCCGCCATCTCCTGAAATGCGAGAGCAATCATGGCTTTGGGATCGGCGCCTTTGCCATTAAGCATCATCAGGGTTTTCCAGTCGAGATCGCGCAGGGGCTTCAGCGTCTCGGTCAGCGCGTAGGCGCGGCTGTCGGCATCCTTGCGCTCGTTTTCCACGCGGCGCTCGATCAGCTCCGAGCGTTGCCGCTCCACCGCGATTTCCGCCGCCATCTGGGTTTCACGGATTTGCCGTTTCTTCTCCTCGATCGCGATTTCAGTGTTCAGTTCGCTCTCTTTGATCAGCCGCTCCTGCTCGACGGCGGCATTGCGGCGAGCATAAATCGCCTCGTCGGCCCGGCGCTGCAGGGCTTCCCGGGCTTCCGCTTCGAGAGCGCGGCTGGTTTCGGGAGTGGGTTTGATGGCAAGAAGGGACAGCGCCAGAATTTCCACTCCCAGGACGGAGACGGCCTCCGACGCTCTGAACTTGGCCAGAACTTCTGCCACCGTCGAGTCGGAACTGACCAGGACATCGCGCAGGGCGAGCCGCTGAGTGACGGTACGGGTTAGAGTCTGCAGAGTGTGAACCAAGCGTTCCGCGATTACGAGCGAAGGCTCCCCCGCCTTTCGCGAGTCGGTGAACTTAAACCCGCGCCCCTTTTCGATACTGAAGTCGAGTAAGGAAGCTAGCCGCTTGGGGTCGGCCACTCGATAGGTGAATTGCCCCTGGATGGTGACGGCCTGGAAATCGGCCGTGGCCTCCTGAAAAACGAACGGCACGTCAGTGCTGGCCATCGGGATGGCCACGATGGTGGAGGTGGGGGCGTAGTAAAAGAATGAGAGCCCCGCGCCTTCGCGCTTAACCTTGCCGCGTTTGTACTGCAGGAGGTAGGTGGTAGGCGGTACCTTCATGAAGCTCAGCATGGGAACCTCCATTAGTGTCTTACTGAAACTAACATAGTGTCTACAGTACACTATGTCGAGAACTTTCTGGTGATGCCAATTTTGGGAGGTGGGGAGATGCAAGCTCTGATCTAAATGGCGAGGACAGCAGATTCCTCCCTCGCTTTCGCCGCGTTCCGCGGCTGCAAGCGGCTCGGAATGACAAAGGGTTTGGGTGGGGGGATTCGTGTGGGAAAGATATGGAGCGGGAGACCGGGATCGAACCGGCGACATCCAGCTTGGGAAGCTGGCGTTCTACCGCTGAACTACTCCCGCCCGGGGCCGGCGAACTTTGCTAGCTTATCATTTGGATACTCGTCCAACAACCGCGGCGAGGTTTTGGTGATTCGGCTCGTTTCTCCCGCGCAGAGTCGATGCAGGGGAGATACTTCGCGCCGCCTGAAGAACGGCTGCGTTCAGGATACGCCGGTGTTTTTGCGCCGACACTGTCTCGCTTTCGGCGCGGCGGGCGAGGACGCCCGCCTGACAGCCGCCGGGACGGCGGCGCTACTTGGCGCATCTTCTCGGCGTCTGCATTAGTATGTTGATCGCGCTTCACATCTTTGCCGCACGGAAAGTACGGACGATCGGAACCCATGCCTGATAAGCCACTCTTGTCGAATCCATCTGCTACCAGCTGTCTCACAAATCCTGGGCGGCTGAACGCGAGCGAAACCTCAGAGGCTAAAGCCCGAATTCCTGGCCACTTGAGCGGCACGGCTGAAAGCCGTGCCTTTCCCGAACCCATTTACCAGATGACCTCTAGTCGCCGTTCGTTTCTTCGCAGCACAGCCGCCGGAGGAGTCGCGGCGGCGCTGACGCCGCTTTATCCTGCGCTGGGCGCAGCACGGGCCGGGGGCGCGAGTGCCGGCGCCCCCGCCGGAAACGCGGCGGCGAGCGCTCCTGAGGTCCCGCCCTTTGAACTCGACGAGGTCACCATCCCGCAATTGCAGGAGGGGATGAAGTCGGAGAAATTTACGGGTCGCTTCCTGGTGGAGAAATACGCGGCCCGCATCGACGAGATCGATAAGCGCGGACCGGCGATCAACAGCATTATCGAAATGAATCCGGATGCGCTGGCCATCGCGGAAGCGTTGGATAAGGAGCGCAAGGCCAAGGGCCCGCGCGGGCCGCTGCACGGAATTCCGGTGCTGATCAAGGACAACATCGACACCGCGGACAAGATGATGACCACGGCGGGATCGCTGGCGCTGCTGGGATCGAGGCCGCTGAAAGATTCGTTCGTGGCGCAGAAGTTGCGCGCGGCGGGCGCGGTGATTCTGGGCAAGACCAATCTCAGCGAGTGGGCCAACATTCGCTGCAGCCACTCGACCAGCGGATGGAGCGGGCGCGGCGGGCTGACCAGGAATCCGTATGCGCTCGACCGCAATCCCTGCGGATCGAGTTCCGGGACCGGCGCGGGCATTTCCGCGAATCTGTGCGCGGTCGGCATTGGCACGGAGACCGATGGTTCGATTGTGTGTCCCTCGTCGGCGAACGGGCTGGTGGGAATCAAGCCCACGGTCGGGCTGGTGAGCCGCAGCGGGATAATTCCGATTTCGCACACCCAGGATGGCGCAGGCCCCATGTGCCGCACAGTGCGCGATGCGGCGATTTTGCTGAGCGCGCTGACCGGCGTTGATCCCGAAGACGCTGCCACGGCCGCGAGCCAGGGTAAGTTTTATGCGGACTACTCGCAATTCTGCGATCCAGCTGGACTGAAGGGAGCGCGCATCGGCGTGGCCAGAAAATATGCGGGGTTCAGCGACTCCGTCGATGCGCTGCTGGAGCAGTCGCTGGAGTCCCTGAAAAAAGCGGGGGCAACGCTGGTGGATCCGGCCGACATTGAGACTCTGGGCAAGTTTGGCGACAGCGAGTTGCTGCTGTTTCTTTACGAGCTGAAGGCCGACCTGAATGCTTATCTGGCGCGGCTTGGCCCGGGGGCTCCGGTGCGGACGCTGAAAGAGATTATCGATTTCAACGAGCGCAACCGCGCGAAAGAGATGCCCTACTTCGGCCAGGATTTGTTTATCAAATCGGAGGCGAAGGGGCCGGTTACGGAAAAAGAGTACGTGGATGCGCTGGCGAAGAATCGTCAACTGGCTCGCGTCGAAGGCATTGACGCGCTCATGGATAAGTACAAGCTGGACGCGATCGTGGCGCCCACCGGCGGGCCTGCATGGCTGACCGACTTCGTGAACGGCGACGCCTTTGCTGGGGGCAGCTCTAGCGCGGCGGCAGTTGCGGGCTATCCCAACATTAACGTGACCGCTGGATTCATCTCCGGACTGCCGGTGGGGATTTCCTTTTTCGGACGCGCCTGGAGCGAGCCTACGTTAATCCGGCTGGCTTACAGCTTTGAGCAAACGACCCAAGCGCGGCAAGCGCCGCGGTTTCTTCCCAGCATTGGCGCGGCCTAGAAAGGGGCTAGAATAATAGGGAAAGCTGGGGCGCAGGAGGTGAACGGTGGCGAAGTTCTGCGTTCGATCTGTTTCCGGCGTGTTGCTTTTCGCAAGCTGGGTTACGGTCACTTGCCTCTCGCAAGACCAGGCCCAGGACCTTTGCTACCTTTTCTCCGCGAATGCAGAGGCCCGCGTCACCAATCTGCCGTCGCTGACGGCGGCGTCAAGGGATACGTCCTCGGTGATTGCAACCGCGGTCGAGATGGTGCTTCATGACCAGGCGCTGTGTTGCGGCAAGGACTCTGCGCTGGGGGACACGGTGCTCTCCGAGCCGCGGTCGTTGAAGGAACTTGCCGGCAAGTTGCAGGGACGGCATCAGTTGAGTGATGGACGGGCTATCGTGGTGAATGCCGAGTATGCCGCACAAGATTCCATCAGTGTTGGAACGGTGATCGGCTCGTTGCAGGATCAGCGCGCTCCGCTGCTGGAGTGGAAGTCGCACGTGTATGTGGTACAGGGAGCGGTTTTCGGCGAAACCCGCTGCCAGAGCGGGATGCGGCAATATTCCATTGTCAAGCTTTTGTTGCTGGATCCGCGATTCTCCGACCAGCGGCGGGAGGCGGTGTTCAACCGCGATACCGACGATTTGGCGAAGGTCACGGGGTTCCTGACGTTGTCGGTGGCGGCGCAGTAGCCCCGTTGGGCCCAGCGATTTTTTTTATCGCGTAGCGGTGGTTGTTCCCGCGTCCGCGAAAGAAAAAGCCAGCGAGACGTTGGGATACTCCTGGCCGTCGACCTCGACGTAAGGATAGACAAAATAATTCCGCGGCTTGCCTTCCTGCGCGGGATTCAGCTGCAGGTCGCGCCCCATGCTGAATTGAACGCGGTTCACATCGTGCGCGCCGAAGAAGTAATCGCGCTTTTCCTGATGTTTCCACGCTTCGGATATGTCCACCGGAATCCAGCCTTTGCCTTCGATGTAGAAATCCGCCCAGCAGTGATATCCCGCGATCTCGGCGGCGTGTTTGTCGGGAGGCAAGGGGAAGCCGATTTCGAAGCGCGCGGGAATACCCTGCGAGCGCGCCATGGCGATGAAGAGGGAATGGAAATCGGTGCAGTTGCCTTTTTTAGCGTCGCAGGCATAGAGCACATCGCCGCGTCCCCAGCCCTCGCCGGTTTTGTCGTAACGCATGGTGGTGAAAACGTAGTCGTAGATGGCGCGAGCTTTGTCGAGCGCCTGGGTTTTTCCTTGCGTCACTTTCGCGGCCAGGTCGGCGGGTAGGCCGGTGATGGGTACAAGGGCGTCGGGCTGAAGGTCTTCGGCTTCTTCTCTGGGCGAGAGAGACGCCGCGATTATATGCGGGGCCGCTCCCAGCGCGATGCGCTCATGGCGCAGGACGTCGTATTCGACATCGAAATGCAGTTCCGGCTGCGAGGCGCTGGAGGTTTCGGCGTAGTAGATTTCGTTGCCAAATTTGGACTCGCGCGTTTTCTTCAGATCGAGGTCACCTTTGGCGGAGGCGATTCGCACTTCTTGATAAGCGTCCGACTGGGCCGCGGGAATCCAGATGCGAATCTTCTTCCCTGCAGGCAGATTCTTCACAGTGAAACCGTAGTGGAAGGTGAAGTGGCGGGAATCCTGAGCGGGGGCGGCGACGGTTAGGGCGAGGAGAGACAGCAATAGGCAAAGCTGGCGCTGCATGGGCGGCTTCCTTTCGAATGCTGAAGGCCTCGCCTCAAAAACTGCGAGCCGAGACCTGATGACTGAGAACTGGTTTTGTCAACGACACACGGGCGTCTTAGTGGGAACGCCGTCAGGTGAAGCCGCGCTGGGGGCAGATGGAAGCCATGCGCATGGGAAGAAGATGCCGAAAGACCGGCCGGCGATGCGGGGTATTTTAGCAGGACTGGTTCGTGGGCGACAAAAGTCAAAAGCAGCGGGCAAGAGTGCCCGCTCCACACGGGCAAATCTACATGAACAGATCCACACGGGCTGACCGCATCCGGTAGAATCACACGATGCCTGCCGCCATTCAATGCCGCGATCTGCGCAAGACTTACGACGGGAAGGTCGAGGCGGTGCGCGGGCTGAATCTGGAGATTCAGGCGGGAGAATGTTTCGGCCTGCTTGGGCCGAACGGGGCGGGCAAGACTACGACGATTGAAATTCTCGAAGGGTTGCTGCAACCGACTTCGGGGCAGGTTTCGATTCTCGGGCACAGCTGGCGCGAGAACGAGCGCGAGATGCGCGAGTGGCTGGGGATCTCGCTGCAGGAGACGCGGCTTTCCGAAAAACTCAGCGTGCGGGAGACGATTGAACTGTTTGCCAGCTTTTATCGGGAACCGCGCTCGTCGGACGATGTGCTGGAACAGTTGCAGCTTACCGAGAAGGCGGATGCCTGGGTGGGCAAACTTTCCGGCGGGCAGAAACAGCGGCTGGCGGTGGCGACGGCGCTGGTGTGCAATCCGAAGATTTTGTTTCTGGATGAACCGACGACGGGGCTTGATCCGCAAAGCCGGCGACAGTTGTGGGACATTATCCGCGGATTTCAGCGCGACGGCGGCACCGTGCTGCTGACTACGCATTACATGGACGAGGCCGAGCGGCTGTGCGACCGGCTGGCTATTGTGGATCATGGACAGATCATTGCGGAGGGGTCGCCGGCGGATCTGATCGAGCGGTTGGGCGGACATCACGTGGTGGAGTTCGCCGTGGGTGGCAATGCGGCGGATCATTCCGGCGACGCTGCGCTGGAGTCCGAGAATGAGGCGTGGCGCGGGCTGCCGAGCGTGGAGTCGGTGCGCGCGGACGACGGGCTGGTTGCGCTGAACGTGAAGCAGCCGCATTTGACCATTCCCGCGCTGCTGGAGGCAATCGAAAAGCAAGGGAGCACGCTGCAGCATCTGACCACGCGGCAAGCGAGTCTGGAAGATGTGTTCGTGCGGCTGACGGGACGGCATCTGCGGGAGGAGTGACAAGGTGAGAATGGACAGGTCTGGGAAGGGATTCTTCTTGAAAACATTTTTTGTCTGCGTGGTTATGGTCATGTTGTGCGGTCGGCACGGCGCCGCGCAGACTTCGGCGGCCGAGACGCCCACGGGCTTCGCTCCGCTGGAGCAGTGGAAGAGCGCGATTGTTGCGGGAGATGCGGCGGCTCTGAAAGCCCTTTACAGCACCGATCCTGCGGCGCAAGTGCAGGCGAATGGCGTGGTGAGCGGGGCCGATGCCGACGTGAATTTCTGGCTGGCGCTGAAAGCGCGCAGCATCAAGCTGGAGATTGTCCGGCTGACGGAACGGCCTGATGCGGAGGGCGTTATCTTCAAAGCGGAAGTGCACACGGGCTTGCCCAATGGCCAGACCGTCAACGTGACCGACGCCCAGGGTTGGCGGAAACAGGGAGAGCAATGGCGACTGGTCGGCGCGGAAAGAACGGATGCACCTCACCTGCAGCAGCCCTCGGACATGAAGAAGGATATTTATCCGGCAGACGCGGACGCGCATGCACAAATAAAAGAAGCCGAGAAGAAAGCTGCGTTGCAGCACAAGCGGGTCTTGCTGGTGTTCGGCGCGAATTGGTGTTTCGACTGCCATGTGCTGGACGTGGCTTTTCTGAGGCCCGATCTTGCGCCCGTGCTGGCGTCAGGTTACGAGGTTGTGCACGTCGATCTGGGGCCGGACGGGAAGAAAAATGCCGATCTGGTGGCGCAGTTCGAAGTGCCGCTCGATAAGGGCGTTCCCGCGCTGGCGGTGGCCGAGAGCGATGGCAAGCTGGTGGTCAGCCAGAAAAACGGCGAGTTCGAAGACGCGCGGTCGCTCACTCCGCAGGCGCTGCTCGAGTTCCTCAACAAATGGAAGCCTGAGTCGAGATAACGAGCAAGTTATTAATAGTTGAGGTATTAATGGATAAGTTATGAGCGTTGCGCAGGAAACTCCAGCCACTGTGACCAAGGTGCCGCAAACCGTTCCGCCGCGGAGGAACGGGCGCTGGGCCGGCTACCGGCATCTGCTGATGGCGCGCATGCTGGAACTGAAGCGCGAGCCGGAAGTGGTGTTTTGGGTCTTCGTGTTTCCGTTGCTGCTGGCGCTGGGGTTGGGTATTGCATTTCGCAACAAGCCGGGGGACGCGGTTCCAGTGGCCATTGTGCAGGGCGCGGGCGCCGACCAGACGTCGGCGCTGTTGCAGCGCTCCCCGCAGCACGCGTCTTTCAAGATCAAGGTGGAGAGTAGCGAGGATGCGCGCCAGGGGCTGCGCCTGGGCAAGTACGATCTTGTGATCGAACCGGACGGCAAGGGAGGGTTGCAATATCTCTACGATCCGGACCGGCCCGAATGCGTGCTGGCGCGGACGCAAGTCAATGACGCACTGCAGGAGGCCGCCGGGCGGAAGGACGCAGTGGCGACCACGGTGGTGACGTCATCCGAGCCAGGATCGCGCTATATCGATTTCCTGATTCCCGGGTTGCTTGGGATGAATTTGATGAATTCCGGCATGTGGGGCATTGGGTTTGCGCTGGTCGATATGCGGCAGCGCAAGCTGTTGAAGCGGTTTGTGGGCACGCCTATGCGGCGTGGCGATTTTTTAATGGCACTGGCTTCGAGCCGGCTGATTCTGATGATCATTGAAGTGGGATTGCTGCTGGCCTTCGGAGTTCTCTTCTTCCACATGCGCGTGCTGGGGTCTATAGCCGCGATTGCGCTGATTGCCGCGATTGGATCGCTCACATTCGGCGGCGTAGGACTGCTGACCGCGAGCCGCGCGCAGAAAATCGAGTCGGTCAGCGGCCTCATCAACCTTGTGATGATGCCGATGTGGATTTTTTCCGGAGTATTTTTTTCGTATGAGAGATTTCCGGCGATCATCCAGCCGCTGATCAAGGCGCTTCCGCTTACCGCCCTGAATGACGCTCTGCGCGCCAGCATCCTGGAGGGCACGCCGTTGCTGCGGCAATGGCCGCGGCTGCTGGTGATGGCGCTCTGGGGAGGGATTTCGTTTGTGCTCGCGCTGAAGTGGTTCAGGTGGACTTAGGGTGGGACGGGAGCTCACTTCGAGGAATCGCGACCACAGGGGCTGAAGCCCTCACGGCCTTAACGCTTCTAACGCGGCCCTGGAAGGGCCGCTCTTCCACGGTTCTGCATGGGCTTGAGGTTTTCGGCAGCTCCCGGGAAGCCGCGCCCTTTCCAAAACCCGTAAAGACTGCCGGCTTAGCATTGTTGACACCAACAGAGCCAGATCGCTTGACGGTTGCTAGCGGCCCGCGGCGACCCGGTAGCCCGGGCCGGAATCGCCGGGAGGTTGCGGCACGTCGGGCGGTGCGATCGGGGGCGCGGGAGAGGCGCCGTTAGCGGGATTAGGCACGTCCTGGGAATCCTCCCCGGGGCGGCGCAAGCTGGGAGCGTTCGGAGTGGGCTCGGCCGTTTGCTGTTTGGCTTCTTTCTCCGGCTTCTGGAGAATTATTTCCCTCTCGGTGCGGACAATTTTCTCGCCGCCAACTTTCATGGTTTCGACACGGACCACTTCTTCGCCCACGATGCGGACGAAATCGACGTCCTGGGGAGGCTCGCCGTAGATCCACTCTTCGTAATCGGTTTCGCCATCTTTCTCGCGCACTTTCTTGGGCGGCTTGCCCTTGGCGTGCAACACCATGTCCGGGGTCATGCCGACCAGCACGTAGTGGGCTAGAATGGCCGCTTTCACTTTGGGCGGAAGCGTGTCGAGGTAGGCCTGCTCTTTATTTTGCGCCTTGAAGTCGAGCACGGGGAGGAGTAACTCACGCACCTGCTTCGCGGTGAGTTCGGGAACGTAGTGGTCGAAACACAAATCCACAAACGATCCGTGCGGATTTTCGATGGGCTCGTTGGAGTCGTTGTTCACGGGAGTACCGTTGGCGCCGGAAATCTGCACGTGCTGATACCACTTCTTGCGGCGTATCGGTCCGCCGTTGAGTTCAAAACGAATGTGGTCGTCTTTGACCTGCACAAAGGAGATATGCGCCGGATCGCCCGGCTTGATCGCCGGTCCCCATAAGGCGAGCTCTTGCCGCATCTGGTCTCCGGTGGGGGAAATGACGCCGTCTTTCAGTTTGAGTCCTTTGGTGCCCATGGGAAACACAGTGCGGGCGTAGAAAAGCTGGGTTTCGAAATCGCGAATGATTTCAAGACGCGTCTGTTTCGAGATGCGCGGGGCGTGGGATGCAGGATGGGATGCGGAGGATGGCGGAGTGGCGGGCGGCGCAGGCTGCTCCGTTGCTGTCGGGCTCTGGGCGCGGGCTAGCGCAGAGGTAAGCAGCAAAATCAGGACCAGCAGACTGGAACCACCAACCCGTTCCATGAAGCACCCCGGGGATCAACTGACGGTAATTATAACGCCGCGGATGAGCCGGTGGGGGCTGCTTTTAATCGTTGCAGGTTTAATCGTTGCAGTTTAAATCGAGGGCGGCTAGCTGAGGTTCAGAGCCTTTCGGATGGTGCCGCGCTCTTTCTGGATTTTTTCCTGCAGAAGAGTGATGGCGTAGATCAGTTGCTCGGGACGTGGCGGGCAGCCGGGCACGTAAATATCAACGGGGATAACCTGGTTCACACTCTGCACCAGGGCGTAGTTCTGGAACACGCCGCCGGAAGTGGCGCAGGCTCCCATGGAAAGCACCCACTTGGGTTCGGGCATCTGCTCCCAGAGCTGGCGGATGACTGGCGCCATTTTGTTGGAGACGCGGCCGGCGATAATCATGAGATCGCTTTGCCGCGGCGAAGGACGAAACACTTCAGCGCCAAAACGCGCAATGTCGAAACGCGCGGCACCCATGGACATCATTTCAATGGCGCAGCAGGCCAGGCCAAACGTCATGGGCCAGATAGAACTCTTGCGCATCCAGTTGACAGTGGCATCCAGCGTGGTGAGGACGACACCTTCGGGGGTGGGATTGCCGAAGGTGAGGTCTTTGACGACTTTCTTGCCGTTTTCAACATCAATGTAGGGGCCGAAATTGAGCTCGGGAGCCATAGGAGTATTTTAAACCATCGGCTAGCGCCTCAATCGAATTTCTGGAGTGGGAAGGCATTCAAGACATCGTCCGCGAGAGAATAGACAAAAGTGAAATCGTATCTCCTGCCAAGCTTTGGCGGCCAGTAACTCCCGTGGGCAAGCCAATGCCGAAACTTGAACGCGCCGCGCAATTCTCCAATCATCTGCCGTGACCCGTGGAGTGATCTCTCCAAGCTTCGAAAATGTCCTCCTCCAAGCTCACTCTTGTCTCTCGAGATTTCCAAATTGCACGAAAAGCCCTCGATAGCTCGTCCTTCATCCTTCTCTTGCACCGACATTCATAGTCAATACGAAAAGCGGCTTCTACAAGGGTCAAGATGAAGAATGCTGACCTTTGATCAGTCTCTTCTAGCCGGGCGGTCAGTTCGGTCAGGATTTCTTCGGGCCGAAGGCCTAGAAAGCGTACGCTGAAGCTTGGAGAAACGTCGCTAAAATACAACCTCAGAGAACGTTCAACGTCGTTGTGGTAGTCGGCGATTGCCTGTATCGCCTGACTACCCATTAGCCACTTCCATGATTAGATCGAAAAAAGTCTGCTGCGTAATCTCTATAAATCTCCTCTCTGGTGGGCGTGTGAGGATCTTCCACTCCCAGTCAATTTCTCGCGTTCGTTTGCCCGGTGGAAGTGGTAGCTTTCCGCCAACGCCGACGGTCACGTGGATCAGCGATCTCGGGTCCGATACCTTGCCGTCAACCAACAGTATCTGGGCTCTGCCTCCGGGTCCCCTTACGTCGACCCGCCCCTTGGAACCGATCAGTAAGGTTCCGATTGGTACAAGATCAACCTCTTGCCGCCCGATCCGAAGCACCATTTGTTTGGCAGAATACGACCCGATATTCTCTTCATTCAGATCAATAGGTCGATATTCATACTTTATCTGGCCAGAAGAAACATACTTCTTCAGGAAAGATTCAATCTTCGAGTAGAGGCGATCTAGGTGGGCGAGCCATTCGTCGCGTTCTTTCTCCCAGTTGATCTCCACGGCGGCTACAGAGGCCCCACCCTGTTGCCGTTTGACGAATTCATCAAAATCTTTACTAGCCATTCCGATCCCTCACGTGCATCTCCCCAGTAGCGATACTTAAATACCAAGACCGAGCTTCCCCTATGGTACGACGGGAGGGTCTGGAAGCAAAGTCTGTGCGCAGCAGTCCTCTGCACTCTCGGTGGTGAACAATCCCTACGGGTTGACCACGATCTTGCCGAACATCTGGCTCTTCTCCAGATACTCATGGGCGGCGCGGAGTTCTTTCAGAGGGAATGTGCGATCTACCACCGGCTTCAGCCGGCCGGCGAAAACGTGGCCGAGAACTTCGTGGAGATCGGCCATGGTTCCCATGTATGAACCTAGCAAGCTCAGCTGGCGTGCAAAGAGATGGCGGAGATCGATTTTGACCTCCGGCCCGGTGGTGGCGCCGCAGGTGACTAGGGTGCCGCTTGATTTCAGGGACTTCACGCTTTCATCCCAGGTGGCCGCGCCTACGTGTTCGACTACGATATCGACGCCGGCTTTGTTGGTGATCTTGCGCACTTCCTCGGAAATTTTCTGCTGATAGTGATTGATGCCAAAATCGGCGCCGAGAGCGCGCGCTTTCTCCAGCTTGGTTTCGTCACCAGCGGTGGTAATCACGCGGCAGTGAAACAGCTTCGCAATTTGAATGGCTGCGATGCCCACGCCCGAACTCGCTCCCAAAACCAGCACGGTTTGCCCGGGACGCACTCCCGCCCGCGTGACCAGCATGTGCCACGCGGTCACAAAGACAAGCGGCACGCTGGCCGCCTGATTGAAATCGAGAGAGTCGGGAATGGGGATCACACTTGCGGCGGGAACCGCAATCAGTTCGCAGTTGCCGCCATCGACTGCATTTCCCAGAACTGTGAATTCGCGGCATTCGTTTTGCAGGCCGGCCATGCACTTGGCGCAGTGTCCGCAGAAATGCATCGGCGCGAGCAACACGCGTTGCCCGGTTTTGAAGCCACCGGTCTGAAAGCCGGCAACGTACTCGCCCAGTTCTACGATTTCTCCGGCGATATCGCTGCCGAGAATGTGGGGCAGCTTCACCCCGGGCAATCCCTTGCGCACCCAGACGTCGAGATGATTGAGCGAGCAGGCGCGGACACGCACCAGCACTTCATCCTTTCGCGGCTGCGGATCGGGCACATCTTCGTAGGTGAGAACTTCGGGACCGCCGAATTGATGGATGCGAACGGCTTTCATGGACCTTCTCCTGCCTCGACGCTACCATAGGCGGGTTGACAATGGCGCTGCTCCGGTTCACGATTTAACTGCTTGGCGAGCCGTATAGTACCTATTGGTTTAGTGCAACCAGCCCCAGTGCGATGACCCGGGGCTTTTGCTTTTCCAGTCTCTCGTTTGACTCTCTCCTGTTAACCGCCTGATAATCGTCTCGTCGTTATCTCGGCATGGACATCTACGAACAAATCGTGCAACTCCGCCGCGAGGGACGGCGGGGGGCGGTGGCGACTATCGTCAACGTGCGCGGCTCGATTCCGTCGTTCCGGACCGCCAAGATGCTGGTGCGCGACGATGGCTCAATTGTGGGCACGATTGGCGGAGGCTGTGTCGAGGCTGATGTGTGGCAGGCGGCGCGCGAAGTCATGGAATCGGAGAAGCCGCGGACCCTCACCTTCGATCTGAATCACGACCCTAAGTATGATACCGGCCTGGTTTGCGGCGGGACTCTCGAGGTGTTTATCGAACCGGTATTACCTCCCGCGTTACTTTATGTTTTCGGGGCAGGTCACGTGGCGGTGCATCTTTGCCAGGCGGCGGCCAATGCCGGGTTCGACGTGGTGGTGAGTGATGATCGTTCGTCCTACGCCACCCAGGAACGCTTTCCCGCCGCGCGGGAAGTGCATGCCCTGGATTTCGACGAGGCCACGCAGAAGCTGGACCCCAACGAATCTTCGAGCATCGTAGTTGTTACCCGCGGCCACCGCGACGATATGCGCGTGCTGCGCTGGGCAGTGCAGACCCGAGCGCGTTACGTCGGCATGATCGGATCAAAGCGCAAAGTTATCGAAATTTTCAAGACGCTGCAGAAGGAAGGCCTCCCGGCTCACTTATTTGATCGCGTTTATTCGCCGGTCGGGCTGGACATCGGCGCGATCACTCCGGAAGAGATCGCAGTCGCCATCACTGCGGAGTTGATCGCGATCCGGCGGCACACTCCCGCCGGGCTGCCCCATATGAGCTGGTTCAAGACCATGCGGGAAAAACCGGAAGACAGTTCCGACCCGGCAGCGGACGCGATCAACGACACGATCGAAAACTCGATCGAAGACGGCGAACCCAGGCGCTGATCTTCGTTTCGACATCTGCGTTTCGGCTCACTGACATTCTTTCTCCTTTCTGCTATTGTCCGTGGCATGTCCCGCGCACCCAGCTTCGCCGGAGTTATCCTGGCCGCGGGCGAATCGTCACGCATGGGCGCGGACAAAGCCCTGCTGCCCTGGCCACCAACCACGCCCGGCCAGCCACCATCCAAGGGCACTTTCCTTTCTGCGGCCATACGATCGCTCTCGTTCTCCACCGATTTCATCATCGTGGTTGCGGGCAAGAACGAGGCTGCAGTGGCGCCGGTCGCGTACGCGGAGGGCGCATCAATCGTGGTTAATCCAGACCCCGCACGAGGGCAGTTCAGTTCTTTGCAGGTTGGATTGCACGAAGTCCTCAACCGCGGCCGCGACGCAGCGATGATCACGCTGGTGGACCGGCCTCCGGCGAACTCGGCCACCATTCAGATTCTCCGCGATGCCTTCGAAGCCGCCGGGAACGAGACGTGGGCTGTGGTGCCGGAGTTCAACGGTGATCACGGACATCCCTTCATTGCGGGCCGGGAATTGATCGAGGCCTTCCTGCAGGCCGCTCCTACCGCAACTGCCCGCGACCTCGAGCACCTGCATCAGCAGCACGTTGTGTATGTTCCCGTCGAAGATTCGCTGGTGGCCATCAATGTCAACACGCCCGATGATTACGCCAGGCTCGCGGCTTTAGGATCGTAGGATGGCAGGCGTGCGTTTGGTGGTTTCGTCCACTGCCCTTCATCTTGGTATTGTGAGATCTTCAGCGCGGCCTTGGAAACTGGCGTCATCGAGTGTAGGTATGCATTTCGGTTGACGCAGGAGGAGAGCTTTTAACCGCGGAGATCGCAAAGAAAGGCCGCTAAGGACGCAGAGAAAATCAGGACTGGTACGGGTTTCCTCCAACGACAAAACATTCATGCCTGACTTATCCTCTCAGTTCCTCGATTCTGTCCTCCGGCTGCGGCCGCTGGTCGCGGCTTTTGATTGTGATGGCACGCTTTGGTCCGGCGATGCCGGCGAAACTTTCTTTGACTGGGAGATTAAGAAAGGGATCGTTTCCCCTGAGGTTGCCCGGTCGATGCGCAGCCGCTACGCCGAATACAAAGCCGGTAAAGTCAGCGAAGACAAAATGTGCGGCGAGATGGTGACGATGCATCGCGGACTGCGGGAGTCCGCACTGATGGAGGCGGCGGAAGAATTTTTCAATCACGCGTTTCCCGGAAAGATTTTCCCCGAGATGCGCGCACTCGTGCAACAGCTGCAGAACGCGGGCTGCGACGTTTGGGCGGTTTCTTCTTCCAATGAGTGGGTGATTCGCGCCGGGATGAAACACTTCGGCATTGCTGACGATCACATCCTGGCGACCGCCGTTGAAGTCGAACGCGAAGTGGTCACCGATCACCTGATTCGTATCCCATCGGGTCCGGGCAAACCCGCGGCGCTGCGGGAAGTCGTAAAAAAAAACGTGGACGCGGCGTTCGGCAATTCACGCTGGGACGCCGAAATGCTCGCCATGGCCAGGCACGGTTTCGCGGTAAATCCCAATCCCGATCTTGAAGCCGCGGCTCGCCAGCGGGGTTGGACGGTGTATTTTCCCGATGGCACACGGCCTCGAGAGTAATCGCGCCGACTCGGCTCCGATTTACAATCGAGCAGCATGTATTCGGCGCAACTCCTCGACCATTTCCAGAATCCCAGAAACGCGGGAGACATTCCTGACGCCGACGCGGCGGCGGAGATTGAAAATCCCGCCTGCGGAGACATTCTGCGGCTGACGATGAAAGTGAGAGACGGCCGGATCGTCGATGCACGTTTCAAGGCCAAGGGATGCGTCGCGGCCATGGCTTGCGGGTCAGCATTGACTGAAATCGTTACCGGCAAGACGGTGCGTGAAGCGCAAGCTCTGCGGCGCGAAGAAATCGCAGCCGCGGTCGGAGGCTTGCCACAGGCGTCCAACCACGCCGCACAGTTGGCCGTCGATGCGTTGGCGGCGGCGCTGAAGCAAATCCCGCCGAGTTCTGGATCATGACCTCGATTCTGACCTCGGCTCATACTCCCCGGCGCATCGTATGCCTGCAGCCCAGCGCGACGGTCATCCTCGCGGCGATTGGCGAACTGGACCGCGTGGTGGCGTGCACGAAGTATTGCGCTGACGTCGTCCCGGAAGTGGCGGGTTCCTCGCGCGCGATTCTGGCCGATTCCTGGATCGCGAATACAGATGAGATCGTCGCCGCGCGGCCTGACTTGGTGATCGGCGCAGTTCCCTACCAAGAAAAGGCGGTCAGCGAGATTTTGAAATCGGGCGCACGCTTTCTGGGGCTGGCTCCCAAGACTCTGTCGGACATCTACACCGACATTGCCACCATCGCGGGCGCTACCGGCGCAGGCCAGCGTGGTGAGGAAGTCATCCATTCGATGCAAAACCACATCGAACAGGTGCGCACACTAACGAAGAACTTGCCACGGCCGCGGGTGTTCTGCGAGGAGTGGGGCAAGCCGCTGATTGCGTCCCAAACCTGGGTGGCTGAACTGGTGGAAGCCGCAGGCGGAGAATTTGTGGGCGAGCCCGGCCGCCAAATTTCGTTCGAAGACGTAGGCACACTGAACCCCGAAGTGCTCATAGCCGCCTGGTGCGGCGCTGGCAATCGCGTGCCGCTGGAGAAAATCATCGCAGACCGAGGCTGGCACGAAACTGCGGCGGCCCGCGCCGGCCGCGTCTTCTGCATCCGCGACGAATATCTCAACACGCCCGCGCCTACGCTGCTGCAGGGGCTGGATGCGCTGGCTTTCGCGATTCATCCTGAATATTTTCCGGGCACGAATGTTGTGAGCACGAAGGGAATCCGGCAGATTACCGCCGTTCTTGGTTCCGGTCCTGGTTCCGAGCTTGGTTCCGAACTCCCAACTCGCTCCCACTGAGGTAATATTTTTCTTATGCCCGTTACCAGCCGGATGGAAGAAGTCCGCAACGAAATGAGCGAGCTTGCCGCGGCCGCGCTCACCGCGCAAGACCTGATGGAGAAGATGGTCAAGCTGCTGCACGACCGCATGCTGAAATACAACTGGGTCGGCTTCTATATGCTGGAGGTGGGTGCGGAGCCTCCCATGCTCGCGCTCGGAGCCTTCGAGGGCGCCATGACGCCGCACACGCGGATTCCGCTGCATCAGGGCATTTGTGGCGCGGCGGCATCGAGCGGAAAAACCGTGGTAGTCGACGATGTGAGCAAAGATGCGCGTTATCTGGCCTGCTCGCTCGAAACTAAATCGGAAATTGTTGTGCCCGTCTTTGTCCATGGCAGAGTGGTTGGCGAACTCGACATTGACAGCCATTTCCCTGCCGCGTTTGCTCCCGAAGATCAGAGTTTCGTCCAGCACTGCGCCGCCCTGGTCGGAGCGAAGCTCGAAAAATCCGGCCAATGAGCCTAGAAAAACGCACGGTACGCGCGCCGGAGATGGGCCGGGTTTGGCTGAATTCTCCGCCCTGGGATGTTCCCCGATGAAGCGCGTGGTTGCGGCACTGATCCAGAAAGACGGCAAGATCCTGGTGTGCCAGCGCACGCGCCACCAGACCATGCCCCTCAAGTGGGAGTTCCCTGGCGGGAAGATAGAAGAAGGCGAGCAGCCTCGCGATGCGCTGCGCCGGGAACTAGAAGAAGAACTGGGAATCATGGCCACCATCGGAGACGAGGTCGCGCGCATTCAGCACGAGTATCCCAACGGCGGCATGGTGGAACTGCGCTTTTTTATTGTTCGCGAATACAAGAGAGAGATTGAGAATCGCATCTTCCGCGAGATTCGATGGTCCGGGGTCAAAGAGCTTCCTGCTTACGACTTCCTCGAAGCCGATAGGACGCTGGTCAATGACCTGGCGGCGGGAAAGCTGTTGTAGGGCGGGCTTCGGGCTTCGGCTTTTCCGCGCGAGGCTTTTCTTTGATCCAGAAGGCGCTCGTGTAGGAGGGACAAGAGTGTCCGTCCCACACAGGTATCTTCATGGCCGCATCCCGATAGCCGAAGCCCGAAGCCCGTTCTATCCCGAGTGCAACGTCCAGAACCACGCGAGGGTCAACCCGATCATCACCACCGTGGTCAGCCACGCCACACCGTTGAAGAGCCGCGTGTTCACGTACTCGCCCATCAATTCTTTCTTATTGATCAGCAGCAGCATGAAGATCAAAACGAAGGGCAGGACCACACCGTTCACCACCTGCGATAAAACGGCGATCTTCACCAGCGGCAGTCCGGGAATCAGCACCACGGCTCCGCCCGCGATAATCAGCAGCGTATAAAGCCAGTAAAATGCCGGCGCCTCGCCGAACTTCCGCCCCACGCCGGACTCAAAACCTAGTCCCTCGCACACTGTGTAGGCCGTGGAGAGCGGCAGAATCGAAGCGGCAAACAGCGAGGCGTTGAACAGCCCGACGGCGAACAAAATGTAGGCGTAGTCTCCCGCCAGCGGCCGCAGTGCCTGGGCTGCATCAGCCGCATATTTGATATCGCGATAGCCGTGAACGTACAACGTGGCCGCGCAGGCCACGATGATGAACCATGCCACCACATCAGTAAAAATGCAGCCCGTGATCACATCCAGTTGCGAAGCTTTATATCCCCGCTTGGTGACTCCTTTTTCCACGATCGAGGATTGCAAATAGAACTGCATCCACGGTGCAATCGTGGTGCCTACGACTCCGATCACCATGTAGAGGTAGGCCTGATCGCGAAACGCGCGCAGGGCAGGCGGCTTGAAGGTTGCAATGGTTGCCTCTGTCCATGCCGGATGCGCCTTCACGCCCGCGATAATGTAGACAACATAGAAGAATGACGCGGCCAGAAACACTTTTTCAACGCTCTTATACTGCCCCTTCACCACGATCAGCCAGACGATCACCGCGCACACGGGCACGGTCGCGAACCTGGAAAGCCCAAACAATTCCAGGCTGGTGGCGATCCCAATGAATTCCGTTACGATGTTGCCGAAGTTGGTGATCAGGATTCCGATCATCATGAAAAACGTGATGCGGAACCCGTACTCTTCGCGGATCAGGTCGCTCAGGCCCTTGCCGGTCACGGCGCCCATGCGGGCGCACATTTCCTGCACCACGATCAAGGCGAGCGTGATCGGGATCATGGTCCACAGCAGGAGATGTCCGAATTGCGCCCCGGCTTGGGAATAGGTCAGGATGCCGCCGGCATCGTTGTCGACGTTTGCGGTAATGAATCCCGGCCCGACTACGGCAAGGAACAGCAGGATCCGGATCTTCGAGCGTCTCAGAAACTTCATGCGCATGCTTCGCAAACATAGGGATGGAACGCACAGCCGCTGCAATCGACGCCACAGAATAAACGCACTCGCAGGCTAAGGCCAAAGAAAAAGCAGTTGATAAGCAGAAAAAATGGACGGACGAACCCGCGTACTCAACTGCGGAGGAAAAGTTGGAGCCCGTAGCCGAAGCCGGATAGTCGAAGAAAGCGAGCCAGATGCGCCAGTATTGCGTTGCAAGGAGCGCGACCCTTCGACTTCGCTCAGGGCAGGCTCCTTCGACTTCGCTCAGGGCAGGCACTGCTTCACCCTCAGCGGAGGTTTTGAGCTTAATGGCGTGGTCACGGAAGTTACCACTCAAGCTTCTCTGTGCCGTAAAGAAAAAAGCCCCGCATAATGCGGGGCCAGTTCGTGGCAATGAATGACCTTATTTTCCCGTGCCCTTCAGAGCCGACGTCTGCGGACTATTGCCGGCGCTGTCGCTGATACTTAGCTGGCCAATCCTGGTTCCCGTTTGCTTCGGCGTGAAGGTCACGCTGATGGTGCATTTGCCTTTGGCCGCCAGGCTCGTCGTGCACGTCGTCGTCGAGACCGCGAAATCTCCGGTTGTGGAAATCGCGATGCCGGTCAGTGCCACTGTCTGATTGTTGGTCAAAGTGAACGTCTTCGCGGGGCTGGTCGTTCCCACTGATTGCTCCGCGTATGTAGCGCTGGCCGGAGCCAGAACTGCCGGCACGATGCCTGTGCCCGACAACGCAACCATCTGCGGACTGGTTGCCGCATTGTCGGTGAAGGCAAGCGTACCCGTCGCTACCCCCAAAACGGTGGGAGTAAAGGTCACTTCCACTTTGCACTTCGCACCCGCGGCGAGCGTTGTTCCACAGGTTTTCGAGGAAATTGCGAAGTTCGCGGTGACCGTAATGCTGCTGATGGCGGCTGGGGTTGTACCCGTGTTGGTCAGAGTCACCGTCTTGGCCGCGCTGGTTTCGTCGATGACCTCACTGCCAAAATTCAGCGAACTGGGGGTTACTGTGAGGCTGGCGGAACTGTTCACCTGTTGCGTCACCCATGAAGTGCTCCCCAGAAAGTTGGTGTCCCCGCTGTACTGGGCCGTTATGGTATACGACCCAGCGGTGGTCAGAGCCGAGGTAGCATAGACAGCCTCACCACTTGCGGGCAGCGTCACTGCGCCCAGCGTGGCGTTTCCGGCGAAAAAGGTCACGGTGCCCGTTGGCGTTCCGCTCCCCGGCGGGGTCACGGTCACCGTCGCCGTGAACGTTACAGATTGTCCCAGATTCGACGGATTGGGGGACGACGTCAGAGCAGTAGTCGTGCCCGCCCGGGTGACCGTAAACACATTTGCCGCGATGCCGCCGATGAATTGCTGTGCCACGCCGGTCGAGTTCGCATCCTGGCCATCGGTAGCGAAGGCATAGAGGATGTGCGTGCCCAAAGACAACGTGGGTGTGGTCAGCGTGAAGAACGGCGCTGTGCCCGAGGCTTGCAACCACGGACCCTGCCAGGTGTCCAACTGAAACCAGATAGCCTGCGGCGCGGGTGCGGTCGGGTACGCGCTGATCGCTTCCAGATTAAACGTCGGCGTCGTGCTCTGCGTTACGTTGCCGGGCAGGGCGTCAATCGTCGTGAGGAGCGGGTTTTCCTGCACCTGCTGTTCGGCAATTTCCGCGAGTGTGCCGGTGTTGCTGTTCGTCACATAAAGTGTGTTCGTGACCGGGTTCACGACGGCGAACTGATTGCTCCCCGGACCCGGGCCGTAAACAGAAGTGGGGATGTTTATCGGAGTGGTCGCGTTGGTGACACCGTTGATTGCGGTAATACCGCCGGTCATGCCCTGGCACTGGTGGCCACAGTTGACCGTATAGATGGTATTAGTGACCGGGTTGACGGTGATGGCGGCGGGAATGTAGTCGTAAACCGTGGTAGTTGCGTTGGTACTACCGTTGATTGCTGTAAGGGCGTTGTAGCTAAAGGCGGCTGCGTAAATCATGTTCGTGATCGGGTTGACGGCCAGGAGAATTGGTCCGTTGATTCCAGTGAGGTTAGTCGTCGCGTTGGTTGCACCATTGATCACGGTCACGGTGTTCGCGTTTGCCTGGGCCACATAGATCATGTTGGTCACGGGGTTGACGGCAATGTCGTAAGGGGCGGCGGGCAGGCTGATGGTGGCTTCCACTGTATAGGTGTTCCCATTGATCACAGTGACGTTGTTGCTGCCGCCGTTGGCCACATAGATCATGTTGGTCACCGGGTTCAAAACCAGGTTCGTGGGGTTGGTCCCAGTCGGGATCGTGAAAGTGAGGTTATTTGAGCCGTTGATCGCGGTGACGGTGTTGCTGAAATAATTGGCTACATAGATTATGTTCGTCACCGGGTTGACCACTATGGCGAAGGGAGCGCTCCCAACCCCCACGGTACTGGTTGCGTTGGTTTCTCCATCGATGACGGTGACGCTGTTGGGGTAACCCGAGTTGGCCACATAGATCATGTTCGTCACTGGGTTGACCGCTATAGCAAAGGGCTCGGTTCCCACGGCAATCTCATTTTCAGTCCATCCGGTAGCGCCGTTGATGACCGAGACCGAATTGGACGCGGAATTCGCGACATAAATCAGATTGGTGGCGGGATTGACGGCGACAGGCGCGCCGTAGATGTCTGATCCGGTTGGGGCGGTCTGGATTGAGTAGGTGGCGCCGTCAATGACGGTGACGTTGTTGCTGCTGCTATTGGCCACGTAGGCCGTGTTCGTCGCCGGGTTGACGGCGACAGCCTCTGGCGCGGTTCCGGTGCTCAGCGTGGTGGCGGTGTTCGTCGCGCCGTTAATCACCGTGATGTTATTGCTGCCGTAGTTGGCCGCGTAGATCATATTGGTCGCCGGGCTCACGGCAATGGCGTAGGGTTTGGTCCCAGCGGCGATCGTGGTGGTCGCGTTCGTCGCCCCGTTGATGACGGTGACGTTATTGCTGCCGTAGTTGGCCACATAGATCATGTTGGTCAATGGATTGACGGCGATGGCTTGTGGATTGAGGCCAACGCTGATCTTGGCGATCACGTTGGTCGCTCCGTTGATCGCGGTTACGGTGCTCTCCCCGGAGTTGATCACATAGATCATGTTGGTGATCGGGTTGACGGCCAGCTCAGTGGGCTGGGCGCCATTCGTGTTGACCGTGGTGGCGGCATTGGTCGCGCCATTGATCGCGGTTACGTCGTTGTTGTTGTAGTTGGCCACGTAGATCGTGTTGGTCGCCGGATTCACCGCTACGCCAACTTCAAAGCTGCCCGCGGGGACCGACGTGGTCGCGTTGGTCTCGCCGTTGATGACCGTGACGTTATTGTTGCCACTGCCCGTATCGGACACATAGATCGTATTTGTGGCCGGGTTTACGGCGACGCCATTCGGGTAACCCCCTACGTTGATCGTAGTGGTGGCGTTCGTCGCCCCATTGATGGCGGTGACGGTGCCGTCGAAATGGTTGGCGACGTAGATGGTATTGGTGAGCGGGTTGACGGCTATGGCAAGCGGGTAGCTGCCGACGCTGACGGTTGAGCTCACGTTCGTCGCGCCATTGATCACGGTTACGTTATTGCTGCCGTTGACCACGTAGATCATGTTGGTCACCGGGTTGACGGCCACGGCATTGGGTGTGGATCCCGTGGCAATGGTCGCCGTGACCCACTGGGCGTGGAGCGCCGGAGCTGCGAACGATAGAACGGCCAAGACAGCTGAGAGGACAGCCACGATTTTCTTACTTGAGGTCTTACGCATATCAGTCTGAGCTCCTTCTTCGGCGTACACCGGGAGAGGAAACGGCTCGTTAAGAACGTTTCCATGGCGGCCTATCTACTGTAGAAAGCGGAAATGGGCGGCAAAAAACGACACGTTAGGGCAATTTTTTTAGTTGGCAGGGCCGGAAGTTGGCAAATCAGTTAAAAGCAGCGCTGCGTTGAAGGGATCGTTTCACGGCGGGAAGACAGGGCAAATCGTTCAGCGAAAAGAACTTGCACGACTCCTTGGAAGTCAGTTGCGTAACATCTCCTTACACTCATGGCGCAAAGAGCGCTTGTTCGGAATGACAGCCAGAACGGCCCCGGCGCTCCGTTTGCTTACAACTTTGCTCTGAGCATGCTGATTACGTCATCTGAGGTAATCACACCCGTCAGTTTGTTGTGTTCATCGACCACAGGCATGATCAGCAGGTTGTACTTGTCGAACAACTCGGCGACCTCATTCTCACCCACGCCCTCATGACTCAGGATGAGCGGTTCCTGGGTCAAGGAAAGCATGGGGGTAGCTGGCGGGGCGAGTACTATCCTGGCCAGCGGCACCGCGCCCACCAGGGTTCCGTGAGAATCCACCAGGTAGATGGTGCTGACCGCTTCCACTCCACCCTCGAAATGGCGCATGGAATCCACCGCGTTCTGCACGGTGGCCGCGACCGGCAGCGCCAGGAACTCGTTCGTCATGCGGCCCGCAGCCGTCTGCTCCCCATGCTCGAGCAGTTCGACCACGTCCTGGCGCTCTTCCGGTTCCATCTGCACCAGGATTTGTTCGGTGCGGTCCTCCGGCAGTTCGCCCAGCAAGTCGGCGGCCGCGTCCGGACGCATTTCCTCGACAATATCGGCGGCTCGCCCGGAATCCAGCGATTCGACGATCGCCTTCTGGACCTTGGGCTCGACTTCCTCCAGAGCCTCGGCGGCCACGTCTTCATCCAGCGTCTGGAAAACCGCCTGGCGCTCATCCGGCGCAAGATTCTCCACGATGTCGGCTATGTCGGCGGGATGCAGCTTGGCCAGGCCTTCGTGCGAAATTTTCAGCTTCACCCGCCGCGCCGGATCGGTCTCAATCAGGTCGACGAAGTTCCAGGGAATGGTCCGTGGCGGAATCCGGCCGAGCAAGGCGTGCAGAGCCGCCCGCGGAGCGACTCCGCGCAGCAGCCGTCGCACTGCCCCGCGCGCGCCCACGTCCACCGAGAGCACGCGCAGCACCGGGCGCCCCGGTTCGCTCTGCGCTGCCTGTTTCGACGCGTCGACGATCAGGTCCACGTCGTTCACCCGCACCACTTTGCGCCCGTTAATGTCGATGACCTGCTGATCGAGCAGATCGCGCTCCAGCAGAAACAGCCCTTCGGTCCCGTTCGAGGCCGCCCAGTCTCCCGCGCCGGTGGCGCTTCGCACTCCGCCATTGATCGCGGAAACGGACGCCAGCGGGAGCACGCGATTGCCCGACTTCGTTTTCACGATGAACGACGCGATTCGAGAGCGGTCCTCCTGTGGAGCCAGCGTGACTTCGCGCACACGTCCGCTTGCCGCGCCAGTCGGGTCATACACCGTGGCGCCTAACAATTCGCTCAAGGCAAGCGTGTTCATCCCGCTAGAGAATACCCAACTCGCGGATGATTCGGAACGAATTTCTGATGAATTAGGTGATGGCAGGGGTTCGCAGCGAAGCCCGAGCCGGCTTTCCGAGCTGGCTATTTCACCGGCAAGCTGTCGTGGCTCGCCACACAGCGCCAGGTCCCGCTCAATTTGATCCAGGTGTCGGTAAACCGTCCCCGGCGGTCAAAATGGGTGCCTTTCGATGACCCTTTTTCGTGGTAGGCCCCGGTGACCACAGCGACCGTGCCATAGATTTTAATGCGGAACCCCTCTGACACCAGCTGATCGTAGTGGTAAGAGGTGTCCTTGGTGGACGCCAGGTGTTCCCGCTTCGATTGCAGGGTTCCATCGGGTTCGGTGATCACAAAGTCGTCCGTAAGGATCAACTCCAGCGCCGCCGGATCGTGCTGCAATTCCGCCTGGTTCCATGCATTCTCAAGGGCCAGAACCTGGCCTTCGTCGCCCTTCCGGGACTCTTGTCCGGGAGCCATTCCGGCGGTCAAACTCAGCCCGATGGCCAACGCGGAAACCACTCTCAGCGACCAAATTTTGCGGTAGTTCGCCATAATCCTGCCCTGCCTTTCCTCGATGGCTTGCCCGGACAACCCGAACCTGATCGCGGACCGCCAACGAATGGCTTCGGCGCTGGCCCGCACGCGATGGGCGACCACCCCCGCGCACAAGACTCACGCGAGATCCCCCCGCAGCGGCTTCACGAGAGGAACCCCGGCCCCGTCCACCCCGTATAATAACCAGAGTGCGCCTTATTTTCGATATCTTCGGCCAGACCCTGCGGACGCTCTGGGGGCACAAACTGCGCTCGTTTCTGACCATGTTCGGGATCGCGTGGGGCGTGGGTTCGCTGCTGCTGCTGGTGGGCCTGGGCGAGGGCTTCCGCTCAGGAAACCGCAAACAATTCGATTCCCTGGGCGAAAACGTGATGTTTATCTGGTCCAGCCGGGCCCCGGTCACGCAGGGCAGCTTTACCGCCCTGCGCCAGTATTACCTGACTTATCGCGATTATGAAGACATCCTGCGCGAGTGCCCCAGCGTGGGAGCGGCCGCACCGGTGATCCGGCGCAATGACATCCGGGCGGTGAGCGACTTCTACCAGTCCAGCGGGCAGATCATGGGAGTTCCCGCTAAGTACAACCAGATCCGCTACTTACCGATGAATGATGGCCGCTGGCTGAACGATATGGATGACGCGCAAAAGCGTTCCGTGATCGTGCTCGGCGATGAAGCCCGCCGTACCATGTTTATGGGCCGCCCCGCGATCGGAAGCACCATTCTTCTCAACGGCATACGCTTTGAAGTGATCGGCACCCTGAAGCGCATCGGCCATGGCGACAACATGAACCAGAATCTGCAGAGCTACGTGCCCTACAGCGCCATGCACGAGTATTTCCGCCCCACGAACGTGGGCAGCGCCCCGGACGTGATTTTGTTCATTAACTACCAGCCCAGGTCTCGCGCCCTGCACGAAACGGCGCAGCAGGAAGTCCATAAGATCATTGCGCGGAACCATGGTTTCGATCCGAGCAATCCCGACTCTTTCGACGAATGGGACACCATCAAGACGGTCGACCAGATTGGCAAGATTTTTGACGCTATGAACATGTTCCTGGGCAGCGTGGGCCTGGTGACACTGGCGCTGGGGGCCATTGGAATCATCAATATCATGCTGGTGGCGGTGGCCGACCGCACCCGGGAAATCGGCCTGCGCAAGGCGGTGGGAGCCACCAACAGCAGCATTATGTTCCAGTTTTTTGTGGAAGGCGCGTTCCTGACCCTGGTGAGCGGCGGCATCGGCATTGGGGGTGCGGCTGGACTCATGGCTTTGCTCTCCGGAGTCGATCTGGGCCAGGGATTCGATCCGCCTAAGCTAGTGGCGTCCACGGCCGCGCTGGCGGTGGTGTCGTTGGCGGTTGCCGGAGTTGCCGCGGGGCTGTATCCGGCGCGCCGGGCTGCCTTGCTTGAACCCGTCGAGGCTCTGCGGAAGGAATAATATGCACGACTCCTCCAATGAACTGCCGGATCCTGGAATTCCGGCCGAATTCGCCAAGACGGCGCGCGATCCGGCTTCGCGCCGCAGACGCCTCGCTTTGCCGGCGTTCGCCGCCTACCGCGATCTGCTGAAGCAGGCCTATTCGGCCATGCGCCACGACCTGCGCAAGACGGTGCTCACCATGGCTGGGATGGCCTGGGGCATCGCCACCGTAGTGCTTCTGCTGGCGTATGGCAACGGCTTTGCGAGCGCCATCGAGACTATCTTCCAGAGTTTTGGCGCCACCGCTGTGGGCGTTTTCCCGGGCCGCACGTCGCAGCAGGCCGGCGGAAACAAAGCCGGAGTACAGGTTCGCTTTACCGCCGACGACATCGAACTGCTGCGCAACAATATTCCGCTGGCCCGGCATGTAGTGCGCATGGCCCAGAAGGATTCCACCGTACAGAACGACAACCGGTCTTTTACCTTCCCCGTGATGGGCGTTGATCCCGCCATCCAGGACATCTGGAAACTTGGGGTCGAACAGGGGCGCTTTCTGGATGACGCCGACAACATGCAGCACGGCCTCTACGCGGTGATTGCTTCCGAAGCGCGCGACAAGCTTTTTTCCGGCATGCCCGCGGTCGGGCAATCGATTCGCATCGACGGCGTGACTTTTGAAGTGATTGGCGTCGGCACGCCGAGAATGCAGGAGGGCGACAGCGACGACAACCGCGTGGTGTATGTGCCTTACAACTCCATGGACGTGCTCAAAGACACCCACTATCTGGACGGAATGTGGCTGGATTCGCTGGGGCTGGATCACGCTAAGATGACGAAGACCATCCGCGATTCGCTGGGCGCTGCCCACGGTTTCAAGCCGGACGATCCGCGCGCCATTTTCGTGTTCGATGCGCAAAAACAGCTCTCACAGTTCGACATAATTTCTACGGCACTGAAGGTTCTGCTCGCCTTCATCGGGACGGTCACGCTCGGCATCGGCGGCGTGGGCCTGATGAATATCATGCTGGTGTCAGTGACGCAGCGCACGCGCGAAATCGGAGTGGAAAAAGCGCTAGGGGCGCGACGCCACGACATCCTGTTTCAGTTCCTTGCCGAGGCCATGGTGATTACCGCGGCCGGCGGCGTTCTGGGAATCGCACTTTCCTATGTTGTTTCATTGGGAGCCGGCCGCCTCACGTTCTACAGCGCCATGGCAAAGCACGCCGAGGCCGCCGATATCCGCCTGATCGTCTCCCCCGGCATTCTGATCGTAGCTACGGGGATTCTCGCGGTGGTCGGCGTCGTCAGCGGCATGGTCCCGGCCCTGCGCGCGGCGAACCTTGACCCCATCGAAGCCCTGCGCTACGAATAACGAGTGGGCGCTGAAACCCTTTCAGTGAGCGCAAGAAAGCCGGGACAACCATCGCCCCGGCTCATCTTGCGGCGTTCCGCGGTCAGGCCACTATGTTTCAGGCAACCTGAGTCAGCGTCTCGACCAGATGCTGACAGATTGAGGTCTCGACGCTGTACATCTTGACCTCGAACGGCGTAGTCAGATAAGGCTTCACAATCTGCTCCACCTTCGGGAACACCTCTTTCACATACTTCTCGGCCTCATATTTCTCGGTCCACAGCGTGATCGCGATCACTTTCTCGTTCTTGATTTCCGGAACAAAGGGGAGCAGTTCCAGGAATCCCGGCTGTTTCTTGAGAATGGGCAGGACTTCCAGGCGGACTGTCTTGATGAGTTCTTCTTTCTTTTCAAACTTCGGGGTGAATTCAAGAATACGGGCAAACATAGGGAGACTCCTTCCAAGAGTAAGGACAGGATCGGAAGATGCTCCGTGCGAGACGACCTCTTTCGAGCCCGTCCCCGAATTAGGTAGAACAGATTTGGTTTTAAATTAAACCGCTGTTACGCTACGCCCCCATTCTCCTGTTTTCCGTGACGCCGGTTACTTATGCTCGTGATCGCAAGCAATCGGTGATGCGTTCTTCCTCAGTTGCTACCAGAGTTCCAGCCAGAGTCGGGTGCTATGCTTTTCCGGTGTCCGATTCGATTCTCACGCTCGCGCCACCACCCGCGGATGCTCGCATGGCCTACGGTTCCGACCCCAATCAGTTTCTGGATCTGCGGCTGCCCAGGGACGCAAAGAAGTTCAAGGGCTTTTATCCCACGGTCATCAACATTCACGGCGGCTTCTGGCGCGCAAAATATAACCTGGATCACGCCGGCCATCTGTGCGCGGCTCTCACTTCCAGAGGCCTGGCCACCGCAAATCTCGAATACCGCCGAGTGGGCAACAAGGGTGGAGGGTGGCCCAACACTTTCGCCGATATCCGCAGCGCTTACAGTTTTCTTCTGCAGAACGCGCACCAGCACAATTTCGATCCGCAGAAATTTCTGGTGATCGGCCACTCTGCCGGTGGCCAACTCGCGCTCTGCCTGGCGGGCCACGAGACCAGCGTGACCCGGGTGGTTTCACTGGCTGGAGTACTGGATTTGCAGCGCACCTATCAACTTCATCTCAGCAATGACGCCGTAGTCGAGTTCCTGCGCGGCACGCCCAGCCAGGTTCCCGACCACTATCGCGAAGCCGACCCCATGCAGCTTTCGATTCCTCAGGCGCAGCAGCGGTTGATTCACGGTTCGGCGGATGAGGTTGTTCCGCCCGCCTTCAGCCGTGATTACATCGCGGCGAAACAGAAGCGCGCTGCCAAGGAAAAAGAAGACGCTCGCCTGCTGGAGATTTCCGAGGCCGATCATTTCGATTTGATCGACCCGCGCACAGCGGCGTGGAAGCAGGTCGAGCAAACGATTCTCGAACTGCTCGGCTGAATCATCGATGAAGATCTGGGGTTAGCTCTCGGTTCGTTGACACATCCGTTTGCGACTCATACGATTCTCGGTTCACGGAAAATTCCTCATGCGTAATCTGCTCCAGCGCCACCGCGCCCTTGTTGCCCTCGCCGCTGTCGTGCTATTCACCGCTGCAGCGTCAACCCCGGTCCCGCAGGCCGATCCGGCCCGCTACCTCGACGACATCAAGTCACTCGCTGCGCCGGAGATGGAGGGGCGAGGCGCCGGGACCAAAGGCATCGCTCGTGCGGAGCACTTGATTGAGAAGCGCTACAAAGAACTCAAGCTTGACCCCGCTGGAGTTCACGGTTACGCACGACCGTTTACGGTGATAACAGGCGCGCGCCTGAAGTCTGACAACCACCTCAAAGTCGAAACTGGGGGCAGTGCTAAGGATTTGAAGATCTCCGAAGACTTTGTCCCCTTCAGCTTTTCTTCTTCGGGGCAGGTTGATGCGCCCGTAGTTTTTGCCGGCTACGGCGTCACGGCTGAGGAGTTTCACTACGACGATTACGCCGGGCTGGATGTGAGAGATAAGGTTGTCGTCATTCTGCGCTACGAGCCTTCCGGTTTTGCCGCGAAGAGTGCGGACCACGGCCTGACGCAACACTCGCAATTGGTCACGAAGGCCATCAATGCGCGGAATCACGGCGCGAAAGCGGTGGTCGTGGTGAACGGCAAACTGGGCGACGGCGAAGAAGATCTGCTCACGCGATTCGGCAGCGTCAGCGGGCCGAAAGATGCTGGGATCGTACTGGTCCAGGTCAAGAATGCAGTCGCGGATTCCTGGTTTCAAGCAGCTGGAAAATCTCTGGGCACTTCCTTGAAGGAAGTTCAGGATCAAATCAACTCGACGTCGAAGCCGGCCTCGTTCGCCTTCCCTGAATCGATTCATATATCGATCCACGTCGATGTCGAAACCACGCACGCTGTCGTCAACAACGTCCTCGCGTATCTTCCCGGCCAGACCGATGAATACGTGATCATTGGCGCGCACTACGACCATCTGGGACGCGGCAACTTCGATTCGCTGGCGCCGTCGCAGATCGGCCAGATTCATCCCGGGGCGGACGACAACGCCAGCGGCACAGCGGGAGTGCTCGAACTGGCGCGTCTGCTGGCACCGCAGCGAGGCGAACTGAAGCGCGGCATCCTCTTCATGAACTTCGCTGGAGAGGAACTCGGCCTGCTGGGCTCGGCAGAATGGGTGAAGGAACCCACGCGCCCCATCGAGAAGGCCGTCGCCATGATCAACATGGATATGATCGGCCGCATCAAAGACGACAAGGTTTATATCGGAGGCGTGGGCACGGGGTCGACTTTGAAATCAATTCTTGAGCAGGCGCAGAAAAATCAGGCCGAGAAAGGCGCGAACTTCAAAATCGAATATTCCGCCAGCGGTTTTTCTTCCAGCGACCATACCTCGTTCGTCGGCAAGAAGATTCCCGTTCTCTTCTTCTTTTCGGGACTGCACTCCGACTATCACAAACCTTCCGATACCTGGGACAAGATCAACGCGCCGAGTGCGGCGCGGCTGCTGGATATGGTCGGCGACGTGGCGGTGCAGCTGGCGAGCACCGAAACCGCGCCCTTGTTCCAGACTGTCGTGGAAGACAAGCCGGCAGCGGGAGGCGGAGGCGGAGGTTACGGTCCCTACTTCGGATCGATCCCTGATTTCGGCCAAACCGAAAACGGCGTGAAATTCTCCGACGTGAAACCGGGATCGCCCGCAGCCAAAGCCGGGTTGAAAGCGGGAGACGTCCTGGTCCAGTTTGGCGACAAGCCCATCAAGAATCTTTACGACTTCACCGACGCACTGCGGCGCAGCAAAGTGGGCGATGTGGTCGAAGTCAAAGTGCTAAGGGATGGCCAGCCAGTCAACGCGTCGGTCAAGCTGGAACAAAGAAAGTAGGCGGGCGGAATCCCTTATAATCATGCGTCACCCAGGAGAATCTCTTGCCCTTCGACGACCTCCGCCAGTGGATCGCCGCCCTTGAACGCGCCGGCGAACTGAAGCGCATCCGAACCGAAGTCGATCCCATCCTGGAAATCGCAGAAGTTACTGATCGAGTCAGCAAAGGGCGCCTCGCTGCGCTTGGTGCCACGGGCGGGGCGCCCGTGGCCACACGGTTCGCACCTGCCGGAGGTTCTGCACTTCTGTTCGAGAACATCAAAGGCCAGCCGGGAGCCAAAGTACTGATCAACCAGTTCGGGTCCGAAGCGCGAATGAAGCTCGCCCTCGGCGTCTCCTCGCTCGATGAAATCGCTGACCGCATTCGAGTTTTCATGGATATGAAATCGCCGCAGGGCTTCCTCGACAAAATCAAAATGCTCCCCATGCTGGCCGAGATGGGGAAGTTCTTTCCTAAGACCGTTCCCACCGGACCCTGTAAGGAAGTGATCAAGCGCGAGGACTTTTCCCTGCTGGATTTTCCCATCCTGCAATGCTGGCCCAAAGATGCAGGACGCTTCATCACTCTGCCTTGCGTGACCACGCGCGATCCGAAGTCGGGCAAGCGCAACCTGGGGATGTACCGCATGCAGGTGTACGACGAACGCACGGCAGGCATGCACTGGCAGCGCCAAAAGATTGGCGCCGAACATTATCGCGAAGCGCTGCGCCGAGCCGCAGCCGCGGAAGATGGGGGGACGAGTGCTGGTGTGGGGACGGGCACTCTTGCCCGTCCAGCCGGGCAGAGCCCGGCCGCTCCTGGCACGGACGCCGCCCGCGCCGCAGTCGACATCATGGCCCGCAGCTCCGGTGGCTCCGTACTCGCCGAGGGAAATCGTCCTTCCGGCAAAATGGAGGTGGCGGTCGCCATTGGCGCCGACCCGGCCGTGACGTTCTCGGCCATCGTCCCAGCGCCGCCCGACGTGGAGGAATATCTTATCGCCGGCTTCCTACGCGGCGCTCCCGTCGAACTGGTGAAGTGTGAAACTGTCGACCTTGAGGTTCCAGCTTCCAGCGAAATTGTCCTCGAAGGCCACGTCCATCTTGACGAGCTTCGCACCGAGGGCCCTTTCGGCGATCACACCGGCTTCTACTCTCTCGAAGATCTTTATCCCGTATTCCACCTCACCTGCGTCACGCATCGCAAAGATCCCATCTATGCGACGACTATCGTCGGCAAGCCGCCGCAAGAAGATGCGTACATGGGCAAGGCGGTCGAACGCATCTTCCTGCCGCTGATGAAGCTGACCATCCCCGAACTGGTCGATATCAACCTGCCTATCGAGGGTGTGTTTCACAACCTGATGATTGTGTCGATTAGAAAGTCGTATCCGGGGCAGGCGCGCAAGGTGATAAACGCGATCTGGTCGCTCGGGCAGGCCATGTTCACAAAATGCGTCATCGTGGTGGATGAGGACGTCGACGTGCAGGACATCGCCGAAGTTACGCTCAAAGTTCTCAATCACATCGACCCGGAGCGCGACATTCAGTTCACTCTCGGCCCGGTCGATTCGCTCGATCACGCATCGCGCATGCCGAATTACGGCTCGAAGATGGGCATCGACGCCACGCGCAAGTGGGCCAGCGAAGGCTTCACGCGCCCCTGGCCGGATGAAATTGTGATGGATGCGAAAACCAGAGCGTTAGTAGATAGCAAGTGGAACGCGCTTGCAAAGGAGTTGGGAATCAAGTAGGCGCCGACCACGGATTGCGACGGGATGGCGCTACGTTTTTTCGTACCCGCCGCACTGCAGCACCGGCAAACGGGGATACTTGGGAAATTTCGGATCCGTGGCCGAACGTTCGCACAAGTAAAATTTCGAGCCGCGCGCCGATTCCACCAGACGCATGAAGCGGCAGTCGGCGCACAATCCAATGCGATTCCGCTTGTCGTCGACCGGTTTGTGGTGTTCCTGGTCTTGATCGCTCACAGCCACACCATACCCTCTCGTCGCCGCGAAATAGCCCGGCGACCCAGCGGAGGAACCTCGTCGTACTTCCCGCCAGCCTGTTCTGAAAACGTAACAAAAAACGCCCGTTTGTGCGCGTGTCCGGGTTCTGCGCTACTATAGTGGCCTTCCCCCCGCCTCGACCCGAAAGATTCGATCCCCGAAATGGAGAGGTGTGCAATGACCACGGATAACACCAGCACAACTCACGCCAGCAGCGGCAATACCAGCGCCAAGAGAAGCACCTTCATTCTGCTCTGGATCGCATTGGGCGTTGTCTCACTGGCCTGGTGGGGCTTTGAGAGCACGGGCAATCTGCGGCGGTTTGTTCTGGCTGCGGGCTTGAGCCTGGCCTCGTTCATGCTTGGCGGGCTCATCGGCTTCCTGTTCAGCAGCCACGGCGAGGAAGCTGACACTATCGGCAAGGTGCGCGATTGGGTCATTGGCGGCATCACCACCTTGACCATCGCCAAGGCGGGCGCGATCAAAGACACGATCGTTACCTTCGCCGCCGGCCCAGGCCCCAACGAATTTGCCATCGCTTTCGGCGGCGCCGTGGCCTACGCCGCGCTCGGTTTCTGTTTCATGTATTTCCTGCGCGAGCTCTATCTCAACCCAGTCCTGGCCGAAACACGGCGCGTGCGCGGCATCATTGAAGGCACGGTGCAGATCGACCAGGTGGTCAAAGTCTCCATGATCAAGCTGCCGGCCAGCATCCTGACCGGCGGCGACGATGTTTCTGACATCACCAACCCGGAATACAAAGAAGCCGCCCAGGAACTGAAGGGGCGCCTCGATTCCGATGACGTGAAGGCCTTTCTCGACCAGGTCAACTCGGCGGTTGCCGATGGCACCAACCTCGACTGGGATATCGTCTCCAAGGTCGCCTACATCCAGTACTACCGCAGTTACTTCGCGGACGACGATAAGAAAGTTGCGCAGGCACGGCTGGCGGCCGAATGGATCCAGCGCGCGCTCCTGCTTAATCCCCACCAGGTGGACATGACCACGAAATACGCCGACATGCTCGCCGTTGCGGGCGACCACCAGGGAGCGGTCAGCATTCTCGAGCGCATGGTGCACCAGCCCGATGCCCCGCTCGTGGTGCGGCAATGGCTGGGGTATTACCTGCTATTTGTCCCTCACCGGGCTGCGGACGCCATTCGCTACTCCAATGAGTACCGGACTCTGGTGGGCGATGACACCGACTCCTTGTTCAACATTGCCTGTGCTTATGCCCAGGCCTACTGCGAAGGCCCGGGTGCCGAACCCGGCTTGGAGAATTCCGACGACAATCAAGCCAAGGCTCTGGACTTTCTGCGCCAGGCGCTGCTGAAAGAACCTGATTACGCCTCGGTGGTGCGCGCGAAATGGACCGCAAAGGGCGAGAGCTTCGAATGCTTCGCGGCAGACCCGCAATTCCTGCAGTTGGTCGGTTCGGGCGGCAACCCCGGTCCAGCGCCTGGTCCTGCTCCGTCTCCGAAACCGCCTGGGCAAGCTTAGGCCGGGGCTCATCCGGTATACTAGTAGGGTATGCCGGTGCTGAAGAACATTGCCGCGATCGCCAAGGGCATGAGCATCACCTTCATGGAGATGTTTCAGCCGACGACGGTGGAGAACTATCCCGACGGCAAAGGTCCGCTGAAGGGCGCGCGGTTTGAGGCTCGCTTTCGCGGAGCCCACGTGCTGCAGCGCGACGAGAGTGGATTGGAAAAGTGCGTAGCCTGTTTTTTGTGCGCTGCCGCCTGCCCGTCCAATTGCATCTATATCGAGGCCGCGGAGAATACCGCCGAAGTTCGCGTCAGTGGTGCGGAGCGCTACGCCAAGGTTTACAACATCGATTACAACCGCTGCATTTTTTGCGGTTACTGCGTGGAGGCTTGCCCTACCGACGCCATCACCCACGGACACGGATTTGAGCTGGCCAGTTTCAACGCCAGCAACCTGGTTTACCGCAAGGAGCAAATGCTGGCCCCCCGGCCAGCACACATGGGAGCCAACGTGGTGTTCAATCAATCCGACGTGGACGCTGGGGCTCCGGCGCAGTTCGTCGCAGGGAGTTAGCCTTCGAGAGAGCTTCAATTTTTGAACCCAAGCGACACGCCGGTCCAGCGGGCCGGCGTTTGTGCATTGCAGATCGCCCACGAAGAAACTTCATGGCCACGGATTTACACGGATCACCACGGATAAAACAAGAAAAACTAAGAGCTAAAGGCTAAGAGCTAAGAGCTGGGTTTCGATGGCAGACTTTCTACAAATCGTGAAGGAACGCGTCGTGGTCTACGACGGCGCCATGGGAACCAACATCCAGAAGCGGAATCCCACTCTGGACGATTATTGGGGCAAAGAAAACTGCAGCGAGGTTCTGGTGTTGAGCCGGCCCGACATCATTCGCGATATTCATGCTGATTTTTTCCGCGTGGGCTGCGACATCGTCGAGACCAATACTTTCGGCGGCAGCGGAATTGTTCTGGGCGAGTTCGATCTTCGGGACAAGGTCCGCGAGATCAACGTGAAAGCGGCGCAGCTGGCGAAGGAAGTTGCGCTGCAGTTTTCCACGAAGGACAAGCCGCGGTTCGTGGCCGGATCGATGGGGCCAACCACAAAGCTGCCGTCGCTGGGACACATTGGCTCGGATGCGATGGTCGCTTCTTACGAGGAGCAGGCCGCGGCGTTGATCGAGGGCGGCGTTGACGTGCTGCTCATCGAGACAGCACAGGATTTGCTGCAAGCCAAACTGGCCACCATCGGCGTGCTGGAAGCGATGAAGAAAGCCGGCAAGCGCTTGCCTGTAACGGTGCAGGTCACGCTGCAGGAATCCGGGACCATGCTGCTGGGCACGGAAATTGGCGCTGCTCTGACCGCCCTTGAGCCGTTTGATGTGGACATCATTGGATTGAACTGCGCGACCGGGCCGAAGGAGATGAACGACGCGGTCCGTTACCTGGCGTTGAATTCGACCAAAGAAGTGTCGGTACTGCCCAACGCCGGATTGCCGCAGAACGAGGGCGGACACGCGGTGTACAAGCTTTCGCCGCAGGATCTCGCCGACTACCACAAGCATTTCGTGCAGGACTACGGCGTTCGCGTCGTCGGCGGATGTTGCGGGACGACTCCGGAGCATCTCAAAGCGGTGGTGGATGCGGTATCCGGCGTCGAACCGGCTAAGCGCGACGTGAAGCGCGTGGGCGCAGCGTCCAGCGCCTACACCACCGTTCCGCTTGATCTAGAGCCCAAGCCTCTCATCGTCGCCGAAGAAATGAACACGACGACGCGGGTCGAGCATTTCCGCAAGCTGGTACAGGGCAAGAAGTACGACGACATTCTGGCGCTGGCTAAGAAGTTAGTGAACGACGGCTCGCACATGCTCGACCTGTGCTGCGCCATCGTTGGCGAGGACGAGAAGGGCTACATCAGCACGATTCTGGAAAGAATCGCGACGCGCGTGCCCGCGCCGATTCTGGTGGATTCGACTGAGGCCGACGTGGTGGAAGAAGCGCTGAAGCGCATTCCGGGCCGAGCGATTATCAATTCGATCAATCTCGAAGACGGCGAGAAGCGCACATCGAAAGTCTTGCCCATGGCCAAGCGCTACGGAGCCGCGGTGATCGCGCTGACCATCGACGAGGACGGAATGGCGCTGACTGCCGAGAAAAAAGCAGCCATCGCGCACCGCATCTTTGATCTGGCGACCAAGAAGTATGGCCTCGACCCGACCGATTTGATTTTTGATGCGCTCACCTTGCCCATTTCGACGGGGCAGGAAGAATACCGCTCGGCCGGGATCGAAACGCTCAAAGCGGTCGAGCGCATCAAGAAAGAATTGCCCGGTGTCAAAACGATTCTGGGCGTCAGCAATATTTCTTTCGGCCTGGATGCATATCCCCGGCGGGTGCTGAATTCCGTTTTCATGCACGAGGCGGTCGACCACGGGCTCGACATGGCCATCGTTAACTACACCAAGATTTATCCGCTCTACAAGATTCCGCAGGAAGAAGTGGATCTGGCGCGGAAGTTGATTTACCAGCAAGGGGACGGCCGCGATCCGCTACAGATTTACATGGCGCACTTTGCCGGGATGAAAGGCAAGCCGGCGGCTTCGACCACTGCGCACGTCGACACCCTTTCGGTGGAAGACAAGCTGAAGTTCGCCATCATCAACGGCGAAAAATCGGTAGGCGAAGGCGCGAACAAGAAACCGCTGGAGGTGTTGCTGGAAGAAGCGCTGGCGAACTACACACCCTTGGAACTGATCAACACGGTTCTGCTCGATGGAATGAAGACAGTCGGTGATCTGTTCGGTGCGCGCAAGATGCAGCTGCCATCCGTCCTCGATTCTGCGGGCGTGATGAAGGCGGCCGTGGCTTATCTCGAGCCCAAGATGGAGAAGAAGGCCGGCTCGCAGAAGGGCACCATTGTGCTCGCCACCGTGAAAGGTGACGTGCACGATATTGGCAAGAATCTGGTGGACATTATTTTGTCGAACAACGGATTCAAGGTGGTCAATCTCGGCATCAAGCAGCCGGGCGACACGATTATCAAAGCTGCGCAGGACCACAAGGCGGATGCCATTGGCTTAAGCGGCCTGCTGGTGAAGTCGACGCTGGAGATGAAGTATGTGATTCAGGACTTGCAGCGGCAGAAGCTGGAGTTCCCAGTAATCTGCGGCGGCGCGGCCCTGACCCGAAAATATGTTGAGGACGATCTGCGCCGCGAGTACGCGAACGCTGTGTTTTACGCCGATGACGCTTTCGCCGGACTGCACATCATGGAAGACCTCATCACCGAGAACGGTGCCCGTCTGGCACGCTTAACGGAAGGCCGGACGGTGAAGGAATACGCCAAAGCCGCGGCGGTCGACGAAGAAACCGGGCCGGTGTTCGCAGAACGAAGCGCGGTGGTGGTCGATGCCCCGAATATTCCTGCGCCTCCATTCTGGGGCGTGCAGGTGCGCAAGAATTACGATCTGCGCGAAATATTCCAATACATCAACGACACCGCGCTGTTTAAAAACCAGTGGCAGCTGAAAACCGCGTCGCAGGAAGATTATGTGCGGCTGGTAGAAGAAAAGTTCCGCCCCATCAAGAAGACGCTGCAAGATGAAATCGCAGAATCGGGATTGTTCGAACCGGCAGTAGTGTACGGATTTTTCCCCGCGCAAGGCGATGGCAATGATGTAGTCGTATATGACCCGAGCACGTGTGGCGCGGGCACTCTTGCCCGCGAGCCGGGCGCAAGCCCGGCCGAGCTGTTGCGCTTTACGTTTCCACGCCAGCGGGAAGGCCGCCGCCTTTGCATCTCCGATTTCTTCATGGCCAAGTCGTCAGGCAAAATGGATGTGCTCGGTCTTTCGCTGGTTACGATCGGACCCAAAGCGTCCGTCGAAACGCAGCGCTTGTTCGAAGGCGGAGAGTATACGAAATACTTGTACTTGCATGGCCTGAGCGTAGAAACCGCGGAGGCGCTGGCCGAATTCCATCACAAGAAGATGCGCGAAGAATTGGGAATCGCCGGCGAGGATTCACCACACATTCGCGACCTGTTCCACCAGAAATATCGCGGCTCGCGTTATTCGTTCGGCTACCCAGCGTGCCCGAACCTGGAGGACCAAACGAAGTTGTTTGCCCTGCTCAAGCCCGTCGAGAATGTCGGCGTGCGCCTGACGTCGGGATTCCTGCTGGAGCCGGAGCAGAGCACGTCGGCGATCGTGGTGCATCATCCAGGGGCGAAGTATTTTGTAGTCTAGGTTCGGCGTGAATTTCGCGGTGGAAACAACCCCCGCACCGACCACAGATCGAACCTGCCCTCCGCCACAATTTTACAAATCGCAGACAAGGCTGTGACATTCCAGGGAGGGCAGTCGGGCATCCTACCTCACAGATCGGATCAAACCGCTACTCTTGGTGCGGTGAAATCGGATCTCGGTCTTCACGTCTCCTTCGGGGGAATGAGGGAAAACGGGTGTTCGTACCGCAGGGGGTGCGCGCGCCCGTTTTGCATTTCGGATGCGGCACTCTCATTCTCCACGAAGTGTTCGCCTCGACAACGCCTCCCATCGGGGCTGCAGATTCGTTCCCACCCCAACTGCTACAATTCGTGGTACCAACCCCAGCGCCATGAAATGTCCTTTTTGTGGATTTGCGAATGACAAGGTCGTGGACTCGCGCGAAAGCAAAGAGGCCGAGTCGATCCGGCGGCGTCGCGAGTGCCTGAAGTGCGGCAAGCGCTTCACGACCTACGAGCGTATCGACGAAATTCCTTACATGGTGGTCAAGAAAGACGGCCGCCGCGAAAAATTCGATCGCCAGAAGGTGCTCAACGGCCTGTTGCGCGCCTGCGAGAAGCGGCCCGTCCCCATCAGCAAGCTGGAACAGATCGTCAACGAAGCCGAATCGTTCGTGATCGAGTCGGCTGAGCGCGAACGCAAGACGAGTGAATTGGGCGAGTTGATCATGAACCGCCTCCGCCGCTACGACAAAGTGGCTTATGTGCGCTTCGCTTCGGTTTATCTGGATTTTAAAGATGTGAAGGAATTCATGAACGAATTGAAGGACCTGGTGAAAACTAAAGATGTGGCAGAGGCCGGGAAGAAGGCCGCCGGCAAGGTTTAGGCGCGGCGCCTCGACAAAAGTCAGGGTGAACCGCCAAAGTAGGGACCCACCGGTATGAGTCATAAAGTTACTTTGATCCCCGGCGATGGCATCGGCCCGGAAGTTGCCAAAGCCACTGTGCGCATTCTGGAGGCGAGCGGGGTTAAGTTTGAGTGGGAAACGTTTGCCGTGGGGGCTGAGGCTTACGAGAAATCCGGCGAATACATTCCTCAGGAAGTCATCGAGTCGATCGAGCGGACGCGCGTGGCGCTCAAGGGCCCAGTCACAACGCCCATCGGCGGCGGTTTCTCCAGTATCAACGTGGCGCTGCGCAAGAGGTTCGATCTCTACGCCAACTTCCGGCCCATTCGTAACGTGCCCCACATCCCCACGCGTTATCCGGACGTGGACCTGATCATCGTGCGGGAAAACACCGAGAGCCTGTATTCCGGACTGGAGCATGAAGTGGTTCCGGGAGTGATCGAAAGCCTGAAGATCATCACCGAAAAAGCTTCCACCCGCATTGCCCGCTTCGCTTTTGAATACGCGCGCAAGAACCAGCGCAAGAAAATCCACGCCGTGCACAAAGCCAACATCATGAAGCTTTCGGACGGCCTTTTTCTGCGCTGCTGCCGCGCCGTGGCCAAGGAGTACCCCGAGATTACCTACGGCGAACACATCGTCGACAACGCCTGCATGCAGCTGGTGATGAATCCTTACCAGTACGACATGCTGGTGATGGAGAACCTCTACGGCGACATTCTTTCCGACTTGTGCGCAGGGTTCGTCGGCGGGTTGGGTTTTGTTCCCAGCGCAAACCTGGGCGTCGACTGCGCTCTGTTTGAGGCGGTGCACGGTTCGGCGCCCGATATTGCAGGCAAGAACATCGCCAACCCGACAGCTCTGCTGCGTTCGGCGCTCTTGATGGTGCGGCATCTCGGGGAGCACCAGGCATCGACTAGAATCCGCAACGCGATCGAACGCGTCTACCGCCACCGCGAGAAACTCACACGCGACGTCGGAGGTCAGGCGGGAACCTCGGAGTTCGCCGACGCCATCATTGAAGAGATGGAAAAAACCGATTCCGCCTCTGATTCAGCGTCGCCGAGTTCGTCGAGATAGATTTTCGTAACTATTCCATCCTCCGGCATTGACTTCACGCCGGAGATGGGAGTACATTCGCCGGTTCTGGGGATTCAGGGGAAATGTCGCGCACATCACGGCGTGTAGGGATAGTTCTATTCCAGCTGGGCGGGCCCGACAGCCTGGAAGCGATTGAGCCTTTTCTTTACAATCTCTTTTGCGATCCGGACATTATTGACTTTCCCTTCGCTCGGATCGGGCGCAAGGCGCTGGCCAAGCTGATTTCCACCACTCGTGCCCGCAAGGTGCAACATCATTACGCGACCATTGGCGGGTGCTCGCCCATCCGCCGCAACACCGAACTGCAGGCCCAGGCCCTCGAGCTCAAACTGAATTCTATGGGCCTGGAGGCCCGCTGTTTTGTGGCCATGCGGTACTGGCATCCCTTCACCAGCGAGGCCATCGCCCAGTTGCGAGAGGCCGAGTGTGATGAAATTGTCCTGCTGCCGCTCTATCCCCAGTATTCCTCCACCACCACAGGATCGAGTTTGAACGAGTGGCGGCGGCTGTCCCGCGGCGGCGTGCCGGTTCATTGCATCGAGGGTTTCTATCGTAATACGATGTATCTGGACGCGGTCGCGGAAAAGATCGACGAAGCGTTGCACCGCTTCCCCGTGCCCCAGCGGCCGGAGCTGGTTTTTAGTGCCCATAGCGTTCCTATGTCCGTGATTCAGAAGGGTGATCCTTATCAAAGGCAGATTGAAGAAACCGTGCGCTTGCTGATGGAGCGCGGCCAGTGGAGCAACCGTCATCGGCTCTGCTACCAGAGCAAAGTTGGCGCAAGCAAGTGGTTGCAGCCTTCCCTGCATCAAACTTTACAGACCTTGAGCGCGGAGCGGGTACGCGAGGTGTGCGTGGTACCGGTAGCGTTTGTTTCCGACCACGTGGAAACGCTGGGAGAGATTGACCATGAGGCTCGGGCGCAGGCCCGGCGCGTGGGCTTCACCCAGTTTGAGATGAGCGCCGGTCTCAACGATTCGCCGAAATTTATTTCGGCCCTTGGCCAGGTCGTGGTGGAGGCCTTGGGCGAAACGGTTCGCCAGTTTGTTCCGGCGTTTAACGCGGAATCCGGGAGGGTTGCGGCTGCGCCGGCTTACTTGGCGGCCGCTGGTTTAGATTAACGTTCAGGGTATCAAAGCACAGGAGGAGACTCATGGCGGAACCGGAGACCGGGAAGGTCAATCCGAATCCAGAGGCCGCGAAGCCCGCTGCCAAGAGCGCGGTGGACGCCACCAAGTATGTGGGTACGCCGGCGGTGGGGACTTCGAAAGCAGCCGCTGCCGCGGGCGTGGCCGGCACGGCTCCGTTCACGGAGATCGACCGGCGCCGGCGCCGCTTCGTCTGGACGTTGGTGACGGGCTTTCTGACCGCGTGGTTCATCGCGTTTTTCCGCTTTTTTCTGCCGCGCACTCTTTTTGAGCCCAACACCGTTTTCAAGATTGGTTATCCCTCGGAGTTCGCGCTGGGCGTGGATACCAAGTTCCAGCAGAAGTTCCGCATCTGGGTCGACCGCACTCCCGACCGTTTGTTTGTGATCTACGCGCGCTGCACGCATCTGGGCTGCACACCCGACTGGAAGCCCAGCGAGAATAAATTCAAGTGTCCGTGCCACGGCAGCGGTTACGACAGCGAAGGGATTAATTTCGAAGGTCCCGCGCCGCGTCCCATGGATCGTGCGCACGTGGAGTTGGCTCCCGACGGGCAGGTGATCGTGGACACTTCGCGGTTGTATCAGTGGCCGAAGGGACAGCCCAGCAAGTTCAATGATCCAGGAGCATTTTTGACGGGAGTGTAGCGATTGATTCAATGACTCATTGATTCATTGAGTCAATTTCTGAATTCGGTGCTCATTATGGCTGACGAAAATAATCCGAACGGCAAGAACGGCAAAGTAGGCCTGGTCGAGCGGGTCACGACCGGCGTCAAGGATGATATTCAAGCCCTCAAGACAGACATCCCTTCGAAAGCGAAGGAACAGATCGAAGGCCTGAAAGATCCGACCAAGACGCAGGTCTACACTTCGATCTTCCGCCACAAGCACGATGACACGCCGCGCAACCGGGCGCTGGGCGTGCTTTCCAACGTGTTCCTGCATCTGCATCCGGCTAAGATTAATCGCGACGCGGTGCGCTACAGCTACACCTGGGGCATGGGCGGGATCACGTTTTATTTGTTCATCATCCTCACCTACACCGGCGTGCTGCTGATGTTCTATTACCATCCGAGCAAGGTGCAGGCGTTTCGCGACGTGCTCTATCTCGAACACGATGTTCCGTTCGGCAAGATCCTGCGCAACATGCATCGCTGGGCCGCCCACCTGATGGTCATCGGCGTGTGGCTGCACATGTTCCGCGTGTTCCTGACAGGCTCGTACAAGAAGCCGAGAGAGTTCAACTGGAACATCGGTGTGCTGCTGCTGGTGTTTACGCTGCTGCTTTCGTTCACCGGATATCTGTTGCCCGACGATCAGCTTGGATTCTGGGCTGTCACGGTCGGCACGAATATGGCGCGCGCCACGCCGCTGCTGGGGCATGAAGGTCCGTTTGGCTCGATGATGGGCATGACGCCGTACAACGATGTTCGCTTCGGCTTGCTGGGCGGATCGATTGTAGACGCGAACGCGCTGCTGCGATCCTACATCTGGCATTGCATCGGAATTCCGATTGTGGCATCGGTGCTGATGATCGTTCACTTCTGGCGGGTGCGCAAAGACGGCGGCATTTCAGGCCCGGCACAGGTGATGCTGGAAGCCGAAGCCGATAAGCCGCGTCGCGGCCCGAAGGCGGCAGGAGAGTAAGCGGATTTCTTGTGTGAGGGATTTTTGTGTGGGGACGGGCACTCTTGCCCGTCCGCCGAGCGTTAGCTCGGCGGTTTTGGCCGCAGCCGGATAGAAAGTGTCGAGCTTCGCTCGACTGGACAGCCGAGGGCGGCTGTCCCCACATGGGTGGTGGAGAAACTATGGACTGGCGACAACTTTGGGAAATCTGTTCCGCTCCGGACAACGTGCCCATCGTGGGCTTGATCCCGCTCCTCTGCTTTTACATTTACCTGGCGTGGAAGCAGGCTCATGCCAACGATCAGTTGATCGAGCAACTCGAAGGCGATGCCGCACTGGCCAAGACACATCATCGCAAAACCTGGCCTTTCAAACCCGGCTGGCAGAAGGAAGTTCACGTCTGGCCGTTCCTGCTGCGCATCGAATTTCTCGCCGCCATTATCGTCACCATCATTCTGATGGTGTGGTCGATCACTTTGAACGCTCCGCTGGAAGAACCCGCAAATCCCAACCTCACGATGAATCCCGCAAAGGCGCCGTGGTATTTCCTCGGTCTGCAGGAGATGCTCGTCTACTTCGACCCCTGGATCGCCGGGGTGGTGATGCCGACCATGATCATCATTGGCTTGATGGTGATTCCTTACATCGACACCAATCCGCTGGGCAGTGGTTATTACACCTGGAAGCAGCGTAAATTTTCCATCGGGACATTTCTGTTCGGCTTCGTCATCCTGTGGGTCGCGATGATCATCATCGGGACGTTCATCCGCGGGCCAGGTTGGCAATGGTTTTGGCCGGGGCAGACGTGGGATCACAACCGGTTGATCTATGAAGTGAACCGCGACCTGCCGGATATATTCGGCATAACGTCGAATTTTGGCAAAGCGATCTTCGGGGCGATCGTGGTCGGCGGATATTATCTGGCGGGCGGCGGCCTGGTGTATTCGCTGTTCCGACGGCGCATGAAGAAAGACTTTCAGCGCATGAGCTTGTTACAGTTTGCACTGATGCAATTTCTGTTGCTGACCATGGTGGCGCTGCCCCTGAAGATGGGGCTGCGGCTGTTGTGGCATATCAAGTATGTATGGATTACGCCGTGGTTCAATGTGTAACGGATGTGGCAGTAGTCAGATTTCAGATTGCAGATTTTGGCGGCTCGATCTGCTGATTCCTCTTCGATCGGAAATCTGAAATCGCAAATCTGAAATCGTTTTTGAGTCTCTAGAGGGAAGAATCCGTGAACGACAAGCCTATCCCCGAGCAGGATCCGATTACCAGCAAGTCTTACGCCGCATATTATGTGGTTGCGATGGTGATTCTGGTCGCGACCCTGTTCTGGGCGCTGTGGGATGAGGCTTGGGGGCAGCGTCCATGGAAGGCCTTTCAGGAGCAGTGGAAGACCCGCTACAGCGCATTCCTGAACACCGCGCGGTCAAAATCGGCAACGTCAGAAAAAGATGTTGAGCAGAATCCAGACTACGCCGCGCTCAAACAGGCTTACGACAAGGCGTATGAGGATTCCAAGGCGAAGGCGCAAGAAGCGCGCAGGAAGCTCGACGATGCCAGCGCCCGGTTGCTGGCAGTGCAAAGCGTCTTCACCGACCGACGCGCCTACGTGAATGCGCTCACCTACGAATGGGAGACCAGCACCAGTACCGCGGCGAAGGCAAGCAAGAAGAAGGACATTGACGCGTACAAGGACGAACAGGCGACCGTTAAGTTCCCCGACGGCAGCAAGAAGCAGTTCACCTTCCCGCAACTGGAGGAGACCTACAACGGAATCCGCGACGAGCGCACCAGGCTGAGCCTGGAGCTGGGCGATGTGCTGAAGCCTGTAACCGCGGCCAAGGCGAAGATGGATGAATACATCTCCGGCCACATGGTGGACCTGACGCCGGCGCAGATTGACGGCCTGAAGAGAAGAGTGACGGATTGGGATCCCGCGATCGTACAGATCAACGTAGCCGAGGCCAACATAGTGGACCGCTGCGAGTCCTGCCACATGAACGCCCGTGAGCCGTTGAAAATCACGCCGGCTTCGATGGCGGCAAAAGGTGAGAAGACGCCAGATGAGTATGCCGACACATTCGTCAGCCATCCCCAACCCGAGTTATTGCAGATTCACGATCCAGAAAAGTTCGGCTGCTCGCCCTGCCACCAGGGCAACGGCCGCGCCACCACCAGCGTCGAAAAGGCGCACGGAAACTACGAGCATTGGCTGTGGCCGCTGTTTCCCAAAGAGAACTCGCAGGCCGGTTGCCAGAATTGCCATGCAGCCGACATGGTTCTTGTCAGCGGCGATGTGCAGTGGAGCACCATCAACGATGGCAAGGATTTATTCCGGCAACGCGGCTGCATGGGCTGCCACCGCTACGAGGGTTACGACAAAGAGCCGGAAGATTTGAATTCGGTCAGCCAGCAGATCAAGCAGATCGACACTCAGAAGAAGGACAACATCAAGGAAACCGCCGACCTGATGAAGCGGGCCGACGCGGCCGCGACCAACGAAGAAGCGAACGCGCTCAATGAAAAAGCAATCGCGCTGAAGGTGGCAAACAGCAAGCTGGACGGGCGTTTGCAGCAGCTCGACTACCAGTCCCACAGCCTCATGCAGGATCAGAAAAAGGTGGGGCCGAACCTGAAAGACGTGCGGCTGAAGCTGAACAAGAACTGGATTCCGGCATGGCTGAAGAAGCCGTCGGATTTCCGTCCCACCACGAAGATGCCAAACTTCCGCCTGACCGATCATCAGATCCAGGCGATCTCGGCGTTCATCTGGCAATCTGGATTCACCGATCCCCTGCCCAAACACAAGCCCGGCAACGCGGCGCATGGAAAAGAATTATTCGAAGAGAGAGGCTGCCTGGCCTGCCACTCGATTGGCGAAGGCGACCAGATGCAAGGCGGCGTTTTCGCCGCCAATCTGTCGCGAGTAGGCGAGAAGGCGAACTATGACTACCTGGTGCGCTGGATTCATAACGCCCGGCAGCGCACGCGGCCGTATTGTCCCTATGAGAAGAAGGACATCGGCCCCGAGGATTACGCCAAGAAGGGACTTCCCTACCAGTTCGATCTCGACCACAGCCAGTGCCCCAACGACGGCCACGAACTGCAAGTACAAAACATGACGGTGATGCCGAGTCTGCGGCTGTCTCCCGAAGATGCGGAAGACATCGCATCCTACCTGATGACGGAGAAAAAGCAGGAGCCGTCGTCGTACGCGGATGCCTCGTACATGGATGATCCCGCGTTGAAAGAAGAAGGTAGAAAATGGGTGCGGAATTTTGGCTGCTCCGGCTGCCACGAGATTGCAGGCTTTGAAGATGAGGGCCGCATCGGCACGGAACTCACCTACGAGGGCAGCAAGCCGATTGAGCGCCTCGACTTCGCGCTGTTTACGACGGCCGCTCAGCGCGGCGGCAAGGATGCCGAACCGATTACCGATAAAGATGATCTGGCGCGTCTGCCAGACGGCCCAGCCACCGCGCCCTGGTACAACCAGAAAGGATTCTTCGAACACAAACTGGCCGAGCCCAACGTTTACGACAAGGGCAAGGTCAAGAGCGAATTGGAAGCGGCGCGCATGCCCAACCTGCACCTCACCAAGGAGCAGGTGCTCGATCTCACAACTTTCCTCTTGGGAAGCGCAGAGACTTCCCTGCCCGCGAGCTATCAGCACAAGCCGGGGGATACGCGGCACGACATTCAGGAAGGCTGGTGGATCGTCAAGAAGTACAACTGCATGGGCTGCCACCAGTTCATTCCCGGTCAGAGAACCATTCTGATGGGAATGAAGCAGTATCAGGATTTGCAGGAGCAATTGCCGCCGAAACTGCTGACCGAAGGCGCGCGTGTGGATCCCGAGTGGCTGCGAAAATTCCTGTCGAATCCAGCGTTGAGTATGACTGACACGAATCGCAACGGTGTGCGGCCGTATTTGAAAGTGCGCATGCCGACGTTCTCTTTCTCGGATAACGAACTGCGCAAACTGGTTCGTTTCTTCCAGGCGCTGTCTCAGCAACCGATTCCCTACATCCCGGAGGAAGTGCCGACTCTGACAGCCAAGGAAACCGATATGGCGCGCAGCCTGTTTTCGAGTGCAGCTGCACCGTGCCTGAAATGCCATGCCACGGGCGATCCCACACATGACAAAATCGCGACCGCGCCCAACTTCCTGTTGGCCAAGGAGAGGCTGAAGCCGGACTGGGTGGAGCGTTGGATTACCGACCCTCAGGCGGTGAGTCCGGGGACGTCGATGCCCTCGGGATTATTCCGGCAGCAGAACAGTCAGTGGGTGTTCGCCGGACCGACTCCGCCTTCGTTCCAGGGATATGCCGGAGATCATCGGAAGCTGCTGACAGATTACATTTTCCAACTTACCCCCGAAGAGCAGCGGCGAGTGGCGTCCGCGATGCCGCACGCACGGGCTGCCGTGCAGCCGAAGAGTGATCGTAAACAGGCAACTGCGGGCACGGGGCAAGCGGCAAGCGGTGGATCGCGTTAGAATAGTCGGTTTAATTGTTGGCGGTATGGTTGGTGCAAGCGAAAGCAGGTTCCTCCGCTTCGCGGCGTTCGGAATGACAAAGTTTTTTTATGACGTGAATCTCCATATCCAGGAAAGGCGACATTATGAATAAAGAAACAGGTTGGAAGATTATTAGCATCGGCACGCTGGCTCTGTGCGGCTTGCTGGTGCTGGGGGCATGTAACAAAAAAGAGGAGCAACCGGCCAGTCCGACAGCGGAACAACCCGCGACGGCGCCGGCGGCGACTCCGATCGATCCGGCAACCGTGGCTACGATCAGCGGCACGGTGAAGTTCGACGGCGCTGTACCCAAAGCGTCGAAAATTGACATGAGCCAGGATCCCGCATGCAAGGGGATGAACGAGGCGGAAAATATCGTTGTCGAAGGCGGCGACCTGGCGAACGTGTTCGTCTACGTGAAAGACGGCTTGGGCACCCGCACCTTCGACGTTCCCAAGGAACCCGTGGTGCTCGACCAGCAGGGCTGCAAGTATCACCCTCACGTGCTCGGCGTGATGGCCGGTCAGACGGTGCAGATCAAGAACGATGACCAGACCACGCACAACATCCACCCGACGCCGAAAGACAATCGCGAGTGGAACGAATCGCAGCCCCCGTCGTCGCCGGCGATCGAGAAGAATTTTGCCCGCGAAGAAATCATGCTGCCGGTAAAGTGCAACCAGCATCCCTGGATGAAGATGTACGTCAATGTGGTCAAGAGCCCGTTCTATGCTGTAACCGACAAGAGCGGAAAATATGAAATCAAGGGACTGCCCCCGGGCGACTACACCATCGCCTTCGTGCAGGAAAAACTGGGCGAGCAGGACCAGAAAGTGACGGTCGCGGCTAAGGAAAGCAAGACCGTCGACCAACGCTTCAAACCAGCCGCCGAGTAAGAGTCGCCGGCTGATCGGAACCGTCGCGTTGATAAAATGAGTCGTGTGTTGCGGAGCAGGCTGCCTGAGCCTGGCGGCCTGCTTCCGTTTGATTCGGGGACGTGCCTATGGTCTCCGAACCTTCCTGACCCCTGGGAGCGCTGCCCTGAGAGCGATCGAAATACGGTACAACCGCGGGCATCACAGGCTTGCGGTCGTGTTGGCCTGCTGGACTTTTCTTCTCATCATTGCCGGCGCGCTGGTCACCAGCAACGATGCTGGTCTCTCCGTGCCCGATTGGCCGACCTCGTTCGGATCCTGGTACAAGATTCCGAAGCTGGTTGGTGGCGTCCGGTTTGAGCACACGCACCGCATGATTGCCCAGGGGGCGGGACTGTTGACGATCATCCTGGCGGTGTGGACCTGGAAAGTGGAAAAGCGGCGCTGGTTACGGGTTTTGGGGTTCGCTGCGCTGGGGACGGTGATTGCTCAGGGAATTTTGGGCGGCCTCACGGTGCTTTTTTATTTGCCGCCGGCGATCTCGTCGGCGCATGCGGCGCTGGCGCAAACGTTTTTTTGCATTGCCGTCGCCATGGCGGTTTTCACCGGACGCAAGTGGGTGGAAGAGCAGCCGCGCGTGGAGTTCGACACACGGCGGCCCAGCCTGTTCACGCTGACGCTGCTTTCGATTTTTCTTCTGTATGTCCAGTTGATCCTGGGAGCGATGTTTCGCCACCATGGGTTGAGTTGGTGGCCGCACGTGGCGAACGCGGTGCTCGTCTCCTTTGTGCTGGGGTGGACCGCCGTGCGCGCGCTCTCGGTCTATTCGCAGATTGAAGCCGTGCGAAGGCCTGCGATTGTGATGCTGTCGCTGGTGATTGCGCAGCTGGGTCTTGGATTCACCGCCTTCCTCACTCGCGTCGCCTGGGGCAAGAATGCTGTGCAGCCCGAACTGCCGATGGTGATTTCCACGGTAGCGCATGTTGCGGTGGGAGCGCTGTTGCTGGCGACAACGGTAATTTTAGCCATTCAGGTGTGGCGGCACGTTCCGGTCGCATTTGAAGAACGCGTGGGGCAAGCGGAGCGTGGTCCATCGGCCGCTTGATTGCGACCTGCATGATCACAGCGCGCACAATCCGCGTGAACGATGAAAGTACGACCGCGCGGTTTGCCGCTTGTTTCCTCAAGATGTTGGCTGGGATGTCGTAAACTGGTTGTATGTCCATTGGTTGCATGCTCAGGGATCGCCGTGGCTTCTAAGATCGCTGCTTTCGCGGATGCTGGCTCGGAAGCTGAGCAGACTTCCGCGGCGCCGGTTATTTCAGTACAAAACCTGATCCATCGCTACGAGAACCGGACGGCGCTGAACGGCCTCTCGTTCGATGTGCGTCCGGCTGAGCTGTTCGGACTGCTGGGGCCGAACGGCAGTGGCAAGACCACGCTGTTCCGGATTCTCTCCACGCTGATGATTCCCACCGCTGGGCGCGCGCTGGTGATGGGCCAGGATTCGGCGAAGGATTCATCGCGTGTGCGAAGGTTGATTGGAGTGGTGTTTCAGGCGCAGAGCATCGATCCCAAACTTACGGCTTACGAAAATCTGTGGCATCAGGGACATCTGTATGGCCTGCGCGGCGCGGCACTGAAGCAGCGCGTAGGAGAAATTCTCGAGCGCGTGCGTCTGGCTGACCGCGCCAACGAACGCGTGGAAACTTTTTCCGGTGGCATGCAGCGGCGGATCGAACTGGCCAAAGGACTGCTGCATCATCCAGGTGTGTTGCTGCTTGACGAGCCGACCACGGGCCTAGATCCCGGCGCGCGCCGTGACCTCTGGCAATACCTGCAGACCCTGCGCGATGAAGAACATGTTTCGGTTCTGGTAACCACCCACCTGATGGAGGAAGCCGAACGCTGCGACCGGCTGGCCATCCTGAACGAGGGCAATCTGGTGGCGCTGGGCACGCCCACGGAATTGAAAAGCGAAATCGGCGGCGATGTGATTATTCTGGAGGCCGCGCGGGATGCGGCTTCGCTCGCGGAGCGAATTCGGGCACGCTTTCTGGTCGAGACCACGGTTCTGGAAAACCAGGTGCGCATCGAACGCGAGAGCGGCCATCGCTTTATTACCGATGTGGTCGAGGCGTTTCCGGGAGAAGTCCTGGGCGTATCGGTGAGCAAGCCGGCGCTCGAGGATGTGTTCATTCACCGCACCGGACATAAGTTCTGGAGCGAGACCCGCGAAGCGGAGTCGAATTCCAGTGATCTGTCCGTGAAGAATCGATCCCAAGCGGATCGCACAAGATCGGATCGCACAAGAAAAGATCAGTCCCACAAATAACAGGAGGTCGATTGCGCGCCATGATGCTAGTGCTTTCTCTGCTGCTCGGGATCATTCCGCTCCTGGGCGTGGTCTGGATACTAACGAGCGGCATGATTACCTTGTGGCCATTTTCGGCCACGGTGGACGGGCTTTTTATGAGCCTGATCCTGCTTGCGCTCTCGGGATGCTTTCTGCTGAACGCATATTGGGAGATGCGCGACGCCGGCATGCTGGGGTTCCTGCATAAGAAGAAAGAAGCCGCAACGCCAGCACCTGCGAAGGCGACAGCTCCCGCGCCGAAAGCGAGTTAACGACGATGGCAACTCAGAGCACAGTGTTGACCCGGCCGATGGCGGCTCCCTCCGTGGGACTGCTGCTGCCGGCGTTTACTCTGTGGTGGCGCGAGATTGTGCGCTTCTACCGGCAGAAGACGCGCGTGGTCGGAGTGCTGGCTTCGCCGCTGGTGTTCTGGCTGGTGATCGGATCGGGCTTTGGGACATCCTTCCGCTCCGGAGGTGGACCGGGCCAGCAGCACTATCTGGATTATTTTTATCCCGGCGCGCTGATCATGACGGTGCTGTTCACTTCGATCTTCACCATGATGTCGGTGATTGACGATCGCAAGGAAGGCTTCTTGCTCTCGGTGTTGGTGGCGCCGGTGCCGCGCTCGGCAATTGTGCTGGGAAAAGTTCTGGGCGGAACCACATTGTCCACCATACAGGGGATGATTTTTCTGATCTTCGCGCCGTTCACGGGCGTGCATCTTAATGTGATGCAGGTTCTGCTGGTGACGGTGGTGGTGTTTCTGGTTTCGTTTGCGTTGACCGCACTGGGCTTCGCCATCGCGTGGCCCATGGATTCTTCACAAGCTTTTCACGGCATTGTGAATCTGTTTTTGATTCCATTGTGGCTGTTGTCAGGGTCGCTGTTTCCGCTGTCGGGCGCTTCGCTGTGGATTCGGGTGCTGATGCGCTTAAATCCGCTCACCTACGGGGTGGAGGCGCTGCGCGCGCTGCTGTATCCCGACGCGGTGTCTATGTTTCCGTTGTCGTCCGCTATGGCGACGCTGACACTGTTTTCCCTAGTCATGTTCGGACTCGCTTTTTTCATGGCCAATCGCCGCACCGGATCTTCGATAACATGAGGCCTGCTGCGTGATCCCTGCTCAATACGCTTACTTCCCTGCTCTCAATGCAACTTTGAACGGAACCAGCGCGGTCCTGCTGCTGACCGGCCGCGTACTCATCAGCCGCGGACGCGTCGCGGCGCACCGCGCCTGCATGATTGCGGCGGTAGTGGCGTCTGCTCTGTTCCTGGGCTGCTATTTGTTTTTTCACTACGAAGTGGGCAACGTCCGGTTCCTGGGCCGGGGAAGGGCGCGGCCGCTTTATTTCACGATTCTGATCTCGCACGTCACGCTCGCCATTGTGATCGTACCCCTGGCGATTATCACGCTGAATCGTGGATTGAAGGCGCGCTACGGCCCTCACCGCGCCATCGCCCGCTGGACCTGGCCCTTGTGGATGTATGTTTCAGTCACCGGCGTGATCGTGTATTTCATGTTGTATCAGTGGTTCCCGCACAGTTAGCTGAAAGCGATCGCGGATTGCTTCCTTGGAATATCGATGTCAGTCCTGAAACTTAAGATCGATGTCTCCGGCACGGTCGGCGACGAAGCCTGGCGCGAGATTCGCCAATTCGATCAGATCCAGAGCGCCGACTTCGGACCACAATTCGGCAGCGGCGGTCGCTGCAATCACGCGCCCGACGCGCCTCATGCTAAGGGCGAATGGATCGGCGCCGAAATCCGGCTCCAGACGCCGCTTCTAGCGCAATACGCCATGTCACACTATCTGGAACAGGAGCGCGTGCTCGACGCGGACGTGGAAGACTGATGCCCAAGAATTTCTCGGTGCCTCTGTGACTCTCTGGTGAAATAGCTTGTCTATGTCAGCTGGCCCAAACACGCTGCATCCAATTCCCGCGGAACCTGTCGAGGTTTCTCAGGCGGCGCCCAAACGCGGCATGTCGCGCACGCAGAAGATTCTCTTCTTCGTCACCGGCTGGCTGATCGTGCTGATGCCGTTTCTGTTTTGGTGGAACACCTGGTTCGGGCGGCAACTTTCAAACCAGCAGTTGACCACCTATCTGCACGACGAGAAGAAACCGCGCCACATTCAGCAGGCGTTGGTGCAGATCAGCGAGCGCATCTCCCGCCACGACGCTGCGGTTGCGCAGTGGTATCCCGAACTGGCGGCGCTGGCGACCGACCCTGTAGAAGAAGTTCGCAACACGGATGCCTGGGTCATGGGGCAGGACACGACTGGCGCGGGTTTTCACACGACGCTGCTGAAGATGCTCGACGATTCTTCCCCCATGGTGCGTGGGAATGCGGCGCTCTCTTTGGTGCGTTTCGGGGATGCGACGGGGCGCCCCCAAATCGTAGCTCTGCTGCAACCGGCAGAGATCACCGCTCCGCAGGCGGGCCGCATCGCCGACTCCGACCGCCCAGGAACCGCGATCCATCAGGGTGGGCTCATCGCCAAGCTTGTCCCCGCGTCGTCCAGTTCTGGGGCATCGCAAACTGTGACTGAGATTCGCTCGCCGATTCCCGGACGGATTCGATCGGTGGCAGCGACCGGAGCGAACATGACTGCCGGGGCAGAGATCGCCGTGGTCGACCCCGGAACAGAACAGGTTTGGGAGGCCCTGCGCGCGCTATATCTGGTCGGTCAACTGGACGATCTTCCTGCCATTCGTCCCTACGAGCGCGATCTGCCGGACATTTCGAATGATGTGCGACAGCAGGCGCTCGAGACAGAGAAAGCGATCCAAACCCGGTCGAAGTGATTTCAGATTTCAGATTGTAGATTTCAGATTTCAGATTGTAGATTTCAGATTGTACGGCAGGAAGCGTTGCGATTAAATCTGCAATCTAAAATCTGCACTCTGAAGTGGCCGTTCCCCAGACACGATCATGGCGCAAAAACTCGGTTACGTGGCACTCGTGGTTCGCGATTACGACGAGGCTTTGGCGTTCTACACGCAAGTGATTGGCTTTCACCTCGTCGAGGACACGGACCTCGGAGACGGCAAGCGCTGGGTGCGAGTGCGGCCGCCGGGATCGGAAGGAACCGACCTGCTTCTAGCCAAGGCTGTAAATCCCGAGCAGGCCAGCCGCATCGGCAACCAGACCGGCGGACGCGTTTTTCTGTTTCTGCATACTGACGACTTCTGGCGCGATTATCGCGCGATGACGGCACAGGGCGTGAAGTTTCGCGAAGCGCCGCGGGAGGAATCGTATGGAACCGTTGCCGTGTTCGAAGATCTCTACGGGAACAAGTGGGACTTGCTCGAACTGAAGACTGGTCACAAGCCGCTCTGAGTGCCGGACAAGGCTTGTTTGCGCAGCCGCAAAAACCAAAAAGCACGAGCCAAGAGCTAATGGCTAGGAGCTAACAGCTGCCTCTCAAATCGCCATCGGACCGACTTCTTTTTCCACCTCAACCGTGTCCACCATCGCGATGGCGTCCCAAGGACAGCCGTCAAGGAAGCAACCGTCCGGGCCTTTGCTAAGGCATTTCTTGCAGCCGATGCAGAGGATGGGATCGATCGCGATGCGGCCAAACGGGGCGTTGTCCTCGTCGTCCACCCAGAACATGCAGTCTTCCACAGGACAATATTCCACGCAGGCGGGCGAGCCAGCGCATCCGGTGCAGCATTCGGTGATGACCGCCAGTTCTTTTGGTTTCTTCTTTCGTGGGGTGGCGATCCCTTTGGACCTGGGTTCGGACTTCTGCTCGTCGGGAACCATCCCAACGGCCTTGGTAGCACCGGGTGCGGCAGGCATAGCAGGGATTATACCGTAAGAGGCCTTTGGCTTGGCTCTTAGGTTGGCTTCGGCTCCGCGCGCAGCCCAAAATGATACTCTCGCCAACGCTTGTGATGTCCCACACCAATTCCACACCGGTGATTCTGCTATAGTGAACCCCTGCAAAGGAGCTCCCATGGCAGGAAAAAGTGTCAACAAGGTCATTCTTCTCGGCAACCTGGGCAAAGATCCCGAAGTGAAATACACGCCCCAGGGCACGCCCGTGGCCAAGTTTAGTCTGGCCACCAACGAACGCTTCAAGGACAAAGACGGCAACTGGCAGGACCGCACCGAGTGGCACAACATCACCGCCTGGGCGCGCACCGCGGAGATTGCCGGCGAGTATCTGAAGAAGGGCAACAAGGTTTACATCGAGGGCAGCCTGCGCACCCATTCCTGGGACGACAAGACCAGCGGCCAGAAGAAATACATGACCGAGATCATCGTGAACGACCTGGTGCTGCTCGGCGGACGCGGCGAAGGCTCCGGGGGCGGAGACTTCAGCGGCGGCTCGCGAGGGGCTTCGGCGGGGAGCTCTAGCGGCAACAATTTCGATCAGCGCACGCCGGAACCTGAGCACGCGGCGGCTGGCGCCGGGCCCATTACGGACGAAGACATTCCGTTTTAGACCGTTTGAACGCAGAAGGCGCCGTTCCTCAGGCACTACGGCTCGCCCGCAGATTACTTCTTCGGGTGCGACGCGCTGAACGCCGATGCCGCGACGAGAAATTTGCCCTGATCGGGGTTCACCGCGTCCAAGTCGAACGTATAGTCGGCGTGGCCCGGGAAGATGCGGATCCGGAAGTAGTAAACTTTCCCTGCTTCGGCCACGAAGTTGGCCATGGCAAAGGCTCGGGAACGTTCCTCCAGCCGCGATTGCCAGTTGACGCAGAGATGGTGCTCGCCGGGTTCAGCCGAAAAGAAAAAATAAGAACTACCCTGGTTGGCCCCCACCCAGGCGCCGTCCATTCCAACTTTGGTAAGAGCGCAGCCCTTGCAGGGAATCGCGCCGACTTCCTGCACCATATAGACCACAGCCTTTCCGGAGTCAGGTTGGGCCACAGGATGCTGCATGGCGTCTTGTTTGGCCTCGAATATGGCGTCCTTGGGCCCGCAGGCGGCTTCGGCGGACGCGATGGCAGCATGGTCCTGTGCGGCGGCCGGGGCCGCGTAAACGATCGATGCGAAAGCGGCCATCACGAAAACGACTGGCACAAAAACGATCAGCGCAGAGGCAGATTTCATATGCGACTCCCCATGGGAAGCTGGGTTGGCTCGCGCACGGAGTTCTGGACTGTCGACAGCCGACACCGGCATAGAGCCAACTGCTGGCAGGATATCCCGCCGAACGGCGGTGCATGAGATTTTTTCTGGGCTGGTCGTCCGGATTCTTCTGCCGAAGTCTTCGCATCCCCCTCGTCCGGTCCGCATGCTAAGATGCGGCTTCCCCGGAGGCACGCTGTGGAACCTCAACTGCCACCAGACCCCGCACGTCCGGCTGCGCAGGACGCTGCTATTGTTTCTGCAGCACCGGTTGCTGCAGCATCTGCCTCTGCAGCGGCTGCCTACAAAGACCGCAGCACCGGACTGATCATTTACGGCATCGTCGAAATTGCGTTGGGCGGGATGGCCGCGCTGGCGATTCCCTTTATGCTGCTCAGCGCCGTCTTCGCCCGGAAAATTCCCGGCGGCGCGATGCCTGCCGGCACCTACGTGAGTGGCATTTGTTCCTACTCGTTCGCGGCGGCTGCGCTGGTTACGCTGGGCATCGGGTCGATCCGGGCCCGGCGATGGGCCCGGGCGCTGAATCTGATCCTTTCATGGTTCTGGCTTACCGTGGGAATAGTGGCAACCGCAGCCATGACGGCGTTCATGCCTTCGATTTTTGCGGCCGCCTTTCGGAAAGCGGCCGAGCAAAACCCCAACGCGCCGTCCATGCCCACCGGAGTGGCTGCCGTGATTCTCACCGTGGTGATTGTGTTTTTCTCGATCTTCCTGGTGCTGCTGCCCTTCGCCTTCTTGCTGTTTTTCCGCCGCAAAGACGTTGAGGAAACTTGCAAACGGCGCGATCCCGTCGAGCGTTGGACCGACCGGTGCCCCTTGCCCGTGCTGGCCATGAGTCTGCTGTTTGGCTGTGGCGCCGTCTATTATCTGTTGCTGGCGGTGACCACTCCGCTCATGCCTTTCTTCGGAAGATACCTCACTGGGCTGGTGGGCGCTGCGGCCTTGGTGGTTGTAGCCGCGATCGACGGATTCCTCGCCGTTTCCCTCTACCGGTTGCGCCTGGCGGGCTGGTGGACGGCCATGGGTGTTCAAACCCTGCGCATGATCTCCGCAGCTTTCACGTTTCGCCATGCCGACTTGTTGCAGGTCTACTCGAAGATGGGATGGTCCGACACGCAACTGCAGCAGATGAGCGCCAATCCCGTCCTCCGCAATGGCTCGGGGATGTTATGGTGGACTTTGCCCTTCATGCTTCTGTTCCTGGGGTATCTGATCTGGATCAAACGCTATTTCGGCGCCCCGGGCGAGCCGGCAGCGGCGGAACCTCGGACCCCGTATTTATCTTCACCAACCGGCCCGGCCCTCTAGTCCTCAAAACTGCCGTGGTGACTTGGATATCTTCATAAACCGTCATAATATGAAGGCATGGCCATGACCTCGCTAAACATCTCTCTTCCCCAGCCTTTGAAACAATATGTCGAAGGGCAGGTCGCATCGGGCGATTGGGGCACTCCCAGCGAATACATCCGCGAATTGATTCGGCAGGATAAGGAGCGGCGGCTTCATTCTCTGGAACAGGACCTCATCGCGGCGGCCAAGGGACCCAAGATCGAACTTGCCGTAGCCGAGATACGGAAAAAGGGTCTGGTCGCGGCCCTTCGCGGCCGGATTGGCCGACGGTGAAACGCGCCAAGCTTCGCCTCAGTGATGCCGCCGTCAGCGACATCCTGGAGCAGGCCGATTGGTACAACCATCGCTCCGGACAAATCTTAGGCAAGCGTTGGGAAAGTGCAGTAACCTCCGCTCTACTTCGCATCGTAAGGAATCCTCGCTCTGGCTCACCCTGCACCTTCGAGGCGGATGAACTTCGATCCATCCGCAGGATGCCTATCGCAAGATTCCCCAAACATCTGATTTTCTATAAGGTCGAAGACCGCGAAGTCGTGATCCTTCGCGTGATTCACGGAGCCCGCGACTTGGAGAACCTGCTGTGACGATTTATCTGCTGGAAACGGCTACAATGGCGTCGGAGTCTACTCCATGACCGAACAACTCGCCGATAAGAAATGCGTTCCCTGCCGTGGCGGCGTGCCGCCGCTCAAGGGCAAAGAGTTGGAGCAGATGCGCAAGCAATTGCCGCAGGGGGTCCACTGGAAGGTGGTGGACGAACATCACATCGTGCGCCGATATACTTTCCCGGATTTCCGCAAAGCGCTGGAGTTCGTGAACAAAGTTGGCGAAGTGGCGGAGGAACAGGGCCATCATCCCGATATTTTCCTGGCCTGGGGCAAGGCCGAAGTCACGCTGTGGACGCACAAGATCGACGGCCTGACCGAGAGCGATTTCATCATGGCCGCCAAGATTGACCGCGTGTACGGCGCCTAGAGCACACCTCGCATCAGCGCGACTTCGGACTCGGAGCTTGACGCTCAGGGGAGAAGTCGGGAGCAGGATGCGCTTGGGTGGCCGCTATCCGCTCGCATTCCGTGCTCAGATCTTCCAAGGTCTTGCGCGTGGCGCGCTCGATCGCCGGCCCCAGCGCAAAACCGAAAGCCTTCGACGCCATGCCCACAAATTCTCCGCGCACTTGAACTTCGGTTTCATCTGCGGATACTGGCTGAAACATCAGCCGGGTCTCGAGAGTCATGCCCAAGAAGTGGCTGATGTAGGCCACACTGCGAGGAGGCTCGAAATGCAACAGCACCTGATCGATGGTGTCACGAGTGTCACCGTACCCTTTGACTCGAATGCGGCTTCCTTCTTGCCAGGGCTTTCCCACCCACTCCACTTTGGAGATTTCCGTGGAGCGAATCCAAGCGTCGGTGTCGGTATATGTAGCGAAGACAGTTGTGACAGGACACTTCACCGAGAGCCGAAACTCGAAGAAACCCATAACATCCTGAAGCGGACAGATTTTGGACAGAGCGCACCCATCCCTGCGCCTTTCCTGCAGACTAGGGAAAGGCTGGAGCGGGGGCAATTATCCAGGAAGGTTCGAGTCTTGAGCTGGAGCGTTTTGCATCGTACTTTTCATGGCGAGCGCCCACAATGCGGCTGGCAGCAGCATGATCAGGCCCGTACTGGTGGCCACGGTGCGCGCCGGAACTCCCCAATCCATGAAGCGTCCACAGAGGTATGCGCCGGCTGCAATGGTCAGCATCGAGAGGCCAAGGTCGGCGGCGAAGACGCGTCCCCGGAAGCGATCCTCTGTGTGAAGCTGTAGCAGGGTGGTCGAAAAGACCCAGACGGTTGAACCTCCTGCATGCGCCAGCATGGCGCAGGCACTGGCCATCCAAACGCTGCGCGCCCCACCCAGAGCGCCATAGCCAAGTGCGATCGTGAGATATCCGAAGAGGATGCCGAGTTGCAGACGGCGATCGTTGCGGGCGGCCCAGCGCGCCGAGACCAGCGGTCCCACCAGCGCTCCGACCCCGCGGCCGCCCAGAAGAATACTCATTCCAAGCATGGCGCCGCGAGCTGCATCCATGCCGTGCCAGTGCAGCGCGAACTCGCGCTCGCCCATCACCGTGAAGATCACCCAACTGGGGCCGATCATCAGTTCGCCGGCTTTGGCGAAAACGGTGGGACGCAACAGGCGATGATTGCGCACGTAGCGAATACCCTCCAGCACCGGGGAAAAATCCACCAGGTCGCGGGGCCGCAGCGGTGCGGACGATTCTGCATGGGGCTCCGAGAAACGCATGCCGCTGATGAGCATCGCCGAAGCCAGAAACGACAGTGCATTGAGGATGAACACCGCGTCACGCCCAAAGAAAGCGGCGACCACTCCGCCCACAGAAGCGCCAATCAACAGGTTCACGGACCAGGTCGCCGAGGAAAGCGTGTTGGCGATGAGCACTTCGCCGCGCGCCGCAATGTTGGGCAACACCGAGCTGCGGGCCGGCTCGAAAAATGCGGCCATCATCGTCTCACCCAGCAGCAGCGGATAAACCAGCCACACCGTGGACCGCGACCGAACCAGCAACATCGACAGAACGATCACGAAGCGCACCAGGTCAGCCGCGATCATCACGTGCTTGCGCCGCAGCCGATCGTTGATCACGCCAGCCGTGGGACCGACCAGCGTTTGCGGCAGCACCTGCAGAACCAGCGCCAGCGCGACCGAACCGGGGCGTCCGGTCAACTGCAGCAGCAGTGTGTAAATCGACAGCGTGTAGAACCAGTCGCCAATCTCGCTGACGATCTGCGCCATCCACAGGCGGCGAAAATTGCGGTTCCCGCGCAGCAGCCGCGTGTACGACGCCAGCGAGATGGAGGGGATGGCGATCTCCGGTTGCGGTTCCATATTGCGACAGGGTTCGGGTAGGGCACGACTTCAGTCGTGCCGGCCCAAGCGCCCAGGAGTTCGGGCTTTAGCCTCTGAGGTCCAGCTCGTGCCCAACCGCCCAGAATCTATGAGATCGTCCAGGCTAACGGAATCGCGCGATCCAGCGGCGATTTACGAACCTGGTCGCAGTTTATGCTTGAGGTCTTCCGCGATCTGCTTGCCGTGGAAGCGGCCGTTCTCGATGAAAATCTCATTCGTGCGGGATCCGGCAACGATCACGCCCGCCACATAAATTCCCGGCACGTTACTCTCGAGCGAAACCGGATCGCACACCGGGCGGCACTGCTCCGACGAAAGCTCAATGCCCATGCTGCGCAAAAAATCGTAGTCGGGATGGTAGCCGACCAGCGCGAGCACAAAATCATTCTTCAGGCGCAGCGGGCCGCGCGGCGTAATCAGCACCACGTGATCGGGACCGATTTCCTGCACGCTGCTGTTGAAGTAGGCCTCGATCTCGTTGTTCTTGATGCGGTTTTCAAGGTCGGGCTTGATCCAGTACTTGACATGATGATGCAGCTGCGCTTCCCGGTGCACCAGAGTCACCCGTCCGCCGTGGCGCCACAAATCGAGTGATGCGATGGCCGCGGAATTCTTTCCCCCGATGACCAGCACATCGCTGTCGTAGTAAGGATGAGGCTCGCCGTAATAGTGCGAGACTTTCGGCAGGTCCTCGCCAGGGATGCCGAGCTGATTGGCCAGATCGTAATAACCGGTGGAGACGATCACTTTGCGCACGTGGTAGTCGTGCGGCCTGCCGGCGCGGTCCGTGGCCGTTATGCTGAACTTGCCATCTTGTCCCATCACCGTCTTCACCCACTCATATTGACGAAGGTCGAGGTGGTAGTGTTCGGCAACTTTGCGGTAATACTCGAGAGCCTCTTCGCGCGTGGGTTTTTGCAGCGCGGTGGTGAAGGGAATGTCGCCAATCTCAAGCAGTTCCGGTGTGGTGAAAAAAACCATATTCGCCGGATAGTGAAACAGCGAATTCACCAGGCACCCTTTGTCGAGCACGACCACTTTGAGTCCGAGCTTCTGCGCCTCGATGGCGCAGGCCAGTCCTGTAGGCCCGGCTCCAATGACGAGAACGTCGGCGCGCATCTCCCGGCGCGGCAACGCCTTGGTCATGGAGAGAACTTCCAGGTCTTCGGCAGCGAGAAATTCGGGCATGGCCCTCCGCAGCAATCTGCGTCGTCGAAGAACACGAACGCAGGTCAGAAACCGATGATTTTAGCATGGAGGAAATTACGCGAGGCGTCCCGTTGACACATCAACGTTGCGCCCTTAGACTGCGATCATGGAAGTACATCTCACGCCTGAGCAGCAGCACCAACTGGCGGAGCTGGCCACCCAGCGAGGTCGCGACGCGGACACTCTTGCGCAGGAGGCGATCAGCCGCTATCTCGCGGAGGAAGCTCGCTTTGTTGAGGCTGTCAAGCTTGGTGAGGAAGCGTTGCAGCGCGGCGAATATCTAACGCACGAACAAGTGGGAGAACGGGTCGACCGGCTGTTCCGGCCCTGAAGCGGATGCAAATCCGCTGGTCGACACTCGCCGTCGAAGACCTGGAGCGCATATTTCGGCGCATCGCGAAAGACAATTCCACCGCGGCTCGTGAGACCGTCAAGGCTATCTATGACGGCTGCCGGGCGTTGAGCCAATTTCCCCACCGTGGCCGCCTCGGACGCATGAGCGGGCGGCGAGAATTGGTCTTTTCACCCTACATCGCCGTCCACCAGATCAAAGGGGACACCGTTGAAATCTCCCGCATCTATCACGGCGCCCAAGACTGGCCTTAGAGACGTTCCTATAAGTTCCGCTGCATAAAGCCGGGTCGAACGGTGCCGGCGTTATCTCCGGTCCAGCCCGGACCAGCGAACTTTCGGCGAGAGACCACATGGCTTACAATCTTCGGTATATGCCAAAACCTGTGAGCGAATGGGCCGAAGACGACGTTCTGTCTCTTCCGCAAGGCGAGAACGACACGTTTGAACGGAAGGGCGCTCACCTACTGGATTTGACCCTTTTCCAACACAAATGAAGGACGCGTGCTGGACGAACTTGCGAAGCAGTTGTCCGCGTTTGCTTATCTGGAACCGTCAAGACCAGAACAGGTATCCAGAATGACGCCGAGTGCTTCACACGGTTTGGGCTTGAAGGAACTGCCCTGTTCGAATTGAAGAATCCCTTATACCCCGGAATGGGCGTCGTAATAGGTTGTTCTATCAGTCTGGCAGGAGCAGAGATTGCAGTACTTTCACAGGGTGAATCACTCACGATAGCCGGACACGATTCCAGCGAGGTTCTCATGTTCGTCACAACCTTCGCCGACAGTGCTCCGCCACGTCGCCAAGAGTTCAAGCTCACCGAGATCGACCGAACGCAGCAATTCGGCCGTATGATGGAGCAAGAACGAAAGCGTATGAGCGGTTTGGGACGGCATCCCCGCTTCCCGTCCCACTTTACGGCTTGGTCCTGAACCGCGAGCACCGTAAGCGAATGGGTGCGACCCAGCCTTCGCCTAGCGCAACCCCGCAGTGGCTGCCCCGTTCTTGGCTGCTTTTGGTCGAGTGGGTCGGCGGCAGACTGATCGCACTGTGGGCTTTGTCTCCCGCTGCCGCCGTATAATACTAGGTTCGTCACGAGCGCCCGAGGGACCTTGGCGGTTCGCTTCGGTCCGATTCACAGGAGACCATCATTTCCACGACCCGCATTGAATCCGACAGCATGGGGAAAATCGAAGTCCCCGCCAACGTCTACTGGGGGGCGCAGACGCAGCGCTCGCTGCTGCACTTCAACATTGGGCGCGATACCATGCCACTCGAGTTGATCCGGGCCTTCGGCATCCTCAAGAAGGCGTGCGCGCTGGTGAATCAGGACCTTGGCAAGCTTCCGGCGGACAAATGCAAGCTCATCGTGCAGGCTGCTGACGAAGTCATCTCCGGCAAGCTGAACGATCAGTTTCCGCTCCGCATCTGGCAGACCGGTAGCGGCACCCAGACCAACATGAACGTGAACGAAGTCATCTCGAACCGCGCCATCGAGATTGCGGGCGGAGAAATGGGATCGAAAAAACCGATTCATCCCAATGACGATGTCAACATGTCACAGTCGTCGAATGACACGTTTCCCGCGGCGATGCATATTGCGGCGGCGGAACGGGTAAAGTCCGCGCTCATTCCCGCGATCAAGACCGTTCACGACGCCATTGCGGCCAAAGCAAAGGAATTCCATGATGTGGTCAAGATCGGGCGCACCCACCTGCAGGATGCCGTGCCGCTCACATTCGGCCAGGAATTTGGCGGGTGGGCCAGCTTGCTAGAACGGGACATCCACCGCCTGGAGCAGGTGCTCGACGGGCTTTACGACCTTGCCATCGGTGGAACGGCGGTAGGCACGGGGTTGAACACGCATCCCGAATTCGCGGAACGCGCCGCGAAGACAATCGCCCAACTCGCCGGACTTCCCTTCCGCTCGCATGGCAACAAGTTCGCGGCGCTTTCGGCGCATGACGAAATCGTCTTCGCGCAGGGCGCGATGGAAACGCTGGCCGCGTCGCTGATGAAAGTTTCGAACGACATCCGCTGGCTGGCTTCCGGACCGCGCTGTGGCTTGGGCGAAATTTCGATTCCAGAGAACGAACCCGGATCTTCGATCATGCCGGGCAAAGTGAATCCCACCCAATGCGAGGCGATGACCATGGTGTGCGTGCAGGTTCACGGCGCAACCGCCGCGGTGGGCTTTGCCGGCTCGCAGGGCAACTTCGAGCTCAACGTTTTCAAGCCGGTCATCATTTACAACTTCCTCCACTCAGTCACGCTGATTACCGACGCCTGCCATGGCTACGTTGAATATATGGTTAAGGGCATCGAAGTGGATCGCGCGAAAGTCGACTGGTACGTGAAGAACTCACTGATGCTAGTCACAGCGCTGGCCCCGAAGGTCGGCTATGACAAAGCTGCACAGATCGCGCACACCGCCCACGTGGATCACACCAGCCTGCGCGAAGCGGCGCTGAAGCTGGGGCATCTGACCGGTGAGGAGTTTGATCAGCTGGTAAAGCCGGAGAAGATGACAAGCCCGTAGGATGCTACACCTCGGTGACAACAATGAAGTTCTCCATCCCAATCTTCCTCTTGTTGCTTTCCACAGTGGTCTGCCTCTCGAAAGACAAGACGTGCCCATCGCCAGAGACGGTCAAGGACTCCAAGTTTCGTCCGGGACAGATCTGGCAGTACAGGACCCGCCCCGGTGAGGAGAATTCCTTTCTCACGATTCTTAGGGTCGAATCCCTACCAAAGATCGGGACGATCATTCACGTTCGAGTGGATAAAGTTCGACTGCGAAACTGCACCGGAGGCCCGGAGCCTGACAACTTTCAGCACATGCCCTTCACGCGCGACGCGTTAGAACGCAGTACCACGAAACTAGTAAAGGAAACCTTGCAGATTCCTGAGTACAAGATGGGATATGACGAGTGGCATAATG
>DATGHF010000019.1:0-15707 GCA_035308125.1 Candidatus Sulfotelmatobacter sp.
GAGAAAAAAGAATATTGGACGATTGATGCGAGCCTTGCCGCTTCGAAACCGCCTGCGTTTGACGCGCGGTTCGTGGGCAAGGGCGAGGAAAAGATTGAGGTCACGAACGGCGAGGATGCGGAAAAGATCCGCGTGGCGTTGGAGAAGGCTGACTGGGTCGTCCGGTCGGTGGACAAGAAGGAACGCCGCCGCAACGCCGCGCCTCCTTTCACCACCAGCAAGCTGCAACAGGATTCCTCGCGCAAGCTGCGCTTCAGCGTAAAGCGCACCATGATGATCGCGCAGCGCTTGTATGAAGGCGTGGAGCTGGGCGAAGAAGGCTCGGTCGGCCTCATTACTTATATGCGTACCGATTCGACCCGGGTTGCGCCCGAGGCGATTCTGGAAGTCCGCGAGTACGTGGGCAAGGAATATGGCGCGCAGTATCTGCCGGAGACTCCCAACACATATAAGGAGAAGAAGGAAGCACAGGGGGCGCACGAAGCCATCCGGCCCACTTCGGCCATGCGGCATCCCGATCAGGTGAAGCAGTACTTAAAGGAAGACGAATTCAAGGTTTACAAACTGATCTGGCAGCGCTTCGTGGCGTCGCAGATTAATCCCGCGGTTTTCGACCAGACCACCGTCGACATCGACGCGAAAAACGGCAGCGAACTTTTCTGGTTCCGCGTGACCGGATCGGTGCTGAAGTTCGACGGCTTCCTCCGAGTCTACGAAGAATCAAAAGAAGGTAAGGACGAGGAAGACGAAGAACTGAAACACAAACTGCCCGCGCTCGAAGCGGGAGAAAAGCTCGCGCTCAAGGAACTGAAGCCGGAACAGCACTTCACCGAGCCTCCGCCGCGCTTCAATGAAGCTTCGCTGGTCAAGGAACTCGAAGAGCGCGGCATAGGCCGCCCGTCAACCTATGCCGCGATTCTCACCACCATTCAAGAGCGGCAGTACGTGCAGAAACTTGGCGGCAAATTCACGCCCACGGAAATCGGATTGGTCGTCACTGACCTGCTGGTCGAAAATTTCCGCGACATTTTCGATCTGCAATACACCGCCCGCCTCGAAGAGGAACTCGACGAGATCGAAGAAGGCAAGGAAAAGTGGACCGACGCGCTGAAGGAGTTCTACAAGAAGTTTCAGAAAGACCTCAAATATGCCGAAAAGCATATGGAGAACATCAAGCGGATGGAGAAGCCCACGGACGAGAAGTGCGAACGCTGTGGCGCGCCGCTGGTGATCAAGTGGGGCAAGCACGGATCATTCTACGCCTGCAGCACCTACGATAAAGAGGATCCGAATACCTGCACGTTTACCAAAGAAAATCCCATCAACCTTCCCGACTTGGATTCGGCCGACGTGCAGGAAACCACGCAAGAGGAATACTGCGAGAACTGCGGCCGCTTGATGGTGTTGAAGCGCGGGCGCTTCGGGCAGTTCATGGCGTGCACGGGCTATCCCGATTGCAAGACCACGCGGCGACTGGACCAGGGCAAGAAAGTTCCGGACATTCCTCTCGATGAGCCTTGCCCGAAGTGCGGACGTAATATGATGATCCGCCACGGGCGCTTTGGCGAGTTCACGGCCTGCAGCGGATATCCTGAGTGCAAGTACGTGAAGCAGAATTACATCGGAGTGAAATGCCCCGAGTGCAAGGAAGGCGATCTGGTCGAGAAACGCGCCCGCAAGGGCAACACGTTCTACGGGTGCGGAAATTATCCCAAGTGCAAGTTCACTTCGGCGCACAAGCCCATACCCGAGAAATGCACCAGTTGCGACAGCGAATATCTGGTGGAAAAGAATTTGAAAGCCGGTCCGGTGATTGCCTGCCCCAACAAAGAGTGTGACTACGAGCGGCCGGCGCCGCCGCAGGCGGCCGGGACCAGCGCCTGAAGAATTGAGTAATTGTGCAATTCAGCAATTTGTTTGAGAATCAGGCACAATTATTCAATTACCCGATTACACAATTACTAAATTCAAGAGGTGCTCCCATGCCCAAGAAACCGACCGTTGCCGATGCTCAACTAATTCTCCAACTCTACGATCTGCGCCGCGAGGCCGAGATGCGCAAGGCGCGCCACTGGTGGATCGCTGAATTCTTTCCACAGTCTGTCGATGATGTTCTGAAGGTGACCCAGGCCATGGGCACCCAGGAGAACAACTGGTTGCGGCAAGTTGGAGGGTACTGGAGCATGGCCGCCTCGTTCGTGCTGCTCGGGGTTCTGAATTCAGACCTCTTCCTGCAGCCCTCCGTCAGCGGAGAAATGGTCTTCGTCTACGCCAAGGTGCAGCCCTTCCTCAAAGAGTTGCGGGAAAAAATGGGCGACCCGAACATGTTCGGCAATATCGAGAAGGTCATCACCGGCTCCAAGTTCGGGCGGGAGCGGCTGAAGTTGACCCTTAAGCGCCTCGAAACCATCCGCCAGAAGAGGGCCGGCGCCAAGGCCGCTGACTAGAGCCCAACTGCCCTGAGGCCGGAGACGGTCGATTCTAAGCGCCTTTCCATCTGTTATCCTAGACGGCTGTGCGGATGATCTGGTGGTTCCTGATACTGGGCGTCAGTACGCTGGTCGTGGTGTGCGTGGCCATTGCCCTCTATCTGCGCCTGCGCCGACATTTGCGCCAGGTTCACGCGGCGGAAGCGGCACACGGCGAGACCGCACCTCCGCACCCGCCGGATTAGATCGCTCGGTGCTTAGACTGGGAGCGTCGTAGAGACGTTGCTTGCAACTTCTCTGCCGGCAGCGTCCCTCGCGCTGGCCCGGGATGCGCCGCCGGGAGCACAAAGCAAGCTCGTTCGAGATTGGAGATCCCCATGTCAAGACCGGCACTACAAGTTCTCAGCACACCGCAGGAACGCACGCTCGAAGCCGCGCGGCAAGTTGCGCTGGTGGTGGGCGCAAGTTTCTTCGTGGCCCTATGCGCGCGCATCACGATTCCGTTGCCCTTTACCCCCGTGCCGCTCACAGTGCAGAACTTCGGCGTCTTGCTGGTGGGATTGCTTCTGGGGAGCCGCCGCGGATTCGCAGCAATGATTCTTTATTTGGCGGAAGGCGCAATGGGCATGCCCGTGTTTAGTCCCAGCTCTCTCGGACTGTTTGGCCTCGCGCAGATCATGGGTCCCACGGGAGGATACCTGCTCGCCTATCCGTTCGTCGCCGGCCTGGCGGGATTAATTTTCGAACGTGGGACCAAGACCTTTGCCCGGGCCGCGGTTGCCGGCCTGCTCGCTGAGATGGTTCTGTTCGCGGGCGGTCTCACCTGGCTTTATGTGGCCACACATTCACTGGCGAAAGCGGCCTATCTGGGTCTGTACTGGTTCCTCGCGGCGGAGGTATTGAAAGTAATGTCTGCAGCCGGAATCGCAGTGCGTTGGGAGCGAGCCTCGTCAGGACAAGCTTCGTCAGGACAAGCTTCGTCAATCCAGCGTTAGATTTGGAGTCCATCGAATGACCGCAGTTTCTGAACAATCCGTGAAAGTTTCACCTTCCTCCACCGACGTGCGTGAGATCGCCGTCGCCCACAGTCCCGACTCCGACGACGCATTCATGTTTTACGGGCTGGCTACCGGCAAGGTGCGCACGCCCGGACTGAAATTCAGCCACACCCTGTGCGACATTGAAACCCTCAACCAGAAAGCCCGCGAAGGCGTTTACGACGTCACGGCGATTTCTTTTCACGCCTACCCTTACATCCAGGACAAGTACGCGCTCATGACCTGCGGAGGCAGCGTGGGCGAAGGTTACGGCCCGATGATCGTCTCCACGCGCTCCTTCACCCAGAGCGAAATAAAAAAGAAGCGCATTGCCGTGCCCGGAACTTTGACCACGGCTTATCTTGCCCTGCAACTTTTTGCCCCGGGCGTGGAAGTGGAGGTGGTTCCTTTCGATCAGATCATTCCGCAGGTGCTCGAAGGGAAACATGAGGCCGGGCTGATCATCCACGAAGGCCAGCTGACATACGACAAATCTGGGCTGCATCGCATCGTCGATCTCGGAAAGTGGTGGCAGAAGGTTACAGGACTGCCACTGCCGCTGGGCGGGAATGCCATCCGGCGGGCGCTGGGGCCGGAACTGATGTCGTCCGTTTCTGCGGCGCTGCGTGAAAGCATTCAGTACGGGCTCGATCACCGCGAGGAGGCTCTGTCCTACGCCATGCAGTTCGCCCGCGACCTCGACACCGACCAGGCAGACAAGTTTGTCGGCATGTACGTCAACGAGCGCACGCTCGACTACGGGCCCGACGGACGCGAAGCCGTGCGCCGCCTGCTGGACATGGGCCACAAGGCGGGAATCATTGGGCCGGAAGCGCGCGTGGATTGGGTGTGAAGAAGCTTCTAGCTGCTAGCTTCTAGCGTCTAGCCGGTCAGTGCCGATTCCATTTGTTGTGCGCTCCTGAGTTTCCACCTCCACTTGCTCTGTTTTGCTAGAAGCTAGGAGCTAAAAGCTTGCATCCCCAAACCCTCCTGATCGACGCCGACGACACCCTCTGGGAAAACAACATCTATTTCGAGCGGGCCATCGCCCACTTCATCTCGTTTCTCAATCACCACGAATTTTCGCCGGAGCAGGTGCGCGAAGTGCTCAACGATGTGGAGCGCGAGTGCATTGTCACGCATGGCTACGGGCTGCACAGCTTTGCGCACGCGCTGGTCTATACCTTCGAGCGGTTGAGCGTGCATCCGGTCACACCCGAGTTGCACAAACAGATTCAAAGCTTTGCCCACACCATTCAAGACCATCCCATCGAACTGTTGCCCCAGGTCGTGGAAACGCTGCAACACCTCGCAGCGCGTCACCGCCTGATTCTCCTGACCAAGGGTGCGGTCCCCGAGCAGAGCGGAAAGATCGATCGCTCAGGCTTGAAAGATCATTTCGCAGCGGCTGAAATTGTCGCCGAAAAAGATGTCGCGGCTTACCACTCGGTAGTTAAGAAACACCACCTGGTGCGCGAAACAACATGGATGATTGGCAACAGTCCGAAGTCCGACATCAACCCTGCCCTGGCCGCCGGACTACACGCCGTGTTCGTCCCTCACGGGGACACGTGGATACTGGAACACGATGAGGTGAATGCAGCTCCTTCAGGACAGAAGTTGCTCATCGTCGGTCGATTCGCGGAACTGCGCGAGCATTTTTAGGGAGCGCCACCAACACCCCTCCCAGGCTGCACGCTGTAATAGTTTCCCTGGATGAGTGGCAATGCGCCTGCCATGGCCTGCCAGTGGCGGAATCAGCCTCGTCACCGTGTTTTCATTTTTGTCACTACCGCATCAAACTAACCAACAGACGCTCTCGCACCCGGCATTTCGGCATGGTACGCTCGATTTGCTCTGGTTCCCGCACCCACTTCGTCCGTGACGGTGCAGACCAACAATTTCCGGCGGCTATTGCGCACAGTTGAGGCGCTTTCCGAGCTCGGGCCCGCACTAACGGCTGAGCGCGACTTCTCGGAAACTTCACGCCTCATGCTGTCCGCGATTTTGGAAGCGGCGGGCGCTCGCGAAGGCGCGCTTTTTCTGTTCAGCGACAAGCCTGCCATGCTGACTTCCTCCACGTCGCAGGGTTTTGCCCTGATGCCGGACCCGGCATTCATTCCTCTCCTCCCGAAACATGTGCACGCTCTCTCCGCGGCGCGTGGGCCCATCGTGCTGAATGGTTCCACGTATTCGGTTTTTCTAAGTTCCAATGGCAATGTCGCGCCGGAGTTGTTCAAGTGCCTGGCGCCGCTCCGGGCCGCGGGCAAGCTCGCCGGTGTAGTCGCGCTCGGCCGCCGTCCGGCCGACGCGCTCTACGAAGACGACGAACTGAACGCCATGGAACTGCTTTGCAGCTACGTGGCGCTCGCGGTGCAGAACCATGCCCTGACCCAAACCATCGCGCAACGGGTTTCCGAGAATCTCCGCCTCATGGCATCACTCCACGGTTTCTACGACAACGCGCTGGAGGCCTTTGCCACCGCCATCGACGTAAAGCACGTCAACATTCACGGGCACTCGTTGCGCGTGGGCCGTTACGCCTCGGCCATTGGAGAAGCCCTGGGCATGGAAGCGGGCGAGCTAGCCGCCCTGCGCAGCGCGGGATATCTGCACGACATCGGAAAAGTGGCCGTCGATCGCCGCCTCTTCGGCAAGCCAGGAGCGCTGAACCCCGAAGAATTTCGCGAGATGGCCGACCACACCGTGGTGGGCCATCAGATCGTGAGCGCCGTGCAATTTCCCTGGCCAAAAATTCCTGAGGCGGTGCGCTGGCATCATGAGCGCAGCGACGGCTCGGGTTATCCCGACGCGCTGGCGGTGGAGGAATTGCCGGTATCGGTCCGCATCATCGGAATTGCCGACGCCTTCGACGCCATGACCAGCGCGCGTCCCTACCGCGAACCGCTTTCCGTGGGCAGTGCGCTGAGCGACCTGGTGCGCCTGGCTCCGCAAAAGTACGATCCCAACGTGGTGCAGGCCCTGCTGATTCAGGTGCGGCGCGACGCGGTGGGAAGTAACCGGACGCCGCTGCTGGCCGACCGGGTCACCGTCAACATTGCCCCCGGCGACATTGACCATCTCGCCGCCACGCTGCAACACAAAGTTTCGCGCGGCAAGGTCTACGTGGCCCAGCAGTAGGCGGCTGAAGTTTTTCGTTTTTATTTTTTCCCTCGTTCCGATTCCCCTGAATCAGGTTAAGTCCTCGCCACTCTATGGTTTCCGAGTCTGGTCCCTGGCGCCCTCCAGCAGCAACTTAATCCCCCAAATTGGGTTCATAATCAGCAGGTACTTTTTTCTTTCGGCTTCATTGGAGTGTCGATGAAACCCATCCACGGCAAGGTTGCAGGTTTTCTGTTGTGCCTGAGCCTTGCGTGCGCGGTTCCGCAACTGCTCGCAAGGAAAAAAGAAAATCCCCCTGCTCCCGGCCTCGCGGAACAAAAGCGCGCGGTGCATGCCCTGAATCGTCTAACCTTCGGTCCTCGACCCGGGGACGTGCAACGGGTGATGGCGATCGGCGTCGACGCGTGGATCGACCAGCAGCTTCATCCCGGCAAGTTGAACGACGCGGCTTTGGCAGCCCGGCTCGCTCCCTTTCGCACGCTGCGGATGCGTCCGCGTGAAGTCGCCGAAGATTTCCCCGACGGCGGCCTGGTCCAGCAAGTCATGAACGGGAAGAAGCCAATGCCTTCCGATCCCGCCAACCGCGCGGTGTATCAGGTGCAGATCGCGCGGCAGGAGGACCGGAAGGAACAGAAGGAAGAGCGGAAGGAACTGAAACAGGAGCGGAAAGCAGACGCAGCCGGCAACTCGCCAGCATCCACACCGCTCCCGACGAATGCGCGTGCGGCGGCTGACAGTGCGGGACCCAATGCGTCCAACACTTCCCGCGCGTCTGCCGCCACGAACATGTCGAACTCAAACACGGAATCCGCCTCCAGCGGGGAGGCGGAAAATGGAATGATGAGCGCGCCCGGTCGAGTGGATGCCAACGCGGCGAACAGTGCCGAAGCCAGGAAGCCGTCACCAGACGATCCCGAGGCACGCCGCCGCGAAGAGCACCTTTATGCCGATCTGGAAATTCAGAAGCTGCCCGACCTTCCTCCCGATCAGCGTTACAAGAAAATTCTCGCCATGCCGGCGGACGATCAGGTCGCCTTCGCCGACTCGCTGCGCGGTGGCAAGGGGCAGGATTTTCTTGCGGGCATGGACGCCAGACAAAAAGAAACCCTCCAGGCCATGAACAACCCTCAGGGAGTGGTGACCGACGAATTGCTTCAAGCTAAGGTGCTGCGTGCCGTCTACAGCGAGCGCCAGCTGCAGGAAGTGATGACCGATTTCTGGTTCAATCATTTCAACATCTACGTCGGCAAGGGTCCGGACCGCCTGATGCTCGCCAACTACGAGCAGGAAGTGATCCGCCCGAGGGCCATGGGCAAGTTCGAAGACATCCTGGTGGCCACGGCCAAGAGTCCTGCGATGTTGTTTTACCTGGACAACTGGCTCAGCGTGGGACCGAACTCCATGAAGGCACTGGGCATTCCGGCAGGACGACCGTATGGCCCCTATGGTTATCCGCGGCGCGTGCCCAAGCCGAATAATAAGCAGAACAGCGGCTTGAACGAAAATTACGGCCGCGAGCTGCTCGAATTGCACACGCTCAGCGTGAACGGTGGATATTCGCAGCGCGACGTCACCGAGGCAGCCAAAGTTTTCACCGGCTGGACCATCGACAAACCCAACGAGGGCGGCGGCTTCAAATTCGATCCTCGCATGCACGAGCCCGGGCCAAAATTTATTCTCGGCCGTCGCATCAAACCAAAAGGAGAAGGCGAAGGCCTCGAGTTGCTGCACCGCCTGGCGACCAGCCCGCAGACCGCGCATTTTATTTCGCTGAAGCTGGCGCAGCGTTTTGTTTCTGACGATCCGCCCGGCGAACTGGTCGACCGCATGGCCAAAGCCTTCCTCAAGAAAAAGGGCGACATTCGCGAAGTGCTGACCACGCTGTTTCATTCTCCCGAATTCTGGGCCGACGGAACCTATCGCGCGAAAGTGAAAACTCCTCTTGAGTTCGTGGCCTCGGCAGTACGCGTCACAGGAGCCGAAGTGCAAGATGCGCTGCCTCTGGCCCGCCAGCTTGGCAACATGGGCATGCCGCTCTACGGAGCGCAGCCGCCGACGGGCTATTCCATGAAGGCGGAAACCTGGGTGAATTCGTCGGCGCTGCTCAACCGCATGAATTTCGCCATGGCGTTGAGCAACGGCAAGATTAAAGGCGTGAAGCTCGACGTCGCCCAGTTGGCCGGTGGAACGCCGCTTCCGGCGGATGCGACCATCGCGCTTTCCGCCCTGGAAACGACATTGCTTGCGGCCGACGTCTCGAAGCAGACGCACGATTCGATCGTGGCCCAGATTGCAGGAACGAAGCCTGCCGAAACCAAGCCTGCCGAGACCAAGCCGCCCGCAGCCGAGAAGAAGCCGGCCAATAAGCCTCCGCAGCCAAATCCGCGAAAGCCGCCGGACAATCAACCCGCGAACGTAAGCGCAATGGCAGGATTGCTGCTAGGTTCGCCAGAGTTTCAGAAGAGATAGCTGCAAACCAGCTTCTAGCTGCTAGCTTCTAGCTTCTAGCTAAAGCCTGGGGAATCTGAAAGGGAAATACGGGCGGCGTTGTTGGTTTAGCTAGGAGCTGTAGTGTTGTCGGTTTAGCTAGAAGCTAGGAGCTAAAAGCTAGGAGCTGCTTTTTATGTCCATTACCCGTCGCGTCTTTCTTCGCAACAGCGGCCTCGCGGTGGTCGGCACCGCAGCCGTGCCCAGCTTTCTCACGCGCGCCGCTTTAGGCGCAGCGCAAACCAGCGCGGGCGTGCGCACCAAACGCCTGGTCGTCATTTTCCAGCGCGGCGCCGCCGACGGGCTGAACATCGTGGTCCCCCATGGCGAGCCGCAGTATTACGCCATGCGCCCCAGCATCAACATTCCGCGCAAAGCGGTGATCGATCTCAACGGCTTCTTCGGCCTGCATCCTTCGCTCGCGGCGTTCCAGCCATTGTGGCAGCAGCGTCACCTGGCCATCGTTCACGCAGCCGGATCGCCCGACCCCACGCGCTCCCACTTCGACGCCCAGGACTTCATGGAATCTGGCACGCCCGGCATGAAGGCTACGGACGACGGCTGGCTGAACCGCTGCCTTCATGCCATGCCGCAACTGGGAACAAGTTCTGCGTTTCGCGCCATCGCGCTCGGGCCTTCCCTGCCCCGCATTCTGGGCGGCTCCGAGCCCGCCGTGGCCATGAACAACATCAACGACTTTTCTATCGGCGGCAAGAATCCAAAACCCTCGCCCGTGGCGACTGCCTTCGAGGCGATGTACGATCACTCCTCCGACACCGTGCTGCATGGCACCGGAGAAGAAACTTTCGACGCTGTGAAGATGCTGAAGTCCGCTGACCCGGCAAAATACACGCCCGCAGCCAACGCGAATTATCCCAAGGGACGCTTCGGCGACAGCCTGCGCCAGCTCGCGCAACTGATCAAGGCCAACCTGGGCGTGCAGGTCGCCTTTGCCGACATCGGCGGATGGGATCACCACGTGAACGAAGGCTCCACCGAAGGCCAGATTGCGAATGTGCTGAGCGAGTTCTCCCAATCGCTGGCCGCCTTCTGGACCGACCTCGGCGATCTGGGCGAAGAGACCGTGGTCGTTACCATGTCAGAGTTCGGCCGCACCGCGCGCGAAAACGGCAATCGCGGCACCGACCACGGCCACGCCAACGTAATGTTCGTGCTGGGCGGCCCGGTAAAAGGCGGCAAAGTCTACGGACGCTGGCCCGGCCTCGACCAGTCCCAACTCTACGAAGGCCGCGACCTGGCGCTGACCACGGATTTTCGCCAGGTGATCGGCGAAGCCGTGGCGCGGCACATGGGCAACAACAATCTGAATGCGGTGTTCCCGGGATTCGAGAATCAGCCGGGAAAATTCCTGCGTTACCTTGGCTAAGTGATCTGAAGTTAAGCGATCGGAGCGCGTCAGGCTACCAGCGAGCGCTCCGCCAAGGACTCCAGGGACATGTCCCGGTCCGAGTGCGGCCGCGTGTAATCGATCCATGCCTCGGCGGCCAGAAACGTAATTGTGAAACCCAGCCAGAACGCGATTCCGAAGAACTCGTGGGGTGTGAGCCTGCGAAAAGCGAAAAACATTCCCACGATCGGGCGGGTTGTCGCCACTCCCAGGGCAACGCCGTAGGCGCGAATCATCCACTCGCGATGCCGCGCCACTTCTTTGCGTCGAATGTGCCGGTAAGCCTTGATCAGGCAAAACAGAAACACAATCCCGTAGAGCGTGGTGGCCGCGGTTTCATTCGGCCCTCCAATATTCATCTTGTAGCTCATCACCAGCGCGGTCACGCCAATGATCAGGCCGATGACGACCAGCACTCTTCCCATCCAGCGGTGCACTTGAAGATGCTTCTGCCGGATGCTTGGAACAAACTGCAAGGGCGCGAGCACGAGAAACAGCGCGCCAGGCAGGATGTGAACCAGAGTCAAAGCCATGTGGCGGGCAAATCCCGCGTTGAGGCCTGCCGCCGGAGAAGACTTCGCGGTGAACTGCGCCGGCCAGAAAAGCACCAGCGTGCGTAGCGTCACCGCGGCGACTCCGATCACCGCCAGGAAAATCACCCCGCACCAGACGGCGCGGCGCAGGAATCTCGATTCAGCCATAAAACCTCACGCTGTCGAACCGTTCTGAACCAGCAAAGTAACGAGCACGTGGGCTCAGTCGGTCGCGCAATTAATTATACATACTGTATGATTAATTATGAATACATAAATCTAGGAATTCTTATTGACCCCACGCCCCTACAAGATGGCCCAACGCCAGGCCGTCGGCGACAAAACTCGCGAGCGGATCCTGGCGTCCGCGCGCCAACTCCTTCTGGCCGAAGACTTTGCCCAATTCACCATGGAGGCCGTCGCCCGCCAAGCCGACGTCTCCCGGCTCACCGTTTATTACCAGTTCGAGTCCAAGGCAGGATTGCTCGAGGCGCTCTACAACCACATCGCGAAGCACGGCGACATGGAGCGGTTGGCGGAAGTGTTTCAAAAAGGCGGCGATCCGCTTCATGCGCTGCGTGAGTTCATTGCGGTGTTTGCGCGCTTTTGGGCATCGGATCGCGACGTGATCCGGCGCCTGCATGCGTTGGCCGCCATCGATTCCGATATTGGAAAAGGGATTCGTGACCGCAACGAGCGCAGGCGCAACGGTTTGCGCGTGATCGTCGAGCGCTACTGCAACGTGTATCCTCCACTCACTTCCCGGCAGGAGCCGGTGGCGATCGACACGCTGCACATGCTGACCAGCTTCGAAACCTTCGATGCGTTGACCCGAAGCGAGCGGAGTGTCGCGGAGGTCGTCGAGATTATCCTGACACTGGCCTACAAGGCGATCGGATTCACTCCGAAGTTTGTTTCCCGTCCGCTGTAGCTCGCGCAGGAAAGTGAGTGACGGTCTCGTTGCAATCGTCTAGCGGCCGTCAGATTTCAACCAGCACTTCGCCGTTTTCGATCTTAAGCGGATAAACCGCGACTTTCGCGTTGGCGTTGTGCACGGCCTGGCCGGTTTGCGGGTCCCACTGCCAGCCGTGCCAGGGGCAGACGAGCTTGGTGCCTTCGATCGTTCCCTGCCCCAGCGGGCCGCCGCGGTGCAGGCAGACATTGTCCATGGCGCTGATTGTGCCGTTGACGTTGGCGATGCAGATTACGTTGTCGCCGCAGGGGAATTCTTTGGCAGCGTTGGCAGGAGGGAGCTCGGATTCGGTGGCGAGTTTGGTGAAGGCGGGCATGGGGGATGTTAGCACCCGGCAGCGAAGAGGTCGCTCGCTTCGCTTCGCTGGACAGCCGAGGCGGCTGTCCCTACGTGGCCTACTTTGGCTGCAACGTCTGCGCGATCATCACCTGGCGCTTGAAATTTTCTACCATGTTGGGGTCGAGGCGGACTTCGGTGGGCTTCTTGGCCAGGGTCATGGTGTCGATTTTGTCCTGCAGCTTCAGCAGGGCGTAGAAAAGATTTTCAGGACGCGGCGGGCATCCGGTGACGTAGACATCCGTCGGGACGATTCTGTCGACGCCCTGCAGCACGGCGTAGGTATTGAACGGGCCGCCCACGGAGGAACATGCGCCCATGGAGATCACCCACTTCGGGTCGGGCATCTGATCGTAGATGCGCTTCACCACCGGAGCCATTTTCAAGGTCACCGTGCCGGCGACGATCATCAGGTCGCTCTGGCGCGGGCTGGGACGGAACACTTCCGAGCCGAAGCGCGCGATGTCGAAGCGCGCGGTCGAGGACGCGATCATCTCGATGGCGCAGCAAGCCAGGCCGAACGTCATCGGCCACACGGCCGACTTCCGCGCCCAGTTGAAGACGTAGTCGACCGTGCTGATCATGAAATTCTTTTCGAACTTGTTCTGCAGCCAGCCCATGGAGTTTCCTCGGAAAGCCCTACAGTGGCAGTCTAGGGAGTGGGAAAAGGGTTGTCAATTGAAGGAGGGGCAGCCGAACCAGCGAGCGCTCAGGCCTGAATCTTGCGCACGAGCCAGTCGAGCATTCGCTCGACCTGGACCCTTCGGCTTCGCTCAGGGCAGGCTTGCAAGAGTGCCCGTCCCCACACAAGCCTCTTCACTGCCATATAAGAGAGGAATTCAAATCTGCACGGTTCTGCACACCAAACCAACCAAATACGCAAACAGTTGCAGCCTGCTCTCCCCATCGGCAGTGGATATCATGGCTAAGTTATTCAATACGTTAGCCATGGAAAAAGTGCCGCGGTTGGCTATAAAAGTGCGCGCAGATCACAACATGAAGCCATCGATGAAAACCCCTGCCCTGTGCGTTGCTGGAATGCTTTTCGTGTTGTGTTCGCTCTCTGCCTTCGCGAATTCGGTCAAGGATCCGCGGATTGTGGTGAAAGATCCGCCTCTCTGCGACGATGGCTGTATCGGCGTGGGCCAGATTTTTAACTTCGGCTTGCCGGCAGGGACCGGTAATTTCAACGGCACCCTCAGCTTCCAGAACAACTCGGACGTGACCTGGTTCAACCTGATCATCACCGAAAAGGGCGAAGCATTCACTTCCGTCAGTTGCGGCTTCAGCGCCTTCTTCAATTTCTGCCAGGTGGTTCCGGTGAAGAACAACCCGGACGCGGCAAAGATTGAGTTCTTCAATCTCTATAACAATGGCAAGGGCGGCATCGCGCCCGGTCAGGTTTTCAACTTCGGATTTACGGGATGGTCGAGGGCGACAGACTTCGCCGGACACGGCTATGATGGAGCGCCGCCGACCGTGCCTGAGCCGGCGACCATGGCTCTCATGTTGACGGGAGCGGGCGCCATCGTGAGCCGCCGTAAGTTCTGGAAGAAAGCGTAGAAATTCTTAAATCTTCCCAAATCACCGGGAATGGTCGGTTCGTTTGATGGTTTAGAGAAAAGCCCCACCCTTCGGCTTCGCTCAGGGCAGGCTTTCTCGCAAAAACGGCGAGAAATGGGGCACCCCACCGTTTTTCTCGTTTGTTTAATTCTAGTTGGGCTTCCGGGAATACTGCGTCACCAGCCTTGTGAATTCGGGCAGGGCCTTGAGCTTGGCTAGTTCTGGATCGTTCTGGGCTTCGTCGGGCGGATAGCCTTTCTGAAAAGCATCTTTTAAGCTGGCCAGGGCTTCTTTCTGCTTGTCGGCCGAGGCGTAAATCTGCGCCTGATCGTAGACCAGTTGCACATCCACGGGGTCGAGCGACCTCGCCTGGCGGATATACTGCAGGGCCTGAGCGGCACTGCCCTTCTTGGAGTAATAGAGCGCCAGATCTCCGGTGACTTCCGCCGACTTGGGATTCACCTGCAACTGCTGGAAGGCCAGCTGGATTGCCTTGTCGTAGGCTGCGTTGGCCTGCTGGGTGTGCCCGGCGGTGCGGTAGGCGTCGGCGAGATTTCCGGCTAATTGCTCGTCCTTGGGGCTCATCTCCACTGCTTTCTCGTTCATCCTGATGGCATCTTCGTAGCGCTTCAAATAAAAATACGCGGTGCCGAGATTGGAGTAAGTGCCGGCGTCGGGCTGCAGATCCAGCGCTTTTTCGAGGACGGGGATCGAGTCGCTCCAGCGGCCGAGGCGAAGAAAAACGGCTCCCAGATTCTGGTAGCCGATAGGATTCTCTGGAGCGAGGCGCGTGACCTGCTGAAATTCTTCGAGAGCTTTGTCGTTTTCCCCCCAGCCGAAATACGCGCCACCCAGCCGGTTATGGTTGTACCAATAGTAGGGATTCGAGCGCACGGCGCTCTGATAGGCGGCGATGGCCTCGGGGCGGTCTCCTCCGGCGCGGTAAGCGTCGGCTAAACGGCGGTAGGCTTCATCGGAGGCGGGAGTGAGAAGCAGCGCGTGCCTCAGTTCGGCGATGGCCTCGGTGTTGCGGCCGGTCGCGGTGTAGACGCTGCCAAGGGAGAGATATACCTCGGGAAGATTCGGGCTGATGGACTGCGCCTTCTGCGCGGCGGCGAGAGCTTTTTCGGCGAAGAGTCCATCTTTGCTGTCGCGGTAGAGGCGCAGGTTGGCGTCGGAAATGCCGGTGTAGGCCAGAGCGAAGTTGGAATCCTGCTGGAGGGCGCGCTCCATGAAGTTAATTCCGGCTTCGGTATCGCGGCGGCCTTCTTTGCCGCGCAGAGCGTCGCGGCCTTTCAGGTAGAGATCGTAGGCGGCCATGTTTTCGGTGGGATGGAGACCGCCGCGGGCGATTTCTTCGCCGCTGGGCTGCAGGTCGAGACCCTGCACCAGGCTGGCGTAAATCTTGTCTTCGAGCGTGAGTAAATCGGGCAGAACGCCGGAAAATTCCTGGGACCACACGCGGCGGCCGCGAACGGCGTCCTCAAGGTTGAGCGTGATGCGAAGTTTGTCGGCGCTACCCTGAACCGCGCCTCGCAGCACGAGATTCGCTCCCACGGACTGGGCAATCTTCAAGACGGATTGCTGGTCGTTGCTGTTGTTATCGTTATCGACCGTCGCGCCGGCCGGGGGCGAGGAAACCAGGTGAAGTTCGCGCAACTGGAACAGCTTGGCAGAAAGCGCGTCTCCGATGCCGTCGGCTACGTAGCGCAGAGATGAATCGCCGAGAATCTTCAAGGGCAGCACGGTGAGGTATTTGCCCCGGCCGAGCGGCGGAATTCCCTCGGCGGCGGGAGTTACGGCGACTTGCGGAGTTGG
>DATGHF010000020.1:0-57621 GCA_035308125.1 Candidatus Sulfotelmatobacter sp.
CCCCCCCCCAAAGACGTCGGCCAGCCAGCTAGCACCCCAATTCACCGGGGCGCAAGGGGGAAAAGATGATCTCAGAGACGGTCAAAGCGGCCCTAATCATCGTCGCCGGCAACCTGCTCGGAACGCTGTCCGCGCTGGGAATTGCGATCGCGCACCTTAGCCGAAGCAAAGCACACGGTGTCCACAGGCGTCCACAAAAGCAACCGCGAAACGCACCAGTCAAGGTGCAGTGTCCAGAATCCGCTGGACACCGCAAGCAATTCAGGCGACACTGACACCGTGGAACCCACGCCAAACCCAACCGCACCCACCGACGCACCGCAGACGGATAGTTTATTAGTTAACGGTAGCAACTAGATTCCCCCCACCCGCGAACTGGGATGCGAAGCAACAGATGGGCGACCCGCCAGGATCTCGAATCCCGACCCGGCGAGCATTGAAAACGCTGAGACCGCGCTGATGGCGGCGGGAGGGAGTCGGAACGACATTGTGTCGTTGCGCCTCTACATCGTGGCCGAACACATCCGCAACAGCCACGCGATCAGCGAGGCGTTGTTGAGTTTTTTCCCAGCTGGCAAGCGGCACGCCAGCCCGTGGATCGGAGTCCCCGCCTTGGCCAGTCCAGATTTTCTTATCGAGATCGGAGCGGTTGCGGTTCTGGAATGAGAGCTGGATTTCTTAGCCTCCTCCAATGTTTTCCGGTTCGGAATGGAGTGGAGACGGATCACTCCAGTTTTCTCTGGGGCTGCCGATGAACTGAACGTGTCGCAACAGTCTGCTAAACCCGCTCGGGTCCGTCCACACCCCAGCGATCCCAAACATCTCAAAGGCAAAGACCCCAAGCAGCTTCGCTTCGTCGCGCGCCAGCCGATCTTTGACCGCGAAGAAAAGGTTTTCGGTTACGAGTTGCTGTTTCGCAACGGGCTGGAAAATTCCTTCGTCTCGGCCGACGCGGATGCCGCCAATGAAGCGTCGCGGGCTACGCTCGACAGTTCACTGCTGATGGGACTGAACGTTCTCTGCGACGGCAAGCGGGCATTTGTGAACTGCACCAGGGACACCCTGATCAAAGGGCTGGTCACCTTGCTGCCCTCGCAATCTACAGTGGTGGAAATTCTTGAGAGTGTTCCCGCAGACCCAGATGTGATCGGCGCCTGCGGACGTTTGAAGGAAGCCGGGTACCTGATCGCGCTCGATGACTACGTTGCCGACGATCCGCGCGAGCCGCTGGCCGACATGGCAGACATCATCAAGGTCGAACTGAAGCTCACCACTGTCGAACAGCGTGTGGCTTTGATCAAGCGGTACGGGCCGTGGCGCTGTCGCATGCTGGCGGAAAAAGTGGAGACCCAGGCGGAATTCGCGGCGGCGCGGGATCAGGGCTTCGTCTATTTCCAGGGATATTTCTTTCGCCGGCCGGAGATGCTGGCGACTCACGACATGCCGGCCAACCACCTTAACTATTTGCGCATGCTGCAGGCGGTCTCGCGTCCCGATCTGGATTTGCCGGCGATCGAGGAGCTCATCAAGGGCGAAGCATCGATCTGCTACCGCCTGCTGCGTTACTTGAACTCGGCGGTATTTGGTTTTAACAGCGAGATTCACTCGGTGCGCCACGCACTATCGATTCTTGGAGAGCGGGAGGTGCGGCGTTGGGTTAGGCTCGTGGCTGCTGTGGGAGCCGGACAAGACAAAACCAGTGACTTGGTTTTGTCGGCGCTGGTGCGGGCACGCTTTGGCGAGTTGCTTGGGCCCAAAGTGCCGCACGGAGAGTCGGACTTGTTTTTGCTTGGACTACTCTCTTTGATCGACGCCATGCTGGAAATGCCCATGGCGGAAGTCCTGGAACAAATTCCGCTCGATCGTGAGACTAAGGCTGTCCTGCTTGGCCAGTCGAGTCTGCTTCGGCCCATCTACCAGTCGATGCTGGCGCACGAGAGCGGCGAGTGGGAAGCTGCCGCGAAGGTTGGCGAGAGCCTTCATCTCGATGCCGAGGAAGTTGCCGGCCTCTACTGGCAGGCGCAACGGTGGGCACGAGAAGTTTCGACCGCGGCCTGAGGGCGCACGCTCGGTTCTATTCCCAGCCCTGCCATGCGCGGCTCGTTGCAAGTGGGGATGCCTTCGAGTGCTGCACTCCGGGAAGTCACGTCCTCCTGTGCAAAAACTGGTCTCCCGACCCCTTGCGCGAGGCCGCGCAGGCGAGTACCATGATCCTGTTCTCATTTGGCCTCGTTCCCGCGCAGGCCTTCCGCGCCCCAGAAATTCCGAGTCGGCGCGACGGATCCGAAACGGCTAAAACCGACGCATAAAACTTAAGGTTTTCGTTTGCGGCCAAGGGTTTGGTTCAAGATTCAGAGTTTGTTCCGCGCGCGTCCGGCCGAAATCCGCGGGTTGCGCAGTCGGGTGCGTGGAGCGATAGATCGCCCCGAAAGTGGGCCCGAAGCCGCGGTGCGGAGCGTCCGGCTCCAGGGCGCCCAGGCGCCGCAAAACTTTGCGACATTAGAAGCCCCGAAAATCGATCAATCACGTTGCAGAACTTGAGAGGACTATGAACGCAGGACCGGGCAGACCCTCCGGTGGCGGAGGCAGAAACAGAAGGCGGCGGGGACGCCGTCCCAACAATCAACGGGGACAGCGGCCGGGCCAGGGCCAGGCTCGCGGGCAGAACCCGGACGGAATTTACACGGCGCCTATGGATCACAGCTACCGCGCCGCGCAGGCCGGAGGCAACAACGGACAGAAGCCAGGGCGGCAAAGGCCGGGGTTTGGAGCAGCCTACCCGACGCCGGAGCCGGAGCCGTTGCCGGTGCGGGAAGACGCGAACTCACGAATTTTTGCCTTCGTCGACGATTTATTTTTCCTCGCCAAGATTCAGGAGACCGCGCGCAAGATGAACGTCAAGGTCGAGTTCGTGAAGAGCGACAAAGACCTGGTGGAGCGCATGGAGCAAAACGGCGAAGAAAAGCCGTCGCTGATCATCTTCGATCTGAATAACAACAACGTAAAACCGCTAACCCTGATTCCGAAATTGAAGAGCAAGCTGAAGAAGGGAACCTCGATCATCGGATTCCTGTCGCACGTGCAGGGAGATCTCAAGCAGAAGGCGCACGAAGTGGGATGCGATATGGTCCTGCCGCGCTCCGCGTTCTCGCAGAATCTGCCCCAGTTGCTGCGCCGCCACGGCGCGCCGGAAGAAGAGAATCCCACGGTGCAGTAGGGGGCTTCGGCTATCGGGCTTCAGGTTAGCGAACGAATATTTCCACTAACACGCTCGAAACCTCGCTAGCTGCTCTGGCGGTTATCGCGCCGAGCTTGCGAACCAGTCGCTGCCGGTCAACGGCACGCAATTGATCCAACGCAATCTGCCCGGCTTTGCCCCGGAATACTAGATCCACGCGCGTAGGATAGTTTCGCAGCGTGGTGGTCATGGGAGCCACCAGTGTCGTATGGAGAAACTCGTTCATTTCGTCTGGCGAGACCACCAGACAGGGGCGAGTCTTCTTGATTTCTGAGCCTTTCGAGGGGTCGAGTGCGATCAGCCAAACCTCATCGCGGCGAGGATAGTTCACCACTTCCACTCCTCGCTATCAAACAAGTTCGCGGGCGCTTCCGCGAGCAACAGGGCGTTGTTGTCCGGGCCTGCCGCGTCGAACTGCTGCCTCCATCCATGACGGGGCGCGCGATGAGGCGCAATCACCAGACCTGCTGCGGTGACGCGGAGTTCCACAACGTTGCCCAGGCCACACTGGTCAATCAGGGGCTTAGGAATTCGAATGCCGCGCGAATTGCCGATACGGGTGAGTTCCGTTCTCATAAAGTCCTCTGATTTGTTGTAATTACATTGTAATTACTGCCCCTATGCGGCGTCAACAGAAATACGGGTCGGCGGGGGACAGCCGTGCCCTCTAGGAAGCTAAAGCCCGACGGCCGACGCCCGAAGCCCAGATTTACCCCGGAGGCCAACTCAGCGGACGTCCTCCCAGCAGGTGGACGTGCAAATGAAATACGGACTGTCCCGCTCCGGGGCCAACGTTGAGGACGGTGCGGTATCCATTCTCGATGTTGCGCTCGCGGGCGATCTGAGCTGCGGCCAGGTGGCAGCGTCCGATCACCTCAGCGTCGCCAGCCTCAGCCTCTTTCAGTCCGGCAAAGTGCTTCTTGGGAACGATGAGCACGTGGGTGGGAGCCTTCGGGCTGATATCTTCAAAGGCAAAGACGTGATCGTCTTCGTGAACTTTCTTAGCGGGGATCTCTCCGCGGATGATGCGGCAGAAAAGACAATTACCGGTTGCGTCCGTCATGAGCGCTCGCTCCAGGTTGTTCGCTGAGAACGATAACACCACCCGCGGATCGTCAGCCAGTTGCAGTGCGTAGCGCCCCCGTCCTGGCGAGCTTCCCCGCCCGCCGCCGGTCCCGCCAGGTAAGCTCAAGGCGTTTCCACCTCCGTCCGCGCCGAGGGCGCTACGCCCTCGGGACGACCGGCAAGATGCCGGCGCTACGCCTTTATCGCATCTTGGTGACCAGATCGCTGAAGGGTTCCGAGCGGACGTTCCACGTCCCTTCAAACGGATTGTCCAGATCAGTCAGGACAAAATGGGCAAAGAACAGGAGCAGCGTGGCGATCGCCATCGAAACCATTCCGAGCGCCAGGTTGTGAAAGGGGAAGAAAAGCAACAGAAACAGGATCGTGAACGCGGTCAGGCTGACGAACAGGAGCAACGTCTTCGGCATGCGCTTGGCACTGATCGCGAGCCGCTCGTCGCGATGGGCGCTGGCCAGGTTCGCGATCCCGAGCAGGCGCTCGTAAATCATTTGCTCCGCATCGCCCTCGGGCTTGACGTCAATAACGCTGGAGATCACGGACGCAAACAACCGGTCAGTTTTCTCGGTATTCTCGCCGCGCGAGAGCGTGCCCCACTCGGTTTCCGCCACGCCGCGGGCATAGGCTTTCACCGCCCGCACCATGGGGTCGCGAGCGGCATCCTTCAACGGCCTGCTGAACACGACCAGATCCTTGAGCGCTCCCGATTCTTTGAGGATTTCGTTTTCCACCGCGGCAAACTGTCCCCAGATCACATAAGTGGCGAACGCGTAGACCACGCTGTACAGCGTGCCGATGATTTGCAGAAGGGCCCCGACGCCTTCCGCATCATTCACGAAGAAGCGATGAAACCCCGCCAGCCGCAGCCCCAGGTAGAAGACCGCCGCGAAGGCAATCGTCTTGACGCCGCGAGCCCGTACGTCTTGAGGGATGATTTCGAGCGTGCTCATCGTGCTAGCCGCTAGTCCAGCCTCACCAGAAACACCGCCCCCTCGCTCGTGTGAGTCTCGGCGGCGAGTTCCTTGGCGCGGTCGCGGTCGTCGTCGAGCACGCGGACGCGAATCCACCAACCCCCAGCGGGGCTGGCGAAGCGCAGTACTTTGGCGGTGCGATAGCGGCGGGTGAGGTGATCGGCGAGTTCGGTGGCAACGTCCTCGTCGGGAAAGCTGCCGATCTGCACCGCCCACTTTCCGCCGGAATCCAGCGGCGCCGGCGTCTGCATCACTTCCACTTTTACTTCGGCGATTCCCGGCTGATACACGTCGAGTTTGCGGGCGGCGGCGAGCGAAAGATCGAGAACGCGCCCGGGGATGAAAGGCCCGCGGTCGGTGATGCGAACCAGCGCCGAATGCGAAGTCTTGAGATTGGTCACGCGAACGATAGAGCCTAGCGGCAGCGTGCGGTGCGCGGCCGTCATGGCGTGCATGTTGTAGACCTCGCCATTCGATCCGCGGCGGTTGTGGTAAGGAGGTCCGTACCAGCTGGCCGTTCCGGACTCTGTGGCGATAGGAACGGCGCCGGCGGGAATTGTCGGTTCCGCAAGGTCGGGGTCAGCGGCTGTGCCGTCTTCGTCGTTGTTCTTGCGTGTCTCGGCAGACTTATGCAGGGCAGACGGTGCTGTTTCCCGATCAGCGGGCGCGCTGGCGGATGCCGGCGGCGGAGGCGGTGGTACCTCGACCCGCGCCTGCTTGGGATGGCCGCAAGCAGCGAGCAGCAGCAACGTGATCAGGAGAAACAGAGTCATGGCAGAACTAACGAAGTGGCTGCCAACACCCAGGCTCGCAGCAACAAAACTCGCAAAAACGGCGCTCGAAGAAAAAAAGCTAGCATCCCGCGGCCTTGCGCTGACGAAAAACTTTCCGCGAGAAAAGGAACCATCCCGGACTACTTGGGAGCGTGCGGATTCTTTTCCATGTACTCGGCGAACTCCGCCAGCTTGGCCGAGGCAACGCGCAGCGCCTTGGTCGAGTGTGTGCGAACCGCGGGCACGACTTCGTCGTTCAGGTACTTGATGAATTCCGGGATTTCCTTGTCCAGGCGTTCGGCGGCTTCGTTGATGGTCTTGCCAACGCGCGCCGAAGCGTCTTCCACTTTGCGGTTGAAGTCGTTCATGGTGCTCCTCGCGATAAGGCGTGAGCCAACTCACGCGAATGTTGCGGATGCCAGGCTCGCCTATTATTTCGTGCCTGGAACGCAGGGTCAATGGCGGGGCACCGTTTTTGGTGGTTCGCGCGGAGCAGGTCAAGCGCAAGCCAGAGAAGTTTACTCATCGCTCGCCGGCCTGCAGAATTGCGACGAAGGCAGACCCCGAAGCCTCGAAGTCTACTGGGGCCAACTCCCGAGGACAGCAGGCAGCTGAGATTTACAGTAAGGACATGATCCTTGATATAGTAAGGAAATGCCAAAGGTCACCAGCAAACTGCAATTGACCGTGCCCAAGGCCATCGCCGACCAATACGGCATCCGCCCCGGAGATGAATTGGAGTGGATCCCAGCCGGGGAGAGCATTCGTGTCGAACTCGTTCGCCACAAAGCCAAGTCCGTGCACGAATTGACAGTGAAGGAACGGCTGGCTGTGTTTGATGCCAATACAAAATGGCTCGATGAACTCCAGGCCGATCAGTTGAACGAAGCAAAAGCCAAAGGCTCGCACCTAACCCGCGAGAATCGTGGCTGGACGCGCGAAGATCTTTACAACGATGATCGAGGCCTACCACGTGGTTACCCTCGTCGACACTAACATCCTGGTCTACCGCTGCGACCCGCGAGACCCGGTCAAGCGCGCCGCGGCCCTCGAAGTCTTGCGCGCCGGTGAGGTTTCTGGAGACTTGCGTATTCCGCACCAGTCGCTGGTTGAGTTTGTGAATTCCGTGACCCGACTGCGGGGGCAGAGCGCGCCCCTCATGACGCTTGCAGATGCCACGCGGCAAGTCGAATTGTTCATGGTGCAGTTTCCCGTACTTTATCCCAACGACCACGTATTCCGCATGGCACTCTACGGCATGGCGGCTTACCGGCTCCCCTGGTTCGATGCTCACCTTTGGGCGTACGCCGAGCACTACGGACTGCTAGAGATTCTTTCCGAAGACTTTGAACACGGGCGCCGGTATGGCACCGTGCGAATCAGAAATCCCTTTATCACGCCGGGCGCAGCCTGAATTGTGATCCAGCCTCAAGTCATCTCCGGGGTCGCTTCGAGTCCCTCACCAACGCGTTTTCGCAGGAATCTGCTTGCCTGGTACGCCCGGCACGCGCGCGATCTGCCGTGGCGCGAGAGCCGCGATCCCTACCGCGTATGGCTGTCGGAAATCATGCTGCAGCAGACGCGAGTGGCCGCGGTGATCGGGCACTATGAGGAATTCCTGCGCCGGTTCCCGACAGTGCAGAAGTTAGCCGGGGCGCGTGAGGACAACGTGCTGGCGGCGTGGAGCGGCCTGGGATATTACCGGCGTGCGCGGATGCTTCATGCGGCAGCAAAAGTAGTAGTGCGAGAGTTGGGTGGGAAGTTTCCGGCGACCGCCGAGGAATGGCGGGAACTGCCGGGGATTGGCCGCTACACGGCGGCCGCGATTGCCAGCATTGCATTTGGCGAGGCGGTCGCGGTGGTCGACGGAAATGTGGAGCGCGTGCTGCGGCGGGTTTCGGGGCGGCGGCTTACGAGCGAAGAATTGTGGCAGGCCGCGGAGGACTTGCTCGACCGCAAGCGGCCGGGCGACTTCAATCAGGCCATGATGGAGCTGGGCGCGACCGTGTGCACACCGCGCGCGCCGGGGTGTTTGACGTGCCCGGTGGTGGACTTGTGCGCAACCCGCGGAGAGATGCCGGCGGCCGCGAAGGCGGCGCGGCAGAAGAAGCGCGAAATTCATTACGCGCTGAATTTTCGAGATGAAGACGGCCGCGGCGGCGAGGTGCTTCTGGTGCAGCGGGCGCGGGATGCGTCGCTGATGGCGGGCATGTGGGAGTTGCCGGAGGTTGCCGCCGGCAACGGCGCGTCCAAGCCATCGTTTGCGCTCAAGCATTCGATTACGGTAACGGACTACACCGTACGGGTGTGGCGATCCGCCGCGCAAGCGCACGTTAACGGGAAATGGATTGCAGCAGAGCGCTTGGGACGGGTCGCACTGACCGGATTGGCACGCAAGATTCTACGGAAGGCGGAATTGCTCTGAAGGCGAATCCACCACAGAGAAACAGAGGCACGGAGAACGAATCGCGACGAAGGGGATTGCTGTTTTTCCCGCCTTGATCCGAGACTAGAATCGTAGGTATGAAGCGCGCTCTACCCTTAACGCTGCAATTTGCTGTGGTCGCTATATATTCATTGGCGACGGCTGCGAACGCCGCAGCTCAGATCGCGAGCAGCGCCACGCCCCCGGAAACCAGAGCCGTGCTCACTAAGCTGTATTCCCCGATATACCCCGCGATAGCGCGGCAGGCTCGGATCTCTGGAGATGTGAAAGTGCAAGTCGTAATCCGGAAGGATGGCACCATCGAGTCGGCGGACGTGGTCAGCGGACATTTGTTGCTCAAGCAGGCCGCTCTGGACAGCGTCCAGAAGTCGCGCTTCGATTGCCGCGGATGCGCAGAGGCAGAGACTTCTTATTCGTTGACCTACACCTTCCAACTCCCGGCCGAGACGAAGCCCGTGCCGGGTTGCTGTACGGCCGGGACCCAGGCGTCAGCCGACTTTGAAGCGCAGGAGCGCCGTGGACCTCAGGTGAGTCAATCAAACGACCACATCACGATCACCGCCGGGCCCACATGTTTGTGTCCGGACTCCTGCCCAGAGCTCGAGGAAGCGCTCCGCGACTTGCCTATACCTTTGGAAATGCAGTGTTCAAAAGGGCGGCTGCCAGTGATCCACTCGATTGTCCCGCGTCATCTAAAATGAAATTAGGTCAAAGCAGTAAGGGTATGCGCTGGCTGCGGAATATCCTGAAAAGACAAAAGGGGAGGACAAGCAATGGCAGCACTAACCGTCGGGACGAAAGCCCCCGAATTTGAACTAAAGGCGACGGACGGCAAACGGTTTTCGCTGCGGGAAGAACTCGCCCACGGGCCAGTCGTTTTGGCATTTTTCAAGGTCTCCTGCCCGACCTGCCAGTATGCGTTCCCCTTTCTAGAGCGGCTGCATAAGGCCTACGGGCAGAAAGGCGTAAAGCTGCTGGGAGTGTCGCAGAACAACGCCCGGGACACAGCCGCCTTCAACAAAGAGTTTGGCTTGACGTTTCCGGTTTTGCTCGACGATACCGAAAAGTATCCCGTTTCGAGCGCCTACGGCCTGACCAACGTTCCAACCATCTTCTGGATAGCCCAGGACGGCGAGATTGAAGTTTCCAGCGTCGGCTGGGTGAAGGCCGACTTCGAAGAAATCAACCGCAAGATGGCAGAAGCGGGCAAGACTGCTCCAGCCATAGTCTTCCAGGCAGGCGAAGACGTGCGCGATTTCCGCGCTGGTTGAAGCGCGAAAAACTGACCCCGCCGGGCGCGGGGCAACGGATCATGCTGATTTTCGCAGATTAGAGCCAACACAAGTCCGGAACCCTCCTTGATAGGTGGGTTGCCGCGGGAGTGCTTGCACTCCCGTGTGGGTGAGTCCGCGTGTTCCCCTGGCATCAAAATCCCCACTCTCCGATACAATTCGTTCAGCATCAACACAAATTCCAAGAATTCCGTGCTTTCCCAGGCGTGTGCTGCTGGTTTGGGGAGAAAGCCGATCTATGCAAGCCATCGTTATTCGTACTGCGATTCGTATCGCGATGAAGAGAAGCGTTGCGGCCGTCGCCATCGCCATGCTCGGCCTGCTGGCGTGGGCTGAGGGTGGCGGGGCAAGTCCGGAGCCGGCGACACCGGCGGCGAAGCGCGATCCTATCTCGGTGCGCCTGCCGGGAGCGGCATTCAACGCGCTGGAGACCATCAATCCCGAACATATTCGCTGGCATGTGCGCTTTCTTTCCCACGACCTGCTGGAGGGCCGCGGCACGGGACAGCGCGGCGGCGACATCGCCGCCGAATACATGGCGACGCAGTTCGCTGAGTACGGGCTGAAGCCGGCCGGCGACCACGGAGGCTATTTGCAGAAAGTGCCCCTGATCGGCATCACCACCCTGCCGGAGACCAGGTTCTCCCTCATTCCCAAACGCGGCGGACCCATGGAATTGAAGCCGCTGGATGAATACGTGGCCTACGACGAAACGCAGCAAGCGCAGTCGGATGTGGAAGCCGACATCGTCTATGTGGGCTACGGGATAGAAGCTCCTGAATACAACTGGGACGATTACAAAGGCGCAGACGTCAGGGGCAAAGTGCTGTTGATGCTGGTGAACGAGCCGCCCTCCGATGACCCTAAATTCTTCAAAGGCAAGGCCTTAACGTACTACGGGCGCTGGACTTACAAGTATGAAGAAGCGGCGCGCAAAGGCGCAGTAGGCGTGATTCTGATTCACGTGGAGGCGATGGCAAGCTATCCGTGGGAAGTGGTGCGGAACTCGAATTCAGGGGAAAAGTCGTTTCTTAAGTTGGAGGGTCCGGCGCTGAAAGTCGCATCGTGGGTGCAGGCCGACGTGGCCAGAAAACTGGCCTCGGCTTCGGGGCTTGACCTCGACCAGATGCTGGCGGAAGCGCGATCGCGGGATTTTCGTCCGGTGAACATAGGATCGAAGCTGAAGGCGCACATGGTCAGCAAAGTGCGGAATTTCGAGTCGAACAACGTGTTGGCCATGCTGCCTGGCTCGGACCGCAAGCTGAAGGACGAAGCTGTCATGTACACGGCGCATTACGACCATCTCGGCATTCGCCCCGAGATGGCGGGGGACAACATCTACAACGGCGCCAACGACAATGCCACCGGATGCGGCATCCTGCTGGAGGTGGCGCGCGCCTACAGCCAATCGGTCCAGCGGCCGCGGCGGTCGATTCTGTTTGCTGCAGTGACGGCAGAAGAGCAGGGACTGCTTGGGTCGGAGTATCTGGGGAAGCATCCGCCCCTGCCAGCGGGAAAGATTACGCTGGATTTAAACTATGACGATATACCGCCGCTGGGCGCTCCGCAGGAAGTGGAGGTTTCAGGGGCCGAGCGGACCACGTTTTATCCGTGGGTGGAGGCCATGGCAAAAGAATTTCGCCTGGCGATTCGTCCGGATTCAAGGCCGGAGGCGGGGCATTTCTACCGCTCCGACCATTTCAGTTTGGCGCGCGTGGGCATTCCGGCGTTTTCCATCAATGAAGGCATGAAGTTCAAAGGCCATGATGAGGCCTGGGGCTTGCAGCAGGCCCGCGAGTACAACGAGAAGCACTATCACCAGCCAAGCGACGAATACCATCCCGAGTCAGACTTCGTGGCCGACGGAGCCATGGCGCGCTTCGGCTTCGCCCTGGGCTGGGAAGCCGCGAGCTTTAATCAACTGATCGGATGGCAAAAGGGTGATGAGTTCGAGGCGGCGCGGGCGAAAAGCCAGTAGCGAGTGGCGATTCGGATTTACAAATTAGCTCATCGTCTCTAAGCCCAATCAATCCCGCAAGTTAAGCCCGTAACCTAGGTAACTTTAGCCGCCCGATGCCAGCGTGATAGCCTCGGTATGTAGCTGTGTAATCAGCAACTTCCGAACAGCACCTACCAGGGAGCGATGCCGAGAATCCCATTCTTTCGCCTAGGCGGAGCGCCAGAAAAGCCGGCGCTGCCCATGCTAGCTACATCCGTGCCCGCGGTGTCGCTCGAGGGGCTGGCCGTGGGTGTGGACAATCTGCGGCATGACGTAGTGCTCAGTACAAAATTCGCTGAGGCCACGCGGGCGCACATCGCCCGCCAGATCGCACGCCATGGAGAAGTGGAAGGCCTCTTGTTGGCCGAGGCCGCGCAATCGGTGCAGGGACCTGCGTGGCTGCGCAGCCAGGTGCGGCTCGAATCCGGGGGCGAAGGCAGAGCAAAGAGCGATCCCGGCGAGTGGAAAGGGATTTTGTCGGAGTTGCACGTCGCGGCACTGAATCGTGCAAAAAAAGAAGGCAAAATCCCCGTTGACTTACTGGCTCGCCTGGCCGTCACGAAATTCCTGCGCACGGAAATGAACCAGCAGTTTGCGCAGGTGCTGGAACGCTGCCGAGTCCTGCTGAAGAATTACGACGGAATGCGGCAACATCAGGCGATGGAATACCGCGACCGCGTGGCCGGGTTCCAGGTTCGCAAGAAAATCATCCTGCGCAAAACCGGGCAGGAGCTGTTCGAGACTCTGCGCGAAGTAGAAAAAGGAACGCTGGCGCGCACCCGGCGCTCGCTGTTCGGTCAGGACGGCGAAAGCTACGCGCTGTTTGTGAACCGGCTGGCGTTTTCCGAGGACGGGCGCGACGACTTTCTGTGCGCCGAGCATTACGTGATGATGGGTAACTGGGACCGCGATGCCGACCGCTATGGGCGGCTGCGCGAAGTGGTTTCGGTGTTTCTGCGCTCACTGTATGGACAAGACACGAGCGGTGAGACCCTCGACTCCTGGATGAATGTGCGCGACAACGCGCGGGCCCTGGTAGGCGGCGGAACCCCGGACGAATCGACCGACGAAGGCATGGCGCAGCAAGAACGGCTGGCGGCCTGGGTACGGCTGCTCGAAGACGAAGGGGTCATGGAGCATGTGATCGCTTCTTACTCGGTGGTGCCGCTGCTCAGCGAGTACGCGCCGCGCATCAATCCGCAGCAGTTGAAGAACGCGCTCACCGACCGCACCGAGTGCGACCGCGTCGAGCGCATGATCCAGGAACACAGGAATCTTTCTCCCAATAGCCTGTATGGCGCAGTGGCGAAAGTGGCGAGCTGCCGCGGGGCGGAACGCGCCAAGGTGGCGGCGCGGTTTCTGCAGGACTTTTTTCACTACCACCGCGACCTGCGCCGCCTGGAAACGCTGAACTCCGCGCTCGATGCCGTGAACCTGGTCGCTAACGACCGCATGCGGGAGCTTTCGCAGGTCAATGGCACACTCTACGAATTCCTGCTGCCCGAAGAGCAAGCACAGACCGGCGAAGAGAAAGTGACGCGCCACGTAGTGCTGAAAGCCGACGTGCGCGATTCCACCCGGCTGACGCGCACCTTGATGGACCAGGGCCTGAATCCGGCTTCCTATTTCAGCCTGAATTTTTACGATCCGGTCAACAAGCTGCTAGCCAAGTACGGCGCGCGGAAAGTTTTTCTCGAAGGTGACGCGATCATTCTGGCGATTCTCGAGCGCGAAGGCGAGCCCGGACTCGCCGTGAGCCGCATGTGCGTGCTGGCGCGGGAGATCATTGAAATTGTGCGCGGTTACAACCAACTGGTGCAGCGCTCTGGCATGCCCGGGTTGGAACTGGGAGTAGGCATCACGCTGCAGGAGTCCGCGCCGCTCTATCTCATGGACGGCGAGCACCAGATCATGATTTCAGAGGCTCTGAACGAGAGTGACCGCCTTTCTTCCTGCAACAAGCAGGCGCGGAAGGTGATGGAGTCGCAAGCTGGTCCGTTCCACGTTTATGCTTTCCAGTCGGCGGAGCCTGTGGCCGGGGGAAACAGCGAGGATTCGATCATCAGCTTCAACCTGGGCGGCATTCGCATGAACGAAGCGGCGTTCCGGAAGTTGCAGCAGGAGATTTCGCTGCAGCCGCTCAACGTGAAACTGCCGGCATCGATGGCCTCATCCGACAAAGGCGAATACAAACTCTCCACCGGCATGGTTCCGGTCGACCGCGATATCTTCCGCAAAATTGTTGTCAGAGAGAGCCGCGTCCCGCGCATTGATCCGCGAGATTTCTCGGTGAAGGGCTGGACTGAACGGTCTTACTACGAAGTGTGCACCGATCCGGCGATCTATGCAGCGCTGGAGAAGAAAAAGGGCGCTACGCGGTAGTCATCGGGTGCGGGCTTTAGAGTGTGCGTGAGTACTGGTGTCGTCCGCTCGGGACTCGCTCTCTCTTCCCGCTCGTCCCGTCACTTACGTGCCGGGCTATCACATTCCCCGCTCCGCGGCTGGAGTTTGGCGGTTCTTCTTCCACTGCTCCCCCAGAGACAGAGTTTCCACACACGCACTTTAGCCCCTCAGGTCATCAATCCAGCCCAGCCGCGGAGATCTACCAACGCCTTCTAGAATCTTGATTCCGGACGCCCCGGGCGAAACGGAATCAGAAAAGTAGCTTCCACCTCGACGGGCTCGCCGTTCTTTGTAGCGGGCCGGAACTGCCACTGCGAGATCGCCTGGCTGGCGAACGGGTCGATGCGATCATCGATGCCGCGCAGGATGCGGACGGCTCCCACGCTGCCGTCGGCACGGATGATCGCATAGACAATCATCGTCCCGGCAACGTTCTCACGCATCAGCTGCAGAGGATATGCGGGATCTATCTTGCGAGTGGCGGTGGGCGCGGACAGGCCGACGGAATCCGCGGCAGAATCCTTCCTGATCTCGGCGAAGCGGATCACCCAGCTGCCTCCGGCGGAATTCAGATTGGGCATGTTGAGGGTGAGCGAGTAGAACTTACGGTCGCCAAAAACTGCGCGCTCGGCTTCGGAGAGTTTCGCTGCGCCTTCGGGTTGAGTTGAACGCGTCGGAATGCTCGTGCCCGCAGGCGAAAGGCTGGCGAGCAGGCGAGGGTTCACGGAGTTTTCCCGCAAGGGAGTCTTCCCAGCAGGGTCGCCGGCCACGGGTGATGACGCGGACGTTGTAGCATTCGCAGCCTTCCCTACATAAAGCCCCGCGGGAACGTCGCTCTTGTCGCTCGGACCGGAAGCGCTGCCGCGGTTCGGGTTTCCGCTGGAAGTGTTTCCGGAGATTCCAGGACTGCCAGACGCTCCGCGATGTCCTTCTGGAGAGGCCGCGAAAGCGCCGCGGCGGTTGCCGGAGGGTGGATCGGGAGGGGCGCCGACTGCGGGATGAAGATTGAGTGCGATCACACGCGCGCCTGCCGCGGAGTATCCCGATGGGGCCAGTTTGGGTGGAGGCGGCACCACCTGCGAGGTGACATCACTCATGGGCGTGGCCGCTCGGGAGATTGTGCGTTGTTCACCGACGGGAAGCCGTGGTGCGGGTGCAATCACGGCAGCACGGCCGATGTTGAGATCTCCCAGGGAGCGCACGGGAGAATTCTCGACGCGGGGCGGCGGAGCGATAACCGCTGGCTGCGGAGACTTCGGGATTGCGCTCTGCAGGCTCGCCCACAGGTCAGGTGGCGGAGCGACCACGGAGTTTGAGACTTCCGGCGCGATGCGAGTAATGCTCGATGCCATAACGAGGGGAGGAGGCGCGATCGCAAGCTGCGGGCCCGGCGAACTCTGGTTATGCCAGGCCACAATGTTCGGCAAAGCAACGTCGTGCTTCAGCTTGACCACAGGCGGAGCTACGATGGTTTGGAAACGGTTGTCGGCTTCTGGAGGCAAAGAAATGATCGGCTGGCTGGAAAGCTCGGGGTCCGCCTTGCGAGAGGGCGTGGCTTCGGCGCGTCGAGTATCAAGCGGAGGCAGGTATTCGACCGGCTCATAGGTAATGACTTGGGCATGATTAAACATGGGGCGAGGCTGGGGCAGGGGCTGCAGTGACGAGAAACGCGAAAAGAAGAGCAGTGCTTCCAGCGCGAGAATGTGATACGCGATCGATTCGACGAAGCGGAGCCAGGGCAGCCGTCGTCGCACGAAAACGTCAGTCCAGAACGGAGCCGGAGCGGATTCAAGCTGGAGTGGAGCGCGGCGGCGAAAAATCAGGTCGCGAAAATTGCTGAAGAATACGCGAGGCCAGGAATCCAGTTCAACGAGAAAGCCGGGGACCGGCGCGGCTTGCAGGGGCGGCGCGGCCGGCTGGATTCGGGCTTCGGACATGGAACTATGTTAGATGCCACGAGGCGGTTCGGAAAAGCCGGAAGGACATGGGATAAGCGTTCCGTTCACGGCACGCGCCATTGTGATCTGCGCCGCGGTCAGTCCGAGCAGCGTAGGATGGAAATGTCAGGAGAGCCATCATGAAAGAGGTTTACAGATTGGCTGCCGTCGCGGTGGCGATGATCGTGGCCCTGCTGTTGCCGGCGCAGGAAGCCAGGCCAGCCGCGCAGACTGCTAGCGCGGCCTCGAAACTAGCGTCTTCGGCAGCATCTGCGGCGGCGGCGGATCCCGGCGGCGGAAAACAATACTCGGGGACCTACACCTTCCTGAAGGAAGGTGAATACGTGCAGATCACCGTGGAAGATGCGGGGCAGGTGACGGGATTCATTTCACGATTCGGAGATAGCGGGAACGAAAAGAGCACGTTTGTCGACCAGTTCTTCAAGACCGGCAAACTCGATGGCAACAAATTAAGTTTCACGACAAAGCCAGTGCACGCGGTATGGTTCGAGTTCAATGGAGCCTTCGAGCGCGGGGAGGGGAAGACTCCCGAGGAAGAAGCGTATTACGTGTTGAAGGGAACGCTTACGGAAAACACGACCAGTCCCGACAAGAAAGTGACTTCGCAGGCGCAGGAAGTGGCATTCAGGTTGTTTCCGCAGGAGGCGGAGGCGCCGGCTGCGAAGAATTAAAAATCCAAGAAATTTATTGAACGAATAACGGCGGGCGGATTGGGCTACTGGCCGGCCCGTACAGGCGAGAGGCTGGGACGCGGGAAAGCTTTCTTGACGGCGGATTTCTCGTGGTCGTAGGCAAGATCGGGGCCGCCAGCGGAGTTGGTGGAGGCCTCGGCGAGAGCTTTGGCCAGAGCGCGATAAGAACGGCTGATCTCCAGGCCTTCCTGCAGAACTACGGGAGTGCCGTGATCGATCGCGGGCGAGACCGCGTGAAACGCGTTGGGAACCTTCCACAAAACTTTGCAGTTTGTGGCCTGCTCCACATCTTCATCGGTAAATCCGGGAATTTTTTTGTAGCGGTTCAGCACCATGCGCATGCGGTCGCGTCCCGTTCCTTCTTCGAGAAAGGAGTGGATGCGGCCGGCGCTCCAGAGCGAGACCACGTCGGTTTGGGCGACGACCAGCACGGCGTTGGAAAGGTCGGACAGCAAGCGGGTGGTGGAATCAAGCCGGCTGGAACCGTCGATGACGACGTAACGGTAGTGGCTGACGAGCAGATCGAACAGACGCGCCAACTCGGCGGGAGTGGCTGCAGCGTCATTGGGCTGCTGCGGGCCGGCCAGAAGGTGCAAACCTTCTTTCGTCGGAGTCATGAAACCTTCGAGCAGGGAACCATCGAGACGATGAAGATTCTGCAACGCGTCCAGCACTCCGAACTGAGGACGCAGATTCAGATGCAGCGCCGCATGGCCGATGGGAGCGAAATCCACCAGCACTACGTTTCCGTAAGCCTGTTGCAGAGCCACGGCGGTATTAACGGCGGCGGTGGTGGCTCCCGCGCCACCTTTGGCGCTGAGGAACGTGAAGATGGGAGCTTTGCCCGCGCCCCCGCGGATCCGCGTGCGCGTGGAACTGAAGCGGGTGAGAGCCTCGAGCCAGGCTTCAACGCCGGCGGAATTGTCGAGATATTCACAGGCCCCGGCGCGCATGCTGTTGACGATGTTGGCCGGTTGCGTCATCTCACCGTTGGCGAAAATCGCAATCTGCTGGGTCGTCGAGTGAATGAGTTCCACAGCGTTGATCGCGCGTTGTGAATCCTGTACCGGAATATCCAGGATGACCACTTCGGCGCGCGAATCCTGAATCTGGCGAAGGATGGGATCAGTGGGGCCGGCGGGAAAGCCAACTTGGCTGAAAACGGCCCGCCCCAGGCGGGTGGTCTCCAGCCGCTCCTTGAGCGCGGATAAGTGTTCCCGGTCCTCGGTCAGGAGGGCGACGGCGATCCCATGCATGGTGCGGTTCTCGCTGATTTCTCTCGGTGTTTGCATGTTAGAAAGAGAACTCACACCCCGCCAAGTGACTTAGGTAATAGGCTCCAATCGGAACCAACGTACTTGCTGCGCGAAAGTCCCCCAAACGTTGCCAGAGACAAGAACACAACGAAGGGCGAACCAGCTGCGGAAGGGAGACTGGGTCCAATTGAGAAGATTGTAAGCCAAGAATGCGGCATTGAAAAGGGCTCAAAGGTGCCAGCTGGGGCCAACGATCGTGCCAGAAAAACCGGGAGAAGCAGGGGTGAAACCGTGTGAAACGCGGCAATATCACTTAACACCGCATCTCGCAGGCCGCTGGGAAAGCAGTCGCTGGGAAACCGGTCGCCGCTTGGCGGTCCGCTCATCGGTCCAAGGGAGTCGTTCTAGCGCGAGTGCAGGCTCGCAGCGGTCAAGGCCGGCTGGTCGTCTTCAGGTTCATGGCGCCTCTCGTGGAGAGCGGAAACGCGCTGATACCCGGAAGAATCCATAACCCCGGGAAGATACTCGTAACCCTGCAAACGAACCGCCACGCCGATTTTAGTTTCGGCGCGCGGATCAGCGAAGGCGGCGGAGGCTGGTGCTAAATCCTTTTGCGACGGAGCCTGCTGCGATGTATCCGCGGGTGAACTCACACGCAAAACCTGGCCGCGACAGCGCACTCGCATGTCCTCGCCGAGCGTGATCTCGGAAGGCATAGTGAGGGTAAGCTCGACTTTTGTCCCTTCACGGAAAGCCGCATCGGTGAAGAAGAAGACACCGCGCGAGCTCAGGTCCTGGGTGAAGCCGCGAGCCTCGGCGCCGCTCGACACGTCGCGAACGAGAACCGGAAGAAGATACGGAAAACGCTGTCCGGCACGGCGTTCCACTCGAACTGGAGGAGGGGTCATGGGGCGCATTCCTTCCTGGGGCCTCGCCGGGGGAAGCGTAAGGGGTAAGAGAACTGTAACTCATGACAGACGTGTTGAACAGTTGCAAGTCAGTGACGAGTGGCAGTGCACGCGAAGCAAACAGGGGAAGATGGCGATGGGCTTGCTGCGATGAGTGCCGACGCCCGAAATAAGCTTCGCGATATAGTGGTGCCTGGACGGGCACCGCATCATCCAAAGAATCGAACGTGGCTGAGTCGAAAACTTCCATTCCAGAAAATGCGCCGGCAAGCGCTGCTGCATCGCCTTCTTCCGATGGGGGCTTGCGCTGGCAGGCCGCGGGACGGGCCCTGCGCCATCGCAACTTCCAGCTGTTTTTCAGCGGACAATTAATCTCCCTGACCGGTACCTGGATGCAGACCGTGGCTCAATCCTGGCTCGTTTACCGATTGACCGGATCGGGATTGCTGCTGGGGGCGGTCGGCTTCTCCAGCCAGATTCCAGTCTTTCTGTTTGCGCCGATCGGAGGCATCACCGCCGATCGCACCAACCGGAGGCACGTGGTGATCGCGACACAAACCGTGTCGATGCTGCTGGCATTTGTGCTGGCCGCGCTCACGCTCACGGGCAGAGTGCAGGTGTGGCATGTGTTCGTGCTGGCGGCTCTGCTGGGGGTAGTGAACGCATTCGACATCCCGGGACGGCAATCGTTTCTGGTGGATATGGTGGGCAAGGGAGATTTGATGAACGCGATCGCGCTCAACTCTTCCATGTTCAACGGAGCGCGCGTGATCGGGCCGGCTGTGGCGGGCGTCCTGGTGGCGAGGCTCGGCGAGGGCTGGTGCTTTTTTGCGAACGGCGTGAGCTATATCGCCGTGATTATAGGATTGCTGCTGATGAGAGTGGAGGCGGCGCCCAGAGTTTCGAGCAAGACTTCGCCCCTCGAACATATTCGTGAGGGATTCCATTTCGTGGAGCACACGGCGCCGATTCGCGCCCTGCTGCTGCTTCTGGGGGTGGTCAGCGTCACTGGGATGCCGTATGTGGTGCTGATGCCGATTTTTGCCGACAGGATTCTGCATAGCGGCGGGCAGGAGTTCGCCTCGCTGATCGGAGCGCACGACCTGGGAGCCGTGCGGCTGGGAATTCTGATGGGCGCAGCCGGTGTGGGCGCGCTGCTGGGCGCGCTCACTCTTGCGATGCGTTCGGGTGTAAAGGGTCTGGGACGATGGGTTACGGTGTGCTGCGCCGGATTTGGCGTGAGCCTGATGCTTTTCGCGGCTTCGAAATCGTTCTGGCTCTCGGTGACTCTGCTGCTGCCCGTGGGATATTTCATCATGCTGCAGATGGCGGCCTCGAACACGTTGATTCAGGCCATGGTGCCGGATTCCCTGCGCGGGCGGGTGATGGCCGTGTATTCCATGATGTTCATGGGGATGGCACCGATCGGAGCACTGCTGGGTGGTGCGCTTTCGGACCGACTCGGCGCGCCGATCACGGTTGCCATGGGCGGCCTGGCCGCGGTGGCGGGTGCCTGGTGGTTCGGCCTGCAATTGCCCAAGATTCGCGTAGAAGCACGCCGGCTCATTGTGGCTCAGGCCATGGCCGGCGGCGAACCCGCCGAAGAAATGACGGCGCGGGTGGTGGACGACTAGCCGGCTCGCGGGTGGATCGTAGGTTGTTTATCTCGAATTGTTTATCTCGAACTGTTCATTTGTGGACGCCCTCTGGCGAAACCGGACATGCCGATAGGGCCGCTCCCTGCGCGATTCGGCTACCCGCTTTGTTCTGATACATTTGCGGTGGCAGCACTTTGGCTCTCGAATTGCCTATTTTGAGCATGCCGCTGAATTGGCATCCGGAGGCCGATCATGACCATCCTGCAGCAGGACCTGCGACTTGCCCTCCGCCAGTTGCGTAAGTCTCCCGGATTCACCATCGCCGCCGTCATCACGCTGGCTACGGCGATCGGCGCAAACGCCGTGGTGTTCAGCGTTATGAACGGTCTGATTCTGCGGCCGCTGAATGTGCCTCAGGCGGAGAGCCTCTACGTAATCGAGCGCCATCCCAATTTCGACACCAATCAGTCCTATCCCGACTATCTCGACCTGCGCGACCGCAACCACAGCTTTGATGGGCTGACAGGCTTTGGCATTGATGAGGTAGCGCTGAACAGCGGGGAAGGTACATCCCTTGTGTGGGGTGTGGAGGCGAGCGGGAACTACTTCGACGCGTTACGGATTCAGCCCTATCTTGGCCGCTTCTTCCACGCTTTCGATGAGCAGGGCCCGAACAGCGCACCCTACATGGTGCTCAGCTACGAGTATTGGCACTCCCATTTTCACGATGATCGCGGCGTGGTCGGCCGTGTGGTTCAGTTGAACCAGCATCCTTTTACCATTATCGGAGTGGCGCCGCCTGCATTTCGCGGGACGATTATATTCGCCTCGCCAACTTTCTTCGTGCCCATGGTGAATCACGAGCAGATCGATGGCGCGAATGAGCTGAACGATCGGGCCAACCGTTGGGTGTTCATGGTGGTCGGACACCTTAAGGCGGGAGTCACCGTGGCAGCAGCAACCGCCGATCTAAACTCGATAGGCGCATATCTTGAGAAGACTTACCCGAAAGACGAGCGCCAATCGGGTTATTCCTTGGCCCGCCCAAACCTTTTGGGTGATCAGTTTGCTCCTGGGGTAAAGGCATTCATCGCGGGATTGATGCTGCTGGCCGGATTGATTCTGCTGTCCGCGTGCGCCAACCTGGGCAGCCTGTTTGCGGCGCGCGCCGCGGACCGTTCCCGCGAAGTTGCCCTACGACTCGCTCTGGGCTCAAGTCGTAAACGAATTCTGCGCGGGCTGTTTACGGAATCTGTGCTGATTTCGCTGGCCGGAGGAGTCATTGGGTTGTGGGTCAGCGTGGCTTTCTTGCGCTGGTTGAGCGATTGGCAGCCCTTCGGGAATTTTCCCATGCATACCCCGGTAAACCCGGACGCAACCGTCTACGCAGTCGCTTTGGTTCTGAGCTTGATCAGCGGCTTCTTTTTCGGAGCAGTCCCGGTAGGCCAGGTGCTGCGCACCAACCCGTATGAGGTCGTGAAGTCGGGATCCACCAGTACACCGGGACGGCGCGTGACTGCCCGGGATGTGTTGCTGGCGGTGCAAATTGCGATCTGCGCCGTGCTGGTCACTTCCTCCATGGTCGCGTTGCGTGGACTGGTCCATGCGCTGCACGGCAATTTCGGTTTTGAAACCCAGCACTCCATCCTGGTGGGCGCCGATCTGCGCAACGCTGCTTACAGCGGCGACCGGGTGGCCCCGATGCAAAAGCGCATGATCGATGCCCTGGCCGCGCTTCCCGGCGTAGAGTCGGTGGGCTTGAGCGATGCGCTGTTGCTGAATGACCAGAACACCACGAGTGTCTTTACCGATCGCACCATCGATCTTCGGCCGTCGAATGCCGCCGCCAGCGCTTTCATTTACCACATATCTCCCGAATATCTTCACGCCGAGGGCACTACGTTGCTGGCCGGCCGGAGTTTCACCTGGCATGACGATAAAGACTCGCCTCGAGTGGCGGTGGTGAATCGGGAGTTTGCCCACAAGATTCTCGGTTCGGTCGAGAACGCAATCGGCGGCTACTACAAGCTGGCGGATGGAACTCGCGTGCAAGTAGTCGGCCTCACAGAAAACGGAAAATACGCAAGGCTCACCGAAGATCCGCAAGCCGCAATGTTCCTGCCCCTTCTGCAGTGGCCGTCGAATTCCGCATGGGTGGTAGTGCGCTCGAGCCGCGATCCGCAGCCACTGGGGGCGGCGATACGAAGCACGCTGCACGAACTTGACCCCGGGCTGCCGGTTACGATTGAAACGCGATTGGACGAAATCGGAGGCGCCCTGTTTCCCCCGCAGGTGGCCACGGTATCGCTGGGTGTGATGGGCGCGATGGGCGCCGTGCTGGCGATAACCGGCATCTTCGGCATGGCGGCGTATTCGGTCAGCAAGCGGTTGCGGGAGTTGGGCATTCGTGCCGCCCTCGGCGCGCAGCGTCGGGAACTGCTAAAGGCGGCGCTGGGACGCTCCTTCAAATTGCTGGCCTATGGCTCGGCGGCAGGACTGCTGCTTGGACTTCTGGCGAGCCGGGTGCTCGCGCTCATCGTGTATCAGGCAACTCCGCGCGATCCGCTGGTCCTGGTTGGCGTGGTTCTGGCCATGGCGCTGTTAGGGCTGCTGGCAACGTGGATTCCGGCACGACGCGCGCTGTCGGTGGATCCCATGATACTGCTGCGCGAAGAGTGACTTTTGTCTCTGCTGACATTCTCGAAGTCAGTGGTTGCCGACTCGATACGCTTCGGGCGGCAAGCCGGTAATGCGGATTCCCGCATGGCCTTTGTGGCGAATGTTCAGACCGATCAGCAGCGCGGTGATCTGCTCCACAATGCGGGTGTTTTCCAGTTTGCCGCCGTCGATGGCGCGGACTCCAGGAATTTTCGCGGCCAACTCGCGCGTGAGTTGAGCGGCGTCGGGATCGTCGCTGCAGACGATGACGTCGCAATCGAGCGGAGCGTCTCCATTCAGCAGTTCCGCGGAAACATTGTGGAAGGCTGCGACGACGCTTACTCCTTTGGGCACAAGTTCGGCGGCCTGCTGCGCGGCCGAGCCTTGCCACACGCCGAGAGTGCGGGAGGCGCGTCCGCCAACTCCGGCTGCGAGCGGGACGGTGGCGTCAATCAGAATGCTGCCCTCGGTGATTGCCGGCTTGAGTTGTTTGAGGAGCGTGGCCTGGCTCTCGAACGGGACGGTGAGCACCAGAATGTCGGCGGCCGCGGCGGCCGCGCTGTTCTCCATGCCCCAGACGAGCGCTCCGAATCCAACTTTGCCTCGAATGTTGGCGGCAGCATCCCGGGCGCGTTGCGCGTCGCGCGAACCCATAATGATGGTCTCTCCCCCGCGGGCCCAGCGTAGCGCCAGTCCCGTGCCCGCCGGGCCAGTGCCGCCGATAATCGCAATGGGACGCGCGGGAACTGCAGGCGCAGGCTCTCCGCTCACGCGAACTCCGCTTCCAGCGCCTGCTCCGCGGAAAATTCGTCGAGCGGCACCTTGATGCGGATGCGCGAGTAGGTGGTGTTGCGTTCTGCGGGGATCCGACCCATCTCAAGAATCAAGGCCTGAAAATCTTCCGGGCTGGTGTACTGGCCGGCGTTGGCTCCGGCTTCGCGTGAGATATTTTCTTCCATGAGCGTGCCGCCGTAGTCGTTGGCGCCGGCATGCAGGCAAAGCTGCGAGAGACGGCGGTTCAACTTTACCCACGAAACCTGAATGTTGTCGATCGAACCCGCCAATAGGATGCGCGACAGCGCGTGAACCTTGAGGTGCTCAGCGAGCGTGGGACCGCTACGCGCGAGTCCCTGATGGAAGAGCAACGTGTTCTGGTGGACGAAGCCGAGCGGGACGAATTCGGTGAAGCCGCCGGTTTCTCTCTGAAGGTCGCGCAGCAGCCGCATCTGGCGCACCCAGTGCTCGGGAGTTTCCGCGTGGCCGTACATCATGGTCGAGGTGGTGCGGATGCCGGCGCGGTGGGCGGTGCGAATGACTTCGATCCATTGTGCGGTTGATAGTTTATTGGCAGAGAGAATGTGGCGAATCTCGTCGTCGAGAATTTCGGCGGCGGTGCCGGGGAGCGTGCCCAGGCCGTTGTCGCGCAGCATCGAAAGATAATCGGCAAGCGGCATGCCTGTGAGCTCGACCCCGTAGACGATCTCCATGGGCGAGAACGCGTGAATGTGCATGCCTGGGACGGCTCGTTTTACGGCCCGCAGGATGTCGCGATAGTAAAACGGAGGCAGCCCGTGCGGCAGCCCTCCCTGGATGCAGACTTCCGTGGCCCCGAGTTGCGAGGCCTCTACGGCCTTCTTCGCAACTTCCTCCGGGTTGAGGAAGTAAGTGTCTGACTCGCGCGGGCCGCGGCTGAAGGCGCAGAACTTGCACCCCACGAAACAGATGTTGGTGAAATTGATATTGCGATTCACCACGTAGGTCACAAGATTGCCGGCCAGTTCGGAGCGGAGCAGATTGGCTGCCACCAGCAGGCCGAGAAGATCGTCGGATTCGGAATTGGCGAGAGCGTAGGATTCGTCGAGATTCAGGCCGCCATTCTGCGATTCCAGAGCCTTTTCCAGGGAAGCGCGGATCGGAGGACTGAGGCGCGGTGCGACGTCGGACCAATCGAAGGAGGGGAAGGTTTCAAGTTCTGACAAACCAAGAGCGCAAGTCACAGTTTCACCTCAAAACTTTGATCGATTAGATTCTGGTCGACCGCCCGACACGGTTTTCAGAGAGATCGAATCCGGGTTCGACCCCAACAATCGCTTTTCATACTCCTCGATGACGAGGTCCATTTCGTCCTTGATCGCTGCCGAGCGCTCCTTCAGCACGAGCTTCTCTTCATCTTGAAGGGGTTGCTTTTCCTTGCGTTTCATGTGCGTCCTCGGGGAAATGCTATCACGGTTGCGTTACGGGGTCGCGAGGTCTCCGCCCGCAGGTCTAACGGAATAGGTCTGTGCTGGCGGGGCGGAGCAGATCCTTGACGTTTCCGTTTCCTGGAGCATATCGGAATCCGCGCACGATGCAGGCCGGGGTGCGGTTGAGTTTGCCGCAAACCAGACCCACGGCCGCAGCCAGTTCGTCGGCCACGGCTTCGACGCTCGCACGCAGCTTGTAGCCGTGGGGATCGCGCCGTCCGCGATCGTCACGTAAAGCCTTCATGCCCGCAATTCCGATGCAGCAATCCACCAGGCCTTCACGCCAGGGCCGGCCAAAACTGTCGGTGATGATAACCGGGATGGCTAGGCCGGTGCGCTTCTTGAGTTCACGATGAAGTTCGCGAGCGGAGCGGTCGGGATCTTTGGGGAGCAGCAGGGCGTGGCGTCCCCCAGTGACGTTGGAAACGTCGATGCCGCTGTTGGCGCAGAGGAATCCGTGACGTGTTTCCGTGATAAGCACACCGTTCTTGCGGCGGATCACGGCGCGGCTCTCCCGCAGTGCGAGCTCGATCACGCGTGGGTCGAGCCCGTATTTCTTTGCCCAGGTTGCTGAACTCGCCGATGGCCTGACCTTCGCGAGGTCCACGATTTGTCCTTCTGCCTTGGACACAATTTTGTGTTTGACCACGAGAATATCGCCCGGCCGAAACGATTCGCGCCGCCCACGAAGCGAGCGCAGAAGTTTTTCCGGGATCGCGTCGCCGGGCAGGATTACTTCCGAGAGCGGGACCGGAATCAGGCGAACCCCGCTGCTTGCGCCAGGTTTCATAGTTTGCCGCTGCGCGGCTGGACATCCGAAGCGGCTGTCCCTACGCCGGCTCCGATACCCCATTTCCGTGCGAGTTGCTGGGCGCGCGTTTCGCCGGGAAGCGACAGGAGGCGTTGGAGATCTTCGGGGCTATCGACATCGACCGCAATCCCAGGGAGCGGCAGCACTACGCAAAGTTTTCCAGTGGCCTGGGCGGCGGCGTGGTGAGGCTTGAAGCTGTCGTTGCCGAAACGCAGGGGAAACAAAGCGGCGGGACTGCGATAAGCCGCGTTGGTACCGCGACCGTCTGCAGCGGGGACTAGAACGCTGCCTTGGGTGGGAGCGTGCCTCAGAATCTCTGCGAGTTCCCACGGCTGCATCAGGGGAATATCGGCGGGAATCACCAATGTGCTGGCCGCGTCACGCTCTACGCAAACGCGAGTAGCCATCTCGATGGCGCCGGTTTCCCCAGGATTCTCGGGATCGGGAATGACTTCGAACTCATATTGACCGGCCAGTTCCACCGCGAAGGGATCGCTGGTCACGACCGCGACGTCGGGCCGCACTTGACTGCTGGCGCTCCAGGCGGCAAGAGCCGAAAGCACATCGTGAAGCATGGCCTGCGCCAACTCGGTGCGCGAAGGTTGATCGAGCAGCGAAGCGAGGCGCTGTTTCGCCCCGGAAAGATTCTTCACGGGAACCAGAATCACGACGGATCGTCCACCGGGTGAAAGCGAGTAAAAGGTCGGCTCACCGGAGCTTGAGAAGATGGCGGCTCGGGAGAAGAATGATCTGCAGAAGAATGATCTGCAGAAGAATGATCGGCTGGAGAATGATTGGCTGGAGAATGATCGGCTGAAGAGCGATCGCCCGAAGAACGATCGCCCGAGAGTTGACTAGCCGAGGGCTGGGCCGGTGCTTCATTGGACGAGGCCTGCTCATCCGAGGGACGGTCGCTTGGAGACGGGTCGCCGGGAACGGATCGAGTGGATTCACCCTTGTTGGAAAGCAGAGACGCGGAGACCAGACCCAACGCGGTTCGGGCGAGCGCGGCTTTATCCTCCGGAGAGCGCATGATGGTTTGCGCGCACTGAACTCGAACGCCGGTCTTGCGCAGGGCCTCGGCCGCGCGTGCGTCGCGGGTGTCGCAGATCAGGACGTCGAGAAAATCCTCATAGGCCTGGGCCACGCCGGCAATGGAACAGGGCAGACCCTGCGCGGTCATGAGAATTCCGGCCGGACCGTTCACAGGGGCGCCGCTGATGATGGGGCTGATGGCGCCAATCTTACCCTTGGCGCGAAGCAACGCATCGCGAATCCCCGGCACGGCGAGAATCGGGCCGATACTGGTGATGGGGTTGCTGGGCGCGATCAGAATGGCGTCGGCGGCCAGAATGGCCTCAATAACACCGGGCGCAGGCTCGGCGTCAGAGGCTCCCGCGTAGCGCACGGAGTTCACTGGGTCCTGATACCAGCGCTGCACGAAATACTCTTCAAAGCTCAGTTCGCCTACGGGAGTGTCCACCCGGGTCTCGACCCGCGAATCGCTCATCGGGAGGATGTGGGCTTTCACGCCAAGCTTGTCGCAGACAAGTGCCGTGGCCTCGGAAAGCGTTTTGCCTTCCGCCAGGTGACGCGAGCGCAACAAATGCACGGCCAGATCGCGGTCGCCGGTGTGGAACCACGTGGGCTCGCCGAGTTGTCCCATAGCCTGCAGGCAGAGAAAAGTGTCGCCCTTCACACCCCATCCGCGCTCGCGGCTCAACATTCCCGAAAGAACGTAAGTGATCGAATCAATGTCGGGGGAAACATAAAGGCCCCACCACAGAAGATCGTCGCCGGTATTGACGACCAGCGTGATCTCTTCGGCGGGCATGACCTGGCGCAAGCCGTCTACAAACTTTGCGCCACCCGTGCCGCCCGTGAGGACGCAGATCATGCTGCCCTCCGGGCGAAACCCGCGGGATCAATGGCAGCAGCAAGCCGTTCGGAAAGCAGCCCCGGCTTGGCCACCACAGCGGGAACAAACTCGGGATACACCGGCAGACGCTGCCGCAACTCAAACCCTTTTGCCTCGGTACGCAGGCGAAGCTGCGCGAGATGCGGCCAGGGCTTTTCCGGGTTGATGTAGTCGGGGGTCAAAGGCGAAACTCCTCCCCAGTCGTTGATGCCCGCGTCCAGCAATTCCTCATAGTATGGCGCGGAGAGATTGGGTGGCGCCTGAATATTCATCTCAGGGAGTAACAAGCGAGCTACTGCCACGGTACGGAGCATTTCGCCAAGGCCAGGCTCGGGCCAGCGAGCCATCGGAATCGTGGGCTTCACTCGAAAATTCTGCACAATCACTTCCTGGATGTGACCGAAGCGCTGGTGCAGATCGCGAATGGCAAGCAATGTATCAACCCGGTCTTCGACCGATTCGCCGATGCCGATCAGCAGCCCGGTAGTAAACGGAACATTCTGTTTGCCCGCGTCTTCGATGGTACGCAAGCGCTTTGCAGGAACCTTGTCAGGCGCGTTATCGTGGGCCGCTCCAGGAGCGAGCAGGCTCGCGTTCGTGGTCTCGAGCATCAGGCCCATGCTGGGAGAAACCGCGGCCAGGCGTGCGATCCATCCGGCGCTGAGCAAGCCGGGATTCGGATGCGGCAGCAGGCTGGTCTCGCGCAGCACCAGTTCGCACATGGCCACGAGATAACGCAACGTAGATTTGTAGCCCAGATGGCGCAGGGTTTCGCGCATCTCGGGAAACAACAGTTCCGGCTTGTCGCCCAGGCTGAAAAGAGCCTCCGTGCAACCGAGTTTCTCTCCGGTGCGGGCAACCGCGAGAACTTCCTCGGGAGTCATGGTATGTGCGCCGGGATCTCCGGGATCGCGTCGGAAGGTACAGTAGCCGCAATAGTCGCGGCAGAGATTGGTCAGGGGAAGGAAAACCTTGCGCGAATACGTGACGATGCCGGGCTTGAAGCGTTCTTTGGCGGCTCTGGCGGCGGCGAGAAGTTCGGGCAAATCCTCGTCCGGGCAGCGGATCAGGCGCAATGCGGCGTCCGGTGAGATGGGTGCAACAGACGTGATTGCGATCGGCGACACGGGGTTCGGATGAACCGAATCATACATCAATGGCAGGCGTGGTAAGGTAAGCGGTTGCGCGTTGGACGCGTTCGTAGAGACGTAGCTTGCTAGTCTCCGCCGGCAGCACCGCGAACGATGGTTAGAGAGACGTTGCAAGCAACGTCACTACGGCGCCATTTCGTCACGCGATTCGACATGACCCTGAATCCCGCAGAATTCCGCAAAGCCATGGGATGCTTCGCGACGGGCGTAACTATCATCACCGTGGACCTCGATGGCGAAGTTCATGGCATGACCGCCAATGCTTTCGCCTCGGTGTCGCTCGATCCTCTGTTGGTGCTGGTGTGCGTGGACCACAACACGCGCACGCACGCGCACCTGCACGCCAAGAAGCGCTTCGGCATCAATGTGCTGCGCGAAGACCAGCGGGGAATTTCCGAGTACTATGCGCGTCCCGACCGTACCCACGAGCACGCCGAAACCGAGGCCGGAGCCGAGTTTGACCGCACCTCGCATGGAACGCCGATGCTGCGCGGGTCGCTGGCCTATCTGGAGTGCCGTCTGCACTCTTCGCAGGAGGCAGGCGACCACACCATCTTCATCGCCGAAGTTGAGGACGTGGTTGTTCGGTCGGGCGAGCCGTTACTGTTTTTTCGGGGCAAATACTGGAGGGTAGGCAAGGAAGTGGGGGAGTAAAGCCCGGCGCGAGTTGGTTGGTCGCGGGGTTGCTTAGCCTCTGACGATCATCATCGTTATCGGCGTCATCCTGACCGCGGCCATTCTTCAGGCGGAGGGCGGGATCTCGCGTGCAATATGGGTCTTATAGAGATCAAGTTCTGCTGGTGGGTCCACGCTGTGCCACCTTTGGCGCGCCGCAACATCTAATAGATGTAGAAAAAGATCATAAGAATGGAGCAATTTCATCATGGCGGAAAAGATCGTTAAGGATGAGGTGGAGTGGAAACAGAAGCTCACGCCCGAGCAATACCACGTGACCCGCGAAGCGGGCACGGAATGCGCCTTCACAGGCGCGTACTGGAAGACTAAAGAGCCGGGGGTATATCACTGCGTGTGCTGCGGGGCCCCGCTGTTTGATTCGAAGACGAAGTTTGATTCAGGCACGGGCTGGCCTAGTTTCTACAAGCCGGCCGAAGGCAGCGGTGTGGTCGAGCATAAGGATATGGCCTATGGCATGGTGCGCACCGAGGTCCGTTGCGCCACCTGCGATGCGCACCTGGGGCACGTGTTCGAGGATGGTCCGGCGCCTACCGGGCTGCGCTATTGCATGAATTCGGCGGCGCTCGATTTCAGGCCGGAGAAGAGTAAGGCTTGATCGCGGAGGGTATAGTGAACGTCGGCGAAACAAGCTGAGACAAACCGGTTGAGAAAAAGCAAGGGCACGCGCGAGCGTGCCCTTTGTTCATTTCTGGCAATATCTTCTTCCGATACTTACGCGCTGGCGGTCGCGGACAAAGCCTTCGGCAGCTCGGGAGCTTTCGCCGAATCGGACGCCTTCGGGTGCTGGTTCTTGGTGTCATTGCTGCGCACCTGGATGCCGCCCTTGAGCACTGCGCCATCTTCCACGCTGATGCGCGCGGTGGTAACGTCGCCAGTGACGGACCCTTCGCTGCGAATATCCACGCGGTCGGCGCATTCGAGGTTGCCGTTTACCTTGCCCATCACCACTACTTCGCGGGCAGTGATGCTGGCATCAACCTTGCCGTTGCGCCCGATGGTGACGCGGCTCTCGGGCATGGTGATTTTGCCTTCGACGCGGCCATCGATGTAGAGCGCTTCCGAGCCGGTAATCTCGCCCTTGATGACCAAGGTGCGGCCGATGGTGGCCTGGTCCACAGGGGCGGTGACGGTTTTGATGGGGTTGAACGTGTTCGGGTTGGAAGCCGGTGTGTTCGACTTCAGGTAAGAGTTCTCTGCGGACTGAAGCATTGCGACCTTCCTTGGGTTCCCGCGCGGCGCCTCGGCGGCTGGCCCCTGCGCCTGCTTTTATGCGGTTGGTCTGAGATTTGTGGCCTTCGGGAGTTGCTGCCCGTTCGGCCAATCTGACTATCGCACAGAGGTAAGCGGATTACCGAGATTACGGAAGAACGTGTCCAATGGTGGCGTGGGGAGAGGATCGTGTGGAGCAGTTCGTGTGGAGCGGGCACTCTTGCCCGCTTGCTTGCAGCACCGCAGAAGCAGCGGGCAAGAGTGCCCGGTCCACACGGTCAGTCGGATTCCTGCAGGGCCCGTGACAAACCCTCCCACTCCACAATCAGCGCGGCATGGCTGGTTTTGTGCTGGTCGAGCGCCTGGGACTGGAGCTGGCTTTCTTCCGCGCTCACGAAGTTCTGCAGTGCCGTTTCGCATGCGGCGATGGCGGATTCGGCACGCGTAATCTCCTCTTCGAGTTCATGGACGCGGTCTGCGATCTGCTTGCGCTTGATGGGATTGACACGCTTGGCCTTTGCTTCGTCTGCCACTTTCGCAGGATCCGGGGCAGAATTTCCGTTGGTCGGCTGCGCGGCAGTGGTTGTTTTCGGAGCGCCTGCAGCAGCCGCGCCGCGATTGCGCGTCGCCCTCTCGCGCGGCACGTCCTCGAGCGTAGGCACAACCTTCGTTCCACCTTGTTTGCGCCAGAGATAGTCCTCGTAGTTGCCGGGAAAGATTTCGACTTTCCCATCGCCGATTTCGAATACCCGCGTGGCCAGGTTGTCGATGAAATAACGGTCGTGGGAGACGAACACGACGGTCCCGGTGTATTCCATGAGGGCGCCGAGCAGGACGTCTTTGGCCCGCAGATCAAGGTGGTTGGTGGGCTCGTCGAGCAGCAAGAAATTTGCGGGATGCAGCAGCAATCGCAGCAGGGCGTAGCGGCCGCGCTCGCCGCCGGAGAGCACGCCCAGCCTTTTGAAGACGTCGTCTTCGGAAAACAGAAAGCATCCAAGCAGCCCGCGAAGTTCAGTTTGCGTGGAGCTGGGCGAGAGGTCGCCGAGATCGTCAAGAATCCGCGCGTCGGGATTCAGTTCTTTGTACTGATCCTGCGCGAAATAGTCCGCCTCGACGTTGTGGCCCAATCGGAATTCGCCCGCGGTGAGCGGCTCGCTGCCCGCCAGTAGCTTGATCAGTGTCGACTTTCCCGCGCCGTTGACGCCCACCAGGGCGATGCGATCGCCGCGCTCGATCATGAAATTGACCTCGCGAAAAACTTCTTTTTCGCCGCCGCCTTTCCCCGGATAGCTCTTGGCCACGCCCTCGAACTCAGCCACGATCCGGCCGCTTTGCTTGGGCTGGGTGAACGAAAAGTGGATGGTCTTTTCTTCGGGCGGAACTTCGATTCGTTCAATTTTCTCCAGTTCCTTGATGCGGCTCTGTACCTGCTTGGCCTTGGTGGCCTGGTAGCGGAAGCGATTAATGAAAATCTCGAGCTGCTCAATACGGTCGCGCTGGTTGCGGTAAGCGGCCTGCAACTGCTCGTTGCGTTGGGTTTTCTGCGCCAGGAATTTGTCGTAGTTGCCCGTGTAAAACCAGATCTTCTTATTCCATATCTCCGCGATCTTATTGACCGTGACGTCGAGAAAATAGCGGTCATGCGAAATGAGCACGAACGAATGCGGATAGTCGTGCAGATATTCTTCCAGCCAGTTACGAGCCTCCAGGTCAAGATGGTTGGTGGGCTCGTCGAGCAGCAGCAGGTTGGGCTTCTGCAGCAGCAGCTTAGCCAGAGCGAGGCGCATCTGCCAGCCGCCGGAAAATTCGTCGGTCTGCCGTTCCCAGTCTTCTTTGCGAAAGCCCAGCCCCATCAGAACTCTGCCCACTTCAGCCTCGATCGAATATCCCCCGCGGGTTTGGAACTCGTGTTCGAGGCGGTGATAGCGGTCGGCCACGTCCGCATAGGCGGTGCTGGTGTGGTCGAGTTCCGCGATGCTGTGGGTGAGGGTTTCGAGCTCGCGCTCCATGTTGCGCAACTCGTCAAACACCGACAGGCACTCGGCGAAAACGGTGCGGCCGGAAAGCGAAAGGCCATCCTGCGGAAGGTATCCCGCCGTGGTTCCTTTGGCGATGGTGAGCGCGCCGTAGTCGAGCGTGTCCAGCCCCGCCAGAACCTTCATCAGCGTGGTTTTGCCGGTGCCGTTCGCGCCCACCAGGCCGACACGATCGTGCGACGTGATCAGCCAGTCGGCATTTTCAAACAGCAGTTTGTGGCCGAAACGTTTCCCGGCGGCGGAAAGCTGAATCATGGGCTGGAATTATCGTCTCACAGAACCAGCCGCGAGTACCGAATGTTGGTTATGGCAGAGGCGGAGTCGCCTGGTGAAGAAAGAGTGATCAACCACGCAGGACACGAACGATCACGAAGGAGTTGGCGGAGGGTCACGACTGAACGACTGGCCGAGCATTGCGGTTTCCGGGGTAAGCTCCCCAGAGCGCGCCGTGAAATTGGATGCGTTCCAGCGCGCGATCAATGGCGGCTTCCAGCTCGCGCGCATACTTCACTTCACGGCCCTTGGCCAGTCGCCGCCTGGCTTCTTCGGGGCTGAACCAGGTGGGATGCCGCATGGACTCGTCGGGGCGGCGCATCTGCTGCACTTCCATCAGAAACGCTTTGACTACGAATTCCTGTACACCGCCGGGCTGCCAGAAAACGCCCTTGGAATGAATGTAGAGATGAAAGTGGCGGGGTTCGATGGTACCAATGGCGCCGGCTTCTTCCGCGGCTTCGCGCTCGGCGGCCTGGCTATGGGAAAGGTGCCCGTCGGGAGATCCCTTGGGAAACGTCCACTTGTTGCCGCCGTTGGTATTCACCAGCAGGAACGCGACTTCATCGCCGCGCCGGCGATAACACACGGCTGCAACCTGCAGCGGCAACGATTTTGTATCCCTCGCTGTACCCACGGAGCAGCCCTCCCAGGTTAGATGCTACCTGCACCATATTTCAGCAGTGTGAATGTGCAACAAGAAATGTGCAGCGGGGTGGTTACGAAAGGATTACCTGGGTTCCCTTTAGCGAGTGCAGTTCCATAGAGACGCGGGCCGAACGCGCGATGATTGCGGCGCAAGGGGCGACCACATCGGCTTGCTCAAGGGCATACTGCCTCGGCTGGCGCTCCACGGCCGAAAAGAATGAGTCCCTGCGCCGCGATGAAAAACGCAGACGTTCGGGATGTCAACCTGCTACAGTCCGCGGCCATAAACCGGAATTACCGCTCCGGTGACGTCTTTCCCCGCATCCCCAGCCAGCCATACGATCAAGCTCGCCACTGATGCCGGCTGCACCCATTGCGAAACATCGGCGCCCGGCATGTCTTTGCGGTTGGCGGGCGTGTCCATGGTGCCGGGGAGAATCACGTTGGCGGTGATGCCGGCGTCCTTGTTTTCGGCCGCGACGGTTCGGATCAGCGACACCACAGCGGCCTTCGACGCGCTGTAAGCGCCCACTCCCGGCCCCGGATCCTCCGCTGCGCGGCTGGCGATGGCGATGATGCGCCCCGCTCCCGCCTTGCGCATATCTGGAATGACCGCGCGCAGCATGTGGAAGGCGCTGTTGAGATTCATTTCGAACATGCGCTGGAAGGTGGCGTCGTCAGTTTCGGCAACGGTCTTGCCGCCCGCAAAGCCGCCGACTAGGTGGGCGAGAATGTCGATGCGTCCGAAGCGGGAGATCACGGTCCCGACAGCCTTCTTCGTATCCTCGAGGCTGGAGATCTCCGCCGCCAGCGCGGCGAAATTTGAGTGGGAAAAGTCAGACTGCTGAATGCGCGGCGCGAGTCCCACCACGGAGGCTCCAGCGCCGAGCAGAGCCTTGGTGACATGGGTTCCGAGGCCGCCGTTCGCTCCCGTAACAAGGGCAATTTTTCCGGTCATGTGGGAGCACCTCCTCACCACAAAACAATCATAATGCCGACCCGTGCCGTGGCACCACGCCAGCCAATAGCCGCCTCCAAACCCTGCGATTAAGCTTGTAAGTACTGGAGCGTGTGCAAAATTGTGGGGCGCATCTCTGTTGAAATTGCGATGCCTGGTTTGCTTGCTGATGATCGCAGTTACGCCCGTGTCGCTGCTGGCTGACGACGCAGCCGCCATGTTGCGCAGCAATGGAGTTGGGGTACAGCTGAACAAAAACTCTGCTCCGGCTTCCACTGCCCTGTTCCCCAGAGACCTGATCGAAACTCAACAAAATGCTGCCGCTCGTATCGAGGCCAGCGGGTCCACGGCCGACGTCGACCAACAGACGATGGTCCAGTTCGACGGCGATGAACTTGCTCTCGATCACGGTCGCCTGTCGGTGAACACTTCTCGCGGAATGCGAGTGCGCGTGGGTTGCCTGACGATCAGGCCGGTCAACAACACCGAATGGACTCATTACGACGTCGCCGACGTGAACGGCAAGGTGACGGTCTCGGCGCTTAAGAACGATGTAAGCATCGATTCCCGCTCTGGGAATCTGAAGGAGCTCAAACAGGGCGGCGGGCGTTCCAGCCAGATCATCGTGCGGGAAGGCGAGCAGAAGTCGCGCGACGAGAAATGCGGAGGGGATTATGACCGGGGATCCAGGCCCGCACCGGGAAACGGAGCCATCCTGAATTCGCCGTGGGCCAAGGGAGCAGGCGCCGTGATTATTGGCGGCCTGATATGTTTGGGCTTGTGTCACCATGACGACCCAATCAGCCCCTCGCGCCCGTAAGCGAGACCCTGAGGTCGTTTCGGCTTGCTGTGCAATTCGTCTCTCGCGCCGCTTGGCTTCGCCTTCGCGGGGCAGCCGAGGCGGCTGTCACCACACGGGCGGGGCGGGGACCGAGGGGCGTTGCTAATTCGCCGGGGATTCCAGCGTCTTCACCAGCCAGGGAATAATCACTTCTTTGAAGATTCTGGGATCGGGCCAGACTCCCACCTGGCGGCCCAGGTGGCCGCCGCGAGGGTTGATCCAAGCTTCTTTGGGCACGTCGCCTTTGTTCAGGAGCAGATATTCATCTTCAATGGGGACCTGCGTGTCGAGCACTCCGGCCAGAATGAGCATGGGCGCCATCGGTTTCCCGAGCAGGCCCTGTCGCACCAGTGACATTTTCGGAAGATACTCGCCCATTTCGTCGAGCGTGTGTACTCCCTCCAGAATATTCATGAGCGCAGGAACTTGATCGAAGAGATACTCGCGGTTGCCCAGCAGCGAGTTCATCAGAAAATCTTTCTGGAAAAACCTGTCCACCGGAGGCGACTGCGCGCTGGCGCCCCGCAATCGCCCGCGTTCGACGATCGCCATCTTCGTGGCCCAGTACGCTCCCCAACTCACGCCGTGCAGCGCGATGCGGTTCTTGTCGATCTCCGGCCGGGACTGCGCATAGTCGATGACTCGTGAGAGCATCCGGTCCGCCGTCTCGCTCACCTTGATTGGATTCTGGCCGGTGCCAGGGCCATCCACCGCAAGATAGGCAACCCCGAAGGGAAGAATCGCGCTGAAACTTTCGGTGAGGTCTTCCTTGCGGCTGTCGAGGCCGTTCACCGCGATCACCAGCGGCACCGGACCCTTCGCGTTTTTCGGCAGGCGCAGATAGCCGATGATTTCTTTTCCTTCGAACGGAATATGCACGACCTCGAGTGGCGGATCGAAAAACCTGGCGTGATCCAGAAACGCCTCGATGGCCTTTTCATACGAGCGCTGCTTACCCGGAGACGCCGGGATCGGCCAGCGCCCAAACGAGTAAAGCCGCCAGGCCCGGATGTAATCGGCATTGGCCTTGGCCAGACCGGCCTTGTCGGCAGATTTCTCCAGCGACTTCGCTTCGTGGAAATAGCGGTCGGCCACGCGCATAAAGCCCGCCGCCCATTCGTCTTTATCGCTGGTGTGGATGCTCTCGAACGCTTCTTTCACGTCGCTGGGATCGAGCCCGATCAGCGGATACTGCCCGACTTCGGCCCGCCGGACGGCCTCAACTTTAATTTCATCGATGGTGCGCTCGCGCCGTTCTTCCTTTTGGGCGAACGCAGTTGTTGGCATCAGGGTGCCGCTTGTCAACAGCAGTGCAATGACGAATTCAGTTGTCTTTTTCATGATGTGGTCCCATCTCCTCGCACGCCGTGGCAGCGAGCGATCGTCTATGAAAAAGGGCCGGACGGAATTGGTCCGGCCCTCGAGGTCGTAGTTATATCCCGGTCTAGAAAACGAACTTCGCCCCCAGTTGTATCGAGCGCGGACCGCCGGAGCCTACCGCGGGATTGGCGGCCGCGATGTCCGGCGTTGCGCAACCGCAGCCAAACGGGCGCACCGAAGGATCGTTTAGGCCAAACCCGTTCTGTCCTCCGTAAGGATTGGCAAAGTTCGGATGATTGAAAATGTTGAAGAACTCAGCGCGGAACTGCAGCCGCTTGGCTTCTCCAAAATGGAAATTCTTGGCCAGCGAGAAATCGAAATTCTTGAAGCCAGTGTCCTGGAACATATTCCGGCCCATATTGCCGAACTGTCCCAAGGGCGGCGGAATCATCACGGAATTGCCGTTGGCGTAGCAGCCAAACAGATTCAGAGAGGCGGTCGAAGGTCCGGGCGTTCCTCCGTCCACTGACAAAGCCTGCGAGAGACATGAGGAAGGAATCGGCGGCACAGTGGTTCTCGAGAAGTAGGGGATTCCAACTCCCTTCTGTGATTTGAAGTCTGAGGTCCTGCCGTAGAAGCTCCAGCGTATCGGGCTATTGGCCGGCGGGCTCACCGGCAGCGGCCCTACGCCGGCGGCATCCGTTCCTTCATCCATCGGCCCCCAGTACTGCGGGCTTTCGATCGTAGTGATGGTGTTGACCTCCCAGCCCTCGCGCATCTGTCCGAAGCCCTTCCGTCCGGGAATTGCGTAAGTGAACGAAACGGTTAGCCGGTGCCGGATGTCGAAGTCGCTGTTGGCATATTCAGCCGCCACGTTGTGAGCGTTCTGCGGTAAGCCGGAACCGTAGCCGAAGTCCCAGTTCGCGCCCACGTCATCCGACGCATGCGAATACGTGTAGCCCGCCACCATGCTCAGGCCGTGGTAATTGCGCGCGTTCAACGTGACTTGCAGGCCGTTGTAGTTCGACTTGTAGACGTTTCCCATCTGGAAGATATTGGCCAGGAAGGGATACTTTGCGTTGAACGGTTGGTTGGCCGTCTCGCCACCATTATTGTTCACGACGCAGTTGTTGTAGGCCGGCGCGCTCTGCAGGCACAGCGTGAGCTCGCCGCCCGGACCGGCACCCCATCCTGATCCCACCGGAGGTTGATTAATATCCCGAATTCCCGTCAGATTGGTCCCGCGATTCCCCACGTAGGCGGCTTCGATCGACAGGTTCGGTGTTATGGCATGCTGCAGGTTCAAAGTCCAGTTCCAGACATAGGGTGTCGTAAGGTTGCGGTCCACCGTCATGACCGGGCACGGGCTACCCGGATTGCCGCTCGCCAGGACTGGAGCGCAATTCACCGACGACGCATAGAGCGGCCCGTTCACCGCGTCCCAGGTCGCGGGATAAGCCAGGAAATTTTTCCTGGTTTGGTTTCCCGTGGTAATCGTGCCACCGGAGGTATCGCCGGCCGCGTCAATCGGTGCTCCGGTTGGAACGCTGCCCGGACCGAACGCGTTGTTGAAGGCAACGAACGACTGCCAGTTCACGGTTTCGTAGATTAATCCGCCGCCGCCTCGTAGCACGGTCCGCCCGTTGCCAAGAATGTCCCACGCAAAGCCCCCGCGCGGACCGAAATTCTTGTGATCGGGGTTATAAAGGCTGCTGATCTGGTGGCCCACTTGTACCAGGCCCACGTTGGGGTCAAAGTTTCCCAGCAGATTGTGAGCTTCCTGCGGAACGCTGCTGAATTCGTAACGCACGCCGAAGTTGATGGTCAGATTCTTGGTGGCGCGGTAGTCATCCTGGAAAAATCCCCCATACGCCCAGTTGTGCAGCTGCAATGTCGGATTTCCCACCTCGACTGACGACTTGAACGCCGCTCCCGCCATGAAGTCTTCGAGCGGAGTCGAAGGCGGAGGGTTGGTGGAGGGCGGTGGGCCAGGGCTCACAACGGTGCCCAGGAAAGTGATGCTGCCGCGGGCGTTGCCGTATGCCGCGTTGGTTACGTGGTTGTAGTGGAGGTCGCCGCCAAATTTCAGGGCGTGCTTACCCGCCGTGTAGGAGACATGATCCACAAACTGCGTGATCGAATCGGGTCCCTGGAATTTTGGCCACTTGAAACCGCCCAGCCCGGGGAAGAAGTAACCGCCAAAGCCGATGCGCGGCAAGCCCCCGGTATTTGGTCCGCTTACGCCGGTATCCAGACCATAAGTGGAGGCCGCAGTGTTGAGATCGTCGGGCAGCGTCGGTTGATAGAGCCGGTTGTAGCCCACGCGCGCCTCGTTCACCCAGCGCGCGCTGGGAGTCCAAATCCAGTTGCCGCCCACCACTTGCGCGCGCGTGTGAATCGTGGAGAGCCACCTCTGCTGCAGTTCGGGGAAATCTTCCACGTTCCCGGAGTTATTTCCGAAAAAATACGTCCCGCTGATGCTGTTTCGTTCGTTCAGGCGGTCATCGACTTTGCCGACGACGTTGTTAACGTGGACCACGTTGTTAAATCCGTTCGTAATGTTGATGTTCTGGGCCATGTTCGTGGGAAAGCCCGTACCGTTGCAGGTTACGGTCGCGTTTGGAGCAACCCCTGAAACGGTACATCCCGAAATGAGCAGGCTCGCGGGACTGATGATCGCGCCTACGCTCCCCGGCGCCATTTGGATATCGTTCACCGCATCCGGAATACTGTCGGCGCAGTCGCCCACAAAACCGAACGAACAAGTTCCGTTCGCAGCCATATGCACCATCGACGGGCTCGTGACTCCTCCGTAGGAGTTACCCACGTTGTAGCGCTGGCCTTCATACGCGCCGAAGAAAAACGCCTTGTCCTTGATGATCGCGCCTCCCAGACTGCCGCCAAATTGCTCGAGCGTCCGGGTCAGCTTTGGATTCGGGGCAGCGTTGAAGTAATTCCTGCCGTCCATTGCTCCATCCCGGCCAAAGCCGAAAGCCGATCCGTGCACCTTGTTGGTGCCGGACTTCAATCCCACGTTGACCACCGCTCCCGGCTTCCATCCATACTCGGCCGGCGGATTCTGCTGCAGGTTGAACTCCTGAATCGCATCGATCGGAAGAATGGTCGCTGAGTCCCCGGCAATGCCCGCACCGTTCACAATTGCCTGCCCGGAATAGGGCTCGCTGTTGAACAGTCCCTCAATGTAATAGGCGTTGTCTTCGGCGCGCAGGCCGTTGGCGCTGGTGGTGGAAAATCCGCCGCCCGGATATCGCATCACGCCCGGACGCAGCTGCAACAGGTTCTCGTAGTTGCGGCCGCTGAGCGGCAAGTCGTTAATTTCCTCATTGCTGAGCGTGCCTCCCAGAGTCGAGGAAGTCGTGTTCACCAGCGGTACATCTTCCTCCACCACAACGATCTCGGAAACCGCACCCGGCTGCAGGGTAAAGTCGGCGCGCACGTCGGTAGCGACCTCGATGACCACATTCGGCCTCTCCACCTTCTTGAAGCCCTTGGATTCGACGCGGATCTTGTAGGTGCCGGGGGCGAGTTCGGCTGCGACGTAGTCCCCTGAAGCATCGGTAGTCAGGGTTCGCGAATTGCCGCGTTGCACGTCCGTGACATCTACCGTCGCGCCCGAAACGGCAGCGCCGCTTTGATCGGTGACGGTGCCGAGAATGCGTCCGGCGGTGGACTGAGCCGTAGCTGGCAGGGCCAGAAGTAGCGCGCTGCAGAAGGCGAGCAGCAACTGAATCGGTACGACCTGGTACCGGCCGCATTTTGCGGCCCCACCGTTACGGGATGGCATGGGACTTCCTCCGTGGACTATGTGGTCCGACAGCCATACCACTACCGGAGAAACGGTGTCAAGGAGAATCAAAGATCTCCCAGCTTTTCCCAGGGCAGTGGACTCCATCTAAGGTTCGAAGTTCATTCGGCCGCAGACTCTGAAGACAACTTATTCTGCGGGTGGAGTGCGCTCAAGTTGCAGCCGTGGTACCATAGTTGTGGTTATACCACCGTACCTCTATACCGCAGTTGTAGGCGGACTCGATTGCTCTTTATCCGAACAAACTCGGCAAACCAGCGTGGATATGCGGTATAGTAACCAGACCACGACCAGCCGCCCGGCTGGTTTCGCGCCGCCTGGTTTCGCGCCGCAACGTGCGGGGGGCAATCAAGTGTACAAGCTGGTTCGGACGTCTCGTCTCTACGAGCAGATCGTCCAACAGATCGAAGAATCGATTTTGCAGGGCGCGCTCAAGCCCGGCGATCAGCTTCCCTCGGAGCGCGAACTGGCGCAGCGTTTCGGGGTCAGCCGAACTGCGGTCCGCGAGGCGGTAAAGGCGCTGCGGGAAAAAGGTCTGGTCGAAGCTTATTCCGGCCGCGGCACATTCATCACCGATGGAACGTCACAAGCGGTACGGCAGTCGTTTGATTTGATGGTGAAGATCGGCCAGCCCGAAGGCTCAACTGATCTCGCCGAGGTTCGCAGCATCCTCGAACCCGAGATCGCCGCCCTGGCCGCCGAACGCGCCCAGGACTCAGATCGCGCCACGTTGCGCGAGGCTGTTGCCGTGATGGACCGGGCGCTGAAAGATGCCGACGCCTACATCGAAGCGGATCTCGATTTTCATCTGGCGCTGGCCGAAGCCGCCGCGAATCCTCTGATTCTTTCGCTGATCGATTCAATCGTCGGGCTGCTGCGCGAGCAACGCTTGCGCATCTTCAAAGTGGAAGGTGGTCCCGAACGTGGCCAGTTTCATCACAAGCGGATTCTCGATGCAGTGGAACGGCGCGACTCGAAGAAAGCCTGGGAAGCGATGAAGGCTCATCTGGAACAGGTGCGGGAAGACAGCCAGGCCTCGACCGGCAAGCGCTCGGCCGGAAAGCCTGTCGCGCGCTAGGTTTTCGTCAGATTCAGTTTGCAATTCGAAGGCGCTCGTTAGAAAGATTCTGGAAGGCAGGAGCGGAATGGCGAAAGTCGGATTCATCGGTCTCGGCGTGATGGGCAGCCAGATGGTTAACCGGCTGTTGAGTAAAGGTCACACCATAACGGGCTACAACCGCACCCGGGGCAAAGCACAGTGGCTGGTGGAAAAAGGCATGCAGTGGGCCGACTCGCCGCGAGCGGTCGCCAGCGCCTCGGACTACACCTTCGCCATGGTGACAAACGCCGCGGCCACAGCGGCGATCACCGAAGGCCCCGACGGTCTTCTGGCCGGCCTGAGTGTGGGCAAGTTTTTCATCGACATGAGCACGATCAGCCCGGCGGTAAGCCGCGCCCTGGCCGCGAAAGTGCGCGCACTCGGCGCCGACATGGTGGACTCTCCCGTCAGCGGCAGCGTGATTACCTTGCAGGAAGGCAAATTGTCGGTGATGGTGGGCGGTCGGAAAGAGACCTTCGAAAAAGTGAAACCGCTGCTGCTCGATATCGGCCCCAAAGTAACTCACGTCGGCGACAACGGTCTGGCGCTGGCCATGAAGATTGCCGTCAACCTGAGCCTCGCCGTGCAGATGCAGGCATTTTCGGAGGGCGTGCTACTGGCGGAAAAAAGCGGCATCGCGCGCGAGACCGCGGTGGATGTGCTGACGCATAGCGCCGTCGCTTCGCCCATGATCCAGTATCGCGGGCCCTTCGTACTGCACCAGCCGGAAGAAGCCTGGTTCGACGTGAACATGATGCAGAAGGATATGCTTTTGGCGTTAGAACTGGGACGCCAGTTGGATGTTCCCTTGCCGACCACCGCTGCCAGCAACGAGCTTCTCACCGCCGCGCGCGCCATGGGTTTTGCGAAGTACGATTTCGCCTGCATGTTCGATGTGCTTGCCGTCATGTCAGGAGTGTCCACGCCGGTCACCTCTGGAGGCAAGAAGTGACCACCGCTCCATCCAAGCCGGGACCCGGCCACGAGGCTGTCGCTGTTACCGAAAAAGCAAAGTGGCTCCGCGTTTACCGCCAAATAGTGAGCATCCGCCTGTTTGAAGAGCAGGTGAACGAGCTCTATACGCGCGCTCTTATGCCGGGGCTGGCGCATCTCTACAGCGGCGAAGAGGCCGTGGCCGTGGGCATCTGCGAAGCCCTGCGCATCGACGACTACATCACCAGCACGCACCGCGGCCACGGGCATTGCCTGGCCAAAGGCGCCGCGCCGGACCGCATGTTCGCCGAGTTGCTAGGCAAAGAAGCTGGTTATTGCCGCGGCAAAGGCGGATCGATGCACATTGCCGATCCCGCCACCGGCAACCTGGGCGCAAACGCAATTGTCGGCGGCAGCGTGGGTATTGCAACAGGTGCGGCTTTCACGGCCAAGCATCTCAAGACCGATCGCGTGGCCATCTGCTTCTTCGGTGAAGGAGCTCTCGGACAGGGATCGCTTTACGAAGTCATGAACCTGGCGCAGCTGTGGAAACTGCCGGTTATCTACGTTTGCGAAAACAATCTCTACAACGAATACACTCACTACACGGAAACCACGGCAGGGACCATCCTCGGCCGCGCCGCTGCCTTCGGCATCGAAGCCGCTAGCGTTGACGGGCAAGACGTGCGCGCGGTGCACGAAGTCGCGTCGCGGCTGGTAAAACGCGCCCGGACCGGAGGAGGCCCCGCGTTTCTGCAATGCGATACCTATCGCTACAGCGGTCATCACGTCGGCGACATCAATCGCGAATACTACCGCACCAAGAAGGAAGAGCAGCAATGGAAGGCCGAGCGCGATCCCGTCAATCTGCACTCGCACTGGTTGATAGCTCAGGGCTATGCCGATGCCGCAACGCTTGAAGCCATTTCCTCCGAAGTGCGCGCGCAAATGGAGGCCGCGGTAAAGTTCGCGATCGCGGCGCCGTATCCCAGCGTCGATCAAGTCGACCAGGACGTGTATGCCTGAACGCGAACTGACATTTGCACAGGCGGTACGGGAAGCGCTGGCCGAAGAAATGCGCCGCGACTCCCGCGTGTGTATCTTCGGAGAAGATGTGGCCGAAGCTGGCACGCCGTTCAAAGTACTTTCAGGATTGGTCGAGGAATTCGGCGCAGAGCGTGTGGTCGACACTCCGATCTCCGAGGCCGGCTTCACCGGCGTAGGCGTTGGCGCGGCCATGACCGGTCTTCGTCCCGTGGTCGACATCATGTTCGGCGACTTCATTACCCTGACCATGGATCAAATGGTCAACCAGGCCGCGAAAGCACATTACATGTCCGGCGGACACTGGAAAGTTCCGATGGTGATGCGCACCACGCTGGGCGCGACTCGGCGTTCCGCGGCACAGCACTCGCAGTCGCTGCACGCCTGGTTCAGTCATGTGCCCGGATTGAAAGTGGTTCTGCCCTCCACGCCCTATGACGCGAAAGGCCTGTTGAAGACCGCGATTCGCGACGAAAATCCCGTGGTCTTCTTCGAAGACAAGATGATGTACAAGCTGAAAGGGCCCGTTCCTGAAGAGGACTACACGATTCCGCTGGGCGTAGCCGACGTGAAGCGCAAAGGCGACGACATCACGCTGGTCGCCACCAGCAGCATGGTACAGGTAGCCCTGGGCGCGGCGAATCTGCTGGAAAAAGAAGGCATCAGCGCCGAAGTGGTCGATCCGCGCACCACCTGGCCGCTCGATGAGAAGACTATGATCGAGTCGGCAAAGAAAACATCGCGCGTAATCGTGCTCGACGAAGGCTACGGGCGTTACGGAGTCACGTCGGAGATTGCGGCGGTAATCGCCGAAGGCGCGTTCTATGACCTGGACGCCCCGGTTAAACGCATGGGTGCGATGCATGTTCCCATTCCGTTTTCTCCGCCGCTGGAAGACGTGACGGTCCCGACGGAACAAACAGTATTCGATGCCGCAAAGCAGTTGTGCGGTAAAACGTAGCGCCGGCGTCCCGCCGGCCCGAGGACGAGCGACAGCCCGCGGATTCTCGGCCCCGGAAGGCGAGACGCCCGCCAGACAGCCGCCGAGACGGGGGCGCTACTTGAAACACGGAGGTTTTTATGGCACTCAAAACTCATGGAACCATGGCGGTGGACTGGGAAAATCGAATCGACTTCGATCGTCTCCGCCGCGAACGCCTGCAGAAAGCGAAAGATCTGCTGAAGCAATCGTCGATGGGCGCCCTGCTCTGCTTCGACATGAACAACGTGCGCTACCTCACCTCGACGCACATCGGCACCTGGGCGCAAGACAAAGCCAACCGCTTCACCCTGCTTCCGCAAAACGACGAGCCCATCCTCTGGGATTTCGGATCCGCCGCCAAACATCATCAGCTGAATTGCACCTGGCTCGATGGCCGCTCGCGGCCAGGAATATCCATGCTCCGCGGCGCCATGACGCCGGAAATGGGTCGCGCTGAAGACGTCGCGAAAAAAATTCGTATTGAACTCGAAATGCGCGGCCTGCACAAAGAACCGGTCGGCATCGACATCATCGAGTTGCCCGTTCTCTTCGCGCTTCAAAAAGAAGGTATCGAAGTCGTCGACGGCCAGCAACTCATGTCCGAAGCCCGCGTCATCAAAACACAAGATGAAATCTCGCTGCTCAACACTTCCGCCATGATGGTCGACGCCGCCTATGACGAACTTTATCGCGCCATGAAGCCGGGCCTTCGGGAGAACGAAGCCGTCGGCCTGGTGAGCAAGGTGCTCTATGATCTGGGCTCGGAATATGTAGAAGCCGTGAACGCAATTTCTGGCGAGCGCTGCAACCCGCATCCGCACGTGTTTTCCGATCGCGTGCTGCGCCCCGGTGATCCCGTCTATTACGACATCCTGCACTCCTACATGGGATACCGCACCTGCTACTACCGCTGCTTTACGGTGGGTTACGCGTCGCACGCCATGGTCGACGCCTACAAGCGCTGCCGTGATTATCTCGACGCCGCCATCGAACTCGTGCGCCCGGGCCGCACCACTGCGGAAATCGCCGCGGTCTGGCCCAAGGCCACTGACTTCGGCTTTCCCGACGAGGAAGCCGCGTTCGCGCTGCAATACGGCCACGGCATCGGCCTCGCCATCTGGGAGAAGCCGGTGATCAGCCGCCTGGTTTCGCTCGAGCATCCGGTCGAGATCAAACCCGGCATGGTCTTCGCTCTGGAAACTTTCTGGCCCTCCACCGACGGTTGGAGCGCGGCGCGCATCGAAGAAGAAATCGTGGTCACGCCCACGGGGCACGAAGTGATCACGCGCTTCCCGGCGGAAGAACTCCTCGTTGCCGGCGCGCACTATTTCACAGTGAACGGCCCGTTGCCCACCACGCGCGAAAGCGAAGCTGCCCCCAGCGAGCGCGTACTGGAGATGATCGAGACCAGCGCCAAAACCGAGCGAGTGGGAGTTTCCAGCTAACCGAAGCCAATCGCGTACTTCGGTCCCGTAGGGACCGTTGACAATAGCCCGCCAGTTTCACTGGCGGGTAAGCATGAAAAGATGTAACCGCGTCCCGGAGGGGCGCCTGAAACCTGCCGGACACAGAAACCCTATGGCCTTCAGCGTAGTCATGCCTGCCCTCGAGATGGCGCAGGAAACCGGCAAGCTCCTCGCCTGGCGAAAGAAAGAAGGCGACCGCGTCACCAAAGGCGAGCCGCTGCTCGAAATCGAAACCGACAAAGCTGTAGTCGAAGTCGAAGCCCCCGCCGACGGCATCCTCGCCGGAATCAAAGCCTTTGCCGGCGCCGACATTCCTGTAGGCCAGACGATCGCATGGATTGTGGCTCCCGGAGAAGATGCTCCGCAGGAGGAATCCGCCGTTGCACCCGGCGCGCGCGCGGTATCAAAAAGTAAGAGCGAGCCGGTAGCAGGGATCGCGGCCGCCGCGCCGAGTGAGTCATCTGCGCCGAGCGCGAGAATTTCTCCCAAAGCGCGGCGCCTCGCCAAAGAGTTGGGCGTGGAAGTTTCAAGTCTCCGCGGATCTGGCCCGGGAGGCGAGATTCTCGCCTCAGACGTGCAGGCCGCCGCAGTCGCACCGGCAACCCCAACCGCCCCCGTGCCGGAAAAAGAATCGTCGAACCTCGAGGTTCCCACCTCCATCGGTCGTCTGATGGCCGAGCGCACCACGCAAAGCTGGACCACCGTCCCTCACTTCTTCGTCAGCCGCGAAATCGAGGCCAGTGCGCTCAACGCATTCCGCGACCGCGTGGTCGGCGAAGTCTTGCCGGAAAATGACAGTGCCGTCCGCATCACTCACACCGATCTTCTAGTCTCTCTTGTCGCGCGAACTCTGCTCAAACATCCGCGCCTGAATTCCAGCTGGACCGCCCAGGGAATCCGTCTGCACCCACGCGTGAACATGGCCGTAGCCATCGCCGTCCATGACGGCGTAGTCGCCGCCGTGATTCCCAACGCCCACACGGCCGGCCTCGCCGAAATCGCCCGTCAGCGCCGCGATGTAGCCGAGCGCGCCCGCGCCGGTAAGCTGCGCCCCGCCGACATTGCTGACGCCACTTTCACCATCAGCAACCTGGGCATGTACCATGTCGACGCTTTCAGCGCCATCATCACTCCTCCGCAGGCTGCAATTCTGGCCGTAGGGGCGATCGCAGACCGCGTCGTGGCCGTCAACGGCCAGCCCGCCGTCCGCCCCATGATGACCCTCACTCTATCCTGCGACCATCGCGTCGCCGACGGTGCCCGCGCCGCGTTGTTCCTGAATGATCTGGCAGCCGCGATCCGCATCCCGGCGGTATGATGACGCGAAACATACGTAATTCTTCAGCAGTTCCGGCCGCGTACTTGCCAGAGCGAAGAAACCGCGCTGCGGAGAAGCGGAATTGCTGGACACGGTCTGGGAAAGCCGGGAAGCAGACGCAGCTTCGCTGATAGATGAGCAAAGCGCTGAGCTTGATCACCGCATCGCTCGGCACGAGCAAAACCCTTCCGATGTCATCCCCTGGGAGCAAGTCAGGGCAAAAGCCGTGACACTCCCGGTTGTCTGGATGCCAGAGGCGAATGAGGAAACACTAGCCTAGGCGTGCTCAATGGCAACGGATTTTGCTCGTTTGCTTTCGCGGATTTGTTTCACGGTAAACGTGCCTCCGCAAACGCTGCAGTGCCAACCGGGAGAGGGAATCGAGCGGACCCCGGGCACGTACTGAGTGTCAGGACGTCTGGCTGGCACCAATTCGCAGCTACACTCCGGACACTTTCGTTGAATCATAGTCTGTTGTCACCAGGGCCGCCGTTGTGAATCGATCGGCGATTCAACGGCCTTCAGGATGAATCTTACGAGCCTCTTCCGTCGTGAGTCGTGCCGGATCGCAATAGCCGTAGCCTTTCACACAGGCCGTATAGTTGCGTTTGTGCTCGGCCTCGGCCAGCACCTTGGTTTCGGTCGGAGTCAGTTTGGCGTAGTCACAGGTTTCCTGGCCGTCCTTGCAGGCGGAGAGGTTCCGCTGGTCTTCTGCATAGGCCGTTTGCCGAGCTTCCGACGGAGTGAGTTTAGAGTGGTCACACTCGTCCCAGCCGCTGGCACAATTCTGCGCATTGCGCTGGTGTTCTGCGGTAGCTACTGCCTGAGCTTCTGAAGCGCTCAGTTTGGCGTGATTGCAGAGGCCGGCGCCATTCTTGCAGTCGGATGCGTTAAGTTGCTGCCTGGCAGTGTCAACTGCTCCGGCTTCGGTTGCGGTCAGCTTAGAGTGGTCGCATCCACCCGCGCCGTCCTTACAGTCGGCAATGTTACGCAGGCGCTCCGCGGCGGATGAATCACGCGCTTCGGCCGGAGTCAGCTTAGACCGGTCGCAGGACTGGATGCCATCGTTGCAGTCCGCGACATTACGCTGGTGATTGGCTATGGCTAACGCCACAGCTTCCGGTTCGGTGAGTCTTGTAAGGTCACAGGAAAGGTAGCCGTTCCTGCAGTTCGCAACGTTGCGCGCGTGGCTGGCCAGAGCCACCTCCGTCAACTGCGCTGCACTCAACTTCGACCGATCGCAGGCCTCGCGGCCAGCCTTGCAGGCCTCGAGATTTTGCGAAAGATCGGAGGATTGAGCCAACGCCAGGACCGGCCAGAGACTAAGACAGGCCACTGGGGCCCAAAGAAGTTTCCAGAGAGTTTTCATATAGTCCGCCCTTCGGGAGGGGTAAAACTTACTGCCTTGCTGGTATCGGCTATGGTTGGGCTGACCGGAACCGGTAACGGTTCCGGCCAGTCACAAGTCCGTCTTGCTGACCACGTTCTGCTGCAAACTTACTGCTTGCGGTCTTCTCTTGCTTCCGCAAGGTGCGCCTGGTGGCCTGCTTCCGAGACAGCCTTCAGGAACGCAACTGCGCTCGCGGGAGTTTGCGCCTTGCCCGAAAGAATGTTGCGGAACATCATGTGATGGCCGTAAATGGCGCGAGTCGAATCGTTGTCCTGCTCGATTACCGCACCTTCCAGCGTCAGACCGGCGAATATGCCTCTCGAACGCGAGTAGGTCAGCACTTCCGTATTGAGCAATATGTCGGTTCCGGCGGAAGTGTGACGGCCTATCGGACCCGCCGCTACCGATCCTTCACCGGTGAGTTCGAACTTGGTCGAAAGCAGATGCTGCAGGCCACGATCGTTCATGACGAGCATGACCAGGTCCACGCCTTCGACGCCGATCTGCAATCCCCAACTGCCTCCGCCAACGGAGACGAATGCGGGCGCGCTCCAGCCTTCAGGCGTGCGGCACGAAGCCACTCCGCGGCCGTGTTTGCCACCAATGATGAAGCCGCCTTTGATCAGGTCTGGCACTACCACGATGCACTTCGCACCGCTCAACACTTCCTCGGGGATGCCCTTGTCGGGCGTCGACATGATCGATTGCAGGACTTCGACCGACTTTTGCATACGCTCGACCGTGTCTTCACGGTCCGAGCCGGCAAACGCGTACGTTCCAACCATGCCCATCAAGCTGATCAACAGCAGTGACATTGTCTTCTTCATGAATTGTTCCTTTCGGAGCTGTAGAACTAAGGCGGGAAAGCTTCAGATAGCTGACTTAGTTCAGAGGACCTGAAAGAGAGAGAAGAAGTGCTCGTCTCTAGGACCATGATCGCCCTGGGGGGAACGATTTGCTGATCTGAATTGCTCACTTCTCCGGTGCTTCCGGGCAGATTGGCGGATTCTCACCTGCTGGGTGGAGAGATTCTTACGTAAAGTGAGCAATCCTGCTCAGGATCGCGGGTGCGGATGTGTCATGGTTATCAGCAGAGTAAGATCGAAGGTAGAGGGATGGACCCCAATTTTCGTCGGCTCCGGGAGCGTTTTCGAAGGAGGCTCGCGGCCATTCCGGAAGCGCTCAAGCGACTGCTGGCGGCACTGAAGCCACAGGACCGCGAGTTCGCGTCGCAAAGGATGTGCCCGTTTTGTGGCCTGATCACGCCGCGCTCGAAGGCATTCTGTTTGGAGTGCGGAAAGTCGTTCAGTGGCAATCGACTGGCGCGGCAGGATGCCAGATGAGTTTGTAGTTTACGCTTTGTTCAAAAAGTTGCGCGCCGCACTGCGGCATTCTGCCGGAGTGTAGCGGCGCACGATCTGATCGAGCCCATCTACCTGGGTTACCTCGCCTCCGTGCGCAGACTTCTGCAACTCTGCAGAAGCCTCTTCCAGGCTGGAATAGCTGGCGCCGTCCACCACATTGCCGTCCTTACGGATTTGAAAAAACACGGGATTTTCGGGCTTCGTCTGTTTTCGGAGCATGGTTTCCTGCTTCCCACGTTGAGTATCCGACATCGATCCTCGAAAAGAATGGTCAATTCTGCTCGACAGGATTTTGTTTGGCAGCCAAAACAGGACAGGAATGGAAGGGCGGACCTTGTCCTGGACAAGGCAAACCTGGCTCCCTTCGCGTGGTCAGAAGCGAATCGTTCCATCGCGAACCCTTCGCCACTCTCTTGGCGAAAGAGGACCTTCGATCTTGTCAATTGGGGACCGAGGCGAAGGGTCTACCTCTTCGCGCAACGTGCCAGAACGTCGAAGACTGGCCGGCGTCTGCGCTTTCTGCCTCGCTTCGCGGAGTTGGGCCGGCTTCACATTCAGTACAAAGTGAACGGTCGCCCAGAGAAAGTGGGCTCCGTCGGACTTGGTCACGAGAGCGTCTACCGATTTCAGAGCGTCGTCGGGCAATTCCAAATGGTCGGCCAGCATGACGATCGGAAGCTCCGGCTTGACCTTCTTGATTTCCGCCGCCACGACCGCGCCATTCAGGAGACCCAGATGGTACTCGAGCACAATCGCATCCACGGGCCGCGACATCAAGAGCCGCAAGCCGTCGTGACCATTGGTCGCGGTTACCAGTTCAAATCCGTTTTCCTGCAACATGCTCAGTTCAGCCGGGTCGCGGTGTATGCAGAGTAGAGTGCTGTTGGTAGCCATACCGGGCAGGTATACCGTCAGGGACGCCCCCGATTCTGGTCAAAATTGCTCACCCGCCGCCAGGGAAGGCCACCGGCTCAGCCGTGGATTGCTGGCTTGAAAATGCAACAGATCGAGTGGAAGCACTTAATCGTGCAGAACTACGTTGAGCAGCGAGCTGTGGACTTGCAACGCCCCTTCCGTGCCCCCGGCGTAGTGGATGAATCCCAGCTTCCTGAAGCGGTTCATGAAAAAACTGACGCGCGAGCGAGTGGTCCCAACCATCTCGGCCAGAGTTTCCTGACTGATCCTGGGGACCACAGTTTCGGGGATGCCTTCCTTGCCAAAATGAGCGAGCAATAGAAGGACCCGCGCCAGGCGTTTCTCACTGGAGTTGAAAAGTTGGTCGACCAGATCCTCTTCGTAGCGGATATTCCGTCCCAGCAAATAGGCCACGAACATCTCAGAAAGTGCAGGTTCGCGGTGAAGTGCTTCCATCATCGTCTTCTTCTCTACCCGGAGAATTTCGCAATCCGTCATGGCCGCCGCGGAGCCCATCCGTAGAAGCTGACCCGCCAGCGAACCCTCACCGAAAAAGTTGTCCTGGTTTACTATCGCGATGGTTGCTTCCTTGCCGATCTGGGACACGACGGTAAGCCTCACCTTGCCTTTTTGCACATAGAAGACAGCGTCCGCCTCGTCCCCTTGCGCAAAGATTACTTGCTTCTTTGGAACAAGCAGAATCTTCCGGCCCTCGCCGATGGTGGCGAGGAAGGTGTTGGGATCGAACCCGCCGTTCTTCTTGGCTGCTACCGTAGGGCTCATTTTCGACAATTATAGACCGGCAGATGGTCCAATTCGCACGAATCGCGACCGCCCTCATTCCGCACGAATGGTCCTGGCGAAGCAATTTGGGCCAGAGTGGTCACTTTTGAGCAGTTTTATTTCGCCTTCGGTCTCACAATGGGACAGCAAAATAGACGGACAATCACCGCTACCGATCAGGGGAAACTATGCCACCCACCGTTCAAGTTGGCACGATTCTAATGAAGCAATGGCCTCAGATGACGCAACGTCTTGGGCTGGAGAGTGAGCCCTGTTCGGGGGAATGGAGTCTGCTCAAGATTCTGGATGGCTTCGCCCTGGATCGCAAGGTCCAGGCTGCCGGATGGAATTGTTTTTTCATGGCGGGGGAAGTCAAGGTGATGTTCTTTGGCTCTCTTGGAGCGGGGAAGATCCAGGACGCGGTGAAGCGGATTTTGGAGAAGGTAAGGCCGCAACAGTTCAATGGGCTGGAAGTAACCGGGATCGTCGCCAGACGTTTTCTGGGTGTGCCCTATGCCGTGGTTACAGCGCACTCGCGACATCTCCAGCAGAGCTGCTACCTGGAGAGTGCTGAGGTAAGGCAGGTGTCGCAACACAATGCGGAATGGGCTCAAGGCTGAGCGCATCCGAAGAAAGCCCGAGGCCAATTTATGACATCCAACGAAAATCAAAGTCTCGGCCAGATTCTTGAGTCAGCCATTGTTGTGTCGTGGGCAGACCTGATGCACGGAACCGAGGCTGGCCTGATTCATATCGAATACGGTTTCGCGCCCGGCGGCACCTTGGACTATCTAAAGGTCTGGTCATCCCTAACCCGCGGCCACTGGCTTCTGGCCTGTGAGTACTGGATGTCGCCTTCCACATTTCACGCCACCGGAATCAGCTTCGACAATGGATACGCATCGGAGGGCTTGGCGCATATTCTGGGATTTGTCATGCAGCACCAGGACTCGTTCGTACTGCCCCCGAACCTTGGCCGGCAGGGATTGCTCCAGGTACCAACGCCCACGCTAGAGGAAAGCACCGTGGCCGCCGCCTCGGTGCACCGCGCCTTTGATCGTCTGGGCTCAACTCTGGCCGAACCGGTGCTGGCCTGAGCCTGCCGGAACTGACTGTTACTTTTCGGAAATTTCCGACCCCGCCAAACGCCGGTCCCGATGCGGTTCCGTGCGGGGCAGGCCGGTGCTCAGTTCACACTTTTCGCCGGGCTTCGCTCCACACGTAGGACAACGAACCGCCAGGGCCAGTTTCTGTTTGGCTTTCATGGCTACACCATGCACTGTTCCTGGCGAACAAAATGGTCAATAGTGACCAGTCCGCAAGCCCATTTTTGGTGAATACTAGCACCAGAGAAATTCCAACCAGCGCTGGTGTTGTTCTTTGGGCCGTCTGACAATGGGCCCGTAATTTCATTAAACCGCCGCTTTTCATCGAGTCAGGAACACAATGTCGCTGCCGAACACCTTTGTACCGAAAGCTCTTTTGGAAATTGTCGGGCCGCCTCGCCCAATACGGGACGGGGCTGCGGCGGCTCGCGCACGGCCACACTCGAAGCCATCCCTCCCCAGTCGGATCGCGGTGATCGGGAATTATCTTCCGCGCCATTGTGGAATCGCCACCTTCACCACCGACCTGTGCAACGCCATTTCCGCCGAGTACGGAACCGCCCGCTTGCTGGCGCTCCCCGTCGACGACACCGAAGAAGGATATGACTATCCCGACCGGGTGAGATGGTCGCTCGCCCAGGACAACTTGACGTCGTATCGGGAAGCGGCGGAGTTTCTGAACTTCAACAACATCGACATGGTGTGCCTGCAACATGAGTACGGAATCTTCGGAGGTCCGGCTGGAAGACACATTCTGCATCTGTTGCGTAGCCTGAAGATGCCGGTGGTGACCACCCTGCATACAGTTCTGCGCGAGCCGAACCCTGACCAGCTGATGGTCATGGAAGAAATCGCAGAGCTGTCCGACCGCCTCATTGTCATGAGCCAGCTTTCGTCCCAGTTCTTGCAGGAAATTTTCAAAGTGCCAGGCAGCAAGATCGACATGGTGCCGCACGGAGTTCCGGATCTCCCGTTCCTGGATCCGAATTTCTTTAAAGACCGCTTTGGCGTGGAAGGGAAGGCAGTGCTGCTCACATTCGGCTTGCTGTCGCCGAATAAGGGAATCGAAAATGTCATTCAGGCGCTGCCGCAGATCCTGTCGAAGCACAAGAACGTGGTTTATATCGTCGCCGGCGCGACCCATCCACACGTCCTCCGGCGCGACGGCGACAAGTATCGGGCCAGCTTGCAGGGCTTGGCGAAGGAAGTTGGAGTGGAATCGCAAGTGCTCTTCCACAATCGCTTCGTCAGTCCCGAAGAAATGGTTGAGTTCATTGGCGCCGCAGACATTTACATCACGCCCTATCGCCACGAGGCCCAGGTAGTTTCTGGAACGCTGGCCTATGCATTAGGGGCAGGCAAAGCAATCATCTCGACTCCATACTGGCACGCGATTGAGTTGCTGGACGACCGCAGAGGCGCGCTCGTCCCCTTCCAGAATCCCAATGCTATCGCGCAGAAGACGATCGAACTGCTGGACACACCCGCGATTCGCCACGCCATGCGCAAACGCGCCTATCTGTTCGCGCGCGAAATGGTCTGGAAAAGAGTCGCGCAAGGTTACATGGAGAGTTTCGCCCGAGTGCGCAGCGACCGCATGGGAAGCCCCAAAGTCCAGTTCTCGGCACGCATGACGCAAAAATCGCTGGATCAGTTGCCGAAATTGAAACTCGATCATGTAAACCGGCTGACCGATGACACCGGAATGCTCCAGCATTCGATCTTTACCATCCCCAACCGCAGGGAGGGATACACCACGGATGACAACGCTCGCGCCCTCATACTTGCCGTGCTGCTGGGGCAGTTAGACCCTGAACATTCGCATAAAGATGGGCGTGGAGAGCCAGATGTACCTTCCGCGATTTCACCTGCTTTGTATCTCTCATTCCTGGAGCATGCCTTTAATTCCTCGAAAGGCAGATTCAAGAACTTTCTCCGCTATGATCGCCGGTGGAACGAGCCTGCAGGTTCCGAAGACTCCCATGGTCGCGCGCTCTGGGGGCTGGGAACGGTCTTGGGCCGGTCTCGTGATCAAGGATTCAGAGGCGCTGCGGGGCGCTTGTTCGAATTTTCTCTGCCCGCAGTGCTGGAATTCAGTAGTCCGCGCGCCTGGGCCTACACCCTGCTCGGAATTCAGGAATATCTCACTTCGTATCCTGGAGATCGCGATGCGCAGAAAGTGCGATCCGCACTCAGCCGGCGACTGCTCGAAATGTATGAATCAATCCGCCGCCCGGATTGGAAGTGGTTCGAAAACATCGTGGCGTACGGAAACGCGAGACTGCCCCAGGCCCTGCTGCTGGTGGGTTCCGCCTGCTCGGATGACCGCATGATTTCCGCCGGCCTTGAATCGCTGGATTGGCTACTAAGAACGCAGCGTTGCGAAACCAACGGCCATTTCGTGCCCATCGGTTCGCAAGGCTTCTATCGCCAGGATGGCGAGAAGGCCCGCTTCGATCAGCAGCCGATTGAAGCCGCTGGCGCGGTCTCTGCGTGCCTGCAGGCGCACCGCGTCACTGGCGACAGCCGCTGGCGCAACGAGGCCTGGTCGGCATTCAACTGGTTCCTCGGCGATAACGATCTGCAACTGCCTCTCTATGATTCCGTCACCGGCGGCTGCCGGGACGGCCTGCATCCCGACCGCGCCAATGAAAACCAGGGAGCAGAATCAACGCTATCGTTCTTGATGGCACTCCTCGAAATGCGCTCGCTGCAAGAGCCGGAACAAATGGAAATCCCATCATGACTATGCCCGCAGAAAACTCCATGAGCCTTCTGAGTACTCGCTTCGAGCCACTCCTTCTTCGCCATCCCTCGAACCCGATCCTGACGAGCAAGGACTGGCCATATCCCATCAATAGCGTCTTCAATGCGGGCGCAACGCTACTCGCGGATGGCACCACCCTGCTGCTTTGCCGCGTCGAAGATCGCCGCGGGCTCTCTCATCTGTGCGCCGCGCGCTCTCGAAATGGCGTCGATGGATGGGAAATCGACAGCGAGCCAACATTAATGCCCAGCCCGAAGGACTATCCCGAGGAGATCTGGGGAATTGAAGATCCTCGCATTACGTTCGTCCCCGAACTGCAGCAATACGTCGTCACGTACACGTCCTATTCGCGCGGCGGTCCCGGAGTGTCGCTGGCTCTGACCAAAGATTTCCGCAGCTTCGAACGGTACGGCGTAATCATGCCGCCGGACGACAAAGACTCCGCCCTTCTGCCTCGGCGAATCGATGGATGCTGGGCACTAATTCATCGTCCCATGACGACGCTCGGATCACACATGTGGATTTCCTACTCGCCCGATTTACGTTATTGGGGTAGGCACCGGCTCATGCTTGAAGCTCGCCGTGGCGCCTGGTGGGACGCAAACAAAATCGGGTTATCGCCGCCGCCCATCGAGACTTCGCGAGGATGGCTCGTGTTCTACCACGGAGTACGACATACGCCTTCGGGCTGCCTCTATCGATTAGGATTAGCCCTTTTTGAGCTCGAAAATCCGGAGAAATGCCTGCTGCGAGGAGATTCGTGGATCTTTGGTCCGGAAGCGGAGTACGAACGCCACGGCGACGTGGATGATGTAGTGTTCCCTTGCGGATACACCATGGACGCCGATGGCGATACGCTCAACATCTATTACGGAGCCGCAGACTGCGCAATTGCCCTGGCGCGGGCGAGCGTCCGTTCTCTACTCGAGTGGCTGGACGCCAACGGAAGTTGCGAACGTCGCCAGCGCGCGCAGGATTTGTGAAACTGCCGGGGGTTCTCCAGTTCATTTTCGGCTGCCGGCACCGTCACCTGAGCCGCGTGTTCACGATTAAACGCCGCACCTACCGCGTCTGCTTCGACTGTGGACGGGAATTCGAGTTACCGGACGCGCATGCGCCTGATCCGGCATTGGCGTTAAACCCCACCCACGGACGAATGCCGCCATTGCACGCGGAAGGTTCCACGCGTTGATCCTGTGACCGCGTCACGCAGTCTGATTTCCTCCATAGTGAGCTATCTTGCTCAGAC
>DATGHF010000021.1:0-64944 GCA_035308125.1 Candidatus Sulfotelmatobacter sp.
AACCCGCGCAATTTTGTGATCCGGCGTGATCTCCAACAGAATCTCGCTCACTCGATCCGCTAAAGCCTGCGGCACGCCGCGCAAGACTACATCCTCCGGCTGCAGCGGAGGCACATCCGGAGCTAGAGATAATCCTTGCAACTCCTTCTCCAGCTTGGCCTTCCCGAGCAAGAAAGCCAGAGGGGAACGGATGTCGTCCAGTTTCCTTGCATCCGACTTGCGGGCCTGCCGATCGTCAGGAACATAAAACCACGCATCTTTCCCATTGCTGACAAACAGCTTGTTCTTAGGAGAACGGTACTCCCAGCGCATCTTGCCAGGTTTTTTCAGCCACAACATGCCCGACTCGGTGCGCTCGATGCCGGAGCCGCGATAGACCTCGATGAACTGCGCTTCGAGGCTGCGCAGATGGTTGTAGTGCTCGTCGACAGCGGCGGCAAGGGCCTTGACATCAACGGACGGGCTGGTGGTTGCCAGCAGAACGGCGCTCAAGCAAGTCACAATCGCGATCAGACAGGGGCAGTTTCGCATGCAGATTCTTTCATTCTGCCAGGCAGCAAAGCGGTGAGAAGGATTCCTCGGTCAATTCTACGCTGGGCTCTTCAATTCCTGACTCTTGTACAACGAATACTGGTGCGTGCCGCCCATCTTTGAGAACGACACACATTTGCCGAGCACGTCTTCGAGCAGTGGGTTGTGATAGAGGACGTAAACCGGGCGCGGATTCTGCTGCAGGCTCTGTTCCAGATTCGCGAGCATGCGCCTCAGTCCCGACTCCGGGAAGGGGTTGAACAGGTACAACACCGTGGGCTCCGCAGGAAAAGGGAAGTCGGTTGCGTCCGCGCATATGGATTCCATCGCAAAGCATTTCTGCGATTCGCTGCTGTACTGCTTCAGATTTTCCTGCGCGATTTGATGAAGACTGGGCAGCAGTTCCACTCCGACGATTCTCCGGAAAGGGTAATCTGAAGCCAACATAAGCGTGCGTCCTTTGCCTGAACCCAGGTCGATGAACGTGAACTCTCGAAAATCGGGACCGGCTTGCTGCTGCAGCGCTTCGAGCATCTCGTGGAATAACGCAGGCTCGGTCGGCTGGTAGGGAGAATGAAAAACGCCCAGCAGTCGATCGCGCCAGCTTACGGCTGCGCTGGTGGTGTTGAGACGGTGGTCCCAGTCATAGTCGGCGTCGCCATAGCGCTGGCGGCGGCGCTCCGGGGTAGAGTCGCGAATGAATTCCCAGATGGCGGCGAGAAATTTCCGTGACGCGACCATGCGGCCTTCGCGGGTGGCGGTGTCGGTCCACCATTGGTGGATGGCGCTGGTCAGACTGGGTTGCGGCGGCGAGGGAGAGTTCATGCGTGCTTTGCCATCATAGCTGCAGGTGGATAGCTGGTTGATCGAGAGGAACCAGGCCGGGGGCGTGGTTAGGAGAACCGGGCGAGCTGCGCTCGCTGGACCCTTTGGCTTCGCTCAGGGCAGGCTCGCAAGCGTGCCCGTCCCCACACGAGCATGCCCGTCCCACGAAGTTATCGGCGGTTACTGGTCGTGGAATTTGGGTATCGGCTTGTATCCTGGGGGCAGGCCCTTGGTGGCGAAGGCAAAGTCGTCGGGACTTTCCACCAGAATGCGGCCATCGCGATCCATGGTGTAGGCATTGCCGTCGGGATCCACGGGAATGCCGGGCAGGCCTTCGGCGGCGGCCAATTCGGAAATGCTGTTGGGCAGTCTGCCGGTGCGCTCGCCGAAGCGGGTGAGCGCGCTCTGCAGGTTGGTGACGTCCTCATCGACCTTGAGCGCGCGCAAATGCTCGACCGCGTTCTGGCGGATCTGCTTGTCCTGACTGGACTGGTAGGTCGCGGTCCACAACATGCGGGCAGTCTGGAATTCGCCCGCATGCTGTGCTGCTTGTGCCGCAAAGATCTTCAGGAAAGGATGCGCTCCGGGCACGCGCGATCCGCGCTCGAAGGTATCGGCAGCTTTGGCGTAATCCTTGAGTTCGGTGTAATAGATAAAGCCCAGGTCGTAGTAGAGATGCCATTCGGTGGGATTATTCTGGATCCCGTATTCCATCAGTTGAATGGCGCGGTCGGGCTGGCCCGCGCCGAAAGGCGGCTTGGGCGCAAGAAAGCTGGCGCCAAACTGATAAGCAACAATCAAGTGCGGATCCAGTTGCGTGGTCATCTCCAGCAGCGGCGCGAGTTGGTTGAAACTCAGAGAACCATTGTGATGGTGCTCGCCAAAATATTGCACGGCGCGAGTCCAGTAGATGCAGGCCATCAGCCCGTCATAACCGAGGCTCGCCCGCTTCACGATTTTTGGCGAACTGATATAGAGAATGTCATCCAGCGTCGCCTGGGGACGAATTTCGTCGACCCGGCGCAACGTCTGGACGCTGGCCACCATGCAGAACAACAGGCTGGCGGCTGCGATCAGCGTGGTTCGACGTTGTGAGTTCATCGACATCTCTTCATTCCAGGCGGCGACTCCAGGCTGCGGCGCTATTTCAGATTGCGGCGGTCGAAAATCAGCACCGCGCCACTCAGGGCCATTCCGGCGTAAAACAGCGCATAGAGCGTGTTCTGCAGAATGAGCTGCCCGGAGGGCGGATGCCCGTGCGCCACCAGATTTATCACATTGAAAGCCGAAAAATTCGGAACCGCATAGGCCGCGCCCGTGGCCAGCCAGCGCGTGGGGCCATGTGCCATCCCGGCGAAGCCGCGCAGATCTTCCGCAAAGCTGCCAATCACGAACAGCGAAAAGGCAAACACCGCAGACAGCAGCGGCGACGAAAACGACGAAAACAACAGGGCCAGGGCGCAGATGATCAGGAATTCGAGAACGATGAAATACAAAGCAACGAAGATCATCGCGTCCGAGCTAGTGAGCTTATGGGCCACGTAGAGCAGGGCGCCGAACACTCCGATGGCCATGAAAAACGTGTTGACCACGAGCGTGCCGGCCAGGCCAAAGTACTTGCCCACAATGAATTCCCAGCGCCGCACCGGACGCGAGAGCACGGTGTAAAGCGTGCGCTTCTCGATTTCTTTCGAAACCAGGCCGATGCCGATGAAGATTGCGATCACCACGCCGAACAGTGACACCGCGGTCAGACCGAGGTTGATGACGACCAGGCGCTCGATGTCGATGGAGATTTGTCCCACGAGGATGGCCGACCCGGAGAGCAGCACGGCGAACGCAATCAGGTTGTAGAGCACGCGGTCGCGTACGGCTTCGCGGAAAGTGTTGGAGGCGATGTGAACGATGCGGGCAGTCATCTTGAACTCCCGGCCGTCGTCCCGGCGCTAGTTTCGGCGCGCTGGAGTTTCTCGACGAAATAAGCTTCCAGCGAAGTGCGCAGCGGAGTGATGGCGATCAGGCGGAGGCGTTCGCGGCGCAGGGCGTCGATGGCGGCATCTTGTTGGCCCTCCGCCAGGACCGCCCGGACGGTGTCACCGCTGATGTGGCAGTCCGCGCCCAAGGCCTTCAGTGACGCTGGTATCTGCGTGCCATGCCAGATCACTTCGATTTTTCCCTGCACGCTGGAGGTAAGATCTTCGACCGCGCCCACTCCGCGCAGTTCTCCCTTATGGATGATGGCCACGCGATCGCACAGCGCTTCCGCGTCGGAAAGAATGTGAGTCGAGAAAAAGACGGTCTTGCCTTCGTGCTTGAGTTGCTCCATCAGGTCGCGCACGTCGCGCCGGCCCAGCGGGTCGAGGCCGGACATCGGTTCATCGAAAAATACGAGCTTCGGGTCGTGCAGAATGGCTTGCGCAATTCCGGCGCGCTGCAACATTCCTTTGGAAAACTTGCGCAGTTGCACGCCCTTTACATCGGTCAGGCCCACGCGTTGCAACACCTCGTCGATGCGGCGTTTGCGGTCTTTGCCGGGAACTCCGGAGAGTTGCCCGTAGTAGTCGAGCAGTTCGTGCGCGGTCAGGTGATCGTAGAAATAGGGCTGTTCGGGAAGAAAGCCGATTTGCGCTTTTACTTCCGGATCAGTCCAATCGCGCCCCAGAATGCGGGCCGATCCCGCGGTGGGGAAGACCAGGCCCATCAGAAGTTTCAGCGTGGTGGTCTTGCCGGCTCCGTTCGGGCCGAGAAAGCCGAAGACTTCGCCTTCCTCGACCTTCAAACTGAGCGGGTACAAGGCGCGCTTGGGCCGCTTGCGCCAGAATCCCACCATGTAGGTTTTTTCCAAGCCGAGAATTTCAATCGCAGGCATTGCTTCAATCCGAGACAGTGAACGTGGAATACAACTGCCTTCGTGAGAAATTATAAGCAATGCGTGAGGATTTTGGGACAGGGGAACAGTTACGTCCGTCACTGCACGGCCAGGAAATATTCCGACAACTCTGACCGACAATTTATTCGACGTGGATACGGACTTAGTTGCTCATTGCCGTCAGAGCTGAGCAGGCTCCGTAGCTGGCAACCAGGGTGGTGACGCCTGCCGGCTGGATGCGCAATACCGCATCCTGGATCGAGCAGTAGGCGCGCGTTCCGTACTGGCCGCTGATGGGTGTGCCCGTGGAATAGAACTGGTCATTGACCGGGCTTCCGGCGCTGGCCGAGCCCGTGGCATTGAAGGTGAAGCCGCTCTTGCCGTTCCCAGCGCCGTTGGTGGCCAGGAAGTTGTCGATCACGCAGGCGCTGCCCGGAAGAGGTGTGCACGGAGCTGCGCCGCCCAAGGACGCCAGAGCCAGCGGAAAACCGATGGTGGGATACGCGCTGAAATACGCGATCTCTCCCGTATTGATGGTGCGAACGGAAGCGGCCGCCGACGAGTCGTTCGCCGCCATGCGGGCGCGCATGAGATTCGGGATCGCAATGGCCGCAATGATCAGGATGATCGCCACGACGATCAGTAACTCGATGAGCGAAAATCCTTTTTGAGTGCGCATTTGTTTCCCCAAGCACAGGAGTAACGTTGTTGCAAAACTCCCTACCTGCATTGACTTGTTGCACGTAGTCAGCCAAATTAAGGCCGCTTGCCGGTTCCGAAGGATTGAGGGAACCTCCTTGTTTTCTATCGAGTGCAGTTCCAACCCTCGCCCCAGGGCGCATCCACGGGCAATCTTCAGTCGTAGATTGACAATTTCTGGCAGTTTGATCAGCGAAGCTTGTCGGTGCTGGATTCCGCCGGGGTTGGTTCTGCGAGGAACTAGCATTCATGCCACAGGAAGTACCCCAAAAGAAAACGGAGCAGCCGGACTTGCGTCCGCTGCTCCTTGATTCGTACCCCGATTCGTACCCCGATTCGTACCCTCGGTTCGTACCCTCGGTTCGTACTTCGCCCAAGAATTCGCTAAGTGCTAGTTCGCCATGGGCAACAGGGCCTGGCAAGCGCCGTAGCCAGCCACCAGGGTGATGGTGCCGGCGGCCTGGGTGCGGACCACGCCGTCGTCAAAGGCGCAGTACGCCTTGGTGCCGGTCTGTGCACTGATGGGGGTTCCAGTGGTATAGAACTCGTTCGGAATCGGGCTTCCTGCGCCGGTCACTGCGGTCGCGGCAAACTTGTAGCCGCTCTTGCCGCCGCCCGCGCCATCGCTGGCCAGGTTGTTATCGATCAAGCAGCCGCTGGCCGGAAGCGGGGTGCAAGGCGACGCGCCACCCAGGCTGGCCAAGGCAACGTAGCCGATGGTTGGGTATGCCGAGTAATAGCCGATTTCGCCAGTGATAACGGAGCGCTCAGAAGCAGCGGCCGACGCATCGTTGGCCGCCATACGAGCGCGCATCAGGTTTGGAATAGCGATGGCTGCAATGATCAGAATGATGGCCACCACAATCAACAGCTCGATCAGTGAGAAACCCTTAATATTTTTCTGCGAAACGCCCCCTCGGAATCTTCGCAACCGGTCTCTTGGAGCCATAGGAGTGAACCGTGAGTCGAATGTCGCGATCATCATAATCCTTAATCGCATCCAATGGGCCAATTTCTGTATAGGGGGGGCCTTTGGCCGTATCAGGGAATATCGTTTGTTTTGAGTGATTTGCGAAGAAGAATAAATTGGTCAGACGAGGGCTTGGGTGGTGTACCGGGGCTCAATCGCGGAATGATGACAATTCCTGCCGGGAAGTAACAGGAAGGGGCAGTAGTTGAATGGAGTGGATCGCTGCCACGTCACAGTGGAATTTTTGTTCGGCGGAAAGACCAGCCCAAAAAGTTAAAGGAGCAGCGAAGTTGCCTTCGCTGCTCCCGGCTTGTACCCTCCCCCGAGTACTTCGCCTAAGTTAGTTCGCCAACGGCAACAGGGCTTGGCAAGCGCCGTAGCCAGCAACCAGAGTGATGGTGCCAGCAGCCTGTGTGCGGACCACGCCGTCATCGAACGCGCAGAATGCCTTGGTGCCAGTCTGAGCGCTGATCGGAGTTCCAGTGGTATAGAACTCGTTCGGAATCGGGCTTCCAGCGCCGGTCACTGCGGTCGCGGCAAAGTTGTAACCGCTCTTGCCACCGCCCGCGCCGTTGCTGGCCAGGTTGTTGTCGATCAAGCAGCCGCTAGCAGGCAGCGGAGTGCAAGGCGACGCGCCACCCAGGCTGGCCAGAACAACGTAGCCAATGGTCGGGTAAGCGGCGAAATAGCCGATTTCACCAGTGACGATGGAACGCTCGGAAGCGGCCGCGGACGAATCGTTGGCTGCCATACGGGCGCGCATCAGGTTAGGAATGGCGATAGCTGCAATGATCAGGATGATGGCCACCACGATCAGCAGCTCAATCAGTGAGAAACCCTTCTGTTTCCGCATCTCGATTTTCCCCTCGTTTAGTCTTGAATTTGCTGGTCACGGATGACGCAGTCGTGACTTATGTTCGCACTTGGTGTTCCAATCCTTCTAGTTACCTTGGTTCCGCTCGTTTGCCGGCAACGGCTTTATTTTCAGCGGAAGGGCAAACTTTCGATTCCCCAGGGGGCACGTTCGGGCCACTCTCTGGCAAAATGCGGCGTCAGGATTGACAAATCGTGTCATCGGCTGCCCGACCGGTCCCATTTAGGAACGCTTCCCAGATCCCAACTTGCGCCCCGCGAAATCGAGTTGTCACCTGCGCTGAGTCGCATTTCCTCTCGCACGTTCTGGCCGCGAGTCGCCGCCCGGACGCGCGTGCCGTAGAATGTCCCGCGTAACTTTTTGGGGACTCGTTCCCGGACTCGTGTCTGGGACTCATGGCCATTCCTAAGGATTCTATGCACGTTGAAGCCGACATTGCTCGCGCCTGGACTCTTCCCGCGACGCTCTACACCGATGCTGCCGTATTCGCCGCGGAGAAGGAAAAGATATTTTCCCGCAGCTGGCAAGTCGTTGGCAACTGCGCGCAGGCGGAGAATCCGGGGGACTATTTCACCACTGAATTATTGGGCGAGCCGCTTCTGATGGTGCGCGGGGCAGATGGGAAACTGCGTGGTTTTTACAACGTTTGCCGTCATCGGGCTGGACCTCCGGCGGAAGGATGCGGTTCGCGCAAACTTTTTCGCTGTGGCTATCACGGATGGACCTATGGCCTCGACGGAGCGCTGATCAGCGCGACCGAAATTGAGGGCGTCGAGGGCTTTCGGGCTGAGGATTTTTCGCTGGTTCCCGTCCGCACCGAAGAATGGTTCGGATTTGTTTTCGTGAATCTGGCTGCGGACGCTCGTCCGTTGCGCGAGAGTTTGGGCGAATTGCCGAAGCAGGCGGAGAAGTTTCATTTCGCGGACATGAAGTTGTTCGAGCGCCGTACTTACGACATGAAGTGCAACTGGAAGACTTATGTCGACAACTATCTGGAGGGCTACCACCTGCCCAGCGTGCATCCAGGGCTGAATCGCGAACTGGATTTCAACGCCTACACGGTCGAGCCCTATGAACGTCACGTGCGCCAGTTCAGCCCGATCCGCGGCGCGCAGCCCGGCGACGCCACGCCGCGCCGTTATCAGGAAGCGCGCGAGGATTTGACTACTGACTACTTCTGGATTTTTCCCAACTGGATGCTGAACTGCTATCCCGACAATGTTTCGCTGAACGTTGTGCTGCCGATCGAACCGGAGCGGTCGCTGGCCATTTTCGAATGGTATTTGCCGGAAAAAGATCACAGCAGTCCGGCGGCCAGGGCTTCCGTCGAATTCAGCGACCAGATTCAGATTGAGGATGTGGGCATCTGCGAGGTGGTGCAGAAGAATCTGCGTTCGCGGAGCTACTCACGCGGCCGATTCAGCGTGAAGCAGGAAAAAGGCGTGCATGCGTTTCACCGGATGTACGCGGAAGAGATGAAAAAGCATTTTACCGCCGAGCGCGCGGAGGGCGCGGAAAAAAACCCCTAAAGGCCTACCCCTCCAATGCTTTGTGCGCTTTTCTCTTTGTAGTTTCTCGGCGTGCTCGGCGGTGAATCGTCCTCATTCCGCTTTCAGCAGCATGCAAGTCACGTCGTCGTGCTGGGGCGTCTGGCCCACGTACAAATCCAGTTCGGTGATGAGGCGCCTGAGCAGCTCGCTGGGCGTCAGGGCCGCGTTGGCCGCGATGCTGCTCAGAACTTGCGGTTCTCCGTACTCTTCCTGATGAGCGTTCTCGGCTTCGACTAATCCGTCGGTGAAGATCACCAGCCAATCTCCGGGTGCGAGGGTGACGCTCGCCGACTCATATTTGGCTTCCGGCTGAATGCCGAGAGGCAGGCCGCCGACGTCCAGGCGCTCGATGGAACCATTGCTGCGGCGAAGAATCGGATTGTTGTGGCCGGCGTTGATGTAATCGAAGCTGCGGCGCACGGGATCATACTCGGCCAGGAATGCGGTGGTGAAACGGAGTCCGCCCTGGCTGTTGGAACAGGCGTACCTGTTCATGTTGGCCACCAGTTCAGGCAGCGCGACTTGGGCAGTGGACAGCGTCTTGAGACTGGCCTGGAAAGTGGCCATCAACATGGCTGCAGGAATGCTTTTGCCTGCGACGTCGGCTACCGCGAAGACTACGCGATTCTCTTCCACCGTTTTGCCGGGGCGCGGGAATACGTCGTAATAGTCGCCGGCCACGGTGTTTGCGGGTCGCGTGGTGTAGGCGATGGCCAGGCCGGGGATTTGCGGAGGAGCTCCGGGCAAGAGCCAGGTCTGGATCTCGCGCGCGATCTGCAAGTCGCGCTTCATGACCACACGGTCGGCGATTTCGAGCATGAGGAGTATGAACAGCAGCAGGCCGCCCCAGAAGTGGAGATCGAACTCGACCGTGGTAATTTTGCCGCCTTCCCCGTTGTAGCTGAATCCAGTGTGAGGAATGACCAGGCAGATCAGCGCGAACAGAAGCAGCACCCGGCGCGCGGGCGAGAGCTTTTCCAGCACCGCCCAGAAGAATTCCTTGGCCACATGCAGCCGGCGGCCGCGAACGGTGAGTCCCTCGGGCGTTTTGGCTTCGACGTCTCTCGAGTAGAGCCGGTAGCTGGCGCGAGCTTCGCCTTCGAACTGCGACCAGAGCTGGCTGACTTCGAGTCCCTCGGTCACACGTCGCCAGAATCTGCGCAGGCGTGCGGAGAGGGTCAAGGGCTGGGCGGGAGGTTGTTGGGGGAAGGCGGTTGCCATGAGGCTCAGTTGCGATTATAGAGGCAGCGGAAGTAATTGGATAAGGACTGTCGGAGGTCGGACCTCAGACCTCGGGCGTCAGACTTTGGACTTCGGACTTCAGACCTGAGACTTCGGACCTCAGACTTCGGACCTCAGACTTCAGATATCAAAGGTTCAACGCGCCGAGGTCTGGGGTCCGAGGTCAGGGGTTAGGGGTTAGGGGTCAGGAGGTCCAGCTTTATTCTTCAAAACAAGTCCATCTGTTCTTCGAGACCTTGCGCGGGCCATTTAGTGGCGTAAGCGGTTGGTTCGCTGCGGCGATCAGTGCGGGAAATCTTGTATTTCTCGCGGAAGTGCTTGATGAGTTGCGACAGGCGTTTGCCGTAGGCTTGGGGCAGGAACGATCTGCCTGCATAACGCTGCCGGTAGTTCTCCGCCAGGGCGGGGAAGTTTTGTTCGAGGAAAGGAAGGAACACGGCCGCCGAGCACGGCTTGAGGAACAACGGGTTGGCGAAGATGTGGTCGGCGGCAGCTTCGGCTGCGGCACGCACCACGGCTTCCAGGTCTGCGGGCGAGTCCGTGATTCCGGGCAGGACTGGCGAACAACTTACGCCCACGCGCAGGCCAGCTTCGCTTAGGGCGCGCACCGCTTCCAGGCGCAGGTCCGGACGCGGGGCCCGCGGCTCAAGAATCCGCGCCAGTTCGATATTCAAGGTTGTGATCGTGATGTGGACGGAAAGCTTATTGGCCTGCGCGATTTCCTTCAGAAGATCGAGGTCGCGCACAACCAGATTTGATTTGGTCACGATGCCCAGTTCGTATCCGCGATGGCGGGCGAATTCTTCCAGAATGCCACGCGTGACCTCGTAGCGGCGTTCGGCGGGCTGGTAAGGATCGGTGGCCGTTCCCAGCGCGATGGCTTCTCCGGGCTTCACGCGGCGCAAGTCATCGCGCAAGAGACTCGCCGCGTGCTGCTTGACGTAGATTTTCCGCTCGAAGTCGACGTCGTCGCGCATCTCCATGAATTCGTGGGTGTAGCGGGCGTAGCAGTATTTGCAGGCGAACTCGCAGCCGCGATAAGGATTGATGGTCCAGGTAAAGGGCATCTGCCTTCCGCTCACGCAGTGGTTGAGCAGAGACTTGGCCGGGAGGGTGAAGTACTCCACATTGTGCCCCTCGCGCAGAGACTCGCCCTCGGAGGCCAGGCGTGCGATGCCGACGAGTTGGGGCTTTTCGGGAAGCGGGAGCAAGGGCAGGGAAGACATAGACATTTCGTCTTTTGTTCGCTATTGAAATTAGCGCGCATGGCGGACCTTGTCAACCCATGTTTCTGGCTATGGAAGATTGCGATGCTCGGGACTTTTGCCGCCGGGCTTCGCCCTGGCGTGACAGCCGAGGCGGCTGTCGCTACATGGGCGGTGGGTCTACCTTACGGGAAGCGTACATCCAGGCTGTAGATCTCCTGGGTGCTGCGATCGCGCATCATCAGGAGGGAGTCGTCGGGGGCGAGGCCGATCCAGAATTCCCAGGGATCGAAGCCGCGGGGAATGTCCTTCAGGCTGAGCAGGCGTTCTTCTTTGCCGGTGGCCACACCTACGCGCACGAAGTCATCGGTGCTGTCGGAATAATCTTCCGCATAAAGATACTTACCATCATGCGACCAGTTCTCGAAGGCGAACCTTGACGTGGCGAGCGGCGTCCAACTTTTCTTTTCAGTGTCGTAGAGCAGTAGCTTGGTGGAGTCGGCGGAGAGCGCCGCCAAGTAGCGGCCATCCTGCGAGCAGCGTGGACTGAAGAGTTTTTCCGAACCCGGAACATCGGAGACCTGCGCTGTCTTTACGTCAGCGATGTGAATGTTTGGCCCATTTGCGGTCCCGTATTCCAGCCAGGGCATTCCGGCGAAGACGATGGCATCGCTTTTGGCCGTCCAGGACGGGTCGCCCTGATTATGATCGCCCGGGTTGTGGTCTCCCGCGGTCACTTCGTGCGGCGTGCCGCCCTCGGCGGGGATTACGAAGATTTTCCAGGGTTTTCCCGGACGCGACGCCATAAACGCAATCTGGGTCCCGTCAGGCGACCAGCGCGGCATGTGGGTTTGCATGGGGGCGTAGGTGAGCTGCGTGCGGGAACTTCCGTCGAGTTTGCTGCGCCAAAGCGTGAGATCGGGGTGGGCCACGTAAGTGATCCAGTCGTTCTTGCCGAAAATGTCGGCCTCGCCGGCTGAAACACCGGGCAGGTCAACAGAGAACTGCGACTTGCGATTCGTGCCACTGTGGCTCAGGCCGATCAAATCGAAGCGGCGCTGCTGCCCGATCACGAACAGCTTTTTTCCGTCCACGCTCGGTGTTGGATTGCTGAACATAAGCGGCCCGACCGTGAGCTGTGTCGGCTCGGCGCTGGCCTTGGGAAACAAAGAACCGCCCTCGCGAAGAGCCCAGATGTTTTGCGCGTGGTCGCGAGTGGATTCGAATAGAAAGTAGTTTCCGTCGGTCGTCCAGGTGCCGCCGAACTCCTGGGCTGGCTTGTTCCAATCCGGCAAGACCGGGTGCAGATCTTTTCCGTCGGCGGAAACCTCCCACAGGGAAGAAGTGCGCTGATTCGTTTCGCGGATGGTGAAGCGCAGACGGCGGCCGTCGGGAGAAAATCGCGGCGCGAAAGGAACGCCCTGCACCGTGATGATCGCGTGCGAATCGGTTCCGTCTGAATTGCAGGCGTACAAACTGGACTTGCTGGCGTAGACAATGTGTTGGCCATCGGGCACCCAGGTGGCGGCGTGGGCCAGGATATTTCCCACCGGCCGCAGCGATCCGCCGGGCACGGGCAGCACCCACACCGGCCACTCCGTCTCCGAACCCTCCGCTACTCCCTTTACCAGCAGTTCGGAGCGGCCGGGGAAGAAATCATAAATGTCAGCACTGGCCAATGAGGTTGGAACGGGGGTGGTTTCTCCACCCGAGGTGGAAACTTGCATCAGGATGGAATGTCCGCTCACATATTCAGAGAAGTACAGCCGGGAGCCGTCGGTGACCAGAGAGCGCTTCGAGGTGCCATCGTTGGTAATCTGCAGCGACGAAAGCACCGACGGCGGAGACTGTGGCGACCTTAAAATCCAGATGATGCCTGCAGCGACGACCAGTGCAGCAACGCCGATCGCCAGCCACGTTCTGACGGTTTTCTTGGGCTGAGGCTGCGGAGCGTTGAACGAGGTGGAGAATAAAGCCCGGATTCTTTCCTTCGAGTCCGGAGCGGGCCTCTTCGTTGTCCCGCCAGTCTGAGACTGACTTGTTTCCACTTCCCGGCGCAGACGCTTCAGATCAGCCCGCATCTCGGCGGCGCTTTGATAGCGCAGAGCGGGATCTTTTTCGAGAGCCTTCCTTACGATGCGTTCGAGTTCAGGAGGCGTTGGGGGATCAAATCGCAGCGGCCACTCCGGCACGCTGTGAATCAATGAATCGAAAAACGCGGCGGTGGTGTGCCCCTGGAAAGGCAGGGCGCCGGTCGCCATCTCGTAGAGCACAACTCCGAACGAGAACAGGTCGGTTCGAAAATCCAGCTTCTGTCCCAGCGCCTGCTCCGGCGACATATAAGGGATGGTTCCGAGAGCAGAGCCCGGACGACTAGGATCCGGCAGCCCCTGGGTGACACCTCCAAACGTGTTGCCGCTGACGCTGGCCTCATCACCCACGGCGAGCTTCGCCAAGCCGAAATCCAGAATCTTGGCGTGGCCACGCTTGGTAACGAAAATATTTGATGGATTAATGTCGCGGTGAAAAATGCCGTGCGTGTGAGCCGCGTCGAGTGCGTCGGCGATCTCGATTCCGAGCGACAGCAGGGTTTCCATTTCCACGGGACGCCCGGCGATGCGGTGCTTCAGGGGCAGTCCCTCGAGAAACTCCATTGCAATGAAGGCTTCGCCCTGCTGCCCGCCAACGTCGTGGATGGTGCAAATATTGGGATGGTTCAGCGCGGATGCGGCCTGCGCTTCGAACAGAAAACGCGCGAGCGCCTGGGGATCGCGGGCAACCTGCTCCGGCAAAAACTTGAGGGCTACGAAGCGATGCAGGCGGGTGTCCTCAGCCTTGTAGACCACGCCCATCCCGCCACCACCAAGCTTTTCGACGATCCGGTAATGCGAGATGGTTCGCCCGATCACAGGAGGAGAATCCTACGTGCGAGAAGCGGCCAAGTCAACGAAGCCCTGCCTTGGGTGGTGGCTCAATTTGAATCCCTCCGCGCCCTTTGCGGATTTCCTTTGCGAACTCTGCGGTTAAAGGGGTCTTGTTCTTGGGCAAATGAAAAAGACTTTAACCGCAGAGTGCGCAAAGAAAGTCCGCGAAGAGCGCAGAGAAATTCAAATTGAGCCACTGCCCTGCGTGCTCTTCTGGTTGGCCTCGCTGAAGATAACAGCGTACCCAGAACACGGAAACGTTCTAGGGTTGATCGGCCGGCTTTTCGGCTGGTTTGTCGAAAATCTTCGAGTCCACCGTGGAATTGATTTCTAGCGAGGTATATTCTGCGGCGCTGGAATCTTCGCCGTCCTGTTTGTTCTTGCGCATGAGCGGGATTGTGACCCCGCCCATGGTCTTCCAGTTTTCCATGTCGGTTTCGCCCTGCACGGGCCCGCCTTGTCCCAGAGTGCGATAAGTTTCTTTCAGGATGTGTCCGGTCTGGGGATCGACATACCAGCGGATGGCAGCGCCGGCCGCATTCACATCGACGATGCGGGCTTCGACGTCGCCGATTTTTTCGGTTCCCCCGGCGCGGAAGAAGACGTTGGGATCTTTCCAGTGCGACGCGATAAAGATGGGATCGCGCTTGATCTGCTCCAGACTTTCCACTTTCTGGGAAGCGGGGAAGTCGCGCACGCCCTGGCCGGCCATGGCCATGAAGGCGGCGTCGGGCGAAACTACGATTTCCATAATTCCGCTGGGTGTTTGCATTTCAGCATGCAGGCGATCAGGGAACACGATGATCGTTTCCATCTGGAGGGGAAAGTCGCCCTGAGGGGTTTTGCGGGTGATGGTCAACTTAGCTTTAAGCGATTTGATGCTGGCGAGTTTGGCCTCGCCGCCCATCGCCGCGACCAGTTTGCCGGCCAGCGCTTTGCCCTCGGCATTCGACTCCGTGATTTTGGAGTTGGCGTCTTCTTTCGCACCTTTTTGCGCCAGGCCGGCTTGCGCCACGACGGGGGGAGGCGGAATGGTGATATCGATTTCCTTGACCGCGCCCAGCGACGAGAGCGGCTTGTCGAATTCCTTGGTGTTGCCGACCACCAGAACTGAGAACTGGTCGCGGTGCAGATATTTAGCGGCGACTTGGTTTACGTCGGCGGCCGTGACCTTCCTGATTTCCGCCTCGTACTTATCCAGCCAGTCGGGTGGATATCCGTAGTACTCGTAGGTCATGCGTTCGGCGAGAATTTTGTCGGGCGAATCGAGGCGGAAAATAAACGCATTCAGGATTGAGTCTTTCGCGCGCTTGATTTCGTCGTCGGTGATGGGCTGCCTGGCCAGGTTGTCGATGTCTTCTCCCGCAGCCTGAATGGCTTCGATGGTGCTCTGGCTCTTGGTCCCCATCACGATCTGCAAAATGCCGGGGTGCCCGAAATTGGCGCCGATGCCACCGCCCACGTTGTAGGCGAGGCCGCGCCTGGTGCGGATATCGTTGAACAGGCGCGAGGAGAATCCTCCGCCGAAAGCTTCGTTGAACACGCTGATGGCGTAGTAGTCAGGATTGTCGCGGGTGGTGCCCAGCGCCACCATGTGAATGCTGCTCTGGTTCACGTCGTCTTTCGGGACGAGGTAGTAGCCGGGCGGGGCGGGATGGTACTGAATGTCGTCTTTGGGGAGCGCCGGGCCTTTGGGCCACGAGTCGAACGCCGCGCGCAGCTTGGCTTCCATGGCGGCGGAATCGAAGTCGCCAGTGATGCCGAGAACGATGTTGTTGGGGTGGACGTAGTGGGCGTGCCAATCGAGCAAATCCTGGCGGGTGATTGCGGCCACGGTGGCATACTCCGGCTCGCGAGTGTAAGGATTGTCGGCGCCGTAGGCCAGCTTGGCGGATTCGCGCGCTGCAATTCCGCCGGCTTGATCGTTGCGGCGGGAGATGCCGTCGTCCTCGCCCTTTTTCGCGATGTCGATTTTGTCCGCGCGAAATTCCGGGTGCTGCAGCACGTCAACGAAGGCCTTGAAAACGTCGTCGAGATCGCCCTTGAGGCAGGACCAGCCGATGGTGGTAGAGTCCGGACCGCCGCCGGTTTCGACCTTGGCGGCGCGAACTTCGAGGAAGTCGTCGAGTTGATCGCCAGTTTGGGCTTTCGTTCCGCCGGTGCGCCAGACTTCGCCGTAAATATCGACCAGTCCAGTCTTGCTGACGGGTTCGTTGCGCGATCCGCCGCGAATGCGGGCGGTGCCGTCAATCAGCGGGAGCTCGTGATCTTCCTGCAGGAAGATCACCATGCCGTTGGCGAGTTCGATGCGCTTGGGCTGCTGCGGATGAAATGCCGGCAGAGGAAGAATGGGCACCTGCTGATAACTCGCAGCTTGAGCCAGGGCGCGAGGAAGGGGGACGAAAATGGCGGTTGCGGTAAGCAGGGTTACGGCGGCGATGCTCCGTTTCATTTTCACGGCATGCGTCTGGAATGAGGAGTTCGTCACTGCGCACCTCCCTGGTCGCCGGAATCGCCCGTGCTGCCGGCTCCGGATGCGCCGCCGGCTGTCTCGATGACGCCTACGGTGCGATTCATATCCACGAAAGTTTCATTGGCCACGCGGCGAATGTCGGCCTTGGTGACCTGGTCGATGCGGTCTACGGAGCGGAACAGCTCGCGCCAGTCGCCGTAGCGGGTTTGGTTGGTGGCCAGGTTGGTGGCCAGCCCCTCGTTATCGGCCAGGCTGCGGATGAGGCTGGCCTTGGTGCGGGTCTTGATCATTTTCAATTCGTCGTCGCTGATGTCTTCTTTTTTCAGACGCTCAATCTCCACGTGGATGGCGTCCGCCATTTCCTGCGTGGTGTGGCCGGGCAACGGGAAAGCGTAGAAGGCGAACAGGTGCGGATACTTGATACCGGGCAGACCGCTGAATCCCGCGGAGAACGACGCGATTTTCTTGTCCCGCACCAGCGCGCGATAGAGCCGCGACGTGCGGCCTTCCGACATGAGATCGGTGATGGCGTCGTACACCGCGTCGTCTTTGGTGCGGTAGTCGGGGCGATGATAGCCCTCGAGATATAGCGGCTGGGCTTGTTCTTTCAGCACGACTTTGCGCTCGGAATTCTGCCTCGGCTCGGCGGTGGTGGTTTCATCCGGCTGCGGACGTGTGGGCAGGCGGCTGAAATATTTCTCGAGGATGGGCAGGTCCCGCGATGCTTTCAGATCGCCGGCAACTGCGACCACCATGTTTGCCGGCACATAATACTTGTCGAAAAAATCTTGCGCGTCGGTAGCGGAAAACGAATTCAGATCGGACATCCAGCCGACCGTGGGGCGGTGATAGGGATGCGCCTCAAACGCGGCGGCGGTGAACTGCTCGAGCAGCCTGCCGGTCGGATTGCTGTCGGTGCGCAACCGCCGCTCTTCGATGACCACGTTGCGCTCTTTGTAAAACTCGCGTAACACGGGATGCAAAAAGCGCTCCGATTCCAGATACGCCCACAGTTCGAGGCGGTTGACGGGGAGAGAGTAGTGATAGGCGGTCTCGTCGTAATTGGTGAAGGCGTTGAGATCTTCGCCGCCGTTCTGCTCGATGATCTTGCCGAACTCGTTGGACTTGACGAATTTGTCGGCGGCGGCGATGGCGTCTTTCCAGGCTTTCTCAAGTTGCTTCAGCTTGGCTTCGTCGCGGCCCACGCTCTGGTCGCGCTCGGCGATGTAGGCGGCGTAGGCCACCTCGACCTTGGCGAGCGCCGGCTTCTCGGCGGCGTAATTGGTGGTGCCGATTTTGTCCGTGCCCTTGAACGCCATGTGCTCGAACATGTGCGCCAGACCAGTCTTGCCCATGGGATCTTGCGCGGAGCCTGCGTCGACCAGGGTGAAGAAAGAAAAGACCGGCGCCTCCGGGCGCTCGCAGATCAGCAGCGTGAGGCCGTTTGGCAACTTCTTGACCGTGATGCGCTTGTCGAAGGAAGCGACGTCCTGGGCGGTGGCAAGGTGAAAGAGCAGAAATAGGACTGAAAAATGAGCGGCGGCTTTCAGTGCAGGCGCTTTCATCGGACCTCCAGATTTGGTCGCTGCGACTCGGGCGGACATCCGTTGGACGAACTCGCAGGGCAGAAGTTTGAAAGTACGTGGCGCGATGGGAAGTTGTCAAACGGGCCGCGAGGTCCGAAGCCGGGCTGCTTCCGGCGGACAGCCGAGGTGGCTGTCCCCACATTGGCATCTACACCCAGCATTTTGCGCTTTGCAGAGTTTCAGGCACAATGCGGGTCGGGAGAATCGGATGGATTCGGTCATTGAGGTCCAGGGCAGGACGCTGAAGCTGTCGAATCTCGAGAAGGTGCTTTACCCGGCCGTCGGATTCACGAAGAAGGACGTCATCGACTACTACGTCCGCATCGCGCCGGCGATCATTCCGCATCTGGCCGGGCGCGCCCTCACGCGCAAACGCTATCCCGATGGCGTGGAAGGCGAGCCTTTCTTCGAGAAGAACGCTCCCATGCACCGGCCCGACTGGGTGAAGACGGCGCCGATCTGGAGTGGGCGCAACCGCCGCACCATCCACTATGTGCTCGCCGACGATATGGCCACGCTGGTGTGGCTGGCGAATCTGGCCGCGCTGGAACTGCATCCGTCGCTTTCGCTGGCTACCGACATCACCTGCCCTACCATGATGGTGTTCGATCTCGATCCCGGGCCTCCGGCGAATATTGTGCAATGCTGCCAGGTGGGCCTGTGGCTGCGTGAAATCTTTGAACATTTCCGGTTGCAGAGTTTTCCCAAGACCTCAGGCTCGAAGGGATTGCAAATTTATGTCCCGCTGAATACTCCGATTACCTACGACGCGACCAAGCTGTTTTCGCACGCGCTGGCGCAACTGCTCGAACACGACCATCCCGAGCAAGTTGTCTCCGAGATGAAAAAGCAGGTGCGCACCGGCAAGGTGTTTGTGGACTGGAGCCAGAACGACGAGCACAAGACCACGATTGGCGTGTATTCCCTGCGGGCGCGGGAACATCCCACGGTTTCGACTCCGGTTACATGGGAGGAGGTGGAGCGCGCGCACAAGAAGAAAGATGCCAGCCTGCTGGTGTTTGAAGCATCGCAGACCGTTGCGAGGTTCGAGAAGATCGGCGACTTGTTCGAGCCAGTGCTGGAGCTGAAACAATCGCTGCCCGACCTGAAAAAGTTGGCCGCAACCGCCGCCGCGGAAAAAGCCGAGCCGATCGAAATCGCGGCTCAGGCGGAGGATTCGGGCCGCGTGTCCGGAAAAGCCGCGACCAAAACGGACAAGAAGCCTGCAGTGGGGAAAACTCGCCGCAAGGTATAATCCCCGCTTGTGTGGCGCGGGCACTCCTGTCCGCGCGCTAGCGCAGCTACTTTCACCATCGAGCAAGCTCATGCCCCAACTCTTCGCGGGAACTTCTGGATGGGCCTACCCGGGCTGGAAGCCCGACTTTTATCCCGCCAAGCTGGCGCAAAAGAAATTTCTGGGCCACTACGCGACCCAGCTCAACACGGTGGAAGTGAACTTCACGTTCCGCCAGTTGGTGAAAGAGACGACCATCCAGAACTGGATTCGCGACACCCCCGCGCATTTTCGCTTTGGCGTGAAAGCTCATCAGGTGATCACGCACATCAAGCGCCTGAAGGATACAGAGGACTTCGTTCCCAGATTTCTGGCGACGATCGAGCCGCTCGCGTCGGCGAGGAAACTCGGCCCGATCCTTTTTCAGCTTCCGCCAAACCTGAAGGCGGACGCTGCGCTGCTGAAAGATTTTCTCGCCATTCTGCCGCGCACCGCTCCAGCATCGTTCGAGTTTCGTCACGCATCCTGGTTCACCGATGCCACCTGGGAGTTGCTCCGCTCGCACCAGGCGGCGGTTTGCATTGCCGAAACTGAAACCATGACTACGCCCGAGGTAGCCACTGCGGCGTTTGTTTACTACCGCTTTCGCAAGCCGAGTTATAGCGGTGACGAACGCCGCTCCATGATCGACCGCATCCAGGGGCACATGGCCGCTGGCCGCGACGTGTTCGCCTACTTCAAGCACGAAGAAACGCCGGAGGGAGCGCTGTATGCGGTGGAGATGCTGCGGGAAGTCAGTGCGGCGTGAGTAGTGGTGGGAGACGTAGCAAGCCACGTCTCTACGAAATGCGCAAAACCTTGGCTGTAGAGACGTAGCTTGCTACGACTCCTACCCGGCACCCGCATCGTCACTTTTCGCAGCGTCCGATAACGCGGATACTCATTCTTCCCCTGACTATGACTTCAGAAGCTAATTCGGGCGTGCTCTCCAGCTTTCTTGATTATTTGAGAATCGAAAAGGGTCTCGCGCCGCTTTCCATAAGCGCATATACCACCGATGTGGGCCAGTTCGCCGAGTTTGTGGCGAAGCGGAAGCGTACGCTGCTCACCGCGCGCCGCAACGATGTGCGGGAATTCCTGCAACAACTGTTTGCCAATCAGGTGGATGGGCGCAGCGTGGGGAGGAAGCTCTCGGCGTTGCGGCATCTGTATCGCTATCTCTTGCTCGACAAAAAGATCGGGCATGACCCTACGTTGAATATCGAATCGCCGCGACAGTGGAAGGTTTTGCCGAAATCGCTGGCGCGCGACGAGATGGAGGCTACGCTCGCCGCGCCGGGCCTACGGTACGCGGCCGGGGGAGCGCACGAGACGAAAGATTTCGCCGCGCTGGCCATTCGTGATCGCGCCATGCTGGAGGTGCTTTACGCCGGCGCGTTGCGGGTTTCAGAAATCGTCAATGCAAAACTCGAAGATCTGAAACTGGAAGCCGGGTACATGCTGGTGCGGGGTAAGGGAGACAAAGAGCGCGTGGTGCCGCTGGGAAAATCGGCGCAGCATGCGCTGGCGGAATATCTTTCGGATTCACGGCCCGTGTTGGGAGGGCGGATGGTAGCGGGCATCGCACGAATCAAGAGCTCGCCACTGTTGTTTCTCGCCCGCGGCGCTCACAAGCTGACGCGACAGCGTGTCTGGCAGATGGTGCGGGCTGCGTCGGCCGCGTCGGGACGCAAAGCGTCGCCGCACATGCTGCGGCACTCTTGCGCCACGCACATGGTCGAGAACGGCGCTGACTTGCGCACGGTGCAGACGATTCTGGGCCACTCCGATATTTCGACGACGCAGGTGTATACGCATCTGGCGCTGGATCGACTGCGGACGGTGTATCAGAAACATCATCCCAGGGCGAAGGTCAGGTGAAAGAATCAGGGATCAGGAATTAGGGATCAGGAATGACCACAGAGAAGACTACCGTCTCCCGGGCGGTCGCGGATTTCCTGCGTCATTTGCGCGAGCAGAATGCCTCGCTGCACACCATCAAAGCCTACCGCGGAGACCTGGCCAACTTTGCTGCTTATGCCGGTTCGCGACGCTGGAAAGAGATCGACCACATCGCCATTCGCGGATTCCTTTCTCAACTCTACGAAAAAGGTTTGAGCAAGACTTCCGTAGCGCGTTCGCTGGCCGCCGTGCGTTCTCTGTATCGCTGGCTGGCGCGCGAGGGAGTGGTGGAGCAGAACCCCGCAAAACTGGTGGCCACCCCAAAGCTGCCGAAGAAGCTTCCTCGTGTCCCGACGATCGAAGAGATGAACTCCGTGCTTGATGGCGAAATGCCGGAAGCGGCAGCTTTTCCCGAGCGCGATCGTCTCATGCTGGAATTGCTCTACGGCTGCGGCATTCGCAACTCGGAGCTCACCGGCATCAATCTTGACGACATTCGCTTGAGTTCAGAAGCGATTCTGATTCGCGGCAAAGGAAAAAAAGAGCGCTACGTCCCATTCGGAGGCTCGGCGATGAGCGCGCTCGCAGAGTATCTTCCCGCGCGCCTTCAACTCCTGGCCGGGACGCACAAGCACTCTTCTGCGTTGCTCATCAACCAGCGCGGTGGGCGGCTCACCACCCGCAGCGTTGGGCGCATCATCAAGAAGATTGCAGTCGCCAAGGGGCTCTCGCCCGATGTTCATCCGCACACGCTGCGCCACGCTTTTGGAACTCACATGCTGGAGGAGGGCGCCGATCTGCGCGCCATTCAGGAACTCTTGGGTCACGAGCGCCTCGCCACCACGCAGCGCTATACGCAGCTTTCGATGAAGCACGTGCTCCAGGTTTACGACCAGACTCACCCGCGAGCGAAGTAAGGAGCCGACCGGATCGGGTATTTATTATTTCTCGCTAATCCATCGATTACGAAGGCAGTCTCCCTTCGGAGGTCTGCGCCTGCCATCAGAAACGGATTAGTCTTAAAAGATGGGAGAACGTTTGGTGAAGCGAAGACCGGCGGAGACTCGCGCGGGGCCTCATACTGTTTCAGAACGGCTGGGCAGTGCCATGACCGAGTTGCGCGCCGTGCAAAAACTGCTGCTCTCGGCGGAGGTAGATCCACGCGTGCTGACTGATTTTCGCGATGCCCTCAACCGAGTCCGGAATACGGCGTGGGCGGCGCAGCAATCCGTGGCTTCCCGGCAGTTGGATGAGGGAACTGAAGGAGTGGTTTCGTTGCTGGCCGCGGAGCGAGTTCGAACCGCTTTTCAACTCTGCCGATCGATCCAGGGCGATCTGGGGCGCAACGACATCCGATTTCAAAGAGGGCAACTCACCGAGCTGTACGGAGCCGCGACGCAATTGACGGAACAACTGAAAGAAAGGTTGTGACCTTAATTCAGAACGCAGTCCTCAGCTTTGAGGGAGGCGGAGTGGATTCATTTCGCAGACCTTCCCACATCTCCACAACCTGTGACTTGAGGTCCGCGGTAAGTTTTTCATAAGCTGCTTCCGACGCTTCACTTTCCGGCGGGGGAATGATGGGGTCGCCAAAAACCATGCGCAGCGGTGTAAAGCCGGCGAACGGTTTGTTTCTCGGCCACGCTTCGTAAAAACCGTCAATCGCGACCGGCACGATCGGCACCTGCAGGTGAATGGATAAGATGGCGGCGCCCTTCTTGAAAACGCGCGGAGTGCCATCAATCGAGCGCTCGCCCTCGGGATAGAGAATGAGTGGCCGTCCCTGACGCAGCCCGAAGGCGCCGGCACGCATGGCGGGAATCAAGTTGGCGTCCGGATCCACGACCACGACCCGCAGCGTTCGCGCCAGCCACAGCATAAATCCCTTGCCGAAGATATCGCTGGTTCCCACGGCAAACACTTTCTCAAACACTTTGGGCGGCAGAAAGCCGGCCAGGATGGCGGCATCGAGATAGCTCTGGTGATTGGACGAGATAATATACGCGCCGCTCTGGGGCAGCTTGGCAAGGCCGTGCACACGCAAACTGAAACGATCGAGCGCGATCACCTGTATGAGCCGTGAAGCCATGTACCAGAACGCGGCGCTGAGGCGCTGTGGCCGGGCCAGCGCAATCACCTCGTCGCGGGCTGGCTCTTCTGCCAAAATGGCTTTCCATCCGGCAAAGGTAGCGTGGGAGGCGGGTCCGCCCGCGCCGCTTGCCGCACTCCGCAATACGGCGTCAATCAGGTCGCGCACCGTATAGATCCCGGCCAGTTGTGCCTCGTCCAGGTTGCCACCAAGTTTTTCTTCAAGACGGCTCAGGGCCTCGATGCGCTGCATCGAGTCGAGGCCCAGATCTAGTTCAAGGCTGTAATCCGGGCGCAGGGCGGGAGGCCGGGTGGGAGCCGCTTCACGCAAAACCTCCAGAGCCTGCTGCACCTTGGGCTCTCCCAGCCACGCTGTCTGCTCCGGGGTCAATGGTTTTTCCGTGGCCGATGCGGAATCATCGTTGGATTTCCGCGCCAGATTTGCCTTCACCCGCTTTTCCACTTCGAAGCGTTTGATCTTGCGCGTGGTGGTGCGCGGCAGATCTTCCTGCGAGATCTCGTAGCTGCCAATACGCTTGGCGGAGGCAATTTTGGGAGAAAGTCCATCAATGTCGAAACGAATGGCCTCTTTCACGTTAACGATCTTGCGCTGACGCAGCACTTCAAAGTTCGGCACGATGACGGCATGCAGCCGGTCTCCGCTCTCGCCCGGTTTGCCTTCCAGCCCCATCACGGCGATCTCCTTGATGAACGGCGATTGGAGATAGTGCGCCTCGACCTCTTCGGGATACACATTCTTGCCGTTGCTGAGGACGATCACCTCTTTCTTCCGTCCAGTAAGAAAAAGATTGTGGTGCGAATCGAAGTAGCCGAGATCGCCGGTCAGGAACCATCCGTCGCGCATCACCGCGGCCGTCGCGTCGGGACGCTTCCAGTATCCCTTCATCACGACCGGCCCGCGCAGGGAGACCTCGCCCACGGCCTGACCGCCGTCTTCCTGCGGCTGCGGGTCGACAATCTTCGCCTCTACACCCTTCATGGCCTGGCCCACAGAGCCGATCACGTTGTTCGCCGGGGAATTGGCGAATACGGCCGCGGTGGTCTCGGTCAGCCCGTAGGCTTGCAGCACGTCAACCCCTAAGTCACGGAAGTCGCGGGCGATTTCGGGATTGAATCGCGAGCCGCCGGTGACCAGGTAACGCATCTTGCTGCCCAGGGTTTCGTGGACTTTGCGAAACAAAAACGGACCGGCGTTCAGTCCGACTCTTCGCAGCGTGCGATTGACGCTCATGAGTGCAGTCAGGGCCGTTCTCGCGAAGGCGCCCCGTTTGGCGACTTCCTGAAAAATGCGCTCGTGGATCAAATAGAAAAACTGTGGGACTACCGCAAACGCCGTGATATCGCGCTCCCGCAGCGCGCGCAGCAATTCCGTGGTATTCAGAGTTTCGAGGTAGACAACGCGTGCGCCCTTGACCAGCGGAATGGTCAGATTGGCCATTTGCGCCAGCACATGAAACATGGGCAACACGCCCAGAAGCGCATCGCCCGGACCCAACTCCACCCAGTTGAAAACCGCTTCCACTTCGCCCAGCAGATTGGCGTGCGTCAGCATCACGCCTTTGGGATCGGCGGTGGTGCCCGAGGTGTAGAGCAGGGAAGCGAGGTCATCCGGGTTGACCTCTTCGGGCGCAAACTTTCCCGGTCCAGCCGCGAAAATCTCACTTAAATCTCCCCGCCACTGATTTTGAAGGGAAGCCGAGGGCGCGCGCTCAGGATCCATGAGCACGAGCCCGACAGGAATCTCGTCTGCCGCCGGTCGCGCCACCTCGGAATGTTTCGCGTCGCAGAATACGGCTACACTGCCACTGTCTTGGAGCAATTTCGTGGCCTGGTCGGCGTGCAACGCAGTGTCTAAAGGTACCGCTGCGCAACCGGACGCGATGATCCCCAGATATGCTGCCACCCACCGCGGATGGTTATCGGCCAGAATCGCCAGGCGCGAACCGCGCGCGAATCCGTTCTCCGCAATCCATCGCCCTACGGATTCGGCCATACGTCGCAATTCGGCGTAGGTGCAACTCTCGATATGCTCGGGGCGCTGCACCTGCAGCGCAATATGCTCGGGCCAGCGTTCGGAACACTCCACAAAGCGGTCGTAGAAAGTGGGCATGGGGCAAACTTGGTGAGGTTGTGGGGAATATACACGAAAAGCGCATCTACTGCCGTGTCTACGGGGTTCGACGAAGAGTCACAGGAATGCTTCTCCGCGCATGTCGCCGGCATTCCGGGCGGTGAATCTAGCAGGCGGTTCCAACACAGTTTCCTGGCGCCTGTCCGGCGCATCTAAGTATGCTAGGCTTTTAAAGATAGGCTCGGGCTTGCTGCCCTCCGAAGGATTCCAGGTTTTGATTAACACTCTGCTGGGCAAGGTTTTCGGAACGAAGAACGAGCGGGTCGTCAAGGCCCTGATGCCGCAGGTGCTGGCCATCAACGCGCTTGAGCCAGCCATGCAGAAGCTCACCGACGAAGAGTTGCGCGCCAAGACAGACGAATTCCGGCAGCGCATTCAGGCACGGCTGGTTCGCTTCACGGACGCCCGAACCGCGGAGCCCGTCGCCGATGCCGCGGATGAACCCGAGCCCGATGTCGACCGCCAGAAACGGCTCGAAAGAGAGCACTACGACGCGCTGCAGGAAGTTCTCAACGAAATTTTGGTCGAAGCCTTTGCCGTGGTCCGCGAAGGGGGGCGCCGCGTGCTCAACATGCGCCACTTCGACGTGCAGCTGATCGGCGGCATGGTGTTGCACCAGGGCACGATTTCTGAAATGAAAACCGGCGAAGGCAAAACGCTGGTCGCCACGCTGCCGGTTTACTTGAACGCGCTCAGCGGGCGCGGCGTTCACGTGGTCACCGTCAACGACTACCTGGCCAAACGCGACTCCGAATGGATGGGCAAGCTCTATCGTTTCCTCGGGCTGAGCGTGGGCGTGATCGTCCACGACCTCGACGACGAAGAGCGCCGCGCCGCCTACGCGGCCGACGTGACCTACGGAACCAACAACGAGTTCGGCTTCGACTACCTGCGCGACAACATGAAGTTCGACTTGAAAGATTGCGTGCAGCGCGGCCACAACTACGCGATTGTCGACGAAGTCGATTCCATCCTGATTGACGAAGCTCGCACCCCACTGATCATTTCGGGCGCGAGTGAAGAATCTACCGACAAGTACTACAAAGTGAATCGCATCATCCCCAAGCTTGAAAAAGGCGAAGAGCTCGACGTGGCTCCCGGCGAACCCGCGCAGCTCACTGGCGATTTTGTGGTCGACGAAAAGCATCGCAACATCACCGTCACCGACGACGGCTGGTTGAAAGTGGAACAACTGCCGGGCATCGGCAACATTGCCGACCCGGAAAACTGGCCACTGAAGCATCACGTCGATACCGCGATCAAGGCGCACGCGCTCTACCGCCGTGATGTGGAATACGTGATCAAAGACGGAGAAGTCATCATCGTCGACGAGTTCACCGGACGCATGATGCCCGGCCGCCGCTGGTCTGACGGCCTGCATCAGGCCATTGAAGCCAAGGAAGGGGTCAAGATCGAGCGCGAGAACCAGACGCTGGCCACGATTACCTTCCAGAATTATTTCCGCATGTTCAAGAAACTGGCGGGCATGACCGGCACCGCGGAGACCGAAGCCACGGAGTTCGACAAGATCTACAAGCTGGATGTGGTCGTCATCCCGACCAACAAGCAGATGTTGCGTCTCGAACATCCCGACGTCGTTTTCCGCACGGAAAAAGAAAAATACTTCGCCGCCGCCGATGAAATCCAGCAACTCAACGCCAAGGGCCAGCCCGTGCTGGTCGGCACCACATCGATCGAAAAGTCCGAACGTCTCTCGGAACTGCTGAAGAAAAAAGGCGTCAAGCACTGGGTGCTGAACGCCAAGCAGCACGAGCGTGAAGCGGAAATCGTCGCCCAGGCCGGGCGCAAGGGCCAGGTTACCATCGCCACCAACATGGCCGGCCGCGGCACCGACATTCTGCTGGGTGGCAACGCCGAATTCATGGCCAAGCAGGAGATGGTGAAGAGGGGAATCGCGCAGCAATTACGCGTCGCCCAGGGCAAGATCGAAGGTCCGCTGGAAGATGGCCAGACCTCCCTTTTCTATTACAACGGCAACGAGTACACCGTCCCCACTGACAAGTGGACGGAAGCCTTCAACCGCTACAAACAGCAAACCGACAAAGAACACGACGAAGTAACTGCGGTCGGCGGCCTGCATATTCTCGGCACCGAGCGCCATGAGTCCCGCCGCATCGACAACCAGCTTCGCGGACGCGCCGGCCGCCAGGGCGATCCCGGTTCCTCGCGCTTCTATCTCGCGCTCGAAGATGACCTGATGCGCATCTTCGCCAAAGAGTGGGTTTCGAACCTGCTGCAACGGCTCGGCATGGAAGAGGGCGTGCCGATTGAATCGAAGCTCATTACTCGCCGCATCGAGACCGCGCAGAAAGCGGTGGAAGCGCAGCATTTCGAATCGCGCAAACATTTGCTCGAATACGACGACGTGATGAACAAGCAGCGCGAGGCCGTCTACGGCCTGCGCCGCCGCCTGCTCGAAGGCATGGATCAGAAAGATCTGATCCTCGAAGATTACGTCTCCGCAATTCTCGGCGAGCAGATGGAAGAGTTTTGCCCGGCCAAGGCCCACGTCGATGACTGGAACATCAAAGGTCTGAAAGATGCGATCTTCACGCGCTTCGGCGTCGACTTTCTCGCGGAAGGCGTGAAGCCCGAAACTCTCAATCGCCAGGAACTCGGCGACGCCGTTTTCGCTAAATTAAAAGAGCGCTACGACGCGAAAGAAAAACTCATCGGCCCCGACGCCATGCGCCATCACGAGCGCATGATCATGCTCAGCGTGATCGACCAGCAGTGGAAAGATCACCTCCTGGGCATGGACCACCTCAAGGAGGGCATCGGCCTGCGCGGCTATGGCCAGCATGATCCGCTGGTCGAGTACAAGAAAGAATCGTTCGAGATGTTCGAAGCCATGCTGCAGCGCTTCCAGGAAGATACGGTCCGGTATCTCTACCTTATGCAGATTCTCGAGCGCCCGCCCGATGCCGGCCCGCAAGGCCCGCAGCCCGGCGGTCCCGAAGGCCAAGGACAAGGACCAGACTCAGGAGTTCCCGCGCAGTATAGTGGCGATGGCAACGGACACCGTCCTCCGCGCATGGTTTCCACTTCCGCCGATGAGTTAGAAGAAGCCTTCATGCGCCGCAAGCGCCGCGAGCTGGAACAGGCGCGCATGGCCGGCGCCGGAGATGCGCAGCAAGTGCAGCAGGTCGTAAGATCGCAGGAAAAAGTAGGCCGCAACGATCCCTGCCCCTGTGGCTCCGGCAAGAAATATAAAAAGTGCCACGGGGCATGAGCTGCCACAATCACGTAGGGACAGCCGCCTCGGCTGTCCGGCCGAGCGCAGCGAGGCGCTCTTGTATGCTCCAGCCGCAACTCTCCCACGGCTAGCCTTTGTAACGCTCCTATCTCAACTGGGAGACCCTCCGCCTACGACGGACTCTTGCCCGCGCTGGCGGAAGTTTTCTCGGGCTCCGGAGCAGGGCTTGCCGCATCCCGTTGCCCCACGCCGACGTCCATGGCCATGTTCTTCGGGAACACCACCTCGCGTCCCCGGACCAGGAAATTTGTGTAGACGCTCAGGCCCGCACCGTATGCGCCCATCGCTCTGCCGAACACCTGCGAACGGACAGCGAGGCCAAGGCCGATACCGATTAACTTAAATCCGCCTGCTCCCCCTGCGACGCGTCCGCCCGGATCCCCGGCGGCGTTGCCGCCTCCGACGCGGTCGTGATCCCCGCCCCCGGACGCCCCGGCCAGCCACAGCGACACCGCCAAGTTTAAGTACCGGGTCTTTGGGGTGGTGGCCTCCGCTCCGCCTTCGGCGTCCAGTTTCACGTTGCCATTTTTGGCTGCCTCCACGGCTTCCAAGGTAGCTTCTATTTTCTCCGCGATGCCATCCGGAGGAGTGAGCTCGCGGAAGGTCATGCGCAGCTGCCCGTTCTTCTTCAGGCGGCGGGCGGGCCGAACTTGCAGCACCGAACCCCGCAGGCGGCTCCCTTGCGGCAAAATCAGGTGATCGCCGTCGAACAGGGGCCGCGACAGTACAGCCTCCACCTCGTCACCCTTTTGCGTGGTGGCCGAAGTAAGCGGCGTGATCAGGCGGGCATGAACCACGCTGCCCGGCGGCACTGCGCTACCGATCGATAGAGCTTGTTCGGGCGATAGAACTTCGGTGCCGAAATCGAGCGGATCGTTGAGTTCCGCGAAATACACCGTACCCGCAGGAATATATTGCCGATGAATGGGCAGCTGAGACTCGACATACCGCTCCAGCCGATGCATCTTGCCCGGCATCTTCAGCTGATTCATGGCATCGCTCCATTGCTGTTTGGCTTGCTGCTTGGCCTCGCCGATTTTCGTGGCGGCCGCATCCTTGATGGTATTTTTTTTCTCGCGGGTGGTCGTGACCTTCAGCACCTGGCCCGACCCCGGGGTCACGGTTGTGTGCAGGCCGATGTGCTTCCCGTCCGGCAGCACCAGTTCGCTGAACTCCATTTCCAGCTTGCGCGCGGGTGTGAAATCCGCGTTGAGCGCGGCGCCGGTGCGTTTGCCCTTGGAGAGATGCTCGATGCTCTTCACCCGTCCCAGCATCTCGGTGCCCACCGGCAGCACCAGCTTGTCGAAGGCGAAGACGGGTTCCACCAGGCGTCCGTGGACGGTTTGTCCCACCTTGCGCAAACGCACTTCCTGGTCTAGTGCCACCTGCATGGGAGTGCCCTTCGGCACCGTTAGTGCAATCGTCTGCGGAACGGCGGACTGGGATTGCGTCGTGGCCGTCTCCGCCGGTTTGCGCGCCGAACCCGGTTTCAATTGCGGGAGGGGGATGTCCTGCGCCGCCGCTCCCGCGGCACAGGCGCATCCCAGAAGAAAAATGCCGCCCTTGCGAGCCAACTCAACCAGTCGAATTGTTCTCATCTGCGCGCTCCCGGGGTTCGACCCACCGCCGCGAAAGTCATTTCCTTCGCTCTACTACCACTCTGATGCGTCCATTCGAGGAACAGTGTGGCATAATTTTTCGTGATGTAGTCGGCCGTGCTCACGCCCAATTTCTTCGCGGTGGCGTCAATCCACCGGGGCGGGCCCTCAATCTCGCAAAAATTGCCGATGGGAGTCTCGTCCACCACCACCTGCCCCTTGCCGTCCGTCCACTCAGCGCGGAATTTCTCGTAGCGGAACAACGGTGCGTAGCCTAGCCCGTGCAGAATCGCACCCATTTGTTTTCCGTCGCTCAAGCCAGTCTCCAACTCAATCCGGCTGCTGTGCCGTCCCCGCACTGTGCCACACTTAAAGGTAAGCGTCCATTCCGAGCCATACTTCCGAATCCGCAGCAATTCCTTGCGGTGGCGCAGCACTTCTCCAGGCAGGTCATAGAGAGTATTCAGTTCGTGCGTACGCTGCGTTTCCATGCGAAATCCTGCCGCGTGCAGTTTTCGATCGAGCGCGCGCACATCACGAACGCGAAACTTGATTTCGATTTCACGCGCCATGAAAAATGTTTTACTCGCCTAAATGGCGTCTGCGTACGCATCCACCTGCGCCGCACCGCCGCGCTTCTGCCAATCGCATTGCTCCACTGGTCCCACTATCCAACCCCAACTCAAAGCCCCCACCCAGGCGACCACCGCGGTGATAAAAAACGGCCAACGGAAACTTCCCGTGCGGCCCGCCAGGACTCCCGTGAGCACGGGCGCCACCCAACCTGCGAAGTTGCCCACGAAGTTCTGCAGTCCGGTCCATCGTCCAGCCGCTAGGGGGCCGGCCAGGGTCTGCGCAATCGCCCAGCTGTTGCAGACGCTGATGCCGAGAAATATCCCGGTCAACGCCAGCATCGCAATAAACACGGCGCCTTGCGTGAAAGCTGTCGCCGCCAGAGAAATTCCGATACCAATATGCCCCATAACCATGGACGCCTTGCGCACAACCGTCAGCGAGGCTCCTGCATTGATCCAACGGTCGCAGAGCTTGCCCCACACCGTGGCGGAGACCGCGGACATGAAAAATACCAGGCTCCCGGCCTTCGCCATGTCATTCGCCGAGAAATTCCGGGCCCGCACCAGGTAGAACGGCAGCCACGTCACCAGGAAATACAGAAAGTAGTTGATGCAGAACTGGCCCAGGCACGTGCCCCACGCTGATCGCTCCCGAACAATGCGCAGGTAGCCCATTTGGTGGGAAGCCGCCGGCCCCGGCGGACTCGGGCGGCGCGGCATCCACGCCAGCCACGGCACTAGCCACAGCAGGCTGGCCAGGCCCAGGGTCACAAAAAATGGCCGCCACCCGAAGCGGCCAATCACCACTCCGCCAAATAGGATTCCCAGGGCCGGCCCCAGAGACAGGCCCGCCATCAACATTGCGTTGGCAAATCCACGGCGTTTCTCCACGAAATGGGTGCCCAGGATTTTTGAACACGACGGAAATACGATGGATTCTCCCAAACCTAAGATTACCCGAATCGCAATCAGGGCGGCGAACCCATGCAAGGTTCCGGTCACCGCGGTGGCCGCGGACCAAAGAAAAAAGCCTGCCGCAAAAACCCACTTCACGTCAAAACGGTCCACCAGCCAACCCGCCGGCATCTGCATGAGCGCGTAGGGCCAGAAGAAGGCAGAGAGCAAAACCCCGAGCTGAGAATAGGAAATGCCAAGTTCGTGCTGCAGCAGCGGCGCGGCAATCGAAAGATTGCTGCGGTCGATGTAGTTGATGAACACAGAAAGACTCAGTAGAAAAACCACGCGGTTCATGCCTGGAGTGTGCGCATCGAGAGCGGACCCTTTCGGTAAAATGGCGCGCGGCGCTGGACTTGCGTGGCTGGCGGTGTCGCTCATGGCAGCAAAGTGCCCCAATGTTACACCCTCGTCACAAACGGCTTGCGAAGCTGAGTTTCAGCGGTGATTTCAGATAACCGCCCCGGACTTTTGCAGCCGGACGTGCTGGGTCGATAAGCCGCGGATGCTATCATGCACGATTCTTAGGGATGATCAGCGGGGAGTCAAAAGTAAGAAGAATCTGTTCCATCCAGACGCGGTCGACGAAGTAATTTCGCGCATCGACAAGCTACAACCCACCACGCAACATCAATGGGGAAAAAAGGATGCGGCCCAGATGATGGCTCACTGCTCCGCCGCCCTCGACATGGTTTCAGGACGCCTGGTTTTGCCGCTCCTGTTGATTGGCAGGATTCTCGGCCCGATCGGTCGCCCCATCTACACCAACGACAAACCGCTTTCCAGAAACAGTCCCACCGACAAAAAGCTCGTGGTCGCCGATTCGTGGGATTTCAGCCGGGAACAGCAACATCTCAAGCTTCGCATTCGGGAGTTTCTCGAGGGCGGGGAGGCGAAATGCACCGCGCATCCGCACCCCTTCTTCGGTAAGCTGACCCCGCAGGACTGGAGCAGGGGCAGGTACAAACATCTGGACCATCATCCAAGGCAGTTCGGAGCGTGAGGTGTGTCGCCCGTGACCGGATCGATGAACCAGCAGAACTACGAATCACTAACAACTATCCACTATCCACTAACTAAACGTGGGCAACCTCACCAGATCATCCTTCGGCACCGACTCCAGCGGTTCCCCCGCATTGCGCCAGGCCGTGAGCCCACCGACGATCACAAACGTGTTGAATCCTTTTTCCCGCAGCAGGTGCGCCACCCGGGCGCTGGTCGCTTCGCGCGCTCAAGTACAGTAGAGATAAATGTCCTTTTCCTTGGGCAGGTTCTTGATCTCTTCTTCCAGGTTATTGGGCTCGATGCGAATCGACCCCTTGATCCGCGACGTGCCCGAATCATAGTACCCATGGCTGCGCACGTCCACGATCAACACCCGGCTCGCGTTCTCCGAAGCCAGGAGATCTGCCAGTTCCTGCACCTGCACTCGCGGCACCACCCGGTACATGCGGAATCTGCGGTATTGCACCACCCGGTAAGTCACATACGCCAGCAGCGCCGCCAGAACCACCCCTTCCAGAGTTTCTCCAGCCGCATGAAAACCGCGCAGAATCGCCTTCAGAAAATCCCGCGCCAGGTAGCCCACCGACAGATACGTCACCGAGTAGAGCAGGGCTCCCGCAAAGTCGAGACGCAAAAACTGCCCGAAGTGCATCTTCATGCTGCCTGCCAGCGGAGCGGCCATGGTATTGACCCCGGGTATGAACTTGGCAATCACCAACGTCGCTTTGCCGCGTTTGTAAAATGACTCCGCCGACCGCAGGATGCACGTCTCTGGATTCAGCGATACGCGGCACAAAAATCCCAGCAACCTCCACCCCATCACCCGTCCCAACCAGAATTGCGCGGAGTCGCCCAGCAGCAGAGCCGTTACCGCGATCATCACCACCGACGGCCCCCACAGCGCGTGGGCGGCAACCGCCGCACCCGCCGCCACCAGGGCAATCGCAGCCGGGAAGGGAAACCCCATCGCCTCCGCCAGCAGCAGCACGAAGGTTAGGACATAGCCGTGCCCCGCCATCAACTTCAGCATGTCAGTCATAAACACTGTTGGATAGTGAACACCGGGAAAAGGTTCAGTATAAACAACGCCGGGCGCCTGTCCGATGAACAGGCGTCCGGCTATTGTACGGGGAGTGCGTTTTTCAGGAGGACTCTCCCCGTGCAGGGTGAGCGATCAGGCAGCGGCTTCCACTCGAAGTCCCTCCGGCCTTGTGTGGGCCGGCGCGTCGGTTAATCCTAGGCGCCTTTTCAGTAAAGCTTCGACTGAAGCCGCTGCCTCTCCTCGGTTGGGGTGTGTCCCGCGCCCGGCCATGTACCCGGCGACTCTACTGTTCACGAGTGCCGAGGAGAGATCAGATGGAGCACTCTCTCATAGCGACTCCATCGCACGTTCGTGCGTCTCTGCAGCCTTGCGCGTTGGCGGACATTTCCACCAACCTGCCTGCATTGTTGACCAGGTTTGGAAGAGAAGTCTGTAGCGTCCGTCACAGTTGTGTGTGACGGAAATCATCGGTAGCAGATGGCTTCGCCGAGAGCCGAAAGTTGATAGCGGAGGGTAGCTATTTCTCCCGCGCCACCACAAACTCCGGAGCCCACAACAGCGCCCGCTTCACCCCGGAGTCCGGAAACGTGCAAATAGCTTTGCGTGCCGATTCAGCGTATCTCGCCGCGCGGTCATGCGCCGCTTCGAGCGATCCGTAGCGTACTAGAATTTCGAGGATCTGCGCATGGGTCACGCCGTTGAAAGCCATCTGGTGCACGATGGTCTCGATCTTTCCCCGCTCTTCCGGCGTACAGCGTTCCAGGGCATGGATCACTGCCATGGTGACCTTGCCTTCGCGCAGATCACTAGCCACAGGCTTGCCCAGAACATCTTCTGAAGCCGTCAGGTCCAGCACGTCATCCACAATCTGGAAGGCCATCCCCAGGTCGTGGCCATAGCGCCCGAGAGCTTCTTCCTGCTCCATGGTAGCGCCGCCCAGAATCGCTCCCAGCCGCATGCATACGGAAAACAGGCAAGCCGTCTTGCGGAAAATCAGATCGAAGTGCTCGTCTAACGTGATCAGCTTGCCCAGCTTTTCCATCTGCAGCAGTTCGCCTTCCACCATCTGCTGCGTCAGCGCGATCAGCGTATCGAGAATGCGAAAATTCCGCTCCTGCACGGCATTCTTGAAAGCCTGCATGTAGAGCCAATCGCCCGCCAGCACGCACTTCGAGTTGCCCCATTGCGTGTTCGCCGCAGGCCGCCCCCGCCGCGTCTTGGCCTCGTCGATGATGTCGTCATGCACCAGCGTCGCGGTATGAATAATCTCAACCACCGCTCCCAGTCGCACTGCGCCCCGCCCCTGGTAGTTCAGCAGCTTCGCCGAAAGCAGCAGCAGCGCCGGACGAATCCTCTTCCCCCCGCCCGCCCGCAAATACTCGCCAATCTCAGTGATGGCCTGCACGCCCGAGACCGTATCGTGCTCAAACTCCTGCTCCAGCGCGACGAGATCCTCCCGCAGCAGGTCGAATACTTCTTTTCCGTTAATGGCGGCCGACGCACTCATTAGAAACCGACCTCGGACCTCGGACCTCGGACTTCAGACCCTGGACCTCCACCTTGGACTTCACGACACCAGAAACTGACGGCCCGAACCCTGGCCGGGGTCTGAGGTCCGACGTCCAGCTTTCAATTCGTCCTGTAATTCGTAAACTGCAAATCAATTCCAAAATCTTTTTGCCGCAGCATCGCGATCACGTCCTGCAGCGTGTCGCGGTCCTTGCTGCTCACCCGCACCAGGTCTGCCTGGATCGAGGCCTGCGCTTTTTTCTTCGAGTCTTTTACCAGTTTCACGATCTCCCGCGCCTTCTCGATCGGGATGCCCTGCTGCATGGTGATACGCCGTTTCGCCGTTCCCCCGGCCGCCGACTCGACCGCGCCGTAGGTCAACCCCTTCAGAGATACGTTGCGCTTCACTAGTTTCGCCTGCAGCACGTCGTTGACCGCCTTGAGCTTGTATTCGTCGGCGGAATGCAGCACGATCCCGTCTTTATCGAGTTCGATATTCGACTTCGAATCCTTAAGATCGAAACGCTGATGAACCTCCTTCAGCGCCTGCTGGATCGCGTTCGAAACCTCCGCCAGATCGATCTTGCTGACCACGTCGAAGCTGTTATCGGGCATACATTTCTATTCTTTCTGAAATGATGGAATCTTTACATGAGGTTAACAGAAACCGCGAGGTCAGCGCGCCGTAACTTTGCTTTCAGCCGTTTCAGCAATTTTGAAAAAATTGTAGAAATTGCGCGACGTGCGCTCGCCCACTTCCTCCATCGGCAGCCCGCGCAACTCGCCCAGTTTCCGCGCCGTATCCTTCACGAACGCCGGCTCGTTCCGCTTCCCACGATGCGGCACCGGCGCCAGATATGGCGAGTCGGTCTCGATGAGCATCCGGTCAAGTGGAACTTCCAACGCCGCGTCGCGAATCTGCTGCGCCTTGGGGAAAGTGATGTTTCCCGCGAATGAAATCATGAATCCTATGTCGAGCGCCCGCTTCGCCTGCGGCCAATTGCCAGTGAAGCAGTGCAGAATCCCGCCAATCCCTTTCGGCGCCCACCGCTCCTGGATCAGCCCCAGGCAATCTTCCCAGGCGTTGTCACTCCCCTCAGACGGCCGGCAGTGAATCACGATGGGCAGCTTCGCCGCCGCCGCCAATTCCATCTGCCGCGTGAAGACTTCTTTTTGCACTTCGCGCAGCGAGTGATCGTAAAAGTAATCCAGCCCAATCTCGCCCCACGCAATCACCTTAGGATGCCGTGCCAGCCGTTCCATATTCGCGTACGCGGCGTCATCGGCGAGCCGCGCTTCATGTGGATGAATGCCGAGTGTGGCGTAGATGAAATCGTACTTCTCCGCCAGCCGAATCCCGCAATCCGCCTCAGCCGGCCCGTCGCCATTTCCAATAGCGACCATGGCGGAAAGCCCAGCCTCCCGCGCCCGAGCAATCACCATCTCACGGTCGGAATCAAACCGCTCCCCATCCAGATGCGCATGCGAATCAACAAACATTGAGAAGTCATGTGGGGACAGCCGCCCTCGGCTGTCCGGCCGAGCGAAGCTCGGCGGTTTTGCTCCTGTGCCCGGTAGAAACCTAGCCAGCTTGTTCTCTGCGAGATTTCTCCTCATAGAAAATCTTCAGCGCGTCAGGATTTCGTTCCAGGAGCGCTTCATAGTGATCGGTATCACGGACAAGATGTTCATATCCCCAAATTGCCTGAACGCCATGTTTGTTCGCAATACTGGCGCTGAAAAACCAGTCGTCTCCCAAGTGGTTGTCGGTCACCAGAAACAGTTCAACGGGATGCCAGTTTGGCAAGTTGTAGTCGTCGGCGAGCAAGAAGAGAACCATGGTTTCCCACATTGCGATCGCCAGAACAACGTATTCCTTGGCAACGGTCAGATCGAACTCGGATTCTTTCTCGTACGTAGCCATGGGCCGACCTGGAGGTGACATTCTCGCAGTTCTTGCCTTGCAGGTGACCTTCATGGCGATCCCTTAAACTCCACCGTCCCCTACTTCAGCCGCGCCCCTACCGGCACATCCTCCAAAAACCCCGCCAGCACCGGCTTCCCGCCCTCGAGCGATGCCGCCACAATCATCCCATTCGACTCCAGCCCACGCAATTTTCGCGGCGCCAGGTTCGCCACAATCACCACCTTGCGCCCCACCAGAGTTTCGGGTGCATAGGCCTCCGCGATCCCCGCCAGCACCTGCCGCACCTCAGTGCCGATATCAATTTCGAGCCGCAGCAGCTTATCCGCCTTGGGCACTCGCTCTGCGACCTTCACCAGGCCGACGCGCAGCTCGATCTTGGCAAAATCGTCGATGGAAATCTTCGCGGCCTCGGCAGTGACGGCCACCGCGGGCGCGGCGCCGACTGGCTGGGCGTTCACCGGTGCCTGCGTCGCCGCAGGTTGCGCCGCCGCTTCCTTCGATTCTTCCACCACCGGACCTCGTTGCTGATCTTCCATGTTCTGCATCCTTTCAATCGCACTCTTATCCGCGCGCGGAAACACCGGAGCAACCTCGCCCAGCTTCGTGCCCAAATGCAACTGCCCCCAGGCAAGCGTGTTCAGATCAACCTTCTTGATGTCTCCCAGCCCCATCTGCGTCCAGATCTTCGCCGTCGCCTCCGGAATCACCGGATACGCCAGCACCGTCGCAATCCGCAGCGCTTCGGCCGACGTGTAAAGCACCGTCGCCAGCCGCGCGCGACTCTCGTCATCCTGTTTTTCTCCGAGAACCCACGGCTCGTTTTCGACGATGTATTTGTCCACCGCCGCCACCAGTCCCCACGCCACTTCGAGCGCCCGCGAAAATTGGAACTGATCAAACAGTGCCCCAAATTCGCTGATCGTCTTTCGCGCCGTCGCAGCAATCGCATCGTCGCCCGCCGTGCGCGAAGCTGTCCCCGACGGATACGGCACCTCACCCTTGAAGTATCGATTGATCATGGTCAGCGTGCGGCTCGCCAGATTTCCGATTCCGTTCGCCAGATCGGAGTTATAACGCTGCACCAGCGCGTCAAACGAAAACGATCCATCCTGCCCGAACACAACTTCCCGCAGCAGAAAATAGCGCAGCGCATCCGCGCCCAGCACGTCAAGAATCGTCTCCGTGCGCACAATATTCCCGCGCGACTTCGACATCTTGCTCTCTTCAAACAGCAGCCAGCCGTGCGCCACAATCGCTTTCGGCATCGCCAGCCCCGCCGCCATCAGGAACGCCGGCCAGTACACGCAATGAAAACGCACTATCTCTTTCCCGATCATCTGCACATCGGCCGGCCAGAATTTCTTGAACGCTTCCTGCGCCCCCGCGTGCGACGATCCATATCCAATCGCGGTGATGTAGTTGGCCAGCGCATCGAACCAAACGTAAATCACGTGCTTGGGATCATCCGGCACCGGAATGCCCCACGAAAACGTCGACCGGCTGATCGACTGGTCACGCAGCCCCGACTTCACAAACGAAATCACTTCATTGCGCCGCGCTTCCGGACGTATGAACTCTGGATTGGCATACAGCGCCAGCAGCTTGTCCTGAAACGCCGATAGCTTAAAGAAATAGTTTTCTTCATGTACCGTTTCCGTAATCCGCCCGCAAGTCGGGCAAGGATCGCCGGGCTGTGCGCCGTCCACGTAAAGTTCATCGGAAACGCAATATTGTCCCGTATACGTGCCCTTGTAGATGAACCCGTTGTCGCGAATCTTCCGGAACAACTCCTGCAGGCGCTTCTTGTGCCGGTCTTCCGTCGTGCGGATGAAATCATCGTTCGAAATCCCCATCCGCTTCCACAGATTGCGAAACTCCGCCGAAATCTGATCCGCATACTGCTGTGGAGTCTTCCCCGCAGCCTGCGCCGCCCGCTCGATCTTCTGCCCATGCTCGTCCGTTCCCGTGAGAAAAAAAGTCTCCGCCCCGAGCATGCGCTGTCGCCGCGCAATTGTGTCGCACGCAATCGTGGTGTAAGCGTGCCCGATATGCGGCCGCGCATTGACGTAATAAATCGGCGTCGTGATGTAAAACTTCTTTGCCATTCCGTTCAGTCTTTATTTCTCAATCGTTGTTCCATCGAACCGTGATTTCTCAGCGTTCTCGGCGGACGTTCTCCGCGCTCTCTGCGGTTAGCTTTAGGCCTTCCTGTCCACGACCGCTACCCAGATAAGCCTCAACCGCCTCGCCCATCACCGTCTTCAGCGGCACATGATGCTCCGCCGCAATCTTCCGGCAGTCCTCATACTCCGGCGCGTAGTTGGTGACCGTGCCATTCATGCTCGCAATCTTGATCCGCACCTCGCCCCACTGCGTGCGCACATTCTCCCAGCGCCGCGCCAAAGTCTGCCGAACTTCCTCGCGCCGCCGCACCCCCAGCGTCGTAGTCTCCGTAAACATCAACTGCGCCAACTTTCCCGCATCCTCCGGCCTGCACAACACCGTGAGGAGCGTGCCCGGGCGGCTCTTCTTCATCTGCACCGGCACCCCAAACACGTCCAGCGCGCCTTCTTCCAGCAACCGGTCCATCACATATCCAAACACCTGAGGATTCAAATCATCCAGATTCGCTTCCAGCACCGCGATGGTCTCCGTCGCAGTCTTCCCCGCTAAATCCGCCGCTAAAGATTTAGCCGCAGGCTCTCCAATCACCAGCCGCACCACATTCGGATGCCCCGGAAAATCCCGCGACCCCGCGCCGTATCCAGTCTTCTCAATCGTCATTTCCGGAAACGCCGCAAAGCGCCGCGCCAGCGTCTTCACAATCGCCGCCCCAGTCGGCGTGACCAACTCCGCCTGCAGACCGGACGAATACACCGGCGCATCCTTCAGCAATTCCACCGTCGCCGGAGCCGGCACCGGAAACGTCCCATGCGCGCACTTCACCATGCCTCCGCCCACATTCAACGGCGAGCAGATCATCTCATCCACTCCCAGCGCCTCCGCCCCCACCGCCGCGCAGACAATGTCGACCATAGCGTCCACCGCGCCCACTTCGTGAAAATGCACGCTCTCGACGGAAGTGCTATGAATCTTAGCCTCCGCCGCCCCCAGCGCCTCAAAGATCGCAGTAGCAGTTTTCTTCGCCCCCGCCGAAATCGCCGCCGCAGAAATGATCTCTCGAATCTCCGTCAGGCCCCGCCCATGCGAATGCTCGAGGCGATGTTCATGTGGCGCGGGCACTCTTGCCCGCGAAATCTCACCAGCATGCTCATGTTCATCGTGAGCGGAACTCTCAGGCTGCTCTGGAGAATCCCCATGTTCCCCCCGCTCCCAATACTCCTCCCGCGGCAAATCCTTCTCCCCGCCCACCCACACATCCACCTTGGTCGCCGAAATTCCGCTGCGCATCACCCGCGAAATCTCCAGCCGCGCCCCCAGCCCGAGCGCCGCAACCGTTTCTTCCAGCACCCGCGTCGGAACCCCGGCATCCACTAGCGCGCCCAGAAACATGTCGCCGCTCATGCCGGAAAAACATTCAAGGTAGGCAATACGCATAGTGAAAACCGTCGTTGGTCGTTGGTCCTTGGTCGTTCGCCAAAGCTTAACGCTCCGGATCACATCCGGAGTAGCCAGTGATCGATGACGAACGGCCAATGACGAACGGCCAACGACGGAATTCTTCATCATAGGGAACCCCGCATCCTCCGTCAAACCTGCGCCCGCCGCGTGCTCTGCTACAATCGCTATCTTCTTCAACACTTTCGAGGGACTCCTTTGTATCGTCATCTGCAGCGCCGACTGGCCGACGCCGTGCGCGCTTTTCTGCGTCGCGCCTACGGTCTCGAACTCGACGCCGTCGTCATCGAGCAGCCGCCCAAAGTTGAACTCGGCGAATACGCTCTTCCCCTGGCCTTCGAACTGGCGAAGAAACTGCGCAAGCCCCCGCGCAAAATCGCGGACGAGATCGTCGCCGGCCTCGGCTCGGTCGAAGGTTTCGACAAGCTCGAAGTCGCCGGCGCCGGATACCTCAACGCCCGCGTTAACCGCGCCACCATGGCCGCTGCCCTGGCAGCCGGCCAGAATCCGCCCGCGGCCGTCCCGCCGGGCAAGATTCTGGTCGAACACTCCAGCATCAATCCCAATAAAGCCGCCCACATCGGCCACCTGCGCAACGCCATCCTCGGGGACACGTTCGTCCGCCTGCTGCGTTACGCGGGCAGGGAAGTCGACATCCAGAACTACATCGACAACACCGGAGTGCAAGTCGCCGACGTCGTCGTCGGTTTCACCCACCTCGAAAAAAAGTCCCGCGCCGAAATCGAGGCCCTCACCCAACAGTCCCACTTCGACTACTACTGCTGGGATCTCTACGCCCGCGTCTCGCAGTGGTACGGAGAAGGCGACAAGAAGGATAAAGCGCATTTGCAGGTCCGTCTGCAGACGCTCCACGCCATCGAAGATGCCAGCAGCGAAACCGCTGCCATCGCCGACCTGATCTCGATCGCCGTCCTGCGCCGTCACCTCGAGACCATGGACCGCCTCGACATCGAATACGATTTCCTCCCCCGCGAGAGCGAAATCCTCCACCTGCATTTCTGGGACGCCGCCTTCACCAAACTAAAAGAAGCCGGCGTGCTCACGTTCGAAGCCGAAGGCAAGAACAAAGGCTGCTGGATCATGCGCCGCGCCGGAACAGATCGTGTGGCGCGGGCGCTCTTGCCCGCGATTGCCGACGCCGACCCCGCCGCCGATCAGATTTCCAAGGACCAGATTTCCGAAGAAGACCAGAAAGTCATCGTCCGCTCCAACGGCACCGTGGGCTACGTCGGCAAAGACATCGCCTACCACATGTGGAAGTTCGGCCTGCTCGGCCGCGATTTCAGCTATCGCAAGTTCTATCGCTATCCCAACCAGCACGACTGCTGGATCTCGACCACCCCCGCCGACCAAAACGCCGAGCAAAATCATCCTCACTTCGGCGACGTCGCCGAAATCTACAACGTCATCGACGCTCGCCAGTCCGAGGCGCAAAACACCGTCATCGAGGCCCTCCGCGGACTCGGCCACAACGAAGCCGCCAACCACTACACGCATTTTTCCTACGAGATGGTCGCGCTCACCCCGCGTTGCGCCGCCGAACTCGGCTACACGCTCAGCGACGAAGACAAGGCCCGCTCCTACATCGAAGTCAGCGGCCGCAAAGGTTTCGGGGTGAAAGCCGACGACCTGCTCGACCAGCTCATCGCCTCCGCCAAAAAAGAAGTCGACTCCCGCCATCCCCAACTCAGCGAAGTCGAGCGCGAGTCCATCGCCACCCAGATCGCCATCGGAGCCCTGCGCTACTTCATGTTGAAATACACCAAGCAATCCGTGATCGCGTTCGATTTCAAGGACGCCCTCAGCTTCGAAGGCGAAACCGGCCCCTACGCCCAATACGCCGCAGTCCGCGCCACCGCCATCTTCAAAAAAGCCGGCCTAGATCCAGAAAGTTTCGCAACTCACGTAGCGACAGCCGCCTCGGCTGTCCCGCCAGGGCGAAGCCCGGCGGCAAGCATCCCACCCGCCGACCTGATCCAATTCCTCACCAACGAATCCGCCCCTGACTCGGACGCCAATGAATTCTGGTCCCTCTGGCTCGCCGCCTCCAAAACCTCCTACGTCATCGACCAATCCATCGCCACCACCGAGCCCGCCTACCTGGCCAAACACGTCTTCCAACTCGCCCAACTCTTCAACACTTTCTACCACCGCCATCCCATCCTCAGCGAACCAGACGAGAAGCGAAAGCAATTCCTCCTGGCCACCGTCGCCGTAGTCCGCCGCGAACTGATCGCCGCGCTAGCCGTCATGGGCATCACAGTCCCGCCGGTGATGTAGGGATTGCCGATTGTTGCTTGTTGTTTGCCGATGGCACACCGCTGCCTGCGATCCATCACGATTTCTGTCATCCTGAGGCCCGCGTCCTTTGCGGGCCGAAGGACCTATGCAATTTGTCGGGAACCACCTATGTCCTCACCAATCCCCAACCAAACCTGCTAATGTGAATTTTTTCACCGCTGGTTCCGGTTGTTCCATCCAGGAGGACGAACATGTTTTCACCCAACCAGTGCGGCGGCGTTTTGGTGCAGCTGAGGATTGTTCTGCTGTTTGCGCTGTGCGCCACCCGTGCCCTGTCCCAAAATCCGCCACAAGACCAGCCGCAAGGCGAGCAGCCAGCCGTCCCTCCCGCGCACCGTCCCCTCATCGGCGTGGCTCTCGCCGGCGGAGGCGCACTTGGCCTGGCTCACATCGGCGTGCTGCAGTGGATGGAAGAAAATCACATTCCCATCGACAAACTCGCCGGCACCAGCATGGGCGCTCTGGTCGGCTCGCTCCTGGCCACGGGCCGCAACGGTGCAGAGATGCGCGCCTTCGTCAAAGCCATCCACTGGGACGAAGCTCTGCTCAATGAACCCAGCTACGATCAACTCTCCTACCGCCGCAAGCAAGACCGCCGCGATTACCAGTTCGGCGGCGAACTCGGGCTCAAGCACGGCCTCAACGGCCCCAACGGATTCGATCCCGGCCACGGTGTCGGCCTGGTGCTCGACCGCATTTCTTTCGCTTATTCCACCGTCTCCAGCTTCGACGACTTGCCCACGCCCTTCCGCTGCGTCGCCACCGACCTGCTCACCGGCCAGGCTGTCGTCTTTCACGACGGCTCGCTGGTGCAGGCTCTGCGCGCTTCTATGGCCATTCCCGGCGTGTTCACTCCGCAGGAACTCAACGGCAAAGTCCTGGCTGACGGCGGCATGGTCGATAACCTTCCCACCGACGTGGTTCGCCAGATGAACGCCGACGTCGTCATCGCCGTCGATATCGTCACCCAACCGGCCACGCCCTCCCAGTTCGAAACCGTTAGCGGCGTTCTCACTCGCGCCGTCGACGTCATGATCCTCGACAACGAGCGCCGCGCCCTGCAACTCGCTGACGTGGTCGTCTCGCTCGATCTCGGAAAATTCGGTATCTCCGATTACGACCAGTCGGAAGCGATCATCAACCTCGGATACAAAGCCGCCGCCGCGCGCGCCGCGACGCTGCGCCCCTTCGCTCTTTCCGACGCCGATTGGCAAACCTACGTCGCCGAACGCGACGCCCGCAAAAGATCTCCGCAACAATCCACCGCCATTCTCCAAGTCGCCGGCGTCGCCGGAGACGAGCGGCAGCATCTCGAAAAAAGACTGCTCAACTTCGTGCAAAAAAATAAAGACATCAACATCGACAAGCTCGACGCCCGCCTCACTCACATCGTCGGCGAAGGCCGCTTCGACCGCATGGGTTACGAAGGCTTCGTGCAGAATGGCGTCCCCGGCCTCCGCATAGTCGCGCACGAAAAATCCTACGGCCCGCCCTTCGTCGACCTCGCGGTCAATGTAGACGGTTCCGGCGTCGCCGCCTTCGACGCGTCCGGTGGCGCTCGCATCACCTTCATGGACATCAAGCACCGCGGCGGCGAGTGGCGCAACGATCTTCTTTTCGGTTCCAGCAATCTCGCCGCCACCGAGTTTTATCAGCCCATCGCCATGAGCCGCTTCTTCGTCGCGCCCTTCGCCTTCGCCTCCAAGTTCGCCCGCAACTCATTCACCGGAACCACCCGCGTCGCCGTCTTCGGTGACGAACGCGCCGGTGGCGGCCTCGACATCGGCTACGATTCCGGACGCCGCAGCGAAATCCGGCTGGGCTACCAAGCCTTCAGCGGCAAGCTCGATCCCCTGATCGGCAGCGCTGGACTCCCCATCGTCCACGGCAGCACTGGAGAATTCCGCCTGCGTTACGTGTGGGATGGACAGGATAGCCCCACCGTCCCCAGCCGCGGCCTGCGCGTCGTGGCCAACCTCTCGCGCGTGTTGCAAAGCCCCGACCTCGCCCACCCCATCAGCCAGATCGATTTGCAGACCTCCAGTTTCATTCCCGTCAGCCGCAAAACCTCGCTCTTCTTCATCGCCTCCGGAGGCAGCACCTTCCACGGCACCGCCGGACCCTTCCAGCTTTTCGCCCTCGGCGGACCATTCCACCTTGGCGCCTATCTGCCGCAGGAATTCCTCGGCAACCACTACGGATACGCTTCTTTAGGGTTTCGCCGCGAGCTATACCGTCTCCCGCAACTGGTCGGCGGCAAAGTCTACTGGGCAGGATGGTACGAGGCCGGCAGCGCCTTCGACGCTCCCAGCCCTGTGGTCGTGCGCGGCACCTTCAACCTGGGCGTGATCGCCGAAACCATCGCCGGACCGCTCGCCCTGGCCGGCAGCGTCAGCCCCACCGGCCAAAGCCGCATAAATTTTTCCATCGGAAGACTGTTTTGATATAGCCGTAAGCTATCAGGTGGTGCCCCATCCAAGGCGGGTGCCCCATTTCTCGCGTCCTTTGCGAGCAGTGGGGATTTTGACTTCCTCTCAAGCTCTCAGGATTTACTGGCAGCTAACCGTAACCTGCCGCAGCGCCCCATTCGTCCACCCGGACCCATCCGTCGGCAAGTACGTAAAGTAAACGTAAAAACTTTTCCCCAGCACGTGCGGATCATCCCCCAGCCCCACCGCCGTCGGATAAGCCGCAATCGGCCCGAATGTTCCCAGCGACACGGGCAAAGTCCAGTTAAGCCCACCCGCCGACTCCGCATAAGCGAGTCCGTATCGTCGGAAATGATCAGCACATAGCGCGGGGTGGCAAATCGGCGTGCTGGTCTGTGCCCCGCTCACTGCGGAAGTAATCAGCAAGAACGTGGGAAGTAAGGCAGAGAAGGCAAGCGCCGCGCGCCAAAGCGTAACGCAACCTCAGAATCTGGATTTCTGCGACCGGGCAGGATGGAAGATGTTGCTTCGGCCCCCCCGTCCACATTTCTAGGAACACAAGAATCCGCCGAATGTCGCGTTGAACTTCACGGGCAGACTTGCTGGCTTCCAAAAGCGAGCAGGGGTGGCCTCGCGGGCCGCAGGAACTCTGCCGAATCTCCATCCTTGATGAGCCCGACCAAGGACATAAAGTTACACGAACGACACAAGGTCATACGAAGGAAACAACCGCAAACCCCTTCGTGCTACCTGGTGTCCTTTGTGGTTGATGATTTTCTCTTCCAATGCCGGGCGCATTTATACCTCAGGCGTCGAACCCGCTCCACGCCGTGCCGATTCAGTTTTGATTCAGGCCCGTGTGGCTCATTAAGCCGCTAACGACGAGGACGATGACGACACCGTCCCTGCCGCCTTGCGCACCGCCAGCGACATCATCACCCGCGCTACGCCGCTCATGATCATGCTCACGCCCACCAGGGTCCCAATCGCCCAGGCGGAACTCGACGGCCATTGCATGTAAATCAGCAGTCCCAGCAACAGCGTAACGATCCCGTCCATCAGCACCCACGTCGATCCTCCCAATGAGCGCATCTTGAAAAACAAGATGATGTCCAGGACGCCCTCAATCAGGAAAAGCGACGCCAGCAGCAACGTAAGCGATGCCACGCCCAGCACTGGATGCAGAATCACGTACCCGCCGAAGCAGACATACGCGACCCCAACCAGCAGCTTCCAGATCATGCTGCCCGCTCCGTGCGCGCGAAAGGCCAGCATGAGGTGCACCACACCTGCCAGCACGATCAGCCAGGCCACGGCTAGGTTCACTGCCACGGCCGCAAGAAATGGCGAACCGACCGCCACCACCCCGAGCACAATCAGCAATACCCCCCACACCATCGAGACCGTCGAAGCCTGACGCACAACGTCGACCGCAGTGTTCTGTGCCACAGAAACCTCCTTGAGAAGGCGCACCAATCCTACCGCAAAAATAGAAGGCGTTGAAGCCCGGGTGCCCCATTTCTTGCGTCTTTTGCGAGAAGTGGGGGGGTGTTCTATAACCGGCCTCGCGCGCCAGCCCAGGGGCCATTACGTTGTATCCGGGGTTATCCGTGAAAATCCGTGGCCAAATAGCCCTTACCCCTCCGGCGCCCGATCCACAATCGCCTCATTCTTCGCATCCCAATACATTTTCTTTCCCGACCAGTACGCCTCCGTCGCCATCATGCAAGCCACAGAATGCGCAAACCCCTCCTCCACGGTGCAGCGAGTCTGCTGCCGCGAGCGCATGCATTCGAACCAATTCGCCATGTGCTCCAGTGAAAGATCGTCAATCCCCATGGGCGGCAATTTCGTTTCCCCCGGCAGCAACACATAACGCGACGCCCGCTGTTTATCCACGTCGGCGTCATCTTCGTGATTGCCTTTCTCTTCCACCACCTGATAGCGCGGGCTGCCCTCGCCTCCAATATTAAACAGCGTGGCCTTTTTCCCCATGTAGCGCGTAAAGCTGGGCGCATCGTTGCCAAAGCTGGTCGAGTAGCTCACCAGAAATCCCCTGGGATACTCGAACAGCGCTTGAAACGTATCCGCATTCTCGCGCCCGTCGTGCCAGGCAAACACTCCACCATGTGCCACCGCCGACCGCGGAAACCTGTCGTTCATGAACCAGTGCACCACGTCCATGCCGTGGCTCATCCATTGGTCAGGAATGCCGCTGGAAAATTCCTTGTAGAGCCGGAACTCAAAATAAAGCTGCGGATCGAACGGCCGATACGGCTTGTTCATCAGCCACTTCCGCCAATCCGTATCTTCTTCGCGAATCTGCTTCACTTCGTGGCGCCCCCGCCAGCGCGGCCCGTGATAATTCCACTCCACTTCCACTTTGCTCACGTCGCCGAGCACGCCGGTCTGCACCAGATCGTGCGCCGCCCGCGGATAGGGCTCGCTGCGATGCTGCGTCCCCACCTGCACAATGCGCTTGCTCTGCCGCACGGCGTCGCGCGCCGCCTTCGCCTCAGCCATCACATTGCCCATGGGCTTCTCCACATAGGCGTCTTTGCCCGCGTCGATCGCCATCTTGAGAATCGGCGAGTGCGAATGCTCCGGCGTCGAAATCAAAACCGCGTCCACATCATTGAGCGCCAGCACATCTTCAAGATGCTGCAGCGCCCGCGGAGCGCGTCCGTAAACTTGAGTCACCCCGGCCGCTGCCTTCTCGCGATTGACCTTCCACAAATCGCAAACCGCGGTCATCTCCACGTGATGACTGTCTTTAAGCTTTCCCGCGATAAACTGAAGATCGCCTCCGCGGTTGCCGATCCCAATGTGCCCCAAAGAGATGCGGTCGTTGGCGCCTAGAATCTTTCCGTAAGAAAGCGCCGTGCTGGCCAGCAGCGCGCCACCGGCCGCCGCAGTGGTCTCAATAAATTTTCTGCGATCGATTTTTCCGTCCGAGTTGGAGTTTTCGCGTAAGTCGTTCATGCGCACTACTATACCTCCAGATTCGGCGAGCAAGTTGAAAACTCCGCCTCCAAGCGATTTTCTCTGCGCCCTCCGCGGTTAAGGGCTTGAAAGTATGTAACTGCAAGCACTTAGGTCGTACGGAAAGACGTCCTCACAAGATCAAGATGAAGATGAAGATGAAAGAGACGACTCCAAGGGGTCCCCCTTGAAAAATCAACGTGATTCCGTGGCCAGTTTTTTGTGCCTAAGTTGTTGACTCTCGGTGGAAGTTGTTGAATCCATTCCGCGGCAAAAAATGCGCAATATCTTCGGGATATACCCGCAGTAAGAAGTTCTACGAAATGCTCCTGCGGCCTCAGGAGAACGCGCGATTGGTCCCGAAGGTCACCCAGACGGTTGCGAGCGTTCCCAGGGCCATTTCCGGCTCAGGAAATGCCATTCCACGAGAGGAGCTTGAGCCGGAAGCGTTAGCCCCGGCGTGCCGCTTTTCGCGTTTATCTTGCAGCTACAATAAATTCAACGACTTAGAGAATTGCGCCGTGAAAATGCGTGCAACGTAGGCGGAGTTGCAGACATCTAAGTAACTGAAAAGAGAGTCTAACGAACGCTTGCGTGGGGACGGGCACTCTTGCAAGCCGCCCTGAGCGAAGCCGAAGGGGCCGGGTCGAAAGGTCGACCAGGCTTTCCTGGCCGTCACCAAAACCGAGGTCGCAACCAACGCAATCATGAAAAACGCAAACCTGGAAACGAAAAACGGAATCGTGCAAAACAAAGCTATCTCACTGCTCTTGCTCGCCGCCGTAATTCTTGCCACAGCACTTGTCTCGAGCACTCATGCTTTCGCCGCGCCAAAATCCAAAGCGCCCAGCATTCCGCCATTTCCCGGCACGCTGGTGAACGCGCGCTACGTTTATGTCACCAGCTATGACGGCGACCAGTTCGATCCCAATCTTCTGCCTTCCGACCGCGATGCCATTGGCGCGGTGCAGGATGCGCTCCAGAAATGGGGCAAGTTCACCCTGGTCTATCAATATCATCAGGCCGATATCGTGCTGGTAGTGATGAGCCGTCCCAGCGAAGACGTTCTCGCCGTCTACGACGCGCACGGCTGGCCGGAAGGTCAATACCTGTGGCGCATGATGCGGCGCGGCGGCCTGCAAACCGGCGAGACTCCGCTGTTCACCGATCTGCAGAAGGCCTTCGAGACGGCGACGGCGAAGTAAGAGTTCCTCGCCGCGGATTCGTATGTGCAAGGCTCATGTGGCGACAGCCGCCTCGGCTGTCCCGCCGTGGCGAAGCCCGGCGGCATCTCCACCGGCGAGCTCCGCTGAGATTCGTTACCTATTTTCTCGATTTCGCGGCGCAACCCCTTCCGCGTAAAGTATAGGGAACAAGTGGGCGTAGCCCACTTGACGCACAGTCCCACTTCTGCTATCGTGATGCTATGCCGAGTTCCCCGGTCATCCGAAACGCCGACTTCGAGTTGATCTCAGTGTTCGCCCAGCCCGACGCGAAAAAGCGTCTGTCGCTGGGAGAAGCTCTCGGCGGCGCTACGGCATACAACATCTACAGAAATGCCCTCGGTCAACTCATCCTCGACCCGGTGAAGGCCATTCCTGCTTCTGAAATGTGGCTTTATGAGAACCCGCAAGCCCTCGCCAGCGTGAAACAGGGCTTGAGGGAGTCTGCGGAAGGGAAGAGCGTTTATCGCGGTTCGTTTGCCAAGCACGCTAGGGAATAGGTGTGCAGCGAAAAATCAAATTCACCCCAACCGCTGATCAGCAGTATTCAGAGCTCGAAAATGCGCCGTCGAAAACGGCAATCTTCGAGCAGGTCCGCAAGGCCCTCGGTTACCTGGAAGTAAACCCCCACCATCCCAGCCTGAACACGCACGAGTTCACGTCGCTGGCTGGCGCAAGTGGCGAGAAAGTGTTCGAGGCTTACGCGCAAAACAACACGCCGGGAGCCTACCGCATTTTTTGGCACTGCGGCCCGGATGAAACCAAGGGCAGGAAAAGAAATCCCGTGATCACCGTTGTTGCGATCACGCCGCATCCTTAGGGGTGCGGCAGCGGCCGGCTAACCCTTCCGGCCGGCGATCATCAGTCCTGCCCCAACCACGAGCAGAGCGATACTGACGACCGGAGGGACTTTCTGGTCATCGTGGGTAGTGACGCCGATGTGCGCGTCGCCAATGCTGACGCCGTGCTGCTCAGAATGCGGAAAGGGCACGAAGAAAGAAACAATTCCCAGGACCAGCACTACCACTCCAACCAGCATGAGCATTTTCATGGAATGCCTCCAAAAGAGACCGGCCACGGATTTACACGGAGGACCAGCGACAACCCAAGGACTGCGAAATTCACGCTAGCTAAATTGAGCGCCTCGCCCGTCGTTTCTCCCAGGCTGCCAGCAAAACATAGCTCAGGACAGAGTAGAAAATAAAGTTGGCCGAGTCGGCGACTAAGAAACTTATGTCATCGATCCTCTCGCCGCCTGCCACAAATGCTAAATAGGTACCAGGTAGCAAGAGAGTTGTGCTCGTCCACTTCAAGGCGCTGACGGCGGCGGAGTTAAACGACAGACGCAGGATCACCAGCGGCAATATTGTAAGGCCACAAGCTGCCAGCGACGCGTAGAGTAGCCTTTTCATCTGCGCCCCCAAGTGCGTGGCCGGTTCTGCTTGTCAGCGGGCATCTCTCGCGCGCGGCGCCTTATGCAACGAAGCTCTTCACGAATTCCACAAGACTGCGCAATGCGATTCCTGACGGGCCTTTCGCGATCCACGGTTTCTGATCTTCCATCCACGCAGTTCCGGCGATGTCCAAATGAATCCACGGAGTGTCTTCGGCGAATTCTTTCAGGAACATAGCGGCATTGATGGCGCCGCCCCAGCGCCCGCCGGAGTTGACGATGTCGGCTATGCTCGACTTGATGTTCTCTTTGTATTCGTCGTCGAGCGGCATCCGCCACATTTTCTCGCCCGCCTTGTTGAGCGCTTTGCTGAAACGTTCATACATGGCGTCATCGTTGGCGAAGAGTCCCGCGTTGGTGTAGCCGAGCGCGACCACGACCGCGCCGGTAAGCGTCGCTGCATCCACCAGATGCGTGGCGCCAAGCTGCTTGGCATAGTGCAAGCCGTCGGCGAGGACGAGGCGGCCTTCGGCGTCCGTATTGATGATTTCAATCGACTTGCCCGACATGGCGATCTGCACGTCGCCGGGTTTCTGGGCTTTGCCCGAAGGCATGTTCTCGGTGGCGCAGACAATGCCGATGACTTTGACTTTCGGCTTCAGCAGCGCGATGGCGCGCATGGCGCCGATCATCGTCGCGCCGCCGGCCATGTCGTATTTCATTTTTTCCATGCCGTCGGCGGGCTTGATCGAGATGCCGCCGGTGTCGAAGGTAATTCCTTTGCCTACAAGGCCTAAGACCGGTTTCTCCGGCGCGCCCGCAGGCTCGTAACGCATGATGATCAGCGCGGGTGGTTCGTCGGAACCCTGCGCGACGCTCCAGAATGCTCCCATCTTCAACTCTTTAATCTTATCGGCGCCATAAACCTCACACTTTAAACCCACTTCCGCGCACATCTTTTTGGCGCGCTCGCCGAGAATGGTCGGCGTCATGCGATTGGAAGGCTCATTGACCAGATCGCGCGTGAAATTCTGCGACTCGCCGATGATTTGCGCTTCGGCGGCGGCTTTTTCGAGAGCGGCTTTGTCGGTGTTGCCGCTGGTGAGGATGGTAAGTGCATCAATCTTTTGATCTTTGCGGTCGCTGCGGTAGTAGTCGGCGTCGAAGTTCCCGACCAGCGCGCCTTCGACAATGGCGCGCACCGCTTCGTCGGCGGGAATTGCCGAGGGAGCGATGAAGGCGAAGCTGCGGATTCCACGCGACTTAAGCGAGCGCACGGCGGCTCCGGCGAGGCGGCGCAGATCATAACTGGCGAACTTTTTCGCATTGCCGCCGCTCAACAGCAGGATTCGCTTGGCCTTCAACCCGGCGGGTTTGTGCAGCAGGTTGATTTCAAACGGCTTGCCGGTGAGTTCGCCGCTGGCGAGAAGCTCGGCGGCGGCGGATTGCACGGCCGCGTCGCTGCTCTCGACGCGCAGTTGCGGTTTGGCGTCTTTGTTCTTCGCGGCTTGCAAGGGATCGCTGTAATCGAGAACGATGGCGACCAGGGATTCGGTTTCCAGTTGCGCGGGGGAGGAAAGAGAGATTGTGGTTTTCATAGGTGATTTAGGTTGAAATGGGAACAGTCCAGTATCGTCGGCCAGCAGGGAAAAGCGCAAGGGCGGAGGGGCTAGCCAGTTTCACGCGTCAAAAGAAATTGCCTTCCTGATTTCGTAACTGACATAGCTGTCCTGTCACGGGTTTGTCCAACACCTCGTCACAACCGCTCAACGCAAGGGTAAGCGTTACAGATGCCAATGAAAATAATCTTAGTCAACGCTCAGTGAGCATATCGCCGCACGGTACGAAGCTGATTGAGCTGAAGGAACTGCTGTCAACTTCAAGTTTCGTGGGTGGAATTCGCATCCAGCATGACGGACCGGACTCAGCCATGGTCGTCTCCGGCGGGTTAGAAGATATTTCGCAGGGATATTCAGCCACCATACTTTTTTCTCATGCCCCGCCTGCCGCTGATCTTCGAGAAGCCACTATCGCGGAACTGGGGCTAATGACGGGTACTGCCGATCCCATGATGCGGTTTCCCGCTGATACGGTGTTCACTCCCTATTCCCTGGTGCGCAACATCTCCGATGAGCCGGTGACTGCCTCCCCGACCTTGTACTGGATGGAAGGAGCGACGGCCCACGCGGTACCCCTTCCGCAGTTAACGCTGGCACCGCATCGCACGCAGAATCTTGATGCGCCGTCGTTGCTGTCCCGGTCAGGGCTGAAGAACTACAATGGTAGTTTCGATCTTGTGTTCGAGGTCGCGCAGAATTCCAGGGCCTTGCTTATGTTAAGTGGCAGCGTGGATGCGAAGAATACCTACGTCTTCGAGGTTTTGCCGCGTGCGGCCGACAAAAGTATCGGGAAATCGCTTGGCTATTGGAGTACTGCGAACGGAGACGATACCATGGTCACGCTGTGGAACCCGGCAGATGAAGAGCAGGACTTGCAATTCACCCTGTTCTTTTCCGGCGGCCACTATAAGCTTCCCTTGCATCTTGGCCCACGGGCAACGCGCGGCTTCAATATCTCGGAAATCGTTCAGAACCAGATTCCTGACGCCGATGGCAACATCATCCCGCCCACAGTGCACGAGGGCAGCGCCGAAATCACCGGAACGCTTAGCGTGGCACAGCATATTCTCGTCGGCATGGATGCAGCTACCTACAACGTGCGCAAAGCCACTTGCAACTGGGGATGCACCACCTGCGACAATGCTGTAGATTTTGCCGTAGTGGCAGATCCCTTCAGTCTCGCGGTCGGCGGCCAGACCCAGCTCACGGGCACGATGCAATTAAAAGATGGGACGAAGCACACCGGGGGCACCTGGAGCAGCAGTAATACCGCGGTTGCCACGGTGTCGAGCGGGCTGACGAAAGCGAAAAGCGTCGGAAGCGTGACCATTATCGACAACTTTGGAGACTACCCGCTTCTGTCTCAGCAGTGTGGAGGTCCGCCACCAACCTCTTGCACGAATCAACCCATAATGGCCTCCAGCGATGGCGACGTCGGCTGCACTTTCACTATCGCGCCAGCGTCCGCAACTGCAAACGACTGCACGAACGGGACGTTGAATACTCTGAATTTCATCGCAACTCCGTACCCTAGTTCGTGCTCGTTCAACCCCTCAACGTCGACTTGTACGACGCCAACAACCGCTACGGGGGCAATCGATCTTGTGCACGCTCAATCTCCCGAATGTAGTACGACATATCAACCGACGGCAACCATTGAGTACTATGCCGGACCTCCCGGAAAAAACAAGAGCGCCGGTACTATCACCCAAGGGTTCACCTTAGATTTTAACGGTGACTATGTAACGAAAAGCCAGACGGCGCAAATCCAGTGTCCCTAAGCTGATTCTTCAGACCGAAAGGGGAGAACGCGATGCTTAGAAGATATAGAAGAGCAGCTAGATGCAGGCCGCTTTGGGCACTCTCCTTGGCCTTAGCGTGTGCCTTGATCTGCCTGCCATCGACGGCCCAGGACGACACGATAGAGGTTCCGCTAACCGATGCAACACGCGGCGTGAGCCCTCTTGAAGTCCATGGAAGAGCCCTCATCCACGAGGTCATTGCAGGCCCGGAAATTGAGTGGTCTTGGGGTGCAAACGTGGTTGTGAAAAACATCTCGAACAAGCCGATCACACTCGTGTTCGCCACTCTCACAGAACTGGGGCGACATCCTGAAAGCGGTCACCCCGCCGGACTAGGCGATGGCCCGAAATACATCATTGCCGAAGATAGGTTCTTTAAGACCGACATTCAGCCCTCCGACTCAGTTGTGTTGCGAGACACAAAGCCCGGTGTCCTGGGACGGGGTTGCTGCGTAAATTCTGTTGACAAGGTTCGCAGTCCCGAAGCCGAGTTCGAGGTTATTTTTGTTCAATATGCCGATGGCTCGACGTTCGGCAACCCCGCTGCCGCCACTGAGGTATTTGCGAGGCGCAAGGCGATCGTAACGGCACTGCAGCAGTTGATCGAATCGCAGGCGGACGATGGAGATCACTTCAACGACAAGCTTAGCCAGCAATGCGCTTCACTCGGGAACCCAATTTGTCCGCAGATCAACCGAGCGCTTGGAAGAGGCGGAGAACGAGCGGCTTTGGCGGAGGCTCGACGTCTCCTTGATATTTCCGAGCGGCACGCGAAGTTGCTTGCGACGTATTCAGCGAATTAGCGGGGACTCGACGGAATAGGTTTTTCCTCCGCAGCCGTGAACTATATCCAGACGCAGGGACCCGCACACGGAGTCATTTTCCCGTGTCTAATGACCATTTACCAAGAGATGACCTACGAGGAAGACGCTAGCACGTTCTATGCCTATGCCGAGAATGTCCTGACGCAGACGATAGGCTCCAATACGGTGAGTGTATGTCGTGCCGGTGTCTGCAGCGGCACAATTCCCTATTGACCCCGAGGTGTCGGAATGCTCAACTCCATCTGCGTGATCACGGCGGTTGTTTTGCTGTGCGGACCCGTTTCGGCCCAGTTGACGGCGCGTCCGGAGTACCTAGACCGTGCGCGGATTCAGCACGGGGACAGCTTGATCACAGTGGTAGCCAAAGACCCTGACCGTGCCCTCTCCGTGCCCGTCAGAGTACATGATTCAAGACGCCATTTATTACAAAAGTGGGTCGTCCACGATTTGTTCTTTTGTCGGCATAGCGACTCCGTCGCCAGTCCCTGTAAACTGTCAGTAATTCCCCGAGGTTTCGGGAGGAGGTGAAAGAGTGATTGTCTGGAGCAGGTCATGGCTGGTGCTAGGGGTCGGGGTGATCGTTGGCCTGGTTTTAAGGGCCACGCTGCCGGCTGATCGGGGAGGCTTAAGCTTCCTTTGGAGAGGCACTTTCCACGTCGTGCCGATCAATCGCGTCGCATTCTGGCTTTGCGTAGCAGCTGCGATAGTCATAACTGTGACGCTCGCGGCAAAACGTGCAGCCGCGTCCTAAGCTGCGGCCAGGGCTCTCCCGTTGTTGTTTGCCTCTCTGCATGACAAGGGAAGGCAACGAGACTGGCTATGAATGGCGTGGCGATTCCCGGGGCTGGCCAGCCTCGCACTGGCGGACTTTTGATGGGTTGGCACCACGGATCTTGACCCCATGTTTTTTCCTCGCGTCGATAGGTCGAGCGCACTGCTACGAAGCGTGACATTTTCGGTGACACTGTGTTGCCTTACCTGCTGCGCGGCGACAGTCGCCGAGCCAACCCCCGCGAGGGCTGTCCTGCTGTGGGACTCCGCCGCCATGCAGGGCACCCGCGACGCCAAGCTTGGAGCACCTGTGGTTGCACGAGCGCTGGCCATCGTGCACACCTGCATGTACGACGCCTGGGCCGCCTACGACGAACACGCCACCGGAACGCAGTTGCAAGGCGCGCTGCGCCGCCCGGAGTCTGAACGAACACGAGACAACAAAGAGCAAGCCATCAGCTACGCCGCCTATCGCGCTCTCGTGGACGTTCTGCCTGTCGACACCAACTCGGTTTACATGCCGCTGATGAAGCAGCTCGGCTACGACCCGAGCGACGATTCCACCGACATCGAGACGCCTACCGGCATTGGCAACGTCGCGTGCGCCGCTGTGCTCGAATTCCGCCATCACGACAAATCCAACCAGCTAGGCGATCTTTCCTCCGGTAATTCGGCTTCCGGTAATCTGGCTCAGGGCCCCTACTCCGATTGGACCGGCTATCGCCCAGTGAACTCGCCCGGCACGGTTCCCGCGCACGCTCCTTTTGCCAAGCCGTTAAATCCTGAGCGGTGGCAGCCACTCACCTACACGGATGCGACTGGCAATCTTGTGTCGCAGATGTTCAGCGGCGTGCAGTGGTGCTACGTAACGCCCTTCGCCCTGACCAAAGGTGACGAGTTTCGCTCGGCCGTGGAGCTGGGCCCGTTCCGATACGGCTCTCCCGGATACCAGGAACAGGCGGAAGAATTGGTGGCCATCAGTGCCAGCCTAACCGACGAGCAGAAGATGATCTCCGAATACTGGTCCGACGGCCCCAACTCCGAGCAGCCGCCCGGCCACTGGGCGCTGCTCGCACAATATGTCTCCGAGCGGGACCACCACACTTTGGACGATGACGTGAGGATGTTCTTCGTCTTGTCGAACGCCCTGTTCGACGCCAGTATCGCAGCTTGGGACGCCAAACGAGAGTACGACTCCGTTCGACCTATCACGGCAATTCCATTCTTGTTTCGCGGCAAGGCGATCCGTTCTTGGGGCGGGCCCGGAAAAGGCACTGTCGAAATGGACGGCTCGCAGTGGATCCCCTATCAGCCCGCAACCTTCCCCACACCGCCGTTTCCCGATTACGTCTCCGGCCACAGCACCTACAGCGCAGCGGGCGCCCGGATTCTGGAACTCTGGACGGGAAGTGATCGTTTCGGCCAGTCGGTGACCCTTCCCGCCGGCAGCTCGAAAATCGAACCGGGAGCCACGCCCGCCCATGCTGTAACCCTGCATTGGGAAACCTTCACCGACGCCGCCGACCAAGCTGGTATGTCGCGCCGTTACGGTGGCATCCACTTCCGCGCCGCCGACCTAGCCGGACGGCTGTTAGGACGGCTCGTCGCCTTCGAGGCCTGGAAGAAGGCCCAGAGGTATTTCGGCAGTTCCGCGTCCGAACCTGACGCTCGAGCCGCAAACTGACCGTCATCGCGACAACGCAGGCGGGCGGGACTCTGCAAATTCACCAGACAAAAATTTAACTCGGATGTTTCGCGGATAAGGCTTACGGTCGAGCGTGGGCCGCCGGGCTTCGCCCCTTCGACTCGCTGCGCTCGCTCAAGGCAGGCTTGGGCGGGACAGCCGAGGCGGCTGTCGCTACGTGGGCTGTCATCCTGACACCCGCTGGGGGAAGCTGGTTTGGAGTCCAGGAGACCGTCGAGTCGCGTAGGGCTTTCTAGTCCCTATAATCCATTCGCTGCGCTGTTTCCCGCGCGGTACAATCGTTCGACTTTATGGCTTTGGCTTCCGGAACCCGGCTGGGTCCGTACGAGATTACTGCGCCCCTCGGCGCGGGCGGGATGGGAGAAGTGTACAAGGCTCGCGACACGCGACTGGATCGCATTGTTGCGATCAAGGTTTCCAAAGAGCAATTCTCGGAGCGCTTCGAACGCGAGGCGCACGCCGTGGCCGCGCTGAACCATTCCAACGTTTGCACGTTGCACGATGTTGGGCCGAACTACCTGGTGATGGAATACATTCAGGGCACTCCGCTCCGGGGGCCTTTACCCCTGCAGCAGGCGCTGAAGTATGCCGCGCAGATTTGTGATGCGCTCGATGCGGCGCACCGCAAGGGCATCACGCACCGCGATCTGAAGCCGGGAAATATCCTGGTTACGAAAACCGGAATCAAGCTGCTCGACTTTGGTCTGGCCAAGATCGGACCAGACACCAATCCGCTGAGCGACGCCACCCTCAGCAAGGCGCTCACCGGCAAGAACGAGATCCTGGGCACGCTCTACTACATGTCGCCCGAGCAATTGCAGGCGCAGGCCACCGGGCAGGAAATCGATGCGCGCAGCGATATTTTCTCCTTCGGGTTAGTGCTCTATGAAATGTTGACCGGCAAGCGCGCGTTTGATGGTTCGTCTCCGGCGACTGTGATTGCAGCCATCATGGAGCGCCCGGCGCCGTCGATTGGCGATGTGGCGCCTCCGGCTTTAGACCGAGTACTGAAGCGGTGCTTAGAGAAGGATCCGGAGAATCGCTGGCAGAATGCGCGCGACCTGAAAAACGAACTGGAGTGGATTGCGCAAGCACCTGCTGACGTCAGGCCGGCTCCGAGTTCTGATGGACGAGGCGAAAGGTTGCCCTGGATTGCGACGGCCGTCCTGGCCCTGGTCGCGGCGGGTGCAGCCTGGGTTGCCTATCGCTCCACGCGGCCTGCGGAATTGAAACCGCTGGTGCGCCTGGAGGTGGACCTGGGTCACGACGTGTATCTGAACGCGTTGGGCGGGTCCGACATCATTCTTTCGCGCGATGGGACGCGGATTGCCTACCTATCCCACAGCCACCTGTTCACGCGCAAGCTCGACCAACCCGTTGCTACCGAACTACTGATCACGGCAGGCGCGACCAGCCCATTCTTTTCCCCGGATGGTCAGTGGATTGGCTTTATCGCGGGAGGAAAGCTGAGAAAAATCTCCGTGGAAGGCGGCGGCGAGGTCGTTCTGTGCGACGCCTCTTCTTCTTACACTGGCGCCGATTGGGGCGAAGACGGCAATATTGTCGCGAGCTTGCGCATCTCTGGTGGACTGTCACGAATTTCCTCCGCTGGCGGCATTCCCACCCCGGTCACCGAGCTCGAGGGAGAAGAACGGACGCATCGCTGGCCGCAGATCCTGCCTGGCGGCAAAGCGATCCTTTTCACCGTCGAAAATTTCACGGTGGGTTTTGATGATGCCAAAATTGAAGTCGTCTCGCTGACGGACCACCGCAGGAAAACCCTGCAGCGCGGAGGAACCTACGGGCGTTATCTGGCTGCATCGGGCGAAAAAGGCTATCTCACCTATGTGAACCGGGGAACGCTGTTCGCGGTTCCTTTCGACACAGAGAAGCTGGAGACCCTGGGCTCGCCCAGGCCGGTGTTGCAGCAGGTTTCTTATTCCGCGATGTTTGGTTCCGCCAAGATGAGCTTTTCGCGCAGCGGGACGCTGGTGTACCGGAGCCACGAAATCGACGCCTCGCGCGTGGTCATCCAGTGGTTGGATGCGGCAGGTAAGTCGCAACCGCTGCTCGACAAGCCTGGCCTCTTTGTAAATCCCCGCTTCTCTCCCGACGGCGAGCGCCTGGCGGTGGCGAACGACGACGTGCATTCCGGAATTTGGATCTACGACATTCGGCGCGACACGTTGTCGCCGTTGACCGGCGAACGGAGTGGAACTCACCCGGTGTGGACACCCGACGGCCGTTACATTGTGTATCAAGCGCCTGAGGGGATCTACTACGCGCGCGCCGACGGCAGCAGCCGGCGCCAGCCTCTGACCGAGAGCAAGGAGTTTCAATACCCCTCTGCCTTCTCGCCCGATGGCAAATGGCTGGCGTTCTATCAAGCGGGGCCACAGGGGTTGTATCTTTGGACCCTGCCCGTTGAGCACGACGGAGACGGGTTGAAGGCCGGGAAACCGGAACCGTTCCAGCAAACCGCTTCTGGAGAGCGGGGTGCGAGCTTCTCCACCGACGGACGCTGGCTGGCATACAGCTCCAACGAGTCGGGAAGTTCCCAGGTTTATGTGCGCGCGTTTCCCGACAAGGGCGGCCACTGGCAAGTCTCAAGCGACGGTGGAACCTCGCCCATCTTCTCTCGAAACGGCAAGGATCTGCTTTTCTTTGATGTCCCGCAAGATCGGATTATGGTGGCCAGCTATTCGGCCAAAGGCGACTCGTTCGTGGCGGAAAAGCCGCGCGAGTGGTCAGGCCTGAGTGTGGCACTGACGATGGGCGGCGCGGTGGGGGCCCAGTATGACGTTGCTCCGGATGGAAAGCGCATCGCCGTGGGCACCTATGCCGGAGGCTCAACCCAGCAAGACTCCGGCCACGTGATTTTTCTCGAAAACTTTGTCGACGAGTTGCAGCGCAAGGTGCCGCTGAACGGGAATTGAGGGTTTTATTGCGGGGGAATCCCGGAGTTCTTGGCCCGGGACTTTCCGCTCGGCTTCGCCGTCGCGGGACAGCCGACGCGGCTGTCGCCAGATGGGTGGCTTGGTGCTGTCACAGGGAGTGCTGTCAGCCCGACAGGGCGCTGGGGAAGCGGGTTTGGAAATCCAGGAGGCCGACCCATTCGGGGGTGATGGTGATGCGGACCATGCTCGGGATCATGGTGCGGAGTTGGGTGACCCAGGCTTTTCCCTGGTCGGGTCCGAAGTAGCGGTCGGCGGCGGTGGCGTATTCGGGGACGATTCCGTCGACCGGTTCGAGGCGGGCGGTGCCGCGCACCAGAAGAACTTTGTGGGGGAAAGTGTTGTCGTCGATGGTGAGGGAGACTTTGGGATTCTTCTTGAGCGCTTTCAGCTTGGGGGCTTTGGGCGGAGTGGCCATGACGATGTCGCGTCCGTTCCAGTGGAACCAGATGGGGATGACGCGCGGGGATCCGTCGGTTCCGATGTAGGCCAGGCGGGCGGGGATTTTCGAGTGCAATAGTTCCTGCGAAGCGGGATGCTGCAGAAGGTTGAGGTCTCCCTGGTGGACTGGTGGCATGGGATTTATCTCCTCGCGGCAGATTATGCCCGTTTCCACGGGCTAAACCAAGAAAAAAACTCGCCGCGGATCTTCGCGGATAGGGCTGAGAGGGGTGAGCCGGGGATTGGGCCGCGGGGCTTTGCCCACGCGGGACAGCCGAGGCGGCTGTCGCTACACGAGCATTTTGTTTTCCTAGTTCTGGGTCATCCGTGCTAATCCGTGAGAATCCGTGGCCGACGTCTTCGTGCGGACGGTGCGTTCGATGGCGGATTTTAATTCTTCGGATTTGAAGCCGAAGGGGCCGGGCTTGCTTTTGTAGGCGACGTGGCCAGTGGCGTCGATCAGGTAAAGGCGGTCGGGCCATCCGGTGTAGGCGGATTCGGTGGAGTTGCCGAATTCGTCGAGCAGGGCGGGAATCTTGATGCCCAGCTTGCGCACGCACGAACCGGCGACCTGGGCGCGTTCCTCTTCGCTGCGCGGGCTGGCGAAGACGACCTGATCTTTAATGTTGCTCTGCATCTGCCAGACGTCGCTGGGGTGGGCCTCGGTAATGTAGACGACGAGAAATTCGACCTGATTGCCGTATTGATCGTAGAGCTTGTTGAGGGCGGGAACCTCCCGCCGGAAAGGCGGTCAAGTGTAGCTGCCGAAGATGAGCACGACTGGGCGCTGCTGCGCGGTGAAAGCCGAGAGTTGCACCTGAGCGGTTTTGTCGAGCCTGGTCAGGGAGAAGTCGGGCGCGGGATCGCCAGGGTGGAGGGTGCCGGAGCGGGCGCGCGTCCAGAGAGTCTCGAAGGGGAAGAGCAGAAACGGGACTGGGCCGGGGAGCTTGGCCATGAATCCGGCGAAGGCTTCGGGCGGCCGGAGCATGATGCGGTAGAGCACTCCGCAGCCGGCCAGCCAGAGCACGGCGAGCACGATCAGGGTGGTGATCACGGATTTTCTTACCGCTGGGCGGGTGGCGAATTGTTTCAACGCGGTCAGGTTTGCGGTCATTGATATGCGGCGACGCTTAGATCCGGATCAACCCCAGTTCCCTCGAACCAGTTCCGGTGAACCAGTCGAGAAGTGGCGGGATTATACGGGAATGGGCGAGGGGACAGCTATAGTGGAAAAATAGTAGTGGGGCGATGTTGGAGCACATTGCTTGACAGTCCTTATTGTGTGAATAGTCCTTGCCGGCGTTTGGGAAAGCCCGTCGAGCTTCGCTCGACTGGCCAGCCGAGGGCGGCCGTCCCCACATGAGTATCTCTGTCTCCCAGCAGAGTGGCGGGCAAGAGTGCCCGCGCCACACATTCTCGTCCACACGGGGCAGGGTGGTATGATTCGATGCCACACGCGAAAGTCGAGGTTGGGTTCATGAAGATTGAGCGGCTGATTTTGTTCTTTCCGGCGGTGTTAGTGGTGGGATACTCGCTGGTTTTGATGGGGCATGGAGCGAAGGCGGCTGCGCCTCTGCAGGCGAAGGCAGCCGCGACGGCTCCGGCAAAAGCGGGCGCGGCTGCGGGGGCGATGGCGAAGAGCGCGAGCGTGGCAAGCGGCACGGGGGCAGTCTCGATTCCCGACACCACGATTGCCGTCAATTCGGACAAGCCCATGTCGGAGCGGGTGGTGCACTACGAGATTGACGCGAAGTATGACGCGGCTAAGCATACGGTGGACGCGACCGAAGTGCTGACTTATCACAATCTGACGGGGCAGGCGCTCGACCATTTTCCGTTTCATCTTTACCAGAACGCGTTTCAGCAGAAAGCGACGTTCGTGCGCGAGGCCAAGCTGGTGGGGAGCCGCGACACGGCCTATGCGAAGTGGGAAGAAAAAGATTACGGGTCAGAAGACATCAAGAGTATCGAAGTGGTGGGGCAGGGTGATCTGACGGCGCAGCTGCAGTACCAGCAGCCTGATGACGGCAACAAGGACGACAAGACTGTGGTCGACCTGCACGTTCCCCAGGCGATTGCGCCGGGAGCGTATGTGCAGTTCAAGATTGCATTTCAGACGAAGTTTCCCGAGACGCAGGCGCGGTCGGGATGGAAGCGGGATTTTGTGCTGGGCGGGCAATGGTTTCCGAAGGTGGGAGTTTTTTGGCACGGGGCGTGGAATTGCCATCAGTATCACAACACGACGGAATTCTTCGCGGACTTCGGCGTCTACGACGTAAAGCTGACCGCGCCGAATTATGAAGTCGTGGGGGCGAGCGGGGTGCTGGTGAGCGACGCCGCAAACTCTGACGGCACGAAAACCTACGTTTATCACGGCGACGATATTCACGATTTCGCCTGGACGGCCAGCCCGCGCTACAAGGTGAAGGACGATGGCGTGTTCCAGGGGCAGATGGGTCCGGTCAAGCTGCGCATCATGATGCAGCCGGCGCACTGGAGCCAGGCGGAGCGGCACGAGAAAATTCTGATGCAGACGCTGGAGCGTTTCGAGAAGTGGTATGGGCCGTATCCTTATAAGACGTTGACGCTGGTGGATCCGGAGCCGGATTCGGCGGCGGGAGGGATGGAATATCCGACGTTTATCACGGGGGACAGCAGTTGGTTTATGCCGAAGGGAGTGTTGCTGCCGGAGGTCGTGGTGGAGCACGAATTCGGGCATCAGTACTGGTACGGCATGGTGGCGACTAACGAATTTGAAGATGCGTGGATGGACGAGGGGATCAACAGCTATACCGAAGTGAAAGTGCTGGATTCGATTTTCGGGCAGGACCGGTCGATGCTTCAGCAGGCGGGAGTAACGTTGAGTGAGCGCGAGGAGCAGAGACTCAGCTATATCGGAGTTGCCGATCTGGATGCCATGGCCCAGAAGGCCTACGAGTATTACGGATCGAACTCGTATGGCGGGATCACTTATGGCAAGACCGCGAGCGTGCTGCTGACTCTCGAAGGCATCGTCGGCGAAGACACCATGGCGAAGGCCATGCACACCTATTTCATGAAGTATCGGTTCACGCATCCCGTGAAGGAAGATTTCCTGAAGACGATTGAAGAAGTTTCCGGGAAAGACTTGCGCTGGTACTTCAACCAGGCGGTGTATGGGACGCAGGTGCTCGACTACGAAGTGCGGAAAGTGGATTCGTTTCCTACGAATTGGTATGAGGACGAGAAGAAGGGCGCGGGCAAGAAGAAAGACGATGATAAGGACACGGTGTACCTCTCGACCGTGTGGCTGCACCGGAAAGGGGACTTCGTGATGCCGGTGGAGCTGGAGGTGAAGTTCACCAAAGGCGAAAAGGTGCGCGAACACTGGGACGGGCAGAGCCGCTGGGTGAAATTCCAGTATGAGAAGAAAGCGAAGATCGAGTCGGCGGAAATTGATCCGGACCACAAGATTCTGATCGACCGGGACAATTTTAATAACAGCCGCACGGCGGAGCCGGATCCGAAGCCGAGGCGAAAGCTCTCGAACTACTGGTTGTTTGTGACGCAGTGGCTGGGGCAGGCGGCGGCTTGGTGGGCGGTCTGAGGGGCGAGCTTCGGGCTAACAAATGAGGCCTGAGGCTGGCGCTCGGTAGCAGAGACGACTGAGATCCTTCGGCCCGCCAAGCACGGCGCGGGCTCTCAGGATGACAGGGCATGAACGCGGCTTAAGGCGAGGAGAGAGAATCGAGGATAAGGGCGCATGAGCGAGAAGAAGGGTTTGTTGAGCGGCGGGTACGAGAAAGTAGTGCGCAATAAGCGGTACATCTTCTGGTTCTGGTTGTTGAACCTGACGCTGGCGGAGTTTGGC
>DATGHF010000022.1:0-15634 GCA_035308125.1 Candidatus Sulfotelmatobacter sp.
CGACACCACGTTCCTGCTCGAGCAGCAGCTCGACAAGTTCCACTTCCGCGAGGAAAACGATCGCGTCATCAAGGAAGGCGGCAAACCAGCCACCGGACGCCCGCTGCTGCTGGGCATCACCAAAGCGTCGCTGTCGACCGATTCGTTCATTTCGGCTGCGTCGTTCCAGGAGACCACGCGCGTGCTCACCGAAGCCTCCATCCAGGGTGCGGTCGACCACCTGCGCGGCCTCAAAGAAAACGTCATCGTGGGACGCCTGATCCCAGCCGGCACCGGCATGGAGTATTACCGCAACGTGCGCCTCTCGCCAGAAATGGAAGAGGCCGCGGCCAAGGTGCAGGCGGAAGTCTCGGCCGCTTATGAAGAGGCCGAGCGCGCCCTGGAGATGATGCGCCACGAAGGCGAAACCGAAGAACTGGCCGCCGAGTAACGGCCGTGGCGCTACAATAGACCCGGGGGCGACTTGTTCGCCCCCGAGCTTTTTGGCTGTCGGCATCACGATTCATGCACGCCAACCCCCAGCGTTTGCAAATCGAAGAACCCGGCGAACTTCCCTCTTTGCGTCCGGTGCCTCCAGGCCCTACTCTAGGGTCGGTGATCCTGCGCTTCTTGCGGCTGCTGCGGCTGGCGTTCTGGCGTGCTTTCCAGCACGACGCCTTTTCTATTGCCAAAGCCTGCGCCTACTCCTCGATTCTTACTTTTTTCCCCCTTTTACTCGTGGTCGGTTCCGTCCTCGCTTCATTCCGCAGGGGCCAGCCCTACCTGCTCGAAGTCACAACCGCGCTGGGAAGCATCTTGCCCGCGGGCAGCGCCACGGCCATGGCTTTCCTCAAAGGCGCCACGACGCACTCCACCAGCCTTCTGATCACGACTTCGCTGCTCACCATCTGGACCGCCTCCGGCGTCATGATTTCCTGGATGGACGGCTTCCGCCGCTCCTACGAACTTCCCAAGATCTGGGGCCTCGTGAAAGAACGGATGATTTCCTTCGCGCTGGTCATTCTGGCCGGCATCCCGCTCACCTTCGCCACCATCCTGGTCGCCTCCGGCAGTAACATCGAACGCAGTGTTCTTTTCCATCTGAATCGCGAATTCGGTTTTTACTTTCTGCTGATGTGGTCCGCGCTGCGCTGGCTCATCGCCACCCTCACCAGCATTGCGGTGATCGCGCTGATTTATCACAACGCCGTTCCGCGCACCCAGCCCTGGCATAGCGTGCTGCCGGGGTCGGTGCTGGCCACGGCGATGTGGTTCGGCGTCACATTGGCCTTTGGCTGGTATTTGCAGCATTACGCCAACTACAGCATTATGTATGGATCGCTGGGCGCGGCCATCGCCCTGCTGGTCTGGATGTACCTGATCTCGCTGGTGGTGCTGGTGGGCGCGGAATTCAACGCCATGCTGTTCCCCCGAGCCATGCTGGGAAAAGAGCTGACCGCGGTTAATGGGCCCAGGGCGGCAGATTAGCGACGTCCACCTCACAAAGCGATTGGAAGGTACGTGGTTTTGAGAGCGGGACGGTTTTGGGAAGGGCACGGCTTCCAGCCGCCATCCAGGAGCCCAGCAGTTCGGGCTTTAGCCCCTGAGGGTCTCGCTCGTGTCAAACTGCCGATGATTTAGGCATCGAGTTAGGCCATTCCTCCTTAGGACCTTGGTGAATATCGACGGTGAACTGTTGAAAGCTCCGAAGCCCGATCTCGACCCTGCTCCCCCTCCCGCGCCGGCTGCCGTGCGCGCCGGTCGCCGCGCGAAAATCATCGCCACCATCGGCCCCGCCTGCCACTCCGAAGGTGCCATGCGCGACCTGCTCCGCCTCGGCATGGACGTGGCCCGCCTGAATTTTTCCCACGGCTCGCACGAAGATCATGCCCGCAACATCGAACGCCTGCGCCACGCAGCCGAGCGTGAAGGCCGAAGCGTCTGCATCCTGCAGGATCTGCAAGGCCCCAAAATCCGCACGGGACGCCTGGAGCGGCACGAATCGGTCAACATCGAAATCGGTTCGACCGTCATCATCACGCCGAAAGATATTCCCGGCACCGCCACCCGAATTTCCACCACGTTTCCTGACCTGGCCCGCGAAGTGGAACCGGGTGCCCGCATCCTGCTCACCGACGGCCTCATCGAACTGCGGGTTCGCGGCACTCGCGGCAGAGACGTAATCTGCGAAGTAGTGAATGGCGGCACCCTGGGCGAGCATCAAGGGATCAATCTCCCCGGCGTTGCCCTCTCCATCCCCGCGCTGACTCCCAAAGACCGCAAAGACCTGGAATTCGGCCTGCACCACGGCGTCGACGCCGTGGCACTCTCGTTCGTGCGCTCCGCCGCCGATGTCCGCATGGTCAAGCAGATCATCGCCGCTCATCGCTCCGACGTTCCCGTGATCGCGAAACTGGAAAAGCCCCAAGCTATAGACCATTTGGAAGAAATCCTCGAAGTAGCTGACGGCGTCATGGTGGCGCGCGGCGACCTGGGCGTGGAAGTCGCCCCCGAGAAAGTTCCCGTCATCCAGAAGCAGGTCATCCGCCGCGCCGGCGCGTGGCGCAAGCCGGTCATCACCGCCACGCAAATGCTCGAATCGATGATCGAGAACCCTCGGCCCACGCGTGCCGAAGCCAGCGATGTGGCCAACGCCATTTTCGACGGCACCGATGCGGTCATGCTCTCCGCGGAAACCGCCACCGGTCGTTATCCGCGCGAAGCGGTCGCCATGATGGCCCGCATCGTCGTCGAGGCCGAAGGCAACATGGGCGACTTCACGCAGCCCCGCCGCCGCCGCGACCATCGCGGACTTTCGGTTGCCGAAACCATTTGCGAATCCATCGCCCACGCCGCGGAAGACCTGCCCATGGGCGCGATCGTGGTGTTTACCGAAACCGGCAACACCGCTCGCATGATTTCCAAGCATCGGCCGCAAGTCCCGATCTACGCCTTCACGCATGCCCTGCCGGTAGTGCAGCGCGTGAACCTGTATTGGGGAGTTCATCCCGTGCGCTGCCGCCAGGCCAAATCCGCCGAGCAAATGGTGACCATGGCCGAGCAGGACCTGTTGCGCCGCGGCCAGCTGAAACCCGGAGACGTGCTCGGCGTGGTCGCCGGCACGCGCCAGGCCTCCGGATCCACCAACTTCATGCGCCTGCATCAGGTGAGCCTCGAAGAAGCCAGCGCGGTAGTTCGCTTTAAGCAAACCAAAATCGAATCCAAGGGGCGCACCCGCCGGAGGAAATGATTCGCATGCCTCAGGAAATCTTATCGGTAGCAGTCTGGGAACCGGTGCCCGACGGGGAAGCCGCGTCGCTTGAAACCATCCGCGAACTGATCGCCATTCTTTCCGCAAAAGGTTACAGCCGCGACCTGCTCTATCGCGACCGCCAAGCGCATTACGTCCTGCTGCGCTACTGGAAGTCCGAAGAAGCCCGCCGCGCCGCGCAGGAAGATCCCGACGCGCAGCGCTGCTGGGCGAAACTCGGGCACGAAATTCAAATCCTGAAAGTGTACGAGAAATTAGAAGCCGTCCCGCTGGAAGTGAGCAAAGCGCCGTAGCTGGCACGACCGATGTGGGGACAGCCGCCCTCGGCTGTCCGGCCGAGCGAAGCTAGGCAGCTGCATCCACCATTTAGAATGCTTGCGGAGAATCTCGTGTCCACTGCTTCCATCCGGTCTTTCACCGACGACTCCGCCGATCCCCGAGTCCGCGGCTTCCTCCACACGCCAGAAAATCCAAACAACCACGCCCTGGTCCTCACCCACGGCGCGGGCTCCAATGCGCAAGCCCCGCTACTGATCGCCCTCGCCGACGCCTTCTGCACCGCCGGATTCACCGTTCTGCGCTGCGACCTGCCCTATCGCCAATCCCGCTCCTACGGTCCGCCCGGCCCCGCCGACGCCGCACGCGACCGCGCCGGCCTGAAAAATGCCATCGCCGCCGTCAATAAAATCCTCTCGGGTGGCCCATCCATGCACTCTTCGCGAGAGTCGGGTTCCACGTACCTCGGTGGCCATTCCTACGGCGGACGCCAATCCAGCATGCTCTGCGCCGAAGAACCCGACTTGGTCCCGGGCTTGCTCTTGATGTCCTATCCTCTGCATCCTCCGCGCAAGACCGAGCAGCAGCGCACCCAGCATCTTCCCAGCCTGCGAACTCCAACTCTGTTCGTCCACGGCACGCGCGATCCCTTCGGCACCATCGTCGAAATCGAGCAGGCGCTGAAGATGATCCCCGCCAGAAAAAAATTATTGATAGTCGAAGGCGCAGGTCACGATCTGGGATTCAAAGGAAAAGCGAAGCGGGAAGAACTCCCGCGGCAAATACTGTCAGAATTCGATCAATTCATTCAACCGTAGAGACGTTGCTTGCAACGTCTCTGCCGCCAGCGGGAAAGATGTACGCCACGCCGTGCTGCAGATCGAGGGCCGTTGGTTTATCCGCGTGAATCCGCGCCGGGCCTTAAGCGCGCAAATCCGCGGCGGGTCTTAACCGCTAGTTCACCCACCCCGACTTCCCGCCCCCATTGCCCTTGCGCGGGTCATCATCCGGCGGCACATAGTTGCCATGCTCGTCGAAATGAACATCCCGGTCGTGCGACCGCATGTAGACTTCAAACTTCTTCGCCGCCCGCCTCCGCCTCCACCGGTAATATCCATTGCGCATGCTAAAGTAGCGCTCAGAGAGCGAGAATCGTCCCAACAACCCCCGTGCCGGTGCGAACTTTACGTAGAGGTATCCAAAAAACAATCCGCCCAGGTGGGCCAGGTACGCGGTGCTCCCACCGCCAGTGATGGCGAAGGCCACCGTCACAACGATCAGGATCAGGACGAAGTACTTCGCCTTGATCAGGAAGGGGAACGGAATCATCATGATTTCGTTCTCCCCAAAAACCAGGCCGAAAGCCATCAAGATGGCGAACAGTCCCCCGGAAGCGCCGACGGTTACGGTGTCGGGAGTAATCAGGATGTGCGCGAACGAGAGAAGAATCGTTGTGATCGCCGCTCCGATCACCCCGGTAAAGAACAACTCAAGAAACCGCCGCTGGCCCCACGAGCTTTCAAACGTCGAGCCGAACATCCAGATGCCCAGCATGTTTCCAAACCAATGCCAGAAACCGACATGAATAAAACTGTAGGTAACAATCTGCCAAACCGCAAAATGGAATACTGCTTCGCTGGGCACCAGGCCGAGATTGTCGTACACCCAATGGATAACCGCCCGTGTGCCGAAGGCAGACAAACCCAGGAACACCACGGTGTTGCTCGCCAGCAGCCAGATCACCGCCCGGGTGAACGGTGGAAAGCTCAACATCATTGGTTCTCTGGTTCGCCGCAAAGACTCTCCTCTTCGCTCCTGCGCTCATTCTACTCGTTTGTTGGTCACCGTTCCGGCACCGGCACCACCGCCAAACTCGCGTGTCCCGCACGATCCTCCGCCCGCACCGCGAAGATCACATTATCCTTCGACAGCTTCAGGGTAGCGCGCGTAACGTTGCCAAATTTTCGGACGTGTTCCCAATCCGGGCTGGTCGTGGCTCTCCACAAAACCTCATATTCCACCGCGCCTGGCGAGGCGTCCCAGGTCAAAGTGGAGTCGTTCTCTAAGCCCTTCATCACCAAGTGAACATTCGCCGGAGGCGCCGGAGCCGCAGCCAGCGACGCCAGCGTCGCCGCATTCAGCCGCACCACCCGCGCCACGTAATCGAAATCCACAAACTTGGCCAGGTCCCCGTATTCGATGCCTTTTTCGGCGCGCACGTCCTGATGCTGATGATGGAAATCTTCGCGAAACTCCGTGAATCGCACGGCCGAGAATCCCTCCTGATTAAATGACGAATGGTCGCCTCCGCGCAGATACCGATCCAGCCGGAGAACCAACATCGGCCTCACCCCTATCGCGCCAGCGTACGCCCGGCCCACATCGGCGATATACCGCGCCACTTGCCGTGACCCCGAATCGCTCTCGCCTCCCAACCCTCGAATGCGCCGGATATCCTGCTCCGTCGCGCTCAAAGGCAGCCCCTCGGAGAACACCCGCACCACCGAATGATTCTGTTCCGCGCTCTTGTCCCCGCCCACAATATCGTTATTCAGCACCGCCTCAAGGTTCCAGCCCTGCTCCTTCGCCATCTTGGCAAAATGGCGGCTGCCGTTCAGTCCCTGCTCTTCGCCCGCCACCGTCAGAAAAATAGTCGTCGCCGCAAACTTCATCTTGCTCGACATCTTGCTCAATATCCGCGCGCATTCCAGGCTCACCGCCGTACCGCTTGCGTCGTCGTTGGCACCGGGGGCGTCACCGCTGCCATCGAGCGTGCCGCTGTTGCGCGAGTCATAGTGTCCCGTCACCAGTACCATGCGTGCCGGGTCGCCAGTCCCCTTGAGAACCGCATAAACATTGGTGATCACGGTCGGCTGCGCAATCCGTTCCCCCGGTTCTTCGGTAAAACTGTCCTCCTTCACCTCCAGACAGCCGCCACACTCCGTCGAGTAGCGTTCGAACTCAGCCTTGATCCACTCCCGCGCCGCGCCAATCCCGCGCCCCGCGGCGATCGCTTCCGGATCTTGCGCCGAAATCGTGGCCCGCGTCCCAAAGCTCACCAGCTTCTCGACATTGGCCTGAATCCGCGCAGCCGATGCACTCCCTAGCGCAGCCGCAATTCGCGCGTCCGCGACGCGAGCCTCGGTCCGAGCGGGCCTTGTTTGAGTGGACCTGGTTTGAGCGGGCCTCGTGCTTTGAGCCGGAGCCTCCCACGTCGCTACCAGCCCCAGCCCAGGCATCATCAAGAGAAGCCACACTTTTTTCAGGAATCTTTTCGGGAATCGCCGCATCTTGATAGCTCCAAACCGCCAGGTGGCACCAATTGTTCAAGCGCAAAACGTCAAGCACGAAAGGTAGCGCGCGCGTCCTGAGTGAGTTTCAGGCGACGAACGTCTATGACAGACGATTCCGGCCCGCCGACTGAATAATCTCCGTTCCGCCGGCCACACCCCTTGACCTGCGGTGTCGGAAAAATAAATATTATCAGGGGGATCTAATCGGCCAGGGAGGCTTTATGGTGCTGTGCCCGGAATGCGATACGAAACTCGACTTGGAAGAAGACGATGTCGACGAGGGCGAAGTCATCTCCTGCCCCGAGTGCGGCATCGATTTTGAGGTCGTTACTACCAACCCGCTCGAGCTCAAAGCCGTCGAAGAAGGCTACATCGAAGAGGAAGAAGAAGAGGAGGAAAGCGAAGACGGTGACTACTCCTAGGGCCAGCCATATTTCTGGTTCTTTTCAACAGCCGCTGTTATGCCTCCTGCTTGCCGCTTTATCGCTCCCCGCTGCAAGTGTCCCGCTGCCGGCCGCCTCCAAGCCCTCGAAGAAAGAGTATGCCCTGATTTTCGGCACCGTCTGGGGACCCGACGACCGCCCCGTCTTCGGCGTCCCTGTCAAAATCCGGCGCGCCCAGGACAAGAAGCCTAAATGGCAGGTCTACTCGGACCATCACGGAGAATTCGCCCAGCGCGTTCCCCCCGGCGAGGCGGATTACATCCTGACGGCAGATCTAAAAGGCATCAAAACTGCCGACGGAAAGCCCTTGCACCTGGTCAGCGAAGTCAAAGTCCACGTCGACTACGACGAGCGCGAAGACACAGGCCTGCACCTGGCTCAATAGCCTGAGGCTCCCGAGCCCCCGTGAGACAATGGGAAAAATGAGATACGGCATGAATCGCAGACAATCCGTTGCCCTGCTCACAGCCTGGGCCCTGATGCTGCTTGTCATGGGCCCTCTGGCGCATGCCTCGCCCGACAAAAAAGACAAAAACGCCGGACGCCTGCTCTACGGCAAAGTTCTCGATGGCCAGGACAACCCGCTGGTCAACGCCGTCGTCTATCTCACCAACACCCGCACGCGCACCGTCAAGACTTACATCGTAAGCCAGGACGGAACCTACCGCTTCCCCGCGCTTTCCAGCGCCGTGGACTACGAGGTCTACGCCCAGTACAACGGCCACAAGAGCGACACCAAGTCCGTCAGCCAGTTCGACGACCGCTCCCAGGTCTACATCGACCTGCGAATCAACGCCCGCTAGCCCCTGCAGCACCGCCGAAGATCGGCGCTTCAGCGCCGCGTCAGCCCCGGAATCAGCGGGGGCTCAGCCCCTGCATCTTTTCGTGCAACTTTTCCCCGCCGTTTCGGTTCAATATAGGTAAGGGTTTTTGTATTTGGAGGCCATCTTGAAAACGCGCTCATTTCTGAATAATTACTTATTCCTGGCACAGCTGCTTGCAGCTTGCTTTGTGCTATCGGTAGCTGCAATCTCCACCGTCGCCCAGGACGCACCGGGCTCTGGCGCCATGAGTCCATATCAGGGCGAAAAAGACGGCGTCAGCGCCGGCGGCAAGTGGATGGAGTTCCGCTCAGAAGACCAGATGACCGGCGCCAAGAAAGTCCGCTTCGAACTCCTCGCCGACAACTTTTTGGCCGAGGATCCCGACTACAAGCCGCGCATCGAAATCATGTGTACCGATCACAAGTACACTTACGCCGACTTCAATCCAGGCATCCGCCTCGGCCCGCCCAACCGTCCCGGCTTCTGGGGACAACCGCAAATGGAAGTCATGGTCCGCATCGACGATACCCACAGCTACCATGGCTGGAACTGGATACGTGATCGTTTCCTCTCCATGGACAAAGGCACCACGCGCGGATTGATCGGCGCCCAAATCTTCAAAGTGCGCATTCACGGCCAAAAGGGCAGAGAAATCGCGGAATTCTCCCCTGCAGGCCTGAACCTCGACCAAATCAAAGAAGCCTGCGACCTGACTCCCAAAAAGCCCAGCAAAGACTAAGAACCTAACGAAATATGCAGGGACGGCCGCCTAGGCCGTCCCGCTAACCACTAACCCCTAGCCACTAACCACTGCTTTTCCCCGCAACCCTCTTAACACTTGCCCCACCCACCCCTCCACTGGCACCTTCAGTGTTACCCTGAGCCCATGAACAGCAACCTCATCACAGGCCTGGCCTTCATCCTGTTCATCGCGGGCGTGCTCATCTACGCCGTAATCCTCTACAACGAACTCGTCCGCCTCCGCAACGAAAACGACCGAGCCTGGGCCAACGTCGACGTTCTGCTCAAGCAGCGCCACGACGAGATTCCCAACCTGGTCGAAACCGTCAAAGGCTACATGCAGCACGAGCAGCAAACTCTGCTGGCCGTGACCCAGGCCCGCGCGGCGTCAGTGAACGCCGCCAGCATCGCCCAGAAAGCAACCGCCGACCTGCAGATGACCGGCGCTCTCCGCGGGCTGTTCGCCGTCGCCGAAAATTATCCGCAGCTCAAGGCCAACGAAAATTTCCTAAAACTGCAGCACCGCATCAGCGAACTCGAAGAGCGCATCGCCGACCGCCGCGAGTTCTTCAACGACGACGTCAACACCTACAACACCCGCATCGGCCAGATCCCCGAAGTCTTCATCGCCAGCTTCCTCGAACTCAAGCCGCGCTCCATGTTCAAAGTTTCCGACGAAGACCGCCGCCAGGTCGAAGTCAAGTTTCAGACCAGCCAGGGCTCCGGAGCCTGAACTCACCTAGAAACTCGCGCTACTTCCTCTGTGATTCTCTGTGTCCTCTGTGGTTAGCTCTTCCTCCCCCTGCAACTCCCGGCACATGCGCCAGCACGTCTACAAAAACTCGAGGCTTGCTCGCCCCGTGACTCGGGTAACCAGCGCGCGGTTACCAGAAAATTCGTCGTGCCTCGTTTGGAATTCGTACATTCGACTTTTGTAACTGGCGGCTCCCAACGCTGCACAACTAAGCTTCGTTGCGGGGGTTTTCCCACACATGATCAATACACTCACAAAGTCGCTCTTAGTCCTGGCAGCGGGTGGTCTGATGTTTGTTGGCGCCGCCTCTGCTCAAACCCAAGACAACACTTCTGGCGCGGGCGCGGGCGTGGTCGATCCCAATCATCCTCGCGTCAACGAAGTGAACGCCCGTGAGCAGAACCAGCAGGACCGCATCGCCAACGGCGAGAAGAACGGCACCCTGACGCCCGGACAGGCCGCGCACCTGGAAAATCGCGAAGCCAAAACCGAGAACCAGGAGAAGGCCGACATGGCCGCTCACAACGGCCACCTGACCAAAGCCGAGCAGAACAAGCTCAACCGCGAACAGAACAAAACCAGCCGTCAGATCTACAAAGACAAACACGAAGCAAAGTAGCTCGCACCTCGGACCCAATCTCGAGTCAGTCCCCGAGATAATGCCTCAGGATAAAGCCGCGATCTCCTCGCGGCTTTTTCTTTCTCCCAACATTTGGGAAGGGCACGACCCCAGAGACTGCGGAAGGATTTACGGATGCGCAGGAATACCGTGGAAGAGCGGCGCTTCAGCGCCGCGTAAAGGCTTGAAATTACCCCAGGCTTCAGCCCCTGATTTTTTCGCTTGTGTCCTGACCACGACCCAATCAAGATCGCGCAGACACTGTCACCCCAACAGCCGCGCCGCATCCTTCGCGTAATAAGTCAAAATGATGCTCGCTCCCGCCCGCCGGATGCTCACCAGCGACTCCATCATCACGCGCTCGCGCTCAATCCAATTGTTCCGCGCCGCCGCCTCGATCATCGCGTATTCTCCGGAAACCTGATACGCTGCCAGCGGCAGGTCAAACCGGTCTCGCGCCGCTGCGATCACATCCAGATAAGGCATGGCCGGCTTCACCATAATCATGTCGGCGCCCTCTTCAACATCGAGTTCGATCTCACGCATGGCCTCGCGCACATTCGCGCCATCCATCTGATACGACCGCCGGTCGCCGAATTGCGGAGTCGAATCCGCCGCTTCGCGGAACGGTCCATAAAATCCCGACGCAAACTTCGCCGCATAAGAAAGGATCGGCGTATTGATGAAGCCCGCTTCATCCAGCCCCTTTCGGATCGCGCCCACGCGCCCGTCCATCATGTCGGAGGGCGCGATCACGTCAATGCCCGCCCGCGCCAGCGACACCGAAGTCCGCGCCAGCAGTTCCAGGGAAGCATCATTGTCGATTTCGAAGTCGATGCGGCGGGCGTAATCAGCCATCTGGGATGCGACCTTTTCGATGGCTTTCGCTTTCTCCTCGTCGTTCTGGACCACAACCACCCGACCTGATTTCAGCGTGTCTCGGGCCGCTGCACCCAGGGATTGCGCCAACGGCGTCGCTTTCACGATCCCACAATGCCCGTGCGACATGTACTCGCACAGGCACACATCCCCCATCAGAATCAGCCCGGGAACTTCTCGCTTCATGGCCCGCGCGGCCTGCTGCACGATCCCGTCGTCCGCCCAGGCTCCGGTCGCAACTTCATCTTTCTTATCCGGCAGCCCAAACAGAATCACCGCCGGCACCCCCAGCGAATGCACTTCCCGCGCTTCTTTCACCGCTTCGTCCACCGACAAATTGAACACGCCCGGCATCGAGCGCACTTCCTTGCGCACTCCTTCCCCCGGGCAAACGAACATCGGATAAACAAACGCATCCGGCGTCAGCCGGGTTTCGCGCACCAAGTTGCGAAGCTCTCCCGTGCGGCGGAGACGGCGAAGGCGGGTAACAGGAAATGCCATGGCGGATCACCGGGGGGAAAGCGCGATTCCAGCGCCACCCGTCCTGATTCTAGACCATCCCCGCCCGTGTAGGACGGACACTCTCCCAATGGCGTCATCCCGAGCGGAGCCGTTCTTCGGGCGCAGCGAGGGATCTCCCTCGCTTCACTGCTGTTCCCCTCCACCGCTTTTTCCAGCCACCCCGAGCCAGCGATCTCGTCCACAGATTGGCACCTGACCACGCATGTAACCAAAGTAACCTGCCGCCCGTTTCCCACCCCCTGAACCCAAATAACCTCCCATAGAATTGGAGCCGGATGGGTCTGCTCCGCCAACACTGCTGGTACGTCGCCGCGGCTGGAATCACTCTGGCTCACGCCGTCGTGTCCCTGTCCGCGCATCGCGGACCCGCAATCATCGCCTTCGGCGACTTCTTCGTCCTGCTTCTCATGCTCGGGGCAAGCGGCGTCATGCTGGCCAACGCTTTCGCCGCGCCCCGCGTGGAACGCCGCTTCTGGGGACTCATGGCGTTGGGCTTTTTCCTTTGGAGCTTCAACCAGGCCGCGTGGACCTATCGCGAGGGTATCCTCCACCTGGAAATTCCCGATCCCTACTTCGCCGACATCGTGCTGTTCTTTCATCTTGTTCCCATCCTGGCCGCCGTCTCCTGGCGTCCCGACCTCGAACGCACGGAATCGCGTTTTCAACTCAGCACCGTAAATTTTCTGATGTTGCTGGTGTGGTGGATCTTCCTCTACGCCTTCGTCGTCGTTCCCGACCAGTACGTGGTGCTCAATCCACACGCTTACGATTCTTCCTACGAAGGTTTGTATCACCTGGAAAAAGTCCTGCTCCTGGCAGTCCTGGGCTTTGCCACCTGGAATAGTTCCGGAGGTTGGCGCCGCCTCTACGCCCATGTTCTTGGCGCCAACCTTTTGTATGCCGCCTGTTCCTACGCGCTGGATCAGGCCATCAATACGGGCCGCTATTATTCGGGCAGCGCCTATGACATCCCCTTGGTGGGCGCGATTGCCTGGATGGCGGCCGCCTCGCTCGCCGCGCGTGAATGGCAGCTTGCCAGCGAGCCCCCCGCCACGAAATGGCGCTGGGGTGGCATTGCCCCGCGCCTCGCCATGCTGGCAATTCTCTCCTTGCCTGCGTTGGGTTTATGGACATTCCTTTTCGACACGTCCCCGCCCGCCTCGCGAACGTTTCGTCTGTTCGCCGTGCTGATCGCCATGCTTGCGCTGGGCGCGTTCGTGTTTCTGCGGCAGTATCTTCAGGACCAGGCTCTGATGCAGATTCTCGAAGATTCCCGCCAGGCTTACGAGGATCAGCAGCGGCTGCAGAATCACCTCGTCCAAAAAGAAAAATTGGCTTCCCTCGGCCATCTGGTCGCAGGTGCGGCGCACGAGATTGACCATCCTCTGTGCGCCATCATGGCTCATTCCGAAACGCTATGGACCAGCCAGCGCCTCACCGAAGAGCAAAGCTCCATGGTCCGCAAAATCGTCCACCAGGCGCAGCGTACCCGCGATCTCGTGGAAAATCTCCTCAGCTTTGCCCAGCAGACTCACGGCGAAAGATCAGCCGTTGATCTGGGGACGCTGCTGCAACGCGGCGCTCAAATGCTGGAAGCGAAACATCGCTCCAGCCGCATCAAAGTCTCGGTTGCCCTCGAGCCCGGCTTGCCGCGCGTAGCCGGGAATGCCAATCAATTGTTCCAGGCGTTTTACGAGATCATGGAAAACGCCATGGACGCCATGGCCGAAGTTGGCGGCGGATCCCTGACCGTCAGCGCCCTCCAGTTTCAGGGCGACGCCGTTCTCCAGTTTTCTGACACCGGTCCCGGCATGCGCGAACCGGAGCGAGTATTCGATCCCTTCTACACTACCAAGCCGGTGGGAAAAGGCACCGGCCTGGGCCTGAGCGCTGCCTATGGCGTGGTGCAAGACCACGGCGGCCAAATCACCTGCCAGAACAAATCCGAAGGCGGCGCACTATTCATCCTGCGCCTCCCCGCCGCCACCCCGGAAGCCGTGCTCGTGGCCGAAGCCGCCAAAGCCTGACCAGCGCAAGCCTAATCCTCAAAAGTTCCACCCCAATCCTTTGTCATTCCGAACGCCTCGCCTTTCTTCGCGGCGGAGGAATCTCACTCTTCTCCACCGCCGCGCGCCAGCCAAAGGCCCGACCGCTTCCTGTACCATAAAATTGCGATGCCCAGCGAGTTGCTCCACACGTCCGCCCGCGTGCTCGAGTTCGATTCCCTCCGCGAACTCCTCCGCGGCTACGCCTCTTCCCCGCTCGGCCAGAGCCACATCACCGCGCTAGCCCCCTCCACCGATCTCGTCTGGATCGAAACCCAGCAGCAGCTCACCACCGAGATCCGCGAGTTCCGCCGCGTCGGCGGACGCTTCGAATTCTCCGGCCTGGTCGCCATCGGCCAGTTGGTGGAAAAATCCCGCATCGCCGGGGCCGTCCTCGAAACCACCGAAATTCGCGACGTCGTCCACCTCGTCGACCGCGCCGCCGAATGGCGTGAGATCGTCCAGCATCCCCCCGCCGCCATGAAATCCGACTGGCGCGGCGTGCACGCGCTCTCCGCCCAAATCCCCGACTTCACCGCCTTCCTGCGCTTCTTCCGCAACAAGATTCAGCCTGACGGCACCCTCGACGACCACGCCTCACCCGGCCTCGCCCGCATCCGTCGCGAAATCGAAAAGCAGCGCCGTACCATCCAGGAATCCCTCCGCGGCTATCTACGAAAACTCGCCGAAGGCGGCACCGTCCAGGACGAACTCATCACCATCCGCGGCGAACGCTTCGTCATCCCCATAAAAATCGAACAGAAGCGCCGTGTCCAGGGTGTAGTCCACGGTGCCAGTTCCAGCGGCCAAACCGTCTACGTCGAGCCCCTCGAAACCATCGAGCAAAATAACGAACTCGTCCGCCTCTTCGACGAAGAGCAATCCGAAATTCACGGCATCCTGCAAGAGATGACCCGCCAAATCGGCGACCAATCCGAATCGATCCGCGCCGCCGAACACTCGCTATCCGAACTCGAACTCCAATTCGCCAAGTCCCGCTTCGCCGAGGACTACAACTGCGTCCCCGTCACCTTATGTAGGGACAGCCGCCTCGGCTGTCCAGCGAGCGCAGCGAGCCTGCTTCTTCACAACGCCCGCCACCCTCTGCTTGAACATAACTTAAAGCTAAAGGGTGTGCCCATCATCCCCGTCACCGTCGAACTCGAAGCTCCCACCCGTCAGCTGGTCATCACCGGCCCCAACACGGGAGGAAAAACCGTCACCCTGAAAACCGTCGGACTCCTTGCCCTCATGACGCAATCCGGAATCCCCGTCCCCGCCGACCGCGCCCAGCTCCCCGTCTTCGACGCCATCCTCGCCGACATCGGCGACTATCAATCCATCGAGCAAAATCTCTCCACCTTTTCCGCCCACGTCACCAACATCGATTTCATCTCCCGCACCGCCACTGCCAACTCGCTCGTCCTGCTCGACGAACTCGGCTCGGCCACCGATCCCGAAGAAGGCGCAGCCCTGGCCGTCGCGATTGCCGCTCATTTCAGCCGCATCGGCTGTATGACCGTCATCTCCACCCATCACACCTCGCTCAAAGTCTACGGAGCGAATACCCCCGGAGTCCTCAACGCATCCGTCGGCTTCAATGAAGCCACGCTCCAGCCCACCTATGAGTTGAAAGTCGGCGTGCCCGGCGCCTCGGCAGGGATCAACATCGCGCAGCGCCTGGGATTAAATCCCGCAATCATTCAAAGCGCAAGGGATCAACTCGGCACCCAAGCCCGCGACGTCGGCCAGTTCCTCGACAAGTTGCACGCCGACCTGCGCGAAGCCGAACAGGAAAAGCTTCGTCTGCAGAAAAGCCAGCAAGACCTGGAGCGGGAAAAGAATCTCTTAGCGGTGGAAGGGAAAAAAGACCAGCAGACGAAAGTTCGCGAGATGGAGAAGAAGCTCGAAAGCCTGTTGCGTGATTTTGAATATCACGCGCGCGAAGCCGTCAACGCCGTGCAGGATCGCGCCGCCGCGCAAAAGCT
>DATGHF010000023.1:0-8094 GCA_035308125.1 Candidatus Sulfotelmatobacter sp.
GCGGGCACAGCTGAACACGGCGATGGGCATGCCGCTTGATTCTCCGTTCCAGACTACCGAAGCGTTGGCTGAGCGCACGCTTCCCGCCCCTACGCTTGGGGAAGTCGAGAAGCAGGCACTGGCAAATCGCCCAGACTTGAAGCGGATCGCCTCCGAGGAAGCAGCTCAGCGGCAGAGCGTGTCGGTGGCCAAATCGTCATTCGGCCCGCGGGTGAACGCCTTTGCAGGCTGGGAAATGGATAATCCCACGTTCGTCGCCGGTGGCGGGGGCAATAACTGGTTGGGCGGGATCGAATTGCAATTTGACATCTTTCAAGGCGGGGCCAAACGGGCAGAACTTTCCCGGCAGCGGGCTATCGAAGAAAAGGTTGCGGCAATGAAGCAGGCAGCTAACGATGCAGTTCGTCTCGAAGTCAGGCGCGCCTACTACGAGACGGATGCCAATCGGCAGCAGATCGAAGTGGCCCGAGCGGCAATCGCCCAGGCACAGGAGAGTCTGCGCATCAACCAGGACCGCTACGACAGCGGACTGACCACGATTTCCGACTTGTTGGGCGCTGAAGATGCGGCGCGCCGCAGCCAGACTGATTACTGGGAGGCCGTTTATCACTTCCAGACCAGCTACGCCAGCCTGGAGTTGGCGAGTGGAAGCTTGAATCCGCAATCTCCCGTGGTGATGCCATGAAGCCTATGAATATCCGACTCAGATTTTTGTTTCTGATGGTGCCAGCAGTTTTGGGCCTCGCCGGCTGCTCTGGCGAGCAAAGCCGCACGGCCCCGTCGCCGGAAACCGTGCGAAACATTCCCGTGCTTGCGGTACAGCAGGCCAACGTCCCCGATTTGCTGGAAGCGGTAGGGACGGTGCGCGCCGCCCAGACCAGTGATGCCGCCAGCCAAATGATGGGGAACATCGTCGAGATCCGCGCTCACGAGGGAGATCACGTGCAACGTGGCCAAGTGCTCGCCGTAATCGACGACTCCCAGCCGCGAGCCGCAGTAGACCGCGCGACGGCAGGCGACCTTGCCGCCCAACAGCAACTGGTCGGAGCCGATTCCGATCTGGCCCTGGCGGAATCAACGCTGAAGCGCTACCAAACTCTCTTTGAAAAGAAATCGGTGAGCCCGCAGGAGTTCGACGAGGTGAAAGCCCGTCAACAAGCGGCGCTCGCGCGTCGCGACATGGCAAAAGCTGGGCAAGCCCAGGCGCAGGCCGCATTGAGCCAGGCCCGCACGTCTCTGGATTACACGCGGATTCGCGCGCCATTCGACGGCGTCGTGACGGAGAAGAAAGCCGATTCCGGCGCGCTGGCTTCACCCGGCATGCCGATCTTCACGGTCGAGGACGTGCGCCGCTATCGACTGGAGGCCACTGTTAATGAGAACGATCTCCGGTATGTACGAACAGGAGAACAGGTTTCGGTCGTGATCGATGCCCTCGACAACGCGGGTCTGAAAGGTAAGGTTGTGCAAATCGTTCCAGCCGCGGACTCCGCCAGTCGCACGTTCCTAGTGAAGATTGATTTGCCCGCGGACACACATCTGCGTTCGGGCCTCTTCGGGCAAGCTCAGTTTTCTCGCGGCCAGCGGCAGGCACTGTTGATTCCGCGTTCGGCGGTGGTTGAACGCGGCCAACTGCAGGGCATTTATGTGCTGGACCAAAATCAGCTTGCCAGCTTGCGCTACATCACTTTAGGCAAGCCTTCCGGGGCCGAGGTCGAAGTGCTGGCGGGCCTCCAGAGCGGCGAGCGCCTCGTGGCCAAACCGGGCGCAGTCGACCTGAATGGCAAACGCGTCGAGGTCCAGTAATGACTGACAGCAAATCCAAGTCGGTGATACAGCCTCCGAAGACCTTGCGCCTGGCCGGTCGCATTGCCCACACTTTCATTGATTCGAAACTGACACCGCTGGTGATCGTCGCTGCGCTGCTTCTGGGTACCTTCAGCATCCTCAAGACGCCGCGGGAAGAAGAGCCCCAGATCGTAGTACCCATGCTCGACGTTTTTGTTCAGATGCCGGGTGCATCGGCGGACGAGGTGGCACAGCGCGTCAGCCTTCCCATGGAGAAGTTACTGCGTGAAGTGCCGGGCGTTGAGTACATCTACTCGATCAGTCATCCCGGCGTGAGCATGCTTGTTGTGCGTTTCTACGTTGGCGCCAAAGAAGAAGACGCGATCGTACAGATCTACAACAAGCTTTACTCCAACTTTGACCGCATCCCGCCCGGCGTGTCACAACCGATCATCAAGGTCCGCTCGATTGATGATGTGCCGATCATGGCCCTAACGTTGTGGGGAAAAGACTATGACTCTTATCGCCTGCGGCGAATCGCAGGTGAGCTGGAAAATTCATTGAAGCCGCTCAACGATGTGTCTGAAACCAAGATCATCGGCGGGCAGCCCAGGCAAATGCGAGTTGTGCTCGACACAAAACGGCTTGCAGCCTATGGCCTTACGCCGGGCATGATCGTGGATCAGCTCCAGAACGCAAACAGCCGTGGCCAAGCGGGTAGTTTTGCGCGTGACAATCGCGAGTTTCAGGTCGAAGCAGGCACCTTCTTCACGAGTCTCGAAGACCTGCGTCACGTCGTGGTCGGGGTTCATGCCGGACGTCCCGTCTACTTACGTGATGTAGCTGAGAAGCTTGAGGATGGCCCCGCCGAAGCAAACACCTACGTCCTGTTTGCCAATGCTCGCGGTGGCGCAGGGCAGACTGACGGCGCGGAATATCCCGCGGTAACCATCACGCTGTCCAAGCGCAAGGGTACGAACGCCACCGACATTTCCGAGCGCGTGCTGGACAAAGTCAATGCTCTGCGCGGTTATGTGCTTCCAAATGACCTGAACATCACGGTGACGCGCAACTATGGCGAGACCGCAAAAGACAAATCGGACGAACTTCTCAAACACCTGCTGATCGCAACCTTGTCGGTTACATTGCTGATTGCACTGGCGCTAGGCTGGCGCGAATCAGGCGTCGTACTTCTGGCAGTGCCGGTTACGCTCGCTCTCACACTTGCCGTGTTTTACCTGTATGGCTACACCCTGAACCGGGTCACATTATTTGCTCTGATCTTCTCTATCGGTATCCTGGTCGACGACGCCATCGTTGTAGTCGAGAACATCGTGCGCCATTTTCGGTTGCCCGAGCGTCGAGGGCGATCCTTGTCTGAAGTCGCGGTCGAGGCGGTGGACGAAGTTGGCAATCCTACGATTCTCGCTACGTTCGCGGTCATCGGAGCGATCCTGCCCATGGCCTTCGTGCGCGGCCTGATGGGCCCATACATGCGCCCGATTCCCGTTGGTGCTTCGGCAGCCATGCTGTTTTCGTTGATGGTGGCCTTCGTCGTTTCGCCGTGGGCGGCATTAAGGCTACTGAGGAAATATGCGGGCGGTAGCGACCATTCCGGGCACGAGACCGAAGGCTGGACCACCCGCCTGTACCGGCGGATGATGAACCCGCTCATCCGCGACGCGCACCGCCGCTGGATGTTTCTCGGCGGCGTCGTATTGTTGCTGCTCGCCGCAGTCACCTTTGTCCCGTTGAAATGGGTTCGCGTAAAGATGCTTCCCTTCGACAACAAGAGTGAGTTCCAGGTCATCGTTGACATGCCCGATGGCACGCCACTAGAACAGACAACCCGTGTGGCGCAGGCGCTAGGGCAGTATCTCGGCCAGCAGTCCGAGGTCATCAATTATCAGATCTACGCGGGGACATCCGGCCCTTACAACTTCAACGGTCTTGTGCGGCATTACTTCTTGCGCAATCAGCCCAATCAGGCTGATATCCAGGTGAATCTGCTCTCCCGCCACGATCGCAAGGCGCAGAGTCACGAGATCGCACGACGACTGCGGCCGGAGTTGGACAAGATTGCAGCGCCCTTCGGTGCGCGCATCAAGGTGGCCGAAGTCCCGCCAGGTCCGCCCGTGTTGCAAACACTGGTCGCCGAAGTTTACGGGCCTGACTACAAAGGACAGATTGAACTTGCCGCTCAAGTAAAGAAGGTCTTTCAGCAAACGCCCGGCGTCGTGGACGTGGACTGGTACGTCGAAGACCCGCAAATCAAGTACGACATGAAAGTGGATCTGGACAAGGCAGCGCTCCATGGCATCTCACCTGCCGAGGTCACGCGCACTCTTCAGGTGGGGCTCGGCGGAGCCAACGCGGGCTTGCTCCACGATCCCCATTCACGCGAGGACATCCCTATCGAAGTGCGGCTGGCGCGCTCGGATCGCTCTGGGATCGAAGACCTTGGCAGCCTGAGGCTTCCGACGCCCTCCGGTGGCCAAATCGCCCTGCAGGAAGTAACCACCCTTCGACAAACGAGCATCGATACCAGCGTGTATCGCAAGAATCTGCAGCCAGTCGTCTACGTGACCGGAGATGTGGCGGGCGGAGAAGAGAGCCCTGTGTATGCCATCATGAAGATGAGCGAGGCCATCGACAAAATCAAATTGCCCGATGGCTACAGGGTAAGGCAATACAAGGGCACAACCATGCCCGAGCGCACCGACCGCTTTTCCATGAAGTGGGACGGCGAGTGGCACATCACGGTGGAAGTCTTTCGCGATCTGGGGCTGGCCTTTGCGGCTGTGTTGATCTTGATCTACGTGCTGGTCGTGGGCTGGTTCCGCTCGTTCGTCACGCCACTCGTTATCATGGCGCCGATTCCGCTGACTCTGGTTGGGATTCTGCCCGCACATGCGCTGATGGGGGCTTTCTTCACTGCGACGTCGATGATTGGCTTCATCGCCGGAGCCGGCATCATTGTTCGCAATTCCATTATTCTCGTCGACTTCATCGAACTTCGCCGCTCCCAGGGCATGACGCTGGAGGACGCCGTGGTCGATGCGGGCGCGGTGCGCTTCCGCCCAATGCTGCTTACCGCAGCCGCCGTGGTGGTGGGAGCGAGCGTGATCCTGTTCGATCCGATTTTTCAGGGCTTGGCTCTGTCGTTGATGGCGGGAGAAGTCGCGTCTACCGTTCTGTCGCGAATGGCAGTGCCGGTTCTTTATTACCTGTCGAAGAGGGGCGACTCGCTTCCACCCATGCATCCGCATGCGCCAGAGAATGTCGCTGAATGCGAAACACCGCAATGCGAAATTGCTTAGAACAGCCTGTAGTTCCAAGGAGAACCGCTATGACCGTAGAACGAACAGTTCGTTTGATCGCTGGCAGCTTTGTTTTGTTGTCTCTGGCACTCGGGCACTACGTCAGCCCATACTGGTACCTTTTCACGGCTTTTGTTGGACTGAATCTGTTTCAGTCCGGGTTCACGAACTGGTGCCCGATGATGACTTTCCTGCGTAAGCTTGGGGTCGGAAGGTAGGAGAAGGTAAACACGGGTCGCCCTGATCGACCGAGAAAAAGGCGCAACCCAGATCCCGAAAATAGCGTTCCCCCCTATTTTCACATTCCGCGATAATAGAGATCGCGCTATTGCTTGGCTACGGATCCGGGTGATCGTGGAGGACCCATGTACTTGCTCTATCTCTCGATTGGCTTGCTGGTCGGTTTTTTGGTGGGATTGATGGGCATCGGCGGCGGAGTACTCCTGGTGCCAGCCATGGTCTACATATTGCGGATGGACCAGCACATGGCGCAGGGGACATCCTTGTTTCTGCAACTGCCGCCGCTAGGCCTGGGCGCTCTGCTGATGTATTACAAGCAAGGTCAAGTTAATTTGAGGGCAGGCGCGATCTGCGCGTTAGGGATTCTCCTGGGCGGGTATGTCGGCAGCAAAGTCGCCATCCGCACTGGCTCGAGGGACTTGCACGAGTTGTTTGGACTATTTCTGATTGTGGCGGCGGTATTAATGTGGCGCAAGTCTGATTCCCCGCAATCACCCGGAGAGCCTCGATGAATTCGCGATTCCGGCTTCTTTTGATTTTCCTGATGGCCACCATCGTGGGAGCGGCGAGCGGCTTGTTCGGCGTGGGCGGAGGCGTGCTGCTGGTGCCGTTGCTGGTGGTGGCGTTCGGGTTCGACCAGCATATTGCCCAGGGGACGAGCCTGGTCGCATTGGTGCCGCCGACCGGCTTGCTGGCGTTCCTCAACTATGCGTCCGTAGGAAAAGTGGATTGGACCGTTGGCTGGTGGATCATGCCTGGCGTTTTTCTTGGAGGCGCAGCTGGGGCTTACTTTGCCGAAAAACTTTCCTCCCACAGTTTGCGCCGAATCATCGCAATCATGGCCTTCGCGATCGGCGTGTGGGAGGCCTCAACGGCATTACGACAATGAAAACAGGCCTTGTCCCACGCTCGCGAACGAAAATGCAAACAGGAGTTCTCATGGTCACTGATGAACCAAAGAAGACGATGGCTCAGCAATTTCTCGAAGCCTTCAAAGCCGGGACCGGCGTTTGCTTCGATCTATCGTGACAGACGACATTGTTCGGGACTTTGCCGGGAACCGTGCGTTATTCTCCCTAATCCTTTAATAACTTGCTTTTTATCAGTAACTTAGAGTGGTGGAGGCGGCGGGAGTCGAACTATTTAGGCTATTGATAACACGTAACTTATTGATTCTAGGACGTGCCCCAACGGCCAAAAACGGCCCCATTGCCCAATCCATTGTACGTTTATTGTACGAAAATGCTGTCGCTCCCGAGTCCAACGGATACAACGCAGTGACCACAGTATCCCATAGACTCGTCGGGATAGAGAAAAAACACCCTTCCTACTAACATCCTTGTTCGCCTACAAAATACCTGAGCTTCCGGCCCACCGGGCGATGTACGCCCGCAAGAAAGACGTGAAGTCGTCCGCGCCTGGCGGCAGCTTTTTTCCTCGGAGGCTGATCCGACAGAAGTCCAAATTCACAACGGGATTGATCAGCCTGCTCATCACGACTTTGCGATTTCGGCAGGCAGGCAACACGAACGAAGGGATGATGGCAATGCCCTCGCCAGCTTCCACCATGGCGATCATTGTGTCCAGATAGTTGAACACCGCGCGAGGGTGGACGAGAACACCGGCGCGGGCCAGATGCCTATCGATGAACTGCTGGACCAGATTGCCCGGCACCAGCGCGATCAGCGGCTCCCCTTTCAGCGCGGTCCAGGTGGTGGACGTGCGGCGCAATGCCAGATCGTTGTTGGGGCGAATCACCATCAAGGAAAAGCGAAACAACGGCGTGCGGCGGAGTCCGGGCGCGGGCTTGAAAAATGCACCTACACTCATATCCAGTTTGCCCTCTTCAACCAGTCGCGTGAGGGCCTCTCCGCCGACATCGAACACTCGAATGCGAAGGTCGGGTCGGTTACTTCGAAATTCCTTAATTGCCTCCGGGAGTATGTCAGCCGCGACCAGCGGTGGCGCACCAACGGATAGAGAGAGGCTAGCTTCGGCTGCCGATTCCCCGACGCGGGATACGGCGGCATCGAATCTCTCTAGACTCTCCCGGACAACTCCAAGCAGTTCGCTGCCTGAGCTCGTCAGACCGACATGGCGGGTCGTGCGATCAAATAGGCGAAACCCGAGTTGGGTTTCCAACTCTCGAATCAAAACGCTCAAACCGGATGGGGTGATGTAAAGTGCTTCCGCGGCACGCGAGAAGCTTCGATGATGGGCCACTAGCGAGAAAGCTCGAAACTGGCGGGATGTAAATTCCATTGCTGAGTATACCTTAACAATTATTGAAATATTTGAACTTGTATCACAAGAGTGAGTGCATTGAAATAATGCAGCGGCAGTCTTTCGGGCGGCGAGATCTCGACGATCAAGGAATAGCCCTTGCAAAAGTTACCCGGCGAACCGCGCGTGTTGATCGGCAATGCCCGGGCATCGGAATCGGCATTTGCCGGGTTAACCCCCGGCCAATGGATTATCTGCGGAGTCGCAGCCTTGGGCTTCGCCTTTGACCTGTACGAAATCGTGATCCTGCCGCTCGTTGTGCGACCTGTACTTATCGCCCTCGGAAACCTCAAGCCAGGCAGTCCTGAGTTCAATCTTTGGGTGGGCCTGATGTTTTATGTTCCATTGGCCTGTGGCGGGGTGTTTGGGCTCCTTGGAGGGTATTTGACTGACCTTCTGGGCCGCCGACGAGTCCTCGTTTGGAGCATCCTGTTGTATGCGCTTTCAGCGTGCGCGACTGCCT
>DATGHF010000024.1:0-43055 GCA_035308125.1 Candidatus Sulfotelmatobacter sp.
TGGTGAACTTCGGCATTGTTTACGGGCTGTCAGCATTTGGCCTTTCGCAGAATCTCGGGATTGAGCCGACTGAAGCCAAGAAATTTATCGAAGCCTATTTCGAGAAATATCGCGGGGTACGGGCATTCATTGATCGCACTACGGCAGAAACCCAGCGAGACGGGCGAGTGAAGAATCTGTTCGGGCGGGTGCGGCCGATTCCCGACATCAACAGCAAGAATTTCAATCTGCGCGGATTTGCGGAACGCACCGCGGTGAACACGCCGCTGCAAGGCACGGCGGCGGACCTGATCAAAGTGGCTATGATTCGCATTGATAGCGCGTTGCGTGAGCGCGGGCTGAAATCGAGAATGACTCTGCAAGTTCACGACGAACTGGTGTTTGAAGTTCCCGAGGACGAAGTGGACACGATGCAGTCCCTGGTTCGCGAACAAATGGAAAAAGTTCACGCGCTGGCAGTGCCGCTGTTAGTGGAGATGGGGGTGGGACCCAACTGGAGAGACCTGGAGTAACTCGATCCGTGTGGCGCGGGCACTCTTGCCCGCGAAATGCCGGCGGCACCACACCTCATGTGGGGACAGCCGCCCTCGGCTGTCCTGTCGAGCGAAGCTCGACTCTTTACTCACAAGTCAGAATCGGCGAATGGGATAGCAACAATCTGAACTCGTCTTCGTACACCACATAACCCGGCCGAGTCGTCTTAATCATGCGAACATGCACGTCGTTGTGCGCCAATAACACGACCATTTCTCGCATTCGGCCGATGTGTTCCCGAGCCGAATCCTTGAACCACGAGATTCCGTTCTGCCTCTTGCGGTAGTAGGGAGGCTTGGCAGAAGTGAATCTCTTTGGTTTCTCCAGATTGTTATTGAACCAGTCCCGAATTTCTTGAAGAAGCGATTCCTCCGCGTGCGAAAGGGAGCCGCTATCTCGCAGCTTACTCGCGGCATGAAAAATGCCGAGATCCTCATGAGATTCGTCGTCCAGTTCGGCAGTGACAAAACGAAGAAACATAACTTAACACCGAGTTTGCCTCCATAATCTAAACCCCCAGCGCCTTTTGAATCTCCCCCGCAATCCCCTTCGTCAGTTCGATCATCTTTTCTTCCGACTCTGCCTCCACCATAACGCGCGCCAGAGCTTCGGTCCCTGAGTAGCGCACCACCACGCGGCCGTTTCCATCCAGTTCGCGCTCGGCGGCTTCGATTGCTTTCTGCACTTCCGGCACCTGGGCAAACGGAATCTTCTCCCGGACCCGCACGTTCTGAATTTTTTGCGGAAATACTTTCAGATCGCCGACCAGCTCTGCCAACGAACGACCGCTGCGGACGATAATGTCCGCCAGACGCAGCGCGGTCAGCAGGCCGTCGCCGGTCGTGGCATCGCCGTCGCGAAAAATGATGTGTCCTGACTGCTCGCCCCCTAACACCGCCCCAGTCTTCAGCATCTCTTCCAATACGTACTTATCGCCAACATTGGCCCGCAACATGCGGATGCCCGACTTCTTCAGCGCAATCTCGAGGCCCATGTTCGACATGGTGGTCGCAACCACAAGATCGCCCATCAACTTGCCGCGCGTGTGCAGATCGCGGGCCGCGGCCAGCAGCACGCCGTCTCCATTCACGACTCGCCCGCCAGCGTCGCAGAACAGCGCGCGGTCGGCGTCGCCGTCGAACGTCGCGCCCAGGTCGAATTTTCCCGGCGCCTCCGCCACTGTCTTTCCCAAAGTCTCCGGATGCAGCGCGCCACACCCTTCATTAATGTTGCGGCCATCAGGAGCAACGCAGGCAAAGGTTGCCTGAATTCCGATTCGGCGAAACAATTCCGGAGCTTCCGCCGCCGCGGCTCCGTTGGCGCAATCCACGAGCACGCGCAGCTCGCGCACGCCCGGCGACACACTCTCCGCCAGCGATTCCACATAGGCGTGCCGGAGTTCAGCTTTGCCCGGCAGGCACGGGCCCGGGATTCTCTGCGCCGTTTCGTCCGCTACGGCGGGGTTCTGTAGCAGGGCAAAAATTTCTTTTTCGATCGCCAGCTCGCGCTCGTCAGTCAGCTTGAATCCGTCGTGGGAAAAAACTTTGATCCCGTTGTCGGTCCACGGATTATGGGACGCGGAAATCACCACACCTGCGGCGAATCCGCGCGTGCGCGCCAGGTAAGCGATGCCCGGCGTCGTAATCACTCCCGCGCTGTGGACGTCCACGCCGACAGCTCCTAAACCTTCGGCGACGCGGTCGGCAATCCAGCCACTCGATTCGCGCGTGTCCTGGCCGATCACGGCCTGCGCCCGGCGCGTGTTGCGCATCAGGTCGTGCCCGAGCGCGCGCCCAATCAGATACGTGCTCTGCCGGGTCAGCGGAAATTCTCCCGCCACGCCTCGAATGCCGTCGGTCCCGAACAGTTGCCGCGTTTGCTGGCTCATAAACGTGAAGTAGTGGAATCAGCCCCCGATGAGGAAAAAGATAACGAAGCTGGATGATATATGAGTGGGATAAAGATTGAGAACTGAGCAGCGTCGTCCGGCGGCCGTCAAAACCCCCACTTCTCGCAAGAGACGCGAGAAATGGGGCACCCGGGAATGCACACCCGGAAATGGGGCGCCCGGTTAATGTCGAGGACTTGCCGATTCCATGATCACGGTCACGTGAATCAAGGTCGGCTGCACTACCTGCACGAGCGGATCGGCCACATAGACGTTCGTGGTAAAGGTCGCGCGGTCCCTGGTGCCGGAAGCGTCCACGGGGTCGGTAGTGGCCGAGTCGACTTTCTCCACATGATGCCGCGGTCCAGTAATCGTGATTCGCTCCGGGTCCACTTCTACCTTGGCGATCTGCTGCCCGGCCAGGAAGGTCCCGGTCACGCGTGGATGAATTTCGACATCGCGCGTGAGCCGCGTGTCGAATGCCAGATGCACCTGGCTCGGCACTACCTGAACCACTTCCAGATCCTGGGGGCGACGAATCTCCTGCGCGGTCAGGTCAAAGGTGCGTTCGCCCGGCTTGGCGTCGCGCAGGTCGAGTTCGGCGTGCACATCGGTCGAGCGCAGCTGGCGAATGAAACGGCCCGGCCCGCGTACGCGAATCTGCGCTTCGGGAATCGCTTCGGAACTGATCTCGATATTGTCCGCGACGTGCAGAAATTCAATCGGGACGCGGATCGCCACTTCAGCCACCGGATCGCGCGCAATCGCCAGCCACAGCCCGGTCGCCAGCAGCAGCGACAGAATTTTCAGCCCGAGATTGTGCAACACATAGCGCTTGAAAAAGCCGATCAAGGCTCAGGCTCCGTTTCCGCTTCGACTTGAGAACGAGATTCTTTGTCCGACTTCGTAGTCGCGGCCTGCAAAGGCGAATCCAGCGCCGCGTCCGATTCCTCGTCCTGCGCAATGGCCGTGGGCAGCGTCACCGGAGACATATACCTGCGCAGCTCACTGCCCAGCCGTTCGCGCAGCTGGTCGACCGTGAGATCGCGCTCGATCCTGCCTCCGATCGCCAGGCTGATGGCCCCCGTCTCCTCGGAAACGATCACCGCGATCGCGTCCGTCTCTTCGGTGATGCCGATCCCGGCGCGGTGGCGCGTTCCCATCTGGGTAGAGAGCATGGGATTCATGGAAAGCGGCAGAAAACATGCCGCCGCGGCGATGCGGTCTTTTTGAACGATGACCGCGCCATCATGCAGCGGAGCGCTGGGCCGGAAAATAGTCGCCAGCAAATCGTAGGAAAGCCGGGCATCGAGCGGCACGCCGCTCTCGACGTGGGTGCGCAATCCGATCTCGCGTTCGATCACGATCAGCGCGCCCGTCTGGTGCTGCTGAAACAGGTTCGCGGCCAGCACGATGTCGTCGTAAGAATCGCCGTAGGCAGAGGATCCGCGAAAACTCAGCCGCCGCCCCAGATCGGCCAGCACGTGCCGGATTTCCGACTGAAACACAACGATCAACGCGAAGATCACATAGGGCAATAGCCGGCTGACCAGCCAGTTCAGCGTGGTCAGTTCGCCCATCCGCGCCAGATAAAAAGTGATCGCAACCACGGCCACGCCCGCCAGCATGGGCGCAGCCCGGGTCCCGCGGATCATCGTCAGCACCTGGTAGATGATGATCGCCACCAGCAGGATGTCGAGCGCCACCGACACTCTGGACCACGAGGTCAGAAATTGCGTCACTCGGTTCGCTTCTCCTGATGCGAATATTTGGCCCGGAACCCCTATTGTAATGCACCTTATTCCCGCGTCTTCGTCACCGTAGCCGCAATCTCGCCCCGCGCTAGGCGCGCCGAAATCTGCTGCCCGACGTCGGTGCTGCCGGCATCTTTCAACAACTTCCCCGAAGCGTCGAACACCAGGGCGTAGCCGCGCTCCAGAACGGCCAGCGGGGAAAGCGATTCGAGAGCCGTGGTGAGGCGATCCACTCGCGTCTTGTGTAACAGCAACACGTTGCGCATCGCCGCCGCCAGCGCCGCCACACCGGCGCCCAGCCCGATCCGCATGCCGGCCAGGATCGAACCCAAATCATAGTGCCGCACCGCCGCTGCCACGGTTTCCCACCGCCGCCGCAACTGCTCCAGCAACCGCCGTTCCGCGCGCTCCATCCGGTAGGTGAGGTCGTCCAGCTTCTGCTGCCGCTGGCGGATCGCGCCCATAATCCCGCCAAAAGCTCCGTGCTGCGCCAACTCTGTCACCGCTTGCCGGCCCATGAGCAAACGGTAGCGCACCGCCCGCTCCAGCCGTTGCAGCAGCGCGACAGCCTGATCTTCCACGCTCTGCCGCGAGCGGATCACCAGTTCTGCCGCCGCCGAAGGCGTCGGAGCGCGCAGGTCGGCAACAAAATCCACGATCGTGAAATCGGTCTCGTGCCCCACAGCCGATATCACAGGAATTTCCGATGCCGCCACCGTGCGTGCCAGTCCTTCATCGTTGAACGCCGCCAGGTCTTCCGCCGACCCTCCGCCGCGCGCTATCACGATGACCTCAACGCTGCGCTCGCGATTAAAGTGCCGCACTCCGGCTGCAACCTCGCGGGCCGCCGCCTCGCCCTGTACCTGAGCGGGGTAAATCACCACATTCACGCTGTGATGCCGGCGCTGCAAAATGTTGAGAATGTCGCGCAGCGCTGCCGCCTGCGGAGAAGTGATAATCCCCACTCGCGCCGGCAGCGCCGGAACTGCTTTTTTTCGTTCCGCAGCGAACAGGCCTTCGGCTTCCAGCTTGGCCTTCAGCTGTTCGAATGCAATCTGCAGCGAGCCCGCGCCCTTGGGCTCGATGTACTCCGCCGAGATCTGTAACTCGCCGCGGTCTTCGTAAACCGTCACGCGCCCGCGCACCACCACCTGCATGCCGTCCGCCGGACGAAAGCGCAGCAACTTCGCCGCCGACCGGAACATCACCACGCGAATCTGCGCGCTGCCATCTTTCAGGGTGAAATAAAGATGCCCGGAATCCGGCGCGCGGAAGTTCGAAATCTCTCCCTCGACCCACGCGTCGGAGTATTCCCTCTCCAGATGCGTGCGCACCGCCGCGACCAGATCGCGCACGGCCCATACCCGCCGCTCCGGCGGACGAAAGCTGAATCCCATCTGGTCGGTGAAAGAAGACATCCAGCGCAGTGTACCGCAGCCGGACCGTGCGCAGTGCGGGCCGTTTCACAAGGGCTTGGGAAGTGTGCGGCTCCCACCGCGCCAGTAAGGGCTGCCTAGGCCTGCGGGCTTCACCCCTTAAGGTCGGATGTCAACCGCCGACCTGGCTCTTGCCTACCTCCGCCACCGCCCGATGGCCCATAACACCAGCGACAAGACCACACTTACCAGAAGCGACGTAGCCAGCGGAAAATACACAGTCGTATGCTTGCCCCGGTACACAAAATCTCCCGGCAGCCGCCCCGGCAAATGGGCGCGGCCCAGCAGCATCAGCACGACGCCGGCAACGGCCGGCAGCAACCCGAGAAAAACCAGCAATCTGCCAAATTCTGTCATTATTCTGTCGTCATTCCGTCATTCGCAAGGCTGATTCCCCAGATCCATTCTCCTGCGCCTGCCTGTACGATTGGGCGCCAAGGGCTCGGCCATTCGGTCGGGAGCTGCAAAAGTTTTCACCTGCTCATGGCATGCACCAATTACGCTTGCGCTCCGGCTGAAACTTTGCCAGAATCGATGCAAGAGTAGTTCGCTGGTCTCGCCGCTTCTCGAGCGTTGTTCGCCCCCACTGAAATCGCAGGTTCCGTCGCTTGTTCGCCATAGCTTGTTTGCAAATATCTCGTGACTAGTGTCTTCATTTTATTCCGGAGGTAGAACGATGCGATCCTCAACTCTTTACGCTTTCGTCAATCGCTCTCGCGCGGGACGCGCAAACTTGGCCGCCCTTTTGGCCTGCTTCTTGTGCCTGGCCGCGCCCTGGGCGCACTCGCAGGACGTTCTCACCTACCACAACAATAACTCCCGTACCGGACTGAACTCGACCGAAACCATCCTCACGCCCGCCAACGTGAACTCCACTTCATTCGCCAAACTGTTCACCCTCACGCTCGACGGCAAAGTCGACGCCCAGCCGCTGTATCTGCACGCGGTCTCTGTGCCCGGAAACGGCACGCACAACTTGCTGATCACAGTCACCGAGCACGCCAGCGTCTACGTTTTCGACGCCGATACCGGCGCGGCCATCTGGCAAATAACGACACTCAAGTCCGGCGAGACCAGCTCTGACAATCGCGGCTGCGGCCAGGTTAGTCCCGAGATCGGCATCACCTCCACACCGGTCATAGTGCGCCCCAAGGGTTCGAATGGCGTCATCTATCTCGTTGCCATGTCCAAGGACGCGTCCAAAAATTACCACCAGCGTCTGCACGCCCTCGACGCCGCGACCGGCAACGAGCTTTACAACGGTCCTGTCGATATCACCGCTAAGTTCCCCGGAACTGGCGACAACAGCTCTGGCGGCTACGTGATCTTCGATCCCGCGCAATACAAAGAACGCTCCGGCCTGCTGTTTCTCAACGGCACGATATACCTCGCGTGGGCCTCGCACTGTGACGACCGCCCCTACACCGGCTGGATCATGGGCTATAACGCCTCCACGCTCGCCCAGACCACCGTGCTCAACGTGACCCCGAACGGCAACGAAGGCGCGATCTGGGGCGCAGGCGGCGGCTTGACCGCGGACTCCAGCAACAACATTTATTTCCTCGACGCCAACGGCTACTTCGATAGCACGCTCAACACCAAGGGCTTTCCCAGCGAAGGCGATTACGGCAACGCTTTCCTCAAGCTTTCGACTAAGGGAGGACTCGCCGTTGCCGACTATTTTGAGATGGACAACGAGCAGCAGGAAAATGGTTCCGACACGGACCTCGGCTCGGGCGGCGCTCTGCTCTTGCCGAAAATGAAAGATGCGCAAGGCAACGTCTGGCAGCTCGCCGCCGGCGCGGGCAAGGATTCCAACCTCTACATCGTGAACCGCAACGCCATGGGCGGATTCAATTCCGGCAGCAACAAAATCTACCAGGAACTTTCCGGAGCATTACCCGGCGGAATCTGGTCGATGCCAGCCTTCTTTAACGACAAACTCTATTACGGTCCGGTAGGCCAGCCGATCCTGGCATTTCAGTTCAAGAACGCCATGCTGTTGCCAAGCCCCGTCGCCGAAACCGCCAATGCCTTCGGTTACCCCGGCGCTACGCCCAGCATTTCCGCCAACGGAGGCAGCAATGCCATCGTATGGGCCGCTGAAAATGCCAGCACAGCGATCCTGCACGCCTACAACGCCAAGACGCTAGTGGAGCTTTACAACAGCAACCAGGCCTCCGGAGGCCGCGACCATTTCGGCGCCGGCAACAAATTCATTACCCCGACCATCGCCAACGGCAAAGTCTACGTCGGCACCACCACCGGCGTCGGCGTCTTCGGCCTGTTACCGTAAGCCAGATTTCTTTTTGTCATCCGGAGCTCTTTGATTGTGTCATTCCGAGGAGCGCAGCGACGAGGAATCTGCTGTTTGCCGGCAGCGCCGTTGCCCATCCCTACGCCGAAACCGCGTTCTTCTTCTCCTCCTGCTCCCGCCGCAACCGCGCCACCACCAGCCGGATCTCGTCAAACGTGATCTCCGGGGGCAAAGCATCTTTCAGGGGCCGCAGGCGCTCCAGCCCAAGCTGCGAGCAAGCCGCCTCGATCACCGATTGCCGGGTCGGATCGATCCACGCCGCCTGAAACTCAATCAGCCCATCTTCCACCAGATTCGCCACTGCATTCACCACAGTCGTGACCTGGCGTCCGCGAATCTGCGCGATTTCTTCGAAGCTTTTACCGGCAGCCAGAAGGCTCATCGTCTCCAGGGCGGGCGCGGTTTTCTTCGCCGGCGGCGCAGCTGCGCGTGCTCCCTTGTTGAAGCGCGACAGCGCATCCAGAATTTGCTGTCCAAACGCGGATGCCTTGCGCTCGCCAATTCCGGTGATTTGCCGCAGCTCCGCGAAGAACCTCGGCCGCACCCGGCAGATTTCTTCGAGTGAAGAATCGTGCAGCACAACGTAGGCGGGAACGCCTTGCTCCTTCGCGGTCGTGCGCCGCCACTCGCGTAGGTATTCGCGTAAATCTGCTTCTTCCAAGCTGAGCACCTCGGCCTGCGGAGGAGACAACGACGGTACGGCGCTGGCACTCTGGGAGCGCGGACTTCCCGCCGCAGCCGGCGCGGCAGCCCCAAAACGCTTCCGCTTTCGCGGATCCGGCAGGAAAACTTTCGCCAGCCATGCCGGCGTAGTTCCGCACACATCGCAGGCTCCGCAGGACTCCCACTTCGGCGTCTCTCCAAAGTGAGTGCAAATTTGGCGATGCCGGCAGCGGTCCGATTCCACAAACGCACGGATCACGTGATAGCGCTGCCAGGCGCGGTCGCGCTCCCCCGAATCGAGAATCTGGTTGGCGAAAAACCCCAGCAGTCCGGCATCTGCTTTTTGCCAGAGCATCACGCAATCCGCGGGCTTGCCGTCGCGACCGGCGCGGCCCGCCTCCTGGTAATACTGCTCGATGGATTTCGGCAGCGCCAGATGAATCACCGCCCGCACCGTAGCCTTGTTAATGCCCAGCCCGAACGCGATCGTCCCCACCAGCACGCGCACCTCGTCCGACATCCAGCGCTCCTGGTTACGCCGGCGCGAGGCTGAATCCATCTTGCCGTGATATCCCGCAGCCGGAAGCGCCTGATCTTCCAGAAAATCCACCGTCTCCTCGACCTTGCTGATTGTGGGTGCGTAGACGATGACGCTGCCCTCGGTGTAATGGTTCAGCGCATTCACCAGCAGCGCCGGCTGTTCTACCGCGTTGCATTCGCGCACGATATAGGAAAGGTTCGAGCGATGAAAGCTGGCAATGTATTTGTCCGGAGCCCGCAACTGCAGCTGCGCCAGAATGTCATGCCGTACATGCTGCGTGGCGCTTGCGGTAAACGCGGCAATGGGATGATCGGGAAAGTGCCCGCGCAGCCGGTTCAACTGCCGGTATTCGGGACGGAATTCGTGTCCCCACTCGGAGATGCAGTGGGCCTCGTCAATGGCGAAAAACGAGATCGGAACTTTCTGCAGCCACGCGATGGTATCGCCGCGCGCCAGCCGCTCAGGCGAAAGATAGAGCAGCCGGTAAGCGCCCTCGCGCGCCTGCCGCACCACGCTCGACTGCTGCTGGTCGGTGAGCGTGCTGTTGAGCACCGCCGCCGGAATTCCCATCTGCGCCAACTGCGCCGCCTGATCTTGCATCAGCGCGATCAGCGGAGAGATCACCACCGCCGTTCGCCCCGAGACGACGGCCGGCAACTGATAGCAAAGTGACTTTCCCCCGCCGGTTGGCATCACCACGCAAGTGTCGCGCCCGGCCAGCAAGCTGCGCACAATCCGCTCCTGCAGAGGCCGGAACGAGCTGTACCCCCAGTAGCTGCGCAATGGTCCGAGCAGGTCAGTGTCCGGGGTCATAACCAGCAGTATAAGCGGAGGCGAATATTAGGAGAAGCCGCCGAACCGTGCATTGCACAACCCGCTTCCGAAAACGGGACGCGGCCAAAGTCCCTTTGTCATTCCGAGGAGCGCAGCGACGAGGAATCCGTTGTCGTGTGCAGCAGCATAGCTGCTTGCCCGGGAGCTTTACCCGGATACATCCAGCTAAACGTCACCCACACCGCCACCATCACCACAAAGCACATCACGCTACCCTCCGGCCCCACCGACCCTCCGGTCAGCCACGCCGACCCGTGGAACGACGAACCCAGCAGGTGCCCCGGAGAAACCGTCCCACTGTCGGGTACGGAATAGAAAAAACTCTCGCCCCAATCCCACGCCGCATGGAATCCCACGGCAAACCACAACGTGCCGGTGCGCCTCAGCGTGAGACAGAAGAACAATCCAATCGCCCCCGCGGCCAGGACGCCTCGCCAATCTTCTCCCCCATTCCCCAGATGGACGGCACCGAACACGCAGGAAAGCACCGCCGCGGACCACCAGAATCCGATTCCACGGGCCAGTGTGAACTGCGTGTAGCCGCGCAGCAGAAATTCTTCAAACAATCCCACCAACAGAAACATCCCGGCCCAGAACGCGCCGAACTTGGCGATGCGCGCGCCATGCAGCACGATGTGGCCAAAATCAAAAACGTGCAGGCCATGCAGCGCCGCGAGCAGCAGCGTGATCCCTGCGAACCCCCACACTGCGCCAATCCAGAACAGCTTGCCGAACGCCTGTCGCAGCGGCATTCCGAACGCACTCCACGGCCAGCGCTGAATCCGTGCCAGTACCAGCGCGGGGATCACCGCCGCCACAAGCGACGCGAACTCTGACGCCATCGCCGTCCGCAGCGCGCCCAGATTCAATGACCCGACCAGGGAGTCCGCAACTCTCTGCAGCATAAAAAAGCCGACCGCATAGAATACGAATCCCCAGCCCGCGCGCAGGGTGTCGCCGCCGTCGTCGCGGGCAAAGAAGAGCGTGCGCGCGTAGGAAGGCGCGGTCGCCGCCGCGAAGCTTGGCCCGGTACCGTCGGGAGCGGGTGCCTCGGCGCCCGAGTGGCTGGCGGTCTCAATTTTCGTCGCGTTTGTTCCGGTCATCTCGTCCATCGAAGAAAGTTTCCCCGCGGAGGGGCTGGGTCATGGTAAAACACTCGGTTTCCTTGTGAGCGGATATTTCACACGCGAGCGTTTCGGCCGACCCCAGTTCCTTGCCGGGTTGCTGCTGCTGGCATTCCTGGCGCAGGCCAGCTGGCTGGTGAAATCGCAGTGGCGCTTAAAAAACGGCGCGGAAGAATCTGAAGGCGTACGCATTGCCGCCGGCTGGCGCCAGTGGCATGGTCACGGCATCGCCGGCGCGCCGTATCCCGACGCTTCTTATCCCGACGCATCAGCCGCATCGTTCGATCACATCTCTGACATCTCCAGTGTTAGAGACGGCTACGACACCGAGCATTCGCCGCTGCTTCCGCTCGTCTCAGCCGCCCCCCTGCTGGCCATGCCGGAGCGCTGGTGGAATTCAGATTCGTTCGCTGATTGGGGATGGCTTACCCGCCTGCCGTTCCTTGCGTGTGGCGTGTTCCTCGGCGCATCGCTCTGGTACGTGGCACGGCGGCTCTGCGGAAATCATGGTGGATTCGTGGCACTCGCGCTCTATTGCTTTTCGCCGGCAATGATTCAGGCCAGCGCAGTTTGGCATACCGAACCGGAAATCGTGGCCGCGTGGGGAGCTTTCGGCGCCATCTTCACGGCCATCGCGGTCGCCCACACGCTCTACGCGCCGCGCGAAGTGGTGTTGTGGAACTGGCGGCGCATCGTGCTGCTGGGAGTGTCTCTGGCCATCGCTACCGGCTCTCAGTTTTCCATGATCATCGTGGTGCCGCTGGCGCTGGCGTTTCTGCTCTACGTGGCCCCGGTGCGGCGGCAGGCGGGATTGGTCATCTGGGTAGCCGCGTGCGTCGCCGGTTTCGTGCTGCTGATCGCGGTTTATTTCTTTCATGCGCCTGCCTTCGCCCAAAGCATGCGCCACGCCGCCTTCTGGGGAGCGACCTGGCGAGCCTTCACCGTCCCGGGAGTTTACCGCCAGGTGGCGACTCAACTGGGACGCGCTTGCCCAGCCTTCGTGCTGGCTCTGCCTGTGGCGCTGGTAACGTATGCCACGTGGCCGCGCACGCGCTACTTCGGCAACACCGCACCGCTCTTGGTCGCGCTGCTTTTTCTCGTGTTGGGCATGGCGCATCCCCACGTGGCGGGCGCAGGATTTCTGCTCGCGTCTGTGCCCTTCCTGTTTCTCTTCGTCGCCGGCGTGCTGGCCGATCTCATGGAGACGCGCTACCGTCCTCTTGTGACCGCCGCCATCCTCGGCCTTCTGGCCGCAAACACGCTCTGGAGCCTGGTCGCGCTGGCGCGCGTGGGACAAGCATGACCTGAAATGCCGGAAACCCTCGCCCGGCAGCGCAAAGTCAAAAGACAAGCCGGGAGTGTTGGCCTCCATTTGCTCAGTGCGCTTCTTCCGCCGCCGGCGCGGCGTCCGGCGTGTCCAGCTTTTGCGCGGTGTGGGGCAGCGCGGGCGGAGGCTCAAACGCGCCTACATCTTTTCCCGACGTCGCGGCCGCCATGAAGTTCATCCAGATCGGCAGCGCCGCGCGGGCGCCAGTTTCTTTCGCGCCCAGTGATCGTTTTTCGTCGAACCCCACCCACACGCCGCACGTCATGGCTGGAGAGAAGCCCACGAACCAGGCGTCAGTGAAGTCGTTGGTGGTGCCGGTTTTCCCCGCGACCGGGAACGGAAGCTTCGAGGCCGCGACACCGGTGCCGTGCAGCACCACTTCACGCAGCATCGACGTGAGAATGCGGGCGGTGCGCTGGCTGATGGCGTCTTTCACGTCCGGAAAATCTTCTTGCAGCACGCGGCCTTCGTAGTCGGTGACGCGCGTAATATAACGCGGCGTGATGCGCACCCCGTCGTTGGGAAACACGCTGTAAGCCGAAGTCTGCTCGAACAGGGTGATCTCGTCGGAACCGAGTGCTACAGAAAGATATGGCTGCAGCGGCGCCGTAATGCCGAACCGCCGCGTGTAGCTGATCACCGCGGGCATTCCCACTTTGTCGGCCAGCCGCAGCGCGGGAATGTTGCGCGACTGCGCCAGGGCGCGCCGCAGGGTAATGATGCCTTCATATTTCTCGTCGTAGTTGTGCGGTGAGTAAGGGCCACTCGATGTCGGAAAACTCACCGGCTCGTCAAGAATGGTGTCATCGGGGCTGCCGCCCTCGTCGATCACGGTGGTGTAAACGTAAGGCTTGAAGGACGAGCCGACCTGTCGTTTGGCCTGCGTAACGCGGTCGAATTTGGAGTCGTTGAAGTCGCGCCCGCCAACCATGGCCTTGATCCCGCCCGTCGCGTTGTCCAGCGCCAGCAACGCGCCTTGCGCGCCGGAATCCTGCTCCAGGCTTACCTTCGCGGCGCCGTTCCCCCCGAGCGAGAGAATTCTTACGTAACAGATGTCGCCCGTCTTGAGAATGTTCTGCACCTTCGTCGTGGTCCACGCGACGTCGGCCTGGCCGAGCGCGGCGGTATAGCGGCCGAATTTCAGCGTGGCGATGCCGGGCCCCGCAGACGTGATCACGGCGTGGATGTAGCCGTTGACTTCCGGTTCGTCGTCCCAGTCGGGGTGCGCGTATTTCTCGATCGTCAACCCCTGCGCGAGCACGTTATCGAGGTGCCCCTTCCACCCATGGCGGCGTTCGTAAGCAGCTAGGCCGTCGAGCACAGCCTGGTTCGCTGCCTTCTGCAAGTCGACGTCGAGCGAGGTGTAAACCTTTAGCCCGCCTTCGTGCACCTGATCGGCTCCGTATTTCGATTCCAGAAATCGGCGGATTTCCTCGACAAAATACGGCGCAAGCGAATTAGGATCGTGCGATAAATGCAGCACGACCGGTGCGGAGCGCGCGTCGGCAGCCTGCGCCGCGGTGATTTTGCCGTCTTCCAGCATGGCGTTGATCACCAGGTTGCGGCGTTTCTGCGCCCGGTCGGGATGGTTGATCGGCGAATACACAATCGCACTCTTCGGCAAGCCTGCGAGCAGCGCGGCTTCCACCAGCGTCAACTGGCGCGCCGGCTTGCTGAAGTAATACTCGGAGGCGGCTTCGAAACCGTAGACGCCGTGGCCGAGAAAAATCTGGTTGGCATAAAGAGTGAAAATTTGCGGCTTGGTGAAACGGCGCTCGATCTGAATCGCCAGCATCGCTTCCTGCACCTTGCGGTGGAACGAACGGTCCGGCGAAAGGAAAAGATTGCGCGCCAGCTGCATAGTCAGCGTAGACGCTCCCTGCACCCGTCCGCCCGATTCCACGTCGCGATAAGCGGCGCCCACGATGCGCCAGAAATTAATGCCGGAGTGCGTATAGAAATCTTTGTCTTCAATCGAAACCAGCGCGTCACGCAGCACCGGAGGAAAATCATCGTAAGTTGCAACTACGCGCCGCTGCAGCGCGAACGATCCAATAACGCGTCCTCGGTCGTCATAGAGTTCCGTGATCGAACTGGGCCGGTAAGCTTCGAGCGCATCAACCTGCGGAAGGTCCGTGGTGTAGACGAGCAGAAGCCCGGCGGTAGCGCCCACCAGCGCCGAGACAAGAACCAGCAAGCTGAACAGCACGCGGCCCACGAACTTGCGCCCGGCAATCTCCACCGGCGGAAGATGTTCGTAGAGGGATCTCATGATTCGTGCGCGTTGCGGATACGGTCAGGATAGCATCTCGGGCTTCGTGCTCTGGCGTTCGGGCTTCGGCAAGACTGGCCTTCGCGGTTGCGCGGGCCTGGATTGGCTCTGGCTTGTAGACTTAGGGGGCACGCCATTTCTATGCGCCTGAAGAATCACTCGCTGCGCTGCCAATATTTTTTCCTTCTGCTCGCAGCTGTCTGGTTCTCATCGTCTGGTTTTTCTCTGGCACAACAGACCGGAACGGAGACTCCTCTTCCTGACACGCCGAAGCCTGGCAGTGTCCCCACGAAAGGCTTCTTTGCCCGCTGGGCGGAGTTTTACCACCAGGACTGGTCGGGCACGGCCGCTTCCTCGCCAGCCCCAGCGCGCCGGGGGCTTCCCTCGCCGCTCGATTCGCCGCCATTTCCCAACTCAGACTGGTCCTATGGCGGTTCGCCAGTGATTGGCGAGCCCGACACGAACAGCTATCCGCTGATGACTGCCATCAACGGCGCCCGTAGCCGCACCAAGCTCTATGGCTGGATCGACCCCACCCTGAACTTCAGCACCTCCACGCACAGCAACGCGCCCGAGGCGAACGATAACTACTCGAATCGCTTGGAGATGAACCAACTCGTTTTCTATGCCGAGCGCCTGCCCGATTCCGTGCAACGCGATCACATCGACTGGGGCTACCATCTCACCGCTCTCTACGGTACGGATTATCGCTTCACCATCGCGAAGGGCTATTTGAGTTCCCAGTTGCTGAACGATCATCGCCAGTATGGCTTCGATCCGACGCTGGAATACCTCGACGTTTACTTTCCGAACGTGGCGCAGGGCATGAATGTGAGGCTAGGCCGCTTCATTTCCGTGCCCGGCATCGAGGCTCAACTGGCGCCCAACAACTACATTTTCAGCCATTCGCTGCTTTATGCGATTGACCCGTTTACCGACACCGGTCTGATCGCCACGGTTAAGCTGAACGACCAGTGGCTGGTGCAACTCGGAATTACCGACGGCCACGATGTTGCCCTGTGGACTCCCGACGCCAAGCCTTCCGGCACCGCCTGCGTGAGCTACACGACCAAGTCGGTGAATGCCAATCTTTACCTCTGCGCCAACGGAATCAATGACGGCAAGTACGCGTACAACAATCTGCAACAGTATGACGCCACCTGGTATCACAAGTTCTCAAAGACGGTGCACATGGCAACCGAAGCCTGGTATATGTACGAGCGCGGCGTGCCCGCCCTGGAAGGCACCCTTCAGCCGGAAAACGGCGCCAATGGCGCGTACTGCCTGCCAGGGGAACAGCGCTGTACCGCTCCGGAATATGCCATCGTCAATTTTCTGCAGAGGGAACTCTCGCCCCATAACTTCCTGTCGTTTCGCACTGATTTCCTGAACGACAAAAAAGGCCAGCGTACGGGCTACGCCACCCGATACTCAGAGAACACGGTCACGTGGTGTCATTGGATCGGCACGACGGTGCAGATACGTCCCGAGTTACGCTTCGAACGCGCGTGGGATAACAAGGCCTACGACAACGGTAGAAGGCAGAGCCAGCTTACCGTGGCCAGCGATCTGATTTTCCATTTCTGACCGGGAGCGGTTGGTTCATGTGGCGCTCGCACTCCCTTCAACTTCGCTCAGGGCAGGCTTTTGCTCGCACACTGCGCACAGCGGTTGGTGGATGGCGTGCACCTTGCGGTTGAAGAGGTCGCGGAAAAAATCGCGAATGCGAGTAGCGCCGTGGAAGAGCGGCGCTTCAGCGCCGCGTAGAGCGTCCAGAATCAGCGCGGGCTTCAGCCCTAGCCTGTGCCGAGTCGAAGGGCCTGTCCGCGCCACACAAGAGGCGCACACGATTGAATCTGAATAGGATAGACCCTAGCTGCTGCGGTTCTTCAATACTTCAACCGCCTTGTTCAACTGGTCATCCTGGGTTTTCTTCGGCTTGGCTTCCTGATCGTTGGCGTCAGGCTGCGAGTCTTCATCATCCGGGCCGACGGAATCTTCTTCGCTCGCGACCACGACGTTAGGAGTGACGGAGACGTCCTGTATGGCCTTGCCGCTGGGCGAGTAATACTTGGCCACCGAGAGAATCAGCGCGCCGCCATCGGGCAGGTCGAAAGTCTTCGGCACCGAACCGTCGCCGAAGGTCTTTTCCCCGACCACATCGCCGCGGGCGTTTTCCAGAATCGCGGAGGCCACGATCTCGGCCGCGCCCGCCGTGCCGCGATTGACCAGCACGGCAACCGGAAGCGTGGTGATGGCTTTCGCAGGATCTGCATTGTAGGCCTGCCGCGGAACTTTTTGCCCCTGCAGGTAGGTGATGGTGCCGTGGTTCAGGAAGAGATTGGCGACCGCGATGCCTTCCGTTTCGTCACCGGCTGCGGTGTAGCGCAGGTCGAGCAGTAATTTCTTCGCGCCAGACTTCTCCAGCGACTTGATCTTGCCCGCGATTTCCTGAGCCTTGCCCTTGGTCAGCGCATCGACTTTGATGTAGCCGATTTCGTCCGGCATGATTTTGTCGGAGACTGGCGGAATAGTTACGATGTCGCGCGTGATCACAACCTTCTGTGGTTCAGCGCGGCGCGCCCGCACTACGGACACATTCAGCGTGGATCCGGGCACACCGGCCAGAAGGCTGCGTATCTCGGGCAGCGACATCTCGCGTGTGCTCTGGCCTTCGATCGACTCAAAAATGTCGGTCGGCTCAATGCCCGCCTTCTCGGCAGGCGATCCCGGCAGAACCGAAACTACCGCGGCGTAGCCGAAACGCTTGGAGACGGTTGCGCCGATCTCTCCCTTGGCTTCCGCTTTATGCGCTTTGTACGCCTTGTAGGCGTCGGCGGTCATGTAGCTGGAGTTGGGGTCGAGCGATTCCAGCAGGCCGTGCAGCGCGCCGTCGGTCACCTTGGGAATGTTCGGTTCCTCGACGTACTCGCTGTGCACGCGCGAGAGAACTTCGCTGTAGACCTGCAACTGGCGGTAAGCGCCGTCGTTCGAGGAGGCATGCACGCCGCCCAGCGAACCCACGACCACAAACAGCAATACCGCAAAGGATGTAACCAGTACCGCGGCTTTCGTTTTCATGGACATCAGATTTTTCGTTTCCCGGCAGGAATCGACTTCGGAGGAACTGCAAGCATTATATGCCTTTAGATGCCGATTTCGGTTGCCTGGCTGCCCGAATTGTCTCTTCAGTAACTTTGGGGGCAACTGGCACTTTGGTCAGATGGGTGAGGGTGCATCCGGTTATCGAGAATCGCCGACCAGGCCGAGAATTCGTCAACATAACAAACTACTTGCTGGTTGTGGCGGTCCGGAACTCTGGAGAACCGCGCAAGGTACCCCTGAGTATCCGAGAACGAGCCTTCACCAAACAGAGGACAAAGGGGGCATGGAGGACCGCCGAACCTCTCGGTAGGCTTTTCCTACGACGTGGGCTTAAAGCTCAGTGTCAGCAGGGTTTGCGTGGAAGCGGGACGTCCGTTCATCAGGTAGGGCTTGAAGCGCCATTGCTTTACGGCATCGATGGCAGTGCGGGCGAAGGCCAGTGAGCCTTGAATGAACTTGGCGTCCTGCACGGTGCCGTCGCGGCCGATCAACACTTGCAGAGTTACGGTGCCGGCTTGGCCGCGAGCCGACGGAGGATACACAGCCGCGGGTTGTTCCACCAGCAGACCGCGCGCGGCGGCCTCGGGCAAGTTTACCGGTTCGATCGAGGGCAATGCGGCCTCGGGCGGCTTGTTGCCGCTGGCCTCAGGCGACATTGCGGCCATTTGAGATTTCAAGCTCGAAGGAATCCCCGTGAGACTCGGATTGGAAACATTGTGGCTGGCAGGAACTGGAACCGAAACGCTGCGTACGGGCTGGGCGACCGGCATGGATTGAGTTGTCTGCACGGCCGGCGTCGGGATGGGCGTCGCGGTGGTGGTTGCCGCCGATGCGTTTGTGCGAAATGGATCGGCGAGCGCGTTCGTTGCCACCTGCGCGGTCGCGGCTTGCGGCTGGTCGGGTGTGGCCGTTGCCGGTTGGGGCTGAGAGACCGCGGTTTGTGCCGGATTCGTCGAGCCCTGATTCTGCGGCGCCGGATTTTGTTGAACTTGATTCGCTTGAACCTGATTTGCTTGAACCTGATTCTGTTGAACCGGATTCGGTTGAATCTGCCCGTCAGGCGTCTGCCCCGCCGCGACCTGGCCGGGCGTGGGCTGATTCGGATCTGTCTGTGCCGGGTTGCCGCTGCCGGGCGTTGCGCCTGCCGCCTGCGCCGGATCGGCGGCCGCACCGTTGGGCTGCTTCGCGGTGGGGTCGATCATGGGCAACACGCGAATCTGCGATGGGTCGGTATTCGCGTCGGGAATATTTTCGGCGACTGGAAGCTTGTACTCGTCCCCGGCTCGCCCGAAACTTTCATGCGAAGGCGGCGCCTGCGGCGGAGTGGCCGGTTGCGGGTTGAGCCAACTGTGTCCCGCGTGGGTCACGCTTCCTACGGCTACCCTCACGTTCTTTTGCATCACGGCCTGCGGCACCGTGAAATACACAACCGTCCCGGCGACAATCACCGCGGCGGCGATTCCTGCTTTTTTCAGCCATGGGCGCGGCGCAGACGGTTCTTTCTCGGACTCCGTTTTCTCTCCCGTGATGTAAGCAAACAGCGCAGCCTCTTCGCGCTGCTGGGGATCGTGATGCTCGGCATCGGACTGCGGCTCGGCGGATTCTGCCGCGTCGGCTTGCGCCGTCGCGTTGTCCTCCGTCGCGGGTGCGCTGTACGACGGCGTCTGGCCGTAGCCGAGAAGTTGGGCTTTATCCGGCGGCGCTTCCGGCACGGGTGCGTTTTCCTGTTCTTCGGCGGGCAACGATTTTGCCCGAGTCTTCAAGTACCAGGCCAGGCCTCTGGGCTCGTCGTCCGGAACTTGATTCGGAGCGGAGGCGGGCGCAGTTTGTGTGCGCGCTTGCGGCGCCGGCTTCGATTGGGAAACGGTTGCGGCCGTGGGCTCCAAGTCCTTCAGCGGATCAATCTCTGCGGCAGCGGCCTCGTCCATCGACCTCTGCACGTCCGAGGATTCGATGTCGAACTGGGTGCCCGGGACCGATCCGGAAGGCTGCAGGAATTCGCCGGCGTGCAGAGTGCTTTGAACTTCCATGGGAAGCATCGCCGAAGCGGCTGAATTCGCCGCTGCTGCCGCAGCGGCGGCGTGGACCGGCGCTTCCAGCTTGGAGCGCAGCAGATCGCGGGCCGTGGCCAGCGTATCCTTCACCTGATTCACCAGCAGGGGCTTGCGCAAAACCGAATTGGCGCCAGCCTGCAGCGCCGTAGGCACGCTGGCGTCATCGCTCACAATCGCCAGAGTCAAAGGGCGGTCGGCGGGCCTGCGCTCGCGCGCCGTGTTGAGCAGGAAGCCAGCTTCGGGCTGGCTGCTCCAGTCGATGATGACGATGTTGAACGGCCGGGCTGTCACTTTCTCCACGGCCTCCACTGCTTTGAAGCAGGTTTCTCCTTCGATCTCGAGCTCGGTCAAGACCTGGCCGATCGTCCGGACGGTTTCCTCATCCGGGGAAAACAGGAGGCAACGAAGGGGCATACTGTTCCAGATTAGGAGCGCCAGTAACTATCGGCAAGATTACCGTGGTGGATTACCGTACCCAGCGCTGCGGTACCGGAAGTACATGTACTTGGAGGCGCGGGCGCGGTCCGCCATAGCTATGAGCCGCAACAGCTTAGAACCTTCGGCATCGCGGAAGTTTTGGCGTCGGTCTGCCTGTGGCGGCCAAAGGCGCTAGAATGCTCGGTCGCCTCGACCTCAGACGTCCGGCGCCGACACATCGTCGCAGCGAAAACCAAATTTTCGAACCTGGACCAGACCTAACGAATGCAGGAACACAACTACTGGCTGACGACGGCAGAATTCCCGAGGGCGGAGCACCGTCCGTTACCAGAGCGCGTGGATGTGGCGGTGATCGGGGCAGGATTCACCGGCCTGTCGGCGGCGCGCACGCTGGCGAAGCGTGGAGCGAAAGTTGCTGTGCTGGAGAGTGAAACGCTCGGCTGGGGCGCCAGTTCGCGCAACGGCGGCATGGTGCTGACCGGCATGAAGCTGGGGGTGAACCAGCTGATCTCCAGGTATGGCCGCGAACTGACACAGCGCATGTATGCGGCGTCACTGGCTACGATTGATTGCGTCGAGCAGATTGTGCAGGAAGAAGGAATCGAGTGCGACTTTTCGCGTAGCGGACATCTCGAGGTGGCCTGCAAGCAGAAACATTTCGACGATTACGCGCGCCAGGCCGAAGTCATCGCGCGCGAATTCAATCACCAATTGCGCGTGGTGCAGCGGCACGAGTTGAGCGCGGAGATTGGATCGAAAATCTACTACGGCGGCATGGTGGATGAAATCAGCGCGGGGCTGAATCCGGCGCGCTATGTGGCGGGGTTAGGGCGCGCCGCGATGAAGGCTGGGGCGGACATCTTCGAGCACGCCCGCGTCGAGAGCCTGCAACGCGAGCCGCGCCAGGGTGAAGCGGGATGGGAGGTTACGACTTCGCGAGGGGCGCTGTGGGCGCGTGAAGTTTTCGTTGCGACCAGCGGCTACACGGGGCGAGCAACTCCGGCGCTGCAGAAAAAAATCATACCCATCGGCTCGTTCATCATCACCACGGAAATTCTTCCGGAGAAACTTGCGTGCGAACTCAGCCCGCGCAACCGCATGATCTACGACTCGAAGAATTATCTCTACTACTACCGGCTCACGCCCGATGGCCGCATGCTGTTCGGCGGGCGCGCCGCGTTTTTCCCGGAGAGCACTCAGACTGTGCGCCGCAGTGCCGAAATCTTGCGGCGCGGAATGATTGACGTTTACCCGCAGCTGAGCGACGCCAGAGTGGAATACGTGTGGGGAGGCACGCTCGATTTCGCCTTCGACATCATGCCCCACGCCGGCCAGATGGATGGTATGTATTACGCCGTCGGTTACGCCGGACACGGCGTCGCCATGGCCACGTATCAGGGCCAGAAGATGGCGGAGCTGATTTCAGGCGACAAGCCGGAGAATCCGTTTGTGGGTATCGCGTTTCCGGGCGCACCGCTGGGGCTGTACAACGGGAAGCCGTGGTTCCTGCCGTTCGCGGGCGCATGGTACAAGCTTTTGGATTGGGTGAGCTGAAGCCTTGTTGCGCGGGTGCCCCCGCCCAGGTGCTGATCCGATGGTTCTGCCGCTTGATGGCCCCTGGAATGGATCAAGGAATGAAAACAAAAGAAGATCATCCTGACTGGTATTATCCGGTTCGGGGGATGCGAACCCTCATCCTCGGCACCTTTCCCCCTCATAGCGGAAAACGGCACTATGAATTTTATTACCCCAACAGTCAGAATCGCTTTTGGAAGGTCATGGCTGAAATTGCGAAGCACCAAATTGTCTTCAATGCAGGGACACCAGCCGTTGAGGAACGAAAAAGGCTGATGGAGCAGCTTAAAGTAGGGGTACAAAATATTGGTAAGACTATATTGCGCGACGGCGAGAGTTCAGCAGACAACGACATTGAGATCATAGAAACTCAAGACATTCTCGGGATCATCAATCAAAACGACTCACTTCAAGCAATTCTCCTCACTGGGTACTCCGGCAAGACAAGTACATACCGCTCGTTTGTCAACTACCTTGCAGAGAAACGGATTCCGCATAGTCCGCTGCCAGAAAAAGTAGGGGCCGGTTATGAATTCACCGCACATTTCAAGAAACCCATAACTTGCATTATTGGAAATTCTACTTCGGGGGCTGCCGCAAGGGTTAGTGGTGCGCGTCTGCTTAAACAGTTTAGAAGCGCAATTATCAGAGATTGAGCGGCCGCGGCCGGGCGCAAACTCTAGAACACGGTCACCGGAACGGGTTTCGAATCGTCAACTTGCTGTTAATGACCTGCCCGTCCTGCAAATCTTCCGAATAAAGTGTGGAGCACGCGGCTTCCAGGGCTGCGGAAGCGATTAGCGCGTCATAGATACCCAACCCATACTTCTGCGCGATCTCCAGCGCCGCCTCGTGCGTTTCAATCGTGATTGCTACCGGCGAAGGGAATAAGATTCGAATCGCATCCAGCGCTTCGATCACGTCCTCCCAGGGCGTGCGCATCTTGCGTCGTGCGACCGCGACGAATTCATTCAACACTTGAACGCTGATTACTCCGCCTTGCGCTATTACCTGCTGCGCCTGCTCCCTGCGGGAATCCCCGCTCACCATCGCGTATATCAGCACATTAGAGTCGAAGAACACCCTATCGCTCATGCGCTTCTTCGCGGTCGAAGACAAATCCGGCGGGCAAAGGACGGCTCAACTTGCGCAGGCGGGCGAGCGCTTGTTGGCGGGCCGTGTCACGGCTTACGTCGAAGGTCCGCTTGTCAGCGACCCGAATCTCGATATCGTCGCCTTCCTTCAGTTCAAGCGCCTCGACCACCGCGGCGGGCAGACGGATCGCCAGGCTGTTTCCCCACTTCGAGACTTGCATAGATTCCCTCCGTTTTCTCGTAAAGATATACATACACAATTGTATATCTACTGCCTGCGGAAAGCAATCATCCCGTACACCGCCGGCCCCAGCACGATTGCCACTGCGCCGCCGATCAGGCCGAAGCGGTCGCTGCCCAGCAGGGCCACCAGGGCCATGACCACCGGCGCGGCCACCACGTAGAACAATCCCAGGCGCCCGCCGGGAATCACGAAGGCGCGCGGCATTTCTGGACGGGTGCGGCGCAGTTTCCAGGCTGAGAGGACGGTCAGCACCGTGGTGGCCGAGCGCAGCCAGATGTAGATCGAGATCAGCTGCGTCAACTTGTGCTGGGCGAGCACGCCGTAGATGACCGCCGAGATCGCGATCGCCAGCCACGGCGTGCCGTAGCGCGAATGCTTGCGGGTGAGGGCGGCGGGCAGGTATCCGTCTTCGGCCATGGCGAAGGGCATGCGCGTAGTGGTGAGGACGGTGCTGTTGAGCAACGCGACGTTGGCGACCATGGCTGCTAGCGTCATCCATGTTCCCAGCCAGGAAGTGCCGAGCCACGATGTGCCGAGCGATCCGTTTCCCAGCATCGCGCCAATCTGCTGGGCTGCTTCCGCAAAGTATCCCGTATGCCATTTCTGCCAGTCGCTGCCCGCGGCCAATCCCGCCAGCGTGGGCAGAAAGTAAGTGGCCATCGAGAGCGGCACGACCAGCGCCAGGGCGCGCGGATAGCTGCGCTGCGGGTTGTCCACCTCTTCGGCGACGGTGGAGAGCTGTTCGTAGCCGGAGTAGAGCCACAGACCCAGCGCCAATCCCACGCCGAACACTTTGAACGGCGGCTGGTGGGGCGGCACGAATGGGGCAAACGGATTGTGCTGCCAGTGGGCAAAGCCGATCGCGACCATCGCCATCACCGGAACGAAAATGAAAATTTCCAGCGCGGTGGCAACCTGGCCCACCATCTGGATGCCGCGCACGTTGATCCAGGCGATGACGGCGATCAGCGTCAGCGAGACCAGGTAATGTTTCCATCCGGTGAGTGACGGGAAGTAGTAGACGAGATAGTCGGTGAACAAAACTGCATAGGCTCCGCCGAGCAGAAACGACGCGGACCAGTTCCACCATCCGGCGAGGAATCCCCAGAGGTCGCCGAAGGCGGCGCGGGTCCAGCGATAGAAGCCGCCCTCGACCGGCATCGCGGTGGTCAGTTCGGCCGAAACCAGTGACACGGGAATGCACCAGAAAAACGGCAGCACCAGCAGGTAGATCAGCGTCAGGCCCGGACCCGAGGTCGTGACCATGTCTTCGAGCCCGAAGGGGCCGCCCGTGGTGTAGGAGAACATGACGAAGACGAGGTAGAAGAGGCTGGCCTTGCGGAGGGCGGAGATGGATTGAGCGGCCAAGTGGAGCGAGAGGAGATTTCAGATTGCAGATTGAGGATCAACGGCGTGCTGTTCAATCTGCAATCTGAAATCTGCAATCTGAAATTTACGCGGCCAGCGTCCCCGACAGCGCGCCTTCCAACTCCAACAGCTTACGCTTGACGTCAAGGCCGCCGCCGTAGCCGCAGAGGGTTCCGTCCGAGGCGATCACGCGGTGGCAGGGAACCACAATCGCGACCGGGTTGCGATTGTTGGCCATGCCCACGGCTCGAAAGGCGTTGGGCTTGCCGACGGCGCGAGCGATGTCGGCGTAGGCGCGAGTTTCGCCATAGGGAATGGCCAGCAAACTTCGCCAGCAGGCCAGTTGGAAGTCAGTGCCGCGGAGATCGAGCGGGAAAGTGAACTCGCGACGCTGGCCGGAAAAGTACTCCTCCAGTTGCTCTGCGTAGCCGCGCAGGCGTTCCGGAGACTCCTCGAAGGCAAACTTGTGGCGACCGGTTTGCGGCGTGGCCTCGCGGCGAAGGTTGCGGGGGTTCGGCCGGATCGTCTGCTGGCCCGGGCTCCGGCCGTCAAACTCCAAGGCCACCAGTCCTCGGCTCGACGCGGCCAGAAAAAGCGGGCCTACCGGGGACGTAAAAGTAGTAGAATGAAGTGTTTCCATAGAGTTCTCGCGAAGCTCCAGCGTAACTTTCCAGACTCGCCCGACCACAATATCATGGCTGGCAACCACGATTGTAGGGACACTGGTCTATACAAAAGTTGACAGAAGCGGGTTTTTGCTCCAGAGTGTTCGCGTCCGTTCGCTTGGGTCGATTCCTCACTTGAAAAAAGCACTGTTCATCCTGATCGCGGTGGTACTGGCGCCGGTGGTGCTGGTCAGCGTGGTGGCGTTTGCCGCGGGAGACTGGCATCCGATTGGCGAAACTGGGGCGGGAGACAGGGTGTCGGTCAGCTCCCTTCGAGTGCGCAAGGATCAGCGGACCGCCTGGGTGCGGGTGGAATACAAGGAACCCGCCGAACTGCCGCAGGGTGGGCCGTTTGTCGAGATGCGGGCGCGGGTGCGGTTTAACTGCGCGAGCGGCGGAGTGGTCCCGACTGCGGAGTGGTTCTACTCGCGCGATCATAGCGGCAGATTTGTGGTCAGCAAGAAAGCCACCCGTGACGACCAGTTCGGTAAAGTGCGTGAGGGCGGGTTTGGCGAGATGGCCAGCAGTTACGTCTGCGGGCAGAAGTAGGGCCGCAGATCTCATTCAGATTTATTCTCAAATCTTACATTCCCCCGAAACTGCGGTGCTGCCGGATCGCCCTGCGGGCGATGGACGGGCAAGAGTGCCCGTCCCCAACACTGGGCTCACGCAAGATCCCAGATTTCCACAAGCTTGACACCTCAGTAACCGCGGAACCACTTCCTCGCACTCTTTTTTCCGCTTATTCTGAAAGCTGAAATCAGCCGCAGCTTGCGGCGGAGTCTGCCTACCTCCAGTATGGATTCACTGCGAATTTATGAGCTGGCCGCGGCGGGAGCGGCCTTGGCACTGGGAGCATACGCGCTGCTGCGCCGGAAGGCGAAGTCTCCCGACGATATTGAACGCGAGCGCCGCACCTGGCTGAACGGAGTGGGCCGTATCACCGACGGCACCGTGATTGACGTGCAGGAACTCAGTGCGGAGAGCGGCCGCCTGCCGGCCACCATGCTGATCTATAAATATGACGTGGCCGGCGTTTCCTACGAGTGCTCGCAGGATGTGACTTATCTGCGGCATTGGGTGAATCTGCATTCCTGCCGCCTGGGGCTGCCGACATCGGTGAAATACGATCCGCAGAATCCGGGAAATTCGCTGGTAGTGTCGGAAACCTGGATGGGACTGCGGCAGTAGGCCGGCGACCGTCGGCGGGTTGTGCTTGCTGGTCTCCGGTGGTGGGCGGGAAGTGGGCGGCTGAAAGCGTTTCAGCGGAAACGGCGCGGATCGGAACTTGAGCCGCGATCGAATGAATGCATTAGAAGTGAGCGTGGATGGGCGTTTCGTCACTTTGGTCCGGGAGGGTTTGTTGCGTTGACACTCACCCGGAGCGGTAGTAGCGTATCGCGTGTTCACGCGCAACCCTAACCCTGATCGGGAGGCGACGATGTTGTCCAAACTGTTCCTGGCGAGCGTTGTGGTGTGCCTGGCGGGCTCTGCCTGGGCGCAAGAACCCACCAAAGTTGAGCCGAAACATTACAAGCTGGACTTCGAAAACGACCGGGTGCAGGTGGTCTCGGTGCACTACGGGCCGCATGAGAAATCGGCGCTGCACGAGCATCCGGGAGGCGTGGTGGTGAGCGTGAGCGACGCCCACCTGCGCTTTACGGACGAAAACGGAAAAGTGCGCGAGGTCTACGCCAAGGCGGGCGAGGCGCGCTGGTATGCCCCCTTCAAACATCGGGTCGAGAATCTGGGAGACACTCCCTACGATGCGGTCTATATCGGCGTGAAGGGCAAACTCACTGCGGCCTCGGCGGGCGCGGACGGTGCGACGGTGGATGCGGAGACGCAGAAACTTCTGGCGGGCTATCTGCTGGGTTCGGCTAAACCGTAGCAGAATGCGAGCACCGGAACTGGAAGCCTCCACTCTTTGAGAACGGCTTTCGCGGCGCTGGAAGGGCCGCTCTTCCACGCTGCTCCGTCGGCTCCATCGGTTCGCGGTAAGATAAAGCTTCGGGTTCTTCATTTCCGATTTCTGAATTTCTGACTCCTGAAGGATGGGTATGGCGCACACGGTTTTTTGCGTGAAATTGAAAAAAGAATTGCCTGGGCTGGATGAGCCTCCGTTCGACAACGATTTGGGGCAGAAGATTTACGGCAACGTTTCGCAGCAGGCCTGGCAGATGTGGGCGGAGCATTGCAAGATGCTGATGAACGAATATCGGCTGAATCCGGCGCGGCGCGAGGATCAGGCCGTCATCGTCAAGCAGTTGGAGCAGTTCTTTTTTGGGGAAGGATCAGTGCTGCCGAAGGAATATGTACCGCCGGCGCAGAAATAGCTGCCTGCTTTTTATTACGCAACGGGAACCCGCGAGATCGGGAGGCCATGAGCCTTCCAATTACCGCCACTAGTTGCACACAAGCGGACCTCAGGGGCTAGAAGCCCAGCATTTCAAGCGCTTTTATGGCACGGCTGGAAGCCGCTGCCCTTCCCGAAACCCAAGCAAGCCTCGCCCCGAGGTTACTACAGCAGTTACCCTGTGCACCAAAATCGATGCACATTTCATCACCCCGTAACATTGCTTTGATACAACCGAAGTATGGATCTGCATGTCTGCAACACGCTGATCCTTTCCGACCTGCACCTGGGTGCAGAGACCAGCCATGCCCGCGAAGCGACGCGGGTGCTGAAGGAGAATCGTTTTCAGCGATTGATCCTGCTGGGTGACATCTTTGCCGACCTCAACTTTGCCCGCCTGACCAAAGAGCACTGGAAGTTTCTGGGCTATATCCGCAAGCTATCCAACCCGAAGCGCAAGGTTGAAATCGTGTGGGTCGAGGGCAACCACGACCACGGCCTTACCAACATCATGTCGCATCTGGTGGGAGTGCGGGTTTACCAGCAATACAGTTGGGAGTATCAGGGGCTGCGGCATGTTGCCATCCATGGGCATCAATTTGACGGCTTTCAGGTGAACCGGCTGCGGTTCAGCCAGCTGGGGACGTCACTGTACTTGTTGCTGCAGAAACTCGACTTCAAGAGCAAGCCTGTGGCGCGGCTGATCGACCGGCTGAATACGCGCTGGCTGCGCATGTCGCCGAAAGTGGCGGGCGGGGCGCTGGCTCACGCGAGGCACCACGGGGCGGATCGAATTTTCTGCGGGCATACGCACGAGGCCATCCACGTTGAGAAAGATGGCATCCACTACTACAACTCGGGCGGGTGGGTCGATTCCCGGCTCACCTACCTGACGGTTGACGAAGAGGGGGTACGCATCCATGACTACAACGAGCGTGACTACAACGAGCGAGAGCGCTCCGAACTCGAACACGCCGAACATGAGTCCGGCGAGCGAGTTGACGATCGTGATTCCGGCGAAGAACGAGGCGAAGCTGATTCCTCGCCTGCTGACCTCGCTGACGAATCAGGATTACTCGAAGATGTCGAGTACGAGGGTGCTGGTCGCTGATGCGAATTCGACCGACGGCACGCCTGAGATTGTGCTCGGCTTCCACGACCGCTTGAACGTGAGCGTGATTCGCGGCGGGATGCCTTCGGTCGGCCGCAACCTGGGCGCAGCGCAGGCGGAGAGCGATTACGTGCTGTTTCTGGATGCCGATATCGAGCTGGCGCATCCCTCGGTGGTGCGCCGCGCGGTAGAACTGGCGCAGCGCAAGCAGCTGCATTGCGTCACCACCAGCATACTTTGCCGTGAAGGCAACTGGATTGATCAGGCGTTTTATGCGGTCAACGATATATTCCAGTATCTTTCCAGGCTGCACCATCCCTTCGCTACCGGGATGTTCATGCTGTTCGACCGAAAGAAATTCTGGGAGCTTGGCGGATTTCACGAGCAAGTGCTTTTCGGGGAGGACTACCTGCTCAGCCAGCAAGTGGAGCGCAGCCGCTTCGGCATCGTGCGCGGCGGCGTCTACACCACCAATCGCCGTCTCGAAAAAATGGGGCACATGCGCGTGGGATGGCTGTTCCTGAAGACCGCGATGAATTATTGGAACCAGAACTATTTTCTGCGCGATCACAAGTATTGGCAGGCGTAGGGCTAAGTTTGGCGGTAACGATTTTTCTCCGTGGCCATAGAAAACAGGATCCGGCTTTCGGCTGGATCCTGTTTTTGTTTGACGATTTATTCCGCGAATTAGGTCCAGGCCATCTTCAAAAGCGAACGACAACACCGGTGGAAAGCCGGAAGTCATCCTGCGTCGTGCTGAAGAAATGGGTTTGCACGTAGTCGGCTTCCCCACGCAAGGCCAGGATGCGAATGATCTTGTAATCAAGACCGCCGCCCACCGCGGTTATGAACGATGTGTCGCTGAGGGAGAAGCCCTGCCCGGTGCTGATGTGCCCAACCCCAAACATGGCCTCTCCGAACGGTCGGAATTTCCGGATCGAAAAAGACAATCGCGGACCAAACATCACGTCGGTTTCATGGCCGGAAACGGTGGCCGCTGTTCCGCCGCCCGCGCCGCTTGGCGCGAGGAAGCTCTGTGAGCCGTAGTGCCCGCTGAAGTCGGCCACGATCCCCACCCAGGGCAGCATCTTGCCTTCGAGGGAGGCGTTCCATCCGTTCAACTTAGGGCGGCCCACATCGCTGAGGCCGAGCGAAGACGAACTCGCACTGTAGAAAGAATAGCCAACAAAAATGTTTCCCGAGGTTGGCACTTGCGCATTGGCCAGACCCGCGAACAGAATCAAAGTGAAAGCGACAATGGCTGCGTTACGCATGCCGGCAGTTTCCTCCCATCAGGTTCGAATAACCCGAGGCGCCGCGAAAAGTTGTTAGATGCGCGGAGGACAATCGGAGGTGCCGAGAAGAAGCACTCAGCATTCAGCCGTCAGCCATTGCAACCTAGAAGTTAGCACTTGATCGCCCCGGGCTCTGCCGGGGGCAAGGAGGACTCTTGACTGGCTGGATGCTGAATGCTAAGTGCCAGTGCTACCCGCCGCCGCTACCTCAAAACCTCCACACCAGTCCCGTCGAGGCGCGAAAGTCATTCTGCTGGGCGCTCAAATAGTGGGTGCGAACGTAGTCTCCCTGAACTCGCCAGGCAAAGTTTTTGAAGAACAGTTTGTAGTCGACGCCGCCTCCCACATCCACGGCCAGCGGGTTGAAGGTGTTTCCTCCCGACTGAATCATTTGCAGCCCGGCCATGGCCTGAACAAAAGGACGCCACTTTCCGTAGGTAACGGAAAAGCGCGGGCCGCCCACGAATCCGTACTGCTTGATGCCATGTCCGTAGAGGCCGCTACCGTCGATCACGAATCCGAGGTAGTGCAGGCGCGCAAAGGGCATAAATTCGCCGGCGCCTTCAAAGCCCTTCAGGTGGTACACATTAACCGGGACCACGAACTCGGTACGGCCGTAAGATCCGCCGATGTAGGCGTTCCCATGTGGGATCAGTTGCGCCGACATCGGAGTCGCGAACCCCGCCAAACCCACCAATGCCAGCACCATGGCTGCAATTTTCGACACGAAAAAATCCTCCCCGGCGACCGGCGCCGGCAAAATAGCTTTCTAATAAACGAAAAAATCCTTTAGATGCAGTGTACCGGAGCGCGAAGATGTCCCGGTTGACAAAATATGTCCGCCGCGACGTTCCCGTTCCTGTCCTTCAACCCGGGAATTCATTCAGTTTTAATGGTGCCAAAACCCCTCGAAGGTCGTCTAATCCTCTAGGATGCAATCTATGGATACCAATTGGCAAGGGCAGCCGCAAAGCCCGGCTCCCTTCGCGGTACGTAAGGAGTCGACGTTGAAACTCAGTTTGGAAACCCGTTATCAAGGTGACGTGATGGTGGTTTACTGCCAGGGCCGCATCGTGTATCGCGATGAAGCTGCGGCCCTCTCGCGTATTGTAGGCGACGTCATGTCTCAAACTCGCAAACTTGTGCTTGATCTCAGCGGCGTCAGTTCCATCGACAGCGCCGGCATCGGCGAACTGGCGCTGCTGTACACATGGTCGCAGCGACAAAAGGCGGAGTTCAAAGTGGCCGGACCCAACAACCTGGTGCGCACTTTGCTCGGCCTGACCAACCTGGACTCCGTGCTCGAGATTCATTCTTCTGTGGATAACGCGCTGGAGGCGTTTCACGAAGACGGAGTCTGCGCCGACTGCTGACCGGCAAGCGTAACAGTTGAGCGTAGTTAGGTGAGGAAGTAGATGGCTGCTTCCTCATTTTTATTTTTCTTTGCCGCTCTGCGATGCACTTGCTAGCTCTCGCGTTGAAAACGGTAGCGTCCTTTGCGCTCCCGGGCCACCGCTTCTACGACTTTGAGAAGCGCCTGCGCCGCGTGGGAGAGGTTCGCGCCTTTACGGTAAATCAAGCGCAGTTTTCGTTTTAGCTGCAGCTCGCGTACCGGGATGCGAACCAGCTCTCCCCGCGCCAGTTCAGTCTCGACGCTGATTTCCGGAATCAGCGCCACCCCGTTCCCCAGGGCCACGAATTGCTTGATGGCCTGTAAAGTCGGGAGTTCCAGGTCCATGTGCAGCGGGGTTTTGTGGGTCTTGAACAGTTGCAGAACCTTGTCGCGATACGGCGACGATACGATGTGCGCCACGAAAGATTCCGCGCCCAATTGCCGGATGCTGACTTCTTTCGCGGACGCCAGCGGATGCTTGGGTGGAACCACAAAAACCAGTTCGTCGAGATAGACGACGACGGAGTGCAGGCTGGGTTCCTGCGGTTCGTAGGAGAGAACGCCGAACTCCGCACGGTAGCGCAGGACATCGTCAGGAATGTGGCTGCCGAGGGCGCGCTGCACCGTGATCTTGATCATGGGATGCAGCCGGCGGAACTCGGCCAGCACCGGGAGCAGGTAGAGCGCGGTGAACTCGTTGGCGGCGATGACCAGCTTGCCTTTTTGCAATTCGCGCAATTCGACCAGCGATTCCGCGGCCTCGCTGCGCAGGTTCAGCAGCTTTTCGGCGTACTCGACCAGCACCTTGCCGGCGTCGGTGAGAACGCCTTCGCGCGAGGAACGGTCGAATAGGGCTTCGCCCAATTCGACTTCCAGCTTGCGGATGGTCTGGCTGACCGCCGACTGGGTGCGAAAGAGTTTTTCGGCGGCGCGCGAAAAGCGGTGCTCCCGTGCGACGGTGAGGAACACTTCAAGTTGGGAAAGTTCCACGTTCCTGATCCTTTATGATTCCTGCGGAAACTATTAGCATGTCTTATTATATAACTATGTCTAATCACACATGAATAATTATAAGTTTTTCTTCTGACCCTCAACCACGTAACATTGAAACATCTGGACCCAAGAGAGGCCATGACCGACCGAGCCCGCATCACCGTGTTCGATACGACCCTGCGCGATGGCGAACAATCGCCCGGCTGCAGCATGAACCACCAGGAAAAGCTGCGTCTAGCGCATCAGCTCGACCGGCTGGGTGTGGACGTGATCGAGGCGGGCTTTCCCATTGCCTCCGACGGCGATTTTGAAGCGGTACGGGCGATATCCGCCGTCATCCGCCGGCCCATCATTGCGGCGCTGGCGCGAGCCTGCAAGCCCGACATTGAACGCGCGTGGGAAGCCTTGCAGGAAGCCGCTCGTCCGCGCATTCACGTGTTCCTGGCTACTTCCGATATTCATTTGCAGTACAAGCTGCGAATTACGCGCGACGAGTGTATATCGCAGGCGCGGGAAGCGGTTCGGTTCGCCAAGTCGCTGTGCAGCGATGTCGAGTTCTCTCCCGAAGACGCAACCCGTACCGATCCTGAGTTTCTTTTTCGCGTGTTGCAGGCCGTGGTTGAGGCCGGCGCGACCACGCTGAATATCCCGGATACGGTTGGTTACACCATACCATCGGAGTTCGGCGATCTGATCTCCGCGATTCGCGCGCGCGTCACGGGCCTGGAGCACGTTACTATTTCCGCGCACTGCCACAATGATTTGGGCATGGCTGTAGCCAATGCGCTGGCGGCGATCGTTGCCGGAGCGCGCCAGGTGGAGTGCACGATCAACGGCATCGGCGAGCGTGCGGGCAATGCGTCGCTCGAAGAAATCGTCATGGCGATGCGGGTTCGCCCCGACCGGTACGCGTTCGAAACTGGTGTAGTCGGCGAGCAACTGTTTCCGGCGAGCCAGTTATTGAGCGAGATCACCGGCGTTCCGGTGCAGCCCAACAAAGCCATTACGGGACGCAACGCCTTTGCCCACGAAGCTGGCATCCATCAGGATGGCGTTCTCAAGAATCCGCTGACCTACGAGATCATGACGCCGAAGTCGGTGGGCGTGCCCGATTCCAGGCTGGTGCTGGGCAAACATTCTGGACGCCATGCGCTCGGCATCCGCTGCGAGCAGCTGGGCTACCAGTTCGACCGCCGCGCGCTCGACGACATCTATCGCCGGTTCGTCCGCCTTGCGGACAAGATCAAACATGTGGAGGATCATCATCTCCTCGAACTGATCCGCGACACGCACAAGCCAGCCGGTTCGGCGACCCCGCTGATCGAGCCGCTCGCCGGAGCGGCGGCGGCGGCGGGCACGCCTGCACAGGAAGCCCCGAAGCCGTTTCCCATCACCGCACCCACCAACGCTTTTGGCATGTCTGTGCCGGTTGCCCAGGAACACCATCCCGAGCAGCAGGAAGACTACCTCTGGGGCGTGTAGTGGTCTGTAGCCGCGCTACACTAGTTTCCGCATGATTCTCAACCTCACCATTCTGCCGGGCGATGGCATTGGCCCGGAAGTTACCGAACAGGCCGTGGCCGTGCTGCAGGCCGTCGCGGATGTCTTCGGCCACCGGCTCGAACTGCAGCACAAACTCATTGGCGGGGCGGCGCTGACTGCGGTGAATGACCCGCTGCCCGCGGACACTATTCAGGCTTGCTTGTCGTCGTCTGCGGTTTTGATGGGTGCGGTGGGAAGCCCGGGGTTCGACCATTATCCCAATCATCTTCGCCCGGAGGCTGGACTGTTGCGCTTGCGCCGGGAACTGGGCGCGTTTGCTAATTTGCGTCCTGCGGTGCTTTTTCCGGCGCTCGAAGACAGTTCGCCGCTGCGGGCCGAGGTCGTGCGGGGGACTGACATTCTGATCGTGCGCGAGTTGTTGGGAGGGCTCTATTTCGGTCAGCCACGATCCATCGAAGGCGCGGCGGGCTCCCGAGTTGCTATCAATACGATGCGTTACGGAGAGACGGAAATCGAACGCATCGCGCGCGTGGCCTTCGATCTGGCAATGAAGCGCCGCCGCAAGGTTTTGTCCGTGGACAAGGCGAATGTTCTGGAGTGTTCGCGGCTGTGGCGGGAAGTTGTTACGCGCATTGGGCAAGACTATCCGGAAGTGAAGCTGGCTCATCAGTATGTTGATTCCGCCGCCATGCTGCTGGTGCAGCGTCCGAAGGATTTCGATGTCATCCTCACCGAGAACATGTTTGGCGATATTCTTTCCGACCAGGCTGGCGGCGTCGTGGGCTCGCTGGGATTGCTGGCCTCGGCCAGCATTGGCGGCCCGGTGGGCTTGTATGAGCCGGTGCACGGATCGGCGCCGGACATCGCCGGCAAGGGGATCGCCAATCCGTTGGGGGCCATTCTTTCGGTTGCGATGCTGCTGCGGCATACGTTCCAATTGGAGCAAGAAGCTGCGTGCGTCGAATACGCCGTTTCTACGGTGTTAAATGAGGGCCACCGCACTGCCGACCTGGCGGGCAAGTCTCAGGTGGTTATTTCCACCGTCGAAATGGGACGGCGAGTTGTGGATGCGGTCAAGGCTTCCGCAAATACCTTGTCGGAGAAAAAAGAGAAATCGGCGTGAGGTTCGCGGCGTTTCGTAGGAAGGACTGACGGGACCCCGCCACGTTTTCTTTTTTCCCCGGACTAGTGTCCGGGCGCTCGAGGCTGAGTCTTCGCAGGCTCCGTCGCACCCGCCGCGGCTACGTCGTATTTTCCTGTCAAGTCATACCAGCGGATGCGCAGCATTTCCCAGAACATGCGCGATCCGTCAGCGAGAGGGCTAATACGCGTGCCTCCGCTGTGTGCCCAGGCGACGGGGACCTCCTGCACTCGGAAGCCAAATTTTCGCGCGAGAAAAAGAATCTCGGGATCGAATCCCCAGCGCTCGATTTTTTGCAAAGGAAAAATCTTCTGTACGGAGGCCTGCTGGAAGGCTTTGAATCCGCATTGGGTATCTTTGAACTGCAGGCCGAGCGTGATGCGCAGCAGAAGATTAAATACGCGGCCGAAGAGCTGGCGATGAAGCGGCTGGCGCTGCGTCTGCAGTTCGGCCCTCAGCCAGCGCGAGCCGATGGCGATATCGGCGCCATTATCCAGGGCCTGCAGAAGTTTGGGAGCCTCTTCGATCGGCGACGACAAGTCGGCGTCGCTGAAGATGACCACCCGGCCGCGGGCCTGCAACATGCCGTTGCGCACGCTGTAACCTTTGCCTCGGTTGCCGGGGTTTTCGACCAGCCGTAAAACGGAATTACGTTCCGCGAGCCGACGCACGATTTCGGCGGTGTGGTCCGTGGAACCGTCGTTCACCACGATGACTTCGGCCGACCATCTCTGCAGCGCGATGTAACTCAGAATTTTTTCCAGGCTCGCGCCCAGGCGGGCGCTTTCGTTGTAAGCCGGAACGACGATGCTGTAAGTGGGATCCAAAACCAGTTCTCAGTTCTCGGTTCTTAGTTCTTAGTCAAAAACTGGATCACTCCGATTTGCAACCACGAGTAGAACTTCGCGCCGTCGCCATTGTACTTGGCGCGCATTGGGGAAACATCGTTGGAGAACTAGATTCCGGGGTGAGAAACGCGAAGCCTCTACGCCGCGCTGCGCTGGCGTTCCAGCATGGAGAAATATTCCGCCACCAGATCGGCGTCCCAGAGCCCGCGGCTGGCTTCTTCCTGCATGGTCTGAGCTGCCTGGTCATGAGAAAGCGCAGGCTTGTAGGGGCGGGCGGTGCGCAACGCATCGTAGACATCCGCCACCTGCAGAACCCGCGGCAGAAGCGGGATCTCGCCGGCCCGCAGGCCATCGGGATAGCCCGATCCGTCCGAATGCTCATGATGATGGCGGATGATCGGCAGCACCAGCCGCAGCGATTTCAGCGGCTTGCAAATATTCTCGCCGGTGATGGGATGCAGCTTCATGATCACCCATTCTTCCGGCGCCAGGTTGGTTCCCTTTTTCAGGATCTCGTCGGGGACGGCAACCTTGCCCAGGTCATGCAGATATCCGCCACGCTTCAGCGCAACGATGGAATCTTCATCCAGACCCAGGTGCCGGCCCAGGTCGGCGGCGTGCACGGCCAGTCGCTCGCAGTGGCCCTCAGTGTAGGGATCGCGGCCTTCCACGATCAGACCCAGAGTGCAGAGAACAGAATCGGCGGTTTCGAGTTCGTCGGTAAAATCTTTCAGCCGCAAAAGCGACTTCACGCGGGCAATCAGTTCCTCGGCCAGCACCGGTTTGTTCAGGAAGTCATCGGCGCCTGATTCAATGCCGCGCACCTTATCGCCGCTGTCACTCAGCCCAGTGATCAAGACAAAAGGAATGAGCCGCGTGGCCGGATTGTCCTTGAGCTCGCGGCACAACTCATAGCCCGACTTGCCGGGCATCATCACGTCGGAGAGAATCAAATCCGGGGCGTGACGGCGGATCTCAGCCTCAGCCTCTTCCGCGTTGGCCGCGGTCACTACTTCATAGCCGCGCATGCCGAGTAACTGGCTCATCAACCCGGCAATACCGGGCTGATCGTCGACTACTAAAATGTGCGGCACACGCCGTCGCAACAACAGATCGCCCACCTGACCGCCTACACTTGGATAAGACGCCAGTTCCCGCTGCGAAGTTGTCCTGGGGTCCGGCCGCAAAGGACTACGCGAGGGGGGAGAGAAGCTCATTAGTGCCGCATCGTTATTTTACTGCAAGTTCCGCGTTTCTGGCTGAGTGCGGGATGGTGACAATAACTTTCTTTGTACCTGGGCCGATTCCCGATCTGGAACCGGGTTTCGCGAGTTTGTGACCCCTTTCCTTGCCTGGAGACTCGTCTTCTGCCTACTCTCGGCATATGCCCCGCAAGATGCCCCGCAAAGTGTATGCCAAGATGCCCCGAGGAATGTGCCGCCCGCTGTTTGGCTTCGGGCGCGTGCTGCTGTTGGTCGCGCTCTCAGCTTTCACCCTCTCAACCGGCGCCGGTGCAGCCACCGCGAAAACTCATGTGATCACGTTCGGCAAATGGATGCCGGTGAAGCTGCTCGGCGCTAACGGCGACAACCAGGCCCAAACCTTGAAAGTGCGCCCGCTGATGGTGGACGGCCGGATCAAGGAGTACACACTGGGTTCCGCGCACGAAGTGACCGAGCGGCTGGTTGTTGTGCAGCGGGCGTTCCGCCTGAATGACAGTCTGCCGGAAGAGCCGGGAGCGCCGCATTGGCAGTGGCAGCGCGGGGGTTGGCTGCTGGTGGATCGATCGACCGGCCACGTCTCCGCCATCCATCTGGCGGAGTTTGATAGTGACTATTCGGTCGCCAGCTGGTACCGGGATTATGTTGCGTACTGCGGCGTGTCCGAGGACGGGAAGAAAATTTCTGCTGTGGTTGTTCAACTGAGCCGCCGCAAACCCGTGCTCAAGAAGGCACTGGCTGGAGACATCCGCGACGATGCGCTTCCCAGTGCAGCATGTCCGGCGCCATCCTGGCAGCGAGGGCCGGTGCGGGTTAGCTTCGAACCTGCCGATGGCGCGAAGCAGATATTCGCCATTCGCGGGCGCGCCGTGGATCTGGTGAGCGATACGGAAGATGACGAAGAAGCGTCGAAATAGAGGACGGCAGACCTCGGACCTCGGACCTCAGACCTCATGCTTTTGAGTTCGGGGCGCCGGGCTTCGCCCAGGCTTGGACAGCCGAGGCGGCTGTCTCCACATGGATCGACGTGGCTTCAGAGTTGGGCTTGAAGGCTGAGATCTGAGGTCCGACGTCTGAGGTCCGGTTCTCAGTCCCCCGCCGCTTCCACGGCGGGCAGTTCCTCGGCTACCGTCTTTTCCTTCACTTTCGCGCTGGTGACGAGAACCACCGAGAGCACCACGATCGCGCTGCCCAGAAGAATAAAGCGGTCCACGTGCTCGTGCAGGATCAGCCAGCCCAGAAACACGGCCACCACCGGATTCACATAGGCGTAGGTCGAGACCTTCGACGTGGGCACATGCTCCAGCAGCCAGATGTAGGCCGTGTAGCCAATCCACGAACCGCACACCACGAGATACAGAACGGCGCCAATTCCGCGTGCGGTCCAGACGACGCGCGAAAAATCTCCGGCCACCACCGCGAACAGAAAGTTTGCTACTCCCGCCGCCGTTACTTGCCAGCCGGTCGAGCTGAAGACGTCCATGCCCGACTGCCAGCGTTTCGACAGCACCGATCCCAAGGCCCATGAGAATGACCCGCCAATCAGGCTTATCGAGGCCCACAGTTCGCGGCGCCCCAGCGGGGTTCGCGAAGTGAGTTCGGGATAGAAAAGCACGAACAGCCCGACGATCCCCAGCGCCAGCCCCGCCTTGCCGCGCCCGGAAATGTGATGATCACCGAGCAGCAGCGAATCAAGCACCAGAAACCATAACGGCGTGATGGCAATGATCAGCGCGGCAAGGCCCGATGAAACTGTCAGCTCCGCATAGGCGAGGGTCAGATTGCCGCCCATGAGCAGTAGCACGCCCACCACTGCTGCCAGCGCGATCTGCCGCGGCGAGTATAGGACTTTGTGCCCGGTCAGCGCGCAGGCCGCCAGCATCACGACTCCGGCAATGGAGAACCGAGTGGCGCACATCAGCGCCGGAGGGATGGTTTGCACCGCGATGTCGATGCCCAGATACGTCGACCCCCAGAACAGATACACGAGTCCGAAGGCAAGGATTACCATCCACCGGCTTGGGTGCTGTGCGCTGGACATGGAAGTAAAGGAACGGGGGAGAGCTAAAACATATCAGACGATGCGGAGTGGGATTGGATTCTAAAATTGCGGAGCGGCGTCAGGGGAGAAAGAAGGGCTTTTTGAATGGTTTGTTGGGGCAGTCAAGATGCGCCGAGGGCACATGGGAGGCATAAGTCCCAAATTTCAAGTAGGTTACTTCTTGTGCCCCGTTGCTCCCATCGAAAATCGAAATTGCGAGTTGCTCCGGTTCGACTCGCCATATATCGGTGGCGACTTGAAATTTCGACTTTGCGTAGAGCGCGTCGATGGCTACCCGGAGTTCCTCTCTTGATACCGATTTGTCGTAAACAGTGGTGAGCCCGACAACTTCGCCATTCACAACGTCTGTCAGGACCTGTGCGGGATAGACTGCGCCACCGTCACTGGCATCCTGTTTCCACAGCTGCGAGCACTCCGCCGAGCGGCAATGAACCAATTGGGGATTCGGCAAGACTATCTTGCGCGTACTGCCGCCAGTTTGTGCTCCCGCACACAGCGAACCGAGTAAGCACCCGACAACAACCATCACCCGATATGCACGGCCCATTGCAATTACCTCCCTGGCGGAATGCTTCTTCTACCCGAGGCGAGTATGTGATGACACGAGGCAGGACGCAAGGTTACCCAAGTCAACAGGAGCACTGGCTACCGCTCCCGCCACGTGCAGGATGGTGGAAGGGCCTCCAGCGGCGAAGAAGCCCTGGCATGTGACTATGCGGCCATTGGCCATTAAAAGGGGGTTACGCCATTCGTGGCATCCGGCTATAATGAGTTAGTGATGTCCGCCGTCCGCGATGCTGCGCAACCGTCCCAATTCGCGTCGTCCCAATCTGCCTTCGCGCCTGCGCCCCAGCCTCTTCGGTAGCGACTAGTTCCCATCCTCCCGCCTGATTCGCCTCAGCCTACGCTTGCCTGAACCAGGGGGCGTGCTTCGAGGTTGCCTTTCCTGACCACTTGGCCACTAACCACTGCCTTTCGGAGGATCCCAACATGACCACCAAGACTTTAGCCGGACCCAAGCTCAAAACCGCCCTGCCCGGCCCCAACGCCAGGCGCGTGCTCGAGGGCGACAAGCAGTACATTTCGCCGTCCTATACCCGATCCTATCCGCTGGTCGCCAAGAGCGGCCGCGGTATCGTCGTCACTGACGTCGACGGCAACGAGTTCTTCGATTTTTCCGCCGGCATTGCCGTGACCTCGACCGGCCATTGCCATCCCCATGTGGTCGCCGCCATTCAGAAACAGGCGGCCGAATTGATCCACATGTCGGGCACCGACTTCTACTACGAAAGCATGGTGACTCTGGCGGAGCGCCTGTCGAAGATCGCGCCCATGCCCGGACCGCACCGCATTTATTACGGCAATTCCGGGGCGGAGGCCATCGAGTGCGCACTCAAGCTGGCGCGTTATCACACCAAGCGGCAGAACATCATCGCCTTCTTCGGCGCGTTCCACGGACGCACCATGGGCGCCGTTTCGCTGACCGCCTCGAAGCCGCAGCAGCGCCGCCGTTTCGGTCCGCTCATGCCGGGCGTGACCCACGTGCGCTATCCCGATGTGTACCGTGGCTGTACGGGTGGCGCGCAGGAAGCCGACCAGTTCGCGCTGGGCTGCGCCCGCTTCATCGAAGAGAAACTTTTCAAGACCACGCTCCCTCCCGAGGAAGTAGCGGCAATCTTCGTCGAGCCGGTGCAGGGCGAGGGCGGATATGTCGTCGCCCCGACCATTTTCATGCAGGAACTGCGGCGCATCTGCGACCGCCACGGAATTCTTCTCGTCGTGGACGAAGTACAGAGCGGCATCGGCCGCACTGGAAAGTGGTTTGCGGTGGAGCACACCGGCGTGCAGCCCGACATCGTTTGCATGGCCAAAGGCATCGCCTCGGGCATGCCGCTGGGCATCACGATGGCGCGAGCCGAAGTGATGGATTGGGTACCCGGATCGCATGCCTCCACCTTCGGCGGCAATCCGGTTTGCATCGCATCCGCGCTGGCTACGCTCGACGTGATCGAGAACGAGCGCTTGCTCGATAACTCCACCGCAGTCGGGGACCACATGCGGAAGCGCATGGCCGACTGGCCGTCAAAGCTAAAGCTGGTGGGCGATGTGCGCGGACGCGGCCTGATGATCGGGGTCGAAATCGTGAAGGACAAAGTCACAAAAGAGTATGGCGCCGCCGATCGCGACCGCATCGTCGAACTGGCCTTCGAGCGCGGCGTGCTGTTTCTGGGCTGCGGACCCAGCACCGTCCGCATCTGTCCCGCGCTGGTCGTCACCAAGGACGAAGCCGACGTTGCCGTCGACGTGCTCGAAGAGTGCATCAAGATTGTGGGCAAGGACGCGTAAGCAATGGTCGTAATGCCTGTACTGCGAACTCGTGACGATGCTCGGGGTGCGTGATGGTGAAATGGACCGGAACTGTCGAGTCAATTCATGTGGCTTCTGCCGCTGCCGGGCCGATGCAGGCCGTGCCGCAGGCAGTAGCCATTCCGGGCATAGGCCTGGCAGGCGATCGCTATGCGACCAAGCAGGGCACCTTCTACAAGCCCGAGCCCGAGTATGAGTTGACGCTGATCGAGTCCGAGGCGGTCGAAGCTCTAAGGCGCGACTACGAAATCTCGCTGGCTCCCGGCGACGCCCGCCGCAACATTGTGACCCGCGGCGTGCCCCTGAATCACCTGGTGGGCCGCGAGTTCTCCATTGGAGCGGTGAAAGTCCGGGGCATTCGCCTGTGTGAACCCTGCGATCACCTGCAGCGGCTCACGGGGGCCTCCGTGATCAAAGGCTTGCTCCACCGCGGCGGCCTGCGAGCGCAAGTCCTCAGCCAGGGCACAATCCGCGTCGGCGATGCCGTCCACGAATAATTCCCCGGAAGGGACCCCAAACAGAGTCAATCAATAGCCGTTGTGACATCCGTCACAACGGTTTTTGTTTTCCTGGAGTAAACTCCCGGTCGGATCGCGACTTGGTCCGCGGAGTCCCCATTTGTTCTCTGGTCGTCTTACCCACGCCGCCGTCCGCAGTCTCGATTGGCTGGCCCGGCATACCCTGCCGCCGGACAAGACGCCGGTGCATCAGCGCGTTGGCCGACTCGGCGAAGAAGACGCTTACTTCCACCTCCGCAAGCTCGGCTATACCATGGTGGCCCGAAACTACCGCACGCCGCGCCAGCGCGGCGAGATTGACCTGATCGGCTGGGATGCCGATGTGCTTTGTTTTATTGAGGTTAAGACCCGCACGTCACTCGAGGTTAAGGCTCCCGCGGCGGCGGTGGATCGCCATAAGCGGCGCGAGATCGCGGCCGTCGCACGGGAGTACCTGCGCCGGCAACCACCATCGTGCCAGTGGAGGTTCGATATTGTAAGCGTATACTATGCCAAGTCGGCGACCAGCCAGCCGCAAATCGAAGTGTTTCGCAATGCCTCCCTCTCGGCGTAGAATATCGGTTTTGTTAAGCGAAAGGATGGAGTAGTGCCTGAGCTCAGAAAAGATCCAATCGTCGGCCGCTGGGTGATTATTTCGACCGACCGGGCCAAGCGCCCCACCGACTTTATTCGGGAAAACATGAAGATCAAAGGGGGATTTTGCCCCTTTTGCTACGGGAATGAGAGCAAAACTCCTCCTGAGATTCAGGCCTACCGCCCAAATTCAAACGGCGGACCTCCGCCGCAGCGCGACACCCCCGGCTGGACCGTCCGGGTGGTTCCCAACAAGTTCCCGGCGCTGGGCATTGAAGGCACGCTGAACCGCCAGGCCGAGGGCATGTTCGACCGCATGAACGGCGTGGGCGCCCACGAAGTGATCATCGAGACTCCGGACCACAACGCGAGCCTGGCTACGCTGCCGCCCAAACGCATTGAAGATGTGCTGTGGACCTTCCGCGACCGCATTCTCGATCTG
>DATGHF010000025.1:0-4127 GCA_035308125.1 Candidatus Sulfotelmatobacter sp.
CCCAGCGCATGCGCCGCGCGCGCTTCCTTGACGGCTTCATCCACGGAAAGATTGAAGACCCCGGGCATGGAGCGGACGTCTTTACGCACGCCCTGCCCTGGACAAACGAACATGGGGTAGACGAATGATGCTGGCGAAAGCCGGGTCTCGCGAACCATGGAGCGCAGTTGCTCGCTTTGGCGGAGACGACGGAGGCGGGTCTCGGGAAAGCCCATGAGATTTTTCCAGTCGAACCGGTTTCACTCGCCGTGCTGGGACGATTTTAGCAGACCATCATTTGCCCGGACATTTCCTGCCATCCCCCATGCTGGGTTCACGTCTCAACAACAAGATGCCGGTACTAACGTAACCGGAGGTAACCACCTGATACTTCTGCATGCGCCCGTTGCCCCATAGAATGTTGCATAGTCATGACTTGGAAGAAGCATCTGTGGGCGGTGTGTACGACCGGTCTCATTCTGGCTTACGTTCTGGCCGCATTCAACTCCCCTCATAGCCATTTCTTGACGACGTTTGGAGACGTAACTCAGTTCCTTCTGGTCGCGTTTGCAGCGGTACTAATGGCGCGGAACGCCGTCCGCAGCCAGGGCCACGCCCGTGGTTTCTGGCTTCTGATGGCTGCCGGGTGTTTCCTGTGGGCAACCAGTCTGGGCGCCTGGACCTTCTTTGAAGTGATCCGCCGGCGGGAGGTGCCGGAGCCATTTTTCGGAGACGTGATTCTGTTCATTCATATTGTCCCGTTTATGGCGGCGGTCGCTTTGCGTCCCCATCGTCCGCAGCAGGAGAAAAAGCTCTACTTCAGCACGCTTAATTTCCTGATGCTATTGATCTGGTGGGTTTTTCTTTACGCTTTCACGGTTTTCCCCAACCAGTACGTGACCCTGAATCCACCCGCCTACAACCAGAACTACGATTTGCTCTACCTCTTTGAAAACCTGGTCCTGCTCGTGGTGCTCGGATTGCTAACCACGAATGTGCAGGGGCCCTGGAGAAGGGTGTATTGGAATTTTTTCATCGCCGCGGGTTTGTACACCTGGAGTTCGGAAGCGATCAATGCCGCCATTACACGCGACCAGTACTACACCGGGAGTTGGTATGACATTCCGCTGGTCACCTCAATGTGCTGGCTGATCTTTGCCGGGCTGATGGCGCGCGATTTGAAACCCACAGAGGAATCAACCGCGCCCCCCAGTAGTAAATGGCTGGCGTTATCACCCCGTCTGGCCATGCTGGCAATCCTGTCTTTGCCGGCGATGGGATTCTGGTCGCAGTTTCGGGATCCATCTCCGCCTCCCATTCGTCATTTTCGGCTCTTAGTGACGCTCGCTGCCATGATGGTTCTGGGAGGGTTCGTATTTCTGCGCCAGTACGTGCTCGATCGCGAATTGATGCGCTTGCTGGAAGAATCGCGCCAGAGCCTGGAGAGCCTCAAGCGTCTGCAAACCCAGCTGGTGCAGAAAGAAAAGCTGGCGTCACTCGGCCAACTCGTGTCCGGGGCGGCGCACGAGATCAACAACCCGGTCGCCGCGATTCTTGGGTACTCGGAATTACTGGCCGCAAACCGGGACCTCGACCCCTCACAAGTAACCATGGCACAGAAGATCGGACAACAGGCGCGGCGCACTCGGGACCTGCTCTCCGGCCTGTTGAGTTTTGCCCAGCAGACGCCGGCAGAAAAAATGTTGGTCGAGATCGGCCCCTTGCTGCAACGCGCCTTGCAGATGAAGATGCTGCAAATGGAGACCAAAGGCATCCGCGTGCACACTACCATTGCACCGAACTTGCCCCGTGTTTGGGGTAATCCCAACCAACTTCTGCAATGCTGCCTGGAAATCATCAGCAATGCCACAGACGCTCTGGAGACCGCCGGCGGCGGCACCTTGTGGGCCACAGCACAATCGGAAAACGGCGAAGTGCTGTTGAATTTCTCCGACTCCGGACCTGGCGTCCTGGACCCACAACGGGTGTTTGATCCTTTCTATACCACCAAACCGGTTGGCAAGGGCACGGGTCTTGGCCTGAGCGCGACTTACGGCGTAGTGCAAGATCACGGCGGCCAGATTACTTGTCACAATCGGCCCGAGGGTGGGGCTGTCTTCGTTCTTCGTCTCCCGGCCGTCGGTTCCGAGTGGCCCGCCAGCAGCGGAAAGGGCGCTGTGCGCTCGCTCAGCGCGACGAATTGATTCCAAAGCGTCACCGCAGGCCCCGTTCCCATTTCCTGTAACATTATTTCGTATGCCGCCGCAGCCGCTTCCCCACACTTGCGCTCGTGTGCTGGAGTTCGACTCTCTACTCGATCTGTTGCGCGGCTACGTGTCGTCTCCTTTAGGCCAGAAGGCAATTGCCGCATTGGCGCCGTCGAGTGATCGCGACTGGATTCAGACTCAGCAACAGCTCACCACCGAGGTTCGCGAGTTTCGCCGTGTGGGCGGCGGGTTCGATTTCTCTGGCCTGATTGAAATCTCCGGGCACCTGGAAAAATCGCGGATCATTGGATCGGCGCTCGAGACCAGCGAAATTCGCGATGTGATCCTGGTCGTTGAAAGAGGTTCAGAATGGCGGGGAATTGCTTTGAACCCTCCCGCGGCAATGAGGGTGGAATGGCGGTCGGTGGCCAGTCTTTCTTCGGCGATTGCCAATTTCACGGATTTTCTCCGCGGCTTTCGCAACAAAATCCTCCCCGACGGTACCCTCGACGACAAGGCTTCCCCAGAGCTCGCGCGCATTCGCCGTGAGATGGAGAAACAACGGCGCCAGATTCAGGAATCCCTGCGGAGTTATTTGCGACGCCTGGCCGAAGGCGGGACAGTTCAGGACGAACTGATCACCATCCGCGGCGAGCGTTTCGTCATTCCTGTAAAAGTCGAGCAGAAGCGGCGCGTCCAGGGCGTCGTTCATGGCGCCAGTTCCAGCGGACAGACGGTTTTTGTCGAACCGCTGGAGACCATCGAGCAAAACAACGAACTGGTTCGGTTACTCGACGAAGAACAAGCCGAAATTCATCGCATTCTGCTCGAGATGACACGCCGCATCGGCGAACACGCCGGCACGATCCGGGCTACATCCGAGGTGCTGGCCGAACTGGAGCTGCAGTTTGCTAAAGCCCGCTTCGCGCAGGACTACAACTGCGTCGCGGTGTCACTGAACGACCGGCAGGATGTTCTGCTCCACAAAGCCCGCCATCCCCTGCTTGAACGGAACCTGCGTGCGAAGGGCGGCCGGCTCGTCCCCATAAGCATTGAACTCGACAACGAGATGCGCGAACTGGTCATCACCGGCCCCAACACCGGTGGCAAGACGGTTGCTCTGAAGACCGTGGGACTGCTGGCGCTGATGGCGCAGTCCGGAATTCCAGTGCCAGCCGACCGCGCCGAGCTGCCGTTGTTTGACGCCGTGCTGGCGGATATCGGCGACTACCAATCCATCGAGCAGAATCTTTCGACCTTCTCCGCTCACGTTACCAACATCGATTTCATTTCGCACAGCGCTACGGTAAATTCCTTGGTTCTGCTCGATGAACTCGGTTCCGCGACTGACCCCGAAGAAGGCGCCGCGCTGGCGGTTGCCATTGCCGAGTACTTTCGCGGTGTCGGATGTATCACCATCATTTCGACCCACCACACTTCGCTGAAGGTCTTCGGAGCAAATGCCCAGGGAGTGCTGAACGCGTCGGTTGGATTTGACGAAGCCACACTTCAACCGACCTATGAGCTGAAGATCGGCGTGCCCGGCGCGTCGGCGGGCATCAACATCGCCCAACGCCTGGGATTAAATTCTTCCATCATCAGCGCTGCCCGGGCAAAGCTGGGATCGCAGGCCCGCGACGTGGGTCAATTCCTGGACAAACTGCACGCCGAGCTACGTGAAGCCGAAGCCGAACGCTTGCGCTTGCGGGCTCGGGAACAAGAACTCGAACGCGAGATATCGCGGCTGGCGACCGAGGGCAAGAAAGAGCAGCAGACCAAGATCAAAGAGATGGAACAGAAGCTGGCAACCCTGCTGCGCGACTTTGAGTATCACGCCCGCGAGTCGATCAATGCCATTCAGGACCGTGCCGCCGCGCAGAAGCTTTCGAAAGAAGCGGAGCGGCGGATCGCCAAATTGCGCCGTGAATTCCGCGAGCAGTT
>DATGHF010000026.1:0-122092 GCA_035308125.1 Candidatus Sulfotelmatobacter sp.
ACCTCTTTCTACGATCGGTAACGATCCAGACGGGGTCGCATTCGGCATCAACAATCGCGGCCAAGCCGTAGGCTACTCGGGAACCTGCACCGCAGCGAATTTCGCCGTAGTGTGGGAAAACGGCGCGGCCACCCCGCTTCCAGACCTCGGAACTCCGGGCGGCATAGCCTACGCCATTAACGGCCACAACCAGATTGTTGGCCAAGCCGTCAACGCTGAGGGGACGGCCCTGGCCGCTATTTGGGAGAACAATACGGTGAGAAGTCTTGGCGTACTTCTGCCGGGAGATGCTGCCGCCTTTGCCACCAGCATCAACAACCGGGGCCAGGTGGTGGGAAGCTCCTTCGATTCCAGCGCCAACTGGTCCCACGGCCTCATCTGGGAGAACGGGAGAATGTTCGACCTCAACCAGTTATTTCCCGCTAGTTCCAATCTCTACGTAATCTCGGCGAGCAACATCAATGAGAGCGGACAAATCGCGGGTATGGCGGTGGATATGGCTGGGCCGAACGCGGGAACGATCGTCCACTCCTTTCTGGCAACCCCGGTACACGAAGACCAGGGCAAGACGGTTGCAGACGTCATAGGTACGCATCCGAAAATCACTTTGCCCGCGGCGAATGTTGGCAGGCAGCTTTCGCCGAGATCCGCACACTGCTCAATCCACGATAACGGCAGTTTCTGAGCTTCCGCAGATCAACGAGAAAGGACAAATCTCGGGCATGGCAGTCGTACTCAGCGGGCCGCATGCGGGCGACATCCACGCCTTTGTGGCGACCCCGGTAAACGCAAGCATAGGCACGTCCGGTTGCAGAGGTCGCACGTGCGCACCCGAAAATCACTTTTGCCCGCGAACGTTGGCAAACAGCTTTCTCAGAGATTCGGACTCGGCCGATTCGAGCGATAAAGGGCATTCGTTCCGCTGGGTGTGCCGGGTCTCCGCTCGGTTTGATACCCAAACCGACCGCACGCACTCTTCGGAACACGAACCCGTGGGGCGGGATAAACGGCACGCCCCACGTTTGTTTTCAATACGAAGAATCTCTTTCGGGCCGTGAGCCGATTCTGCTCTGCATCGGACATTAGTTGTTAGGGTCGAGCAACGCTGAGTCGGCCTGCACTCTATGCAAGGAAAGAGCGAGTTGCAGCTGTTCTGAGTACTACTGGGGAGGGCGTATGGGCTCACTTCAGGCCGTCACTGACTCGCAGGACTGTGCTGCTGGCGCCGCTGATGCGTCATTCAGAGTGACGTTTATCGTGCGACAGCATTTCGGGGCAAAGCTCCACCCCATCAACGAAATCGTGAACCTCAGTGAGCATTCGCAATAGCTGCTATTTCTGACGCACCACAGCGGTTGCGATCAAACCGTAGTTTTCAATCTTCATGTCTCGTGTTCGTCATTGCGTTGAGTGCCCGAAATGCCGCACTCGATATTTGCCAAGTTTCAGCCCGTATCGCAACGGATCGTACCTGATCCCGCTCATCGCGCACAGCGCCTCAGGGTGGATCCTGTACTGATCTTGCCGTATGCCGCCCGCGTCCAGTCAGTGGGGTTCGACGGACTTGAAGCCGTACGAAATCTGCGGCCAAGCCTATCGTCGCGGCTACGGTTCACCGGACGAAGTGTGGGATTTGACCCCGAGATAGTACACGGCGCAGCACCGTTTCAGCTACGGACTGCAGATGCAGGTCAACTACACCTGGAGACACGCGCTGGATGAAATTTCCAACGGTGGCTTCAACCAGTTGACAGTTAACGATGAAGATCAACTTCTAGTCCTCGGCAGGAAGTTGAACGTATCCAATGACGTGAGATCAAAAACTCGTTATGGACTGAAGCACAGAACCAGCTTGCAAGTCAGAGGGGGGAAAGGCACGGCTAATGGCCGTGGCTTCTTTTTTTTATCACTCTTCATTCCAGCCTTGGTGCTCGGCCAGGTGGACCGGCATGTGCATCCCGCGTCAGATTTTCGGGGGTGGAAGTGGACGACTCGAGAGGCAATTTGTGTCCCTATCGCGGGCCGATTGGCTGGGCGGCATATTCTTGGGGCGTTCATTACTTAGGTTCTTGAGTTGTGGCGTGCTGCCGGGCATAAGACGCCAGGGCGGCAAAACGCGGGTCGGTGCGAAGCGGCTTGAGTTCGGGAGCCGTTGCCATCGCGAGGTCGGTGGCGGGATCTAGCTTGTGGTCGATGGCCTCGCGCAACAGCGACAGCGCTTCATCGTTCCGTCCACTCTCTGCCAGAACGCAAGCGAGATCGTAAGTCGTGCTCGCAGTATCCGGGTGGTCCCGTCCAACCACGCGACGTTGAATTTCAATCGTCTCTCTCGCCAACTTTTCGGCCTCGGCGTTCCGCCCTTCCGCTTCTAAGGTCTGGACCATTTCGTCGGCCGCCTGCAGCGTGAAGGGATGTTCTGGGCCGAGAACCCGGCGCATCGTGTCGATGGTCTGGCGCAGCAAAGTCTCCGCCTCGGAGTAGTGGCGTTCCTTCGTCAACGTGACAGCCAGATCCGCCATGGTGGAGAGAGTGTTGGGGCGATCCGGCCCGAGGACCCGGCGCTGAATCTCCATGGTCTGGCGCTGCAACTTCTCCGCTTCAGAGAAATGGCCTTCTTGCTGAAGGGTCCAGGCCAAACTGTTCATGGCCCACAAAGTGTCCTGGTGCTCCGGCCCAAGAACCCGCTGCTTGGTGGAGAGGGCTTCCCGCTGCAGTGGCTCTGCTTCGGCGAGATGGCCTTCCATGACCAGCGTGTGCGCAAGATTATTTATGGACCTGAGGGTGTCCGGGTGCTCGGGCCCTAGAATCCGGCGCTGCAGGTTGAGTGTCTCCCGCTGCAACTTCTCCGCTTCGCCGTAGCGGCCTTCCTGTTGAAAAGTGGCCGCCAGATTATTCATCGCCGTCAATGTTTCCTGGTTTTCAGGCCCGAGAATTCGCCGGCGAATGTCCAGCGTCTCCCGCTTCAGCTTCTCTGCCTCAGGGTAGTGACCCTCGTGGCCCAGCGTGGCGGCCAGATTGTTCATCGTCCCCGCGGTCTCGCGGTCGTCCTCAATTTTGAGGACGCGCCGGCGGATGTCGAGCACCTCGCGCTCCAGTTTTTCGGCCTCAGCGTAATTGCCCTCGCGATCCAGCGTCCACGCCAGGTTGCTCATGGATTTCAGTGTGTCGAGATTCTGCGTTCCAAACACTCGCCGCCGGGTGGCGACGGTTTGGCGTTGCAGTTTCTCGGCATCGGCGGCGCGGCCTTCCTGGTTTAAAATCCACGCCAGGTCGTCGATGGATCGCAGCGTGTCCGCATTCTCCGGCCCGAGGACGCGGCGCCGGATCTCGGCAGAGCGCTCATAAAGCGACTGCGCGCGGGGAAAGAGTCCGAGGTTTTTATAGACGTCTCCCATGACGTGCATCATCTGCGCTTGCAGTTCTGGGTTCTGCGCCGGAGCCGTGTCGATGTCCGTTGAAGCCTTGTCGAGAATTTCGCGCGCGGTAATGCTGTTGCCGCGGGACTCGCTCGGGTCCGACACTTTGAACATTCCTTCCATGAATGTCGTCACCCAGTTCGCACGGTCGCGCTCGCGCGTGATGCGGCGCAACTGGAAAGATTGCATCGCCGCAAACCCCGCCAGCAGCAGCACGACTCCCGCAGCCACAGTGACGCCAACCGGATGACGGCGAATGTACTTCCCGGCCCGGTACGTGGCGCTGGCCGGACGGGCCAACACCGGCTCGTGAGAAAGATGTCTGCCAATGTCCGCCGAGAACTCAGACACGGTGGCGTAGCGGCGGCTGGGATCCTTCTCGATCGCCTTCATGGTGATGGTGTCGAGATCGCCGCGCAGCCGCCGCTGCAGTTCAACCGGTTGCAGGCCGCACAGCGTGCTCATCGATTCCGCGGCAATTGCAGTACGTGCCTGGCCATCGCGCGCTGTCTTCTCTTTCGTCTGGCTTGCTTGAACCACCGCGCTTGGCTTCTCCGGCTCGCTCTCGCAAATCAGCCGCTCCATTTCCAGGAGCGACTGACTTGTAGCTCGATACGGCCGATTGCCGGTCAGCAGTTCGAACAGCAACACGCCCAACGAATAGACATCGCTCGCCGTGGTAATGGCTTGCCCGCGAATCTGCTCCGGGCTGGCGTATTCCGGCGTCATGGGATGCCAGTCCGTCCGCGTAACCAGCGGAGTCTGGAAGCACTCCGGGTTCAACAGCTTGGCGATTCCGAAGTCCAGCAGTCTGGGCACGCCGCCTTTTGCAATCAAAATATTGCCCGGCTTGAGATCGCGATGAATCACCAGATTTTCATGGGCGTACTGCACCGCGGAGCAGACTTGGCGAAACAACCGCAGGCGGTCATCGATAGAGAGTTTGTTCCGATCGCAATACTGGTCGATGGGCAGGCCTTCTACGTACTCCATCACCAGATAAGGCAGGCCATCCTCGCTACTGCCGCCGTCGAGAAGCTTCACAATGTTGGCATGGTCGAGCGCGGCGAGGGTCTGGCGCTCGTTGCGGAAACGGTGAAGGATCTGTTCGGTGTCGATGCCGGGCTTGACCATCTTGATCGCGACTTGCTTGCGATAGTTCTGGTCGTCGCGTTCCCCCAAATACACCACCGCCATCCCGCCCTGGCCAATCTCGCGGACGATGCGGTACGCTCCAATCTTCTTGCCGGTCATGGCAACCGGATGGAATGCAAGCACATTGGCGGCAGGGGAATTCTCCAGCAGACTGTCGGCGCCGTCGTAATTCGAGAGCAGCGATTCGACTTCGGCGAGCAGAGTTGCATCTTCGCCGCACGCCTTGCGAACAAAAGTGCTTCGCTCTTCGGTCTTCTGTTCCAGGGCCAGGCCGACGATTTCTTTCGCCTGATCCCAGATTTCACGCATTCCCATCCGGCCCTCTTCGCAGTTCGCGTGCCAGCCACGCTTTGGCCACGTTCCAATTGCGCTTTACCGTTGCGGGCGAAATTTCCATCACGCTCGCGGTCTCTTCAATACTCAAACCACCGAAGAAACGAAGTTCTACCAGCCGTGCCTGCTGCGGATCGAATTCCGCGAGCCTGACCAGAGCTTCATCCAAAGCGACTACGTCCGCCGGCCGCGTCTGGCCAACGATCTCGGCTTCCTGCAGGTATACCTTGTTTACGTCTCCACCGCGCTTGGCGGCCTGATGGCTGCGGCTGTAATCAAGCAGGACGCGCCGCATCAGTTGCGCCGCCACTGCCATCACTTGATTCCGGTTCTCCCACTGAACTTTTCTTTGATCCACTAAACGCAGGTAGGCTTCATGCACCAGAGCGGTAGCCTGCAGAGTGTGGTTCCCGCGCTCGCGCTGCAGGTAGTAGGACGCCAGTCGCCGCAATTCGGAATAGAGAAACGACATCCATTCCGCCAGGGCTTCCGGATTTTCGGCACCGGGCTGAGGGGGGACAGGCGGGTTTCTCGGTGTTCCGTCCAAGGTCCCTCCTTTCGCGCAGCCAGCATCGCGCACGTGGCGGCGTGATCGTCGCGCAATCAAAGTCAGATTGCAGTCCAGACGGGCGGAGGAGACAAGCCCCGTCATCTCTGAGGCCCCAAAAGTATATCCCTCCCCGGGAACAATCGGAACGCCCTTTGAAGGGCGTGGTCACCAGACTCGCTGAAGCAATTAAGGCCTGTGGAATCTCAAGGTTACGAGACGATGGCTCGGCTGTAGGCAACCCGCCGGCGAAGCTAAGCAAGTCTAGTCGCACCCGCCAGGAAGATTTTCTTGCGCAGCGTGAGCCATTTGCTTACTCCTTTGCGCGTTATCTGAACACCAGCGCAATCGAGCGCATGCGACTTCGCAACGCTGGAAGGAATCGATTATGAAAAGCACCCTGCAACACAGGAACTGGATTTCGAAGGTGCGTCTGCCCGCGCGCAGTGCGGCGCTGGCCTTCGCAGTCGTGCTGGTCCTGGCGGTGATTACGACCCAACCGGCTCAAGCGCAGACTTTCAACACGCTGTACGACTTTTGCCCGCATGGAACCGGCTCGTCCCCTGTCTGCCCGGACGGCGACACGCCCTACGGGACCCTAGTCCAAGGCACCGATGGGAACTTGTATGGGACCACTTCCTATGGCGGAGCCAACAGCGGGGCCGACTGCTGGGACCCCGCAATTGGCTGCGGCACGTTCTTTAACATCACCCCCGATGGAACGCTGACTACGCTTTACAGCTTTTGCTCGCAGACCGGTTGCCGGGATGGCAGCGACCCCTTTGGTGCGCTGGTCCTGGGTACTGATGGGAACTTCTACGGGACAACCTTCTCTGGCGGGGGTGGATGCGGCACCCAATATGGCTGCGGCACGTTCTTTAAAGTCACCCCAAGCGGAACGCTGACTATGCTTGTGCGCTTTGAGGGCGATACTGGCGCAGGCCCCCTCGGGGGGCTGGTTCTGGGTACAGATGGGAACTTCTATGGGGTCACCGAAGGATACGCGGCGGGGAGGAGAATCAGCGGTGGCACAGTCTTCAAAGTGACGCCCACCGGCACGCTGACCACGCTTTACAATTTTTGCACGAAAACTGGTTGCCCCGACGGCGAGTATCCTTACGCGGGATTGATCCAGGGCACCGATGGAAACTTCTACGGAACAACATCCACTGGCGGGGCCAACGCCTCGGGCACAGCTTTCAAAATCACCCCAAGCGGCACGCTAACGACGCTTTACAACTTTTGCACAGTACAGCAGACCGGAACCCCGGTCGTCTGCTTGGACGGTTATTACCCCATCGCGGGGCTGGTCCAGGCCCACGATGGGAACATCTACGGAACAACAGACCTCGGCGGGGCCAACTGCAACCCGGGAGGCGGCTGCGGCACGTTCTTTAACATCACCCCCGATGGAACGCTGACTACGATCTACAGCTTCAGCGACAACGGTGGAGGCGGTCCCCAAGCGGCGCTGATCCAAGCCACCGACGGGAATTTGTACGGAACTACAGAAGGCGGACCGACACCGACAGGGGATGGCGCGATCTTCGAGATCACCACAAGTGGGACCCTGACTACGCTGCACGCCTTCAGCGGCTCGGATGGCGCATATCCCGAGGGGGCTGGGATAGTCCAGCACACCGATGGGAACTTCTACGGGACAGCCAACTACGGTGGCTCAAACCCAGACTGTTCTTCCGGCACGGTATTCAGCCTGTCCGTAGGTCTGGGCCCATTTGTCGAGACAGTGCCCACCTACGGGCCGTCAGCAACAGCAGTCATGATTCTGGGAAGCGATCTGACCGGCGCGACCAGCGTCAGCTTTAATGGCACGGCGGCTACTTTCACCGTAGCTTCGGCTACTTTAATCACGACCACCGTACCTGCCGGCGCCACCACCGGCAGGGTGACCGTGGTCACCCCGAGCAGCGGCACGCTGACCAGCAACCTGCCCTTCACCATTCCGGCGGGGGGCGCCACCACCACTACGCTGATTTCGTCGCTGAATCCGTCGACGTTCAACCAATCCGTAACCTTCACGGCCACCGTCACCGCAGCCGACGGAGGAACCCCAACCGGGACGGTCACGTTTACCGCCGACGGCTCCAATGTTCTCGGCGCGAGCGCGCTGAGCGGCAGCGGCCAAGCTGTGGTGAGTACGTCTGCCTTGACCGCAGGCACTCATTCCATCGTGGCCAGCTATGGCGGAGATAGCAACGACCAACCCAGCACATCGACGGCGCTGATCCAGACCGTACAGATGGCCAGCTCGACTCTTAGTATCGCCTCCAACCTCGATCCCTCGGTCTACGGCCAGGCCGTGACGTTTACGATTTATGTGACACCGCAGTTTGGCGGAAGTGCGACCGGCGGGGTAACGTTCTATAACGGCACGAGTGAGATCGGGGAGGCTGGGGTCAGCGGCAACAAAGCCACGCTCACTTACAGCGCGCTGCTGGTCGGAAAAAGCGGCATTCAGGGCGTTTATAGCGGCGACTCGAACGTCGCCGGCAGCACGTCGCCCGTGCTCTTTCAAGTCGTAACCAAAGCCAGCACGACCTCGGCGGTGACCTCATCGCTGAATCCGGCATTGGTTGGGCAAACCATCACCTTCATCGCCACGGTCACCAGCCAACACCAAGGCACGGTGAGCGGCACCGTGGACTTCAAGTCCGGCACCCTATCGCTCGGTTCAGCCACGCTAGTGAACGGGCAGGCCAGCATCGATGCCTCGTTCAGCGCCTCCGGGAGCCATTCCATTACCGCAAAGTATCTCGGGGACGTGAACAACACGGGCAGCACATCGCCGGCGCTGAAGCAGGTCGTCAACAAGTACCCGAGCAGCACGACGCTGGCATCCAGCCTGAATCCCTCGACCGTCGGACAAGAAGTGACGTTCACGGCCGCGGTAACGGTCACGACCAATGGCAGCCCGACCGGGACCGTGACGTTCAAGTCCGGGACAACAGTCCTGGGCAAAGTGCCACTCACGGGCAACATCGCGAGCCTGTCGACCTCAGCTCTTACGGCCGGCAAGCACAGCATCAAAGCCGTCTACAGCGGAGATGGAGCATTCAAGGGGAGCACCTCCCCGACGCTGAAACAAGTCGTCAACAAGTACCCGAGCAGTACGGCGATAGTTTCCAGCCTAAATCCCTCGACGGTCGGACAAGAGGTAACGTTTACAGCCACCGTCACGACCAGCGGCAGCCCGACGGGAACGGTGACCTTCAAGTACGGGACGACAGTCCTGGGCACAGGGTCATTGACCGGCAACACCGCGAGTCTGTCGACATCATCTCTTGCGGCGGGCACTTACAACATCAACGCCGTCTATAGCGGAGATGGGACATTTAAGGGGAGCACCTCACCGGCGCTGAATCAGGTGGTGAACTAGGATTAGCGGAATTTGCAACCGGCGACCCGGAGCGGAACCACGCTGTATGGCAACGCCGAACTTGGCAGCGTGATCGTCGCGCAGGCAATGTTCAGCTTGCTATCCAGACTGGCGGAGGAGACGAGCCGCGTCATCTCTTAGGCGCCAAGAGTGTATCCCTCCCGGGCGACAATCGGAACCCCCGCAGAAATAGCCTTCGCGGACTCCGCTGCAAGGTGTAATCCCCATGACATCTGCAGGTTAGCGAGCGGAACCGGCGGCCACCCGCTCTGCGAGAGAAAGCAAGCCAGACGAAGTACGCGCGCCCGCAAAAATAATTCGGCCAAGCGTGAGCCATTTGCTCACAACTTTGCGCGTTATCTGGACACAAGAGCGATTGAGTACACGCGAACCCGCAACTCAGTCTGCCGAGGAGTTGATGACAAGGAGGAATTTATGAAACGAAATGAATGTTTTTCCAGGTCTGCGTTCGCGCTAGGTATTTCTATGCTGCTGTTAGCCGGCGTCTGTTCGGCACAGTGGAGTTCTCGCGGTCCAGCTCCGCGGCTGGGGCACTCCGCGGTGCTCGACACTGCCAAGAACAAGATGATCGTTTTCGGAGGATATACGTTTGATCCTGATTCTCCGTCCGCTGCCCATTTCAACGATGTGTGGTACTTGGGCTCCGCCTTCATCAACGGCTCGGCCCTGAGCTGGCAGGAGGCAACCACCGCGGGAACTCCTCCCCCTCCCAGAGGCGGACACAGCGCCGTGCTGGATTCAGTGAATAACCGAATGATTATCTTCGGCGGCGCTGGCGGATTCGCTGACCCTGTTTACAACGATGTTTGGGTCTTAGAAAACGCGAACGGAGTCGGCGGAACTCCCACATGGGTAGAGCTAAGTCCCACGGGAACACTTCCGCCCGCCCGGTTCAATCATTCGGCGTTCTATAACCCAAATTCAAACCGAATGATCGTTTTCGGAGGTCTTAGCGACGCCGGGGACTACAGCGACGTTTGGGTGCTCGAAAACGCCAATGGCCTGGGCGGAACTCCAAACTGGATAAATTTCCAGGCCCAGGACGTCAGCGGGCCCGTGCCCAGAGACTCGTTCGCTGCCGTCTATGACGTCACCAACAACATCATGATGGTGTTTGGGGGCGAAAACTCATTTTCCAATACGCGTTACAGCGACACCTGGATTCTTTATGACGCCGATGACACACCGACCACCTTCTGCAACGGGGTGGGGTGCTGGGCGGGCCCTCTGAATACCAGCTCTTTTCCACCTCCATCGGCGCGATTTGGCCACACGGGGTTCTTCGATCCGAAGAGCAACACCATGCATATTTTCGGTGGGTACGATGGCAACATCGAAAACGATAATTGGGTTCTCAGCGAAGCCAACGCGCTGTCGGGGGTCTGGACCAAGGTCTCGCCCACCGGAACAGCCCCGCTCCCAAGGTTTGACCACACTGCTGTTTACGACTCGTCCAACCACCGGATGGTCATCTTCGGCGGTGAAATCACAACTTTGGGAGTTTTGACCGATACGGTTGCAGTTCTCAGCAATGCCAACGCTCAGTAAGTTATCTGCTTTCAACGAGGCGCCGGAGTCAGCTTGCTGCTGACTCTGGCGCCACGCTATAGATCCCTGCGCGCGTACGTCCCCGCGCCGGAAACTTGCCTCCTGAATTATTTCCGGCCACTGTAATAACCGCCCTTGTCCCGCGTCTTTACCTATGACAGCGCACTACAGGAGGCGTAACCTGCTGAGCGTAATAGAGGAACCGGCGATCGCGATTCCTGACGAACTCGAACAGGCTTTTCGGGCGCACCACGGTCTAGTGTTCAGGACGGCTTACCGGATTACCGGCAATGCCGGAGACGCCGAAGACGTGCTGCAGACCGTTTTCCTGCGATTGCTGCGGCGGGGCCGGAACGTCGATCCGATGGAAAACCCTGAGAGTTATCTGCGGCGGGCGGCAATTAACGCCGCGCTGGATACGATCCGGTCCAGGCAGGCTGACCAGACAGTTCCACTGCCGGAAGAATCTTCCGGCCTGATGCCTGCCGCGCCCGCGGCGGCCGATACCTCCGGGCTGCGGCAGGCCCTGACGCGCGCATTGGCTCAGTTAAAACCGCGGCCGGCTGAGATCTTTACCTTGCGCTTCATCGAGGGACTCAGCAATCGGGAGATTGCCCAAGCCGTCGGCATCTCGCAAGTGCTGGTGGCGGTGATAGTTCATCGCACTCGCCAACAACTGCGCAAGCAGCTTCGTCCGTACCGGATCGACAGAAAATGACCTGACGGATTTTGGCAGACAGATTCTGACAGACAGGTCACGACCTCTAGAACATGTCACATAGAACGGAGACCAATCATGAGCGATCATAAATTTGACCGGTTACTTTCTGAAATTCGGAGCGAGCACGTCGACGACCAGGTGGTTTCACAGGCCGGCGAGCGCGTCTGGAGTTCGATCGCGCGCACTCCGGCTGCCGAACTCAGCATGCACAAGCTCAGGAACTGTGAAGACTTCCAGACGCTCATCCCGGCTTATCTGAACAGGAATCTGCCGGAGGCTCGCGGGTTGCTGTTTGAAGATCACGTGCACCAGTGTGTCGCATGCCGGCACGCCGTGGAGCAGGCTCGCAGCGGCGAACTTCATGCTGCGACCCATACTGCGGCCAATTCTGCAAGACGTCCTGAAAGGCAGACGGCGCGGCGACCGGCTTTGACTATCTCGTTGCAAGCGCAGGCCGAGTCCCGAATTTTTCCGGCGTGGCGTTGGGCCATGAGTGCGGCTGCGGCCGCCGTGGTCGCGGTTGCCGCGCTCGCGCTGGCCAACGGGATTTTCCCGGGCCAGCATGCGGTTCGCGGGGCGGTTCAGAACGTGGACGGCTCTCTCTATACCGTTGCTGACGATCAAGTGCGCCTGATTCCGGCGGGCTACCAGATCCGCAATGGAGACGAGATTCGCACGGCGAAGGGTTCGAATGCGGTGGTACGCCTCGTTGACGGCTCGCTGGTTGAGATGGGTGAGCGCTCTGATCTTTCGGTGTCTCGCGAATGGAAGGGAACCACGATCCACCTGGACGGCGGCCGCATCATGGTGCAGGCCGCGAAGCAACGCACTGGACGCCTTTACGTGGCTACCGACGATTGCCTGGTTTCGGTAAAGGGGACCATTTTTTCGGTCAATCACGGGACCAAGGGGTCTCGCGTCGCAGTAATTGAAGGCGTGGTGCGAGTGGCGTACGGCGATCGAAACGCCGAGCTGCGCGCCGGCGACGAAGCAACCTCTACCTCCAGCGTCTCCAAGGTTCCAATTCAAAACGAGATTGCGTGGAGCCGCGATGCTGCGAAATACCTGGCACTGCTGGGAGACTTTTCGATACTGCAGAAGCAGTTTGAGGCGATTCCGGGGCCGGGACTGCGCTACAGTTCTGATCTTCTCGCCTACGTTCCCGACAACACCGTGGTGTATGCCGCGATTCCGAACCTGGCGCCCACTCTGAGCGAAGCCAGCCAGCTGTTTCAGGATCGTATGCAGCAAAGCCCGGCGTTGCGCAGCTGGTGGAAAGAACAGCAACGCGGCAAAGGCCCGAAACTCGCTGACGTGATCGGACAGTTGAAGACTCTCAGCAGCTATCTGGGAGACGAGATCGTATTCACGGTGGCGAAAGAAGGCTCGACATACTCGGCGCCGGTCGTGCTGGCCAAGGTTGAGCAGCCTGGCCTGGAGAGTTTTCTGCAAGGCGAGGCGAAGCATCTGAATGCGGGAGGCGCCCAGGCTGCGCTGCAGATCGTGCATGATCCTTCGGCGGTAACCGCCTCGGCGAACCGGCCGTTCTTGGTTTACGTGAACAACGGTATGCTGGTGGCGAGTCCGGATGTCGTGGAACTGCAGCATGCGGCGGCGCGGATTCAGCAATCCGGGGCGAGTCATTTCAGCGAAACGCCGCTCTACCAGCAGGTGGCGCATTCCTATCAGCAGGGTGCAGGCTGGCTTTTCTGCGCGGACATGGAACAAATTGTCGCGCAGCACGTACAGGATGGTAGCAACCAGCAATTGCCGCCAGGGATAGGGGACGTCCGCTACCTGATGATGGAACGACGCGAGGTCGGAAGCAAGACAGAGAATCGCGCTGCGCTGACCTTCGCCTCAGAACGGCGTGGAGTGGCGTCATGGCTGGCCGCACCGGCTTCCATGGGCGCGCTCGAATTCATTTCTCCCAATGCCAGCATGGTGAATGCGGTGGTCATCAAGAACCCGCGAAGCATCATGGAAGAGCTGTTCCAGATCATCGGCAGCAGCGACACAAAGTTCCCGCAGGAACTGGCGAACTTCGAAGCCAAGACTGGGGTGAGCGTGCTGGATGACATTACCGCGCCGCTGGGCGGTGAGGTAGCCTTCGCGTTCGATGGTCCAGTGCTGCCGACACCGAAGTGGAAGGCAGTTTTCGAGGTGTATGATCCTGCGACTTTGCAAGCGACGATCGCGAAACTGGTCGACAGTCTCAATCAAGAAGCGGCCCAGCCGGGGCGATCGCTGCAACTGTCGCAGCAGCAAGTCGGTTCGCAGACCTACTACACGATCCGCAGCGCGCAGCAGACCAATTTTGAGTTGGATTACACCTACGTGGATACGTATCTGATCGCGGGGCCGGACATCGCCACGCTCTCGCAAGCGATTCGGGATCGGCAGGCGGGAAACACGCTGACGCACTCGCAGACCTTCCAGGCGCTACTGCCGAGCGACGGATACACGAATTTCTCGGCGATCTTTTATCACAACATCGGTCCGGTGATGGGCCCGCTGGTCGACCAGATCAAATCCGTTGGAAAGCTTACCCAGCAACAACAACAATCCATAACGGCGCTGCAGGCGAACGCGACGCCGGGATTGATTTATGCCTACGGCGAACACGATCGGATTGTGGTGGCGAGCGAGACTGGCTTCATGGGCTTCGACCTGGGTACGCTGATGACGCTGGGCCAGGGCGGTCCGTTTGCGCCGCAGATGTTTCTGAGGGGAGCGCTCAGCCAACCCTTGCCGAGCAACAGTCCTACCCAATAGCCTTTCCATTATCGATGAGTACGGCGACCCAATCCGGAGCAGCAGACGCCACGAAAGTGCAAGCCGCTGCTGCTCCGCAGACTCCGGTCATTGAACTGCAGGGGCTGTCTGTTCGCTTCGGCAGCCGCGAAATTCTGAACAATCTGACTTGTTCTCTGCGCGGGCGCGCGATTGGGTTGCTGGGCCCTAACGGCGCGGGCAAGTCCACTCTGATCAATACGCTCCTGGGCTTCTACAAACCTTCTTCCGGCTCTGCCCAGGTTCTTGGCCACGACATCCGCACTGACACCAGGGGAGTGCGCAGCCTGGTTGGCTACATGCCGGAGAATGACGCGCTGATCTCGAAGATGAGCGCGGTTTCATTCGTGCAGATGATGGCGGAACTTTCCGGCTTGCCTCCGGCGGCCGCGCTCGAACGCGCGCATGAGGCTTTGTTTTGCGTAGGACTGGCGGAAGCGCGGTATCGCGAGCTGGGAACTTATTCGCAGGGCATGAAACAGCTGGCGAAGTTGGCACAGGCCATCGCGCACGGGCCCAAACTGTTGATCTTGGACGAACCGACCAACGGTCTTGACCCGCCGGCGCGGCAACGCATGATCCGCATGATCCGGGACGTCCGCGACAGCCGGCAGTTGCAGATCGTGCTGTGCTCGCACCTTTTGCGCGACGTGGAAGACACCTGCGAAGAAGTGTTGATCCTGAATCACGGGCGGATTGCCCATTACTCGAACCTGGAAGAAGAGCGCAAGGCAAACAAACGATTTCTCGAGCTGGAGACTTACGGCGCGAACGGAGATTTCACCGAAGCCATCGAGAAGCTGGGTTGCGAGTGTGCGACGACGGCGAACCGGCTGAAAATGATCATGGCCGATGGGGTTGAGATTCGCGACATTTACCGCATCGCGGCGGAACGGGATGTGCGGATTCGCCGGCTCAATTTCCGTCGCGACACGCTGGAAGATATTTTCTTGAAAGCCATGGAAAGTTGAGATGAGAGCTCGAACGAAAGCTGAGATGCGGGCTCGGCAGGTTGAGATGCAGAGTGAAATGCAATATCTGATGGGTGGTTACGTGAGGCATTGTGGCTGTTTATAGACGCACCTACACTTCGTACGCGGGCGCGCTCACGCCGGAATGGTCGCGCTTCCTGGTTTTATTTCGCTCCTCCCGGAGAAACCTGTTCCGCTCGAAGCTGCAGACCTCACTTTTTGTTTTGTGCTTTTTCTATCCTCTGGCGTGCCTGCTTATCATCTATCTCGCCCACAACCTGAGTTTTCTGGGGAACTTCGGTGCAGCCGGTGATTTCGTCAAAATTGATAATACGTTTTTTTTCTACTTCATCAATGTACAGGGCGTTCTGGCGTTTGTGCTGACGGCGTTCACCGGGCCGGGGCTGATTTCTCCGGACCTGGCGAATGGCGCTCTGCCCTTGTACTTCTGCCGTCCGTTCTCTCGCGCCGAGTACGTTCTGGGGAAAACATCTGTGTTGGCGATTTTGCTTTCGCAGATTACGTGGATTCCCGGGCTGGTACTGTTTGCGGTGCAGGCCAGCCTGGCCGGTGCAGGATGGACCTGGGATCATCTGTGGATTGCCGGCAGCATGGTGCTTTCTTCGCTGATATGGATCGCGGTTTTGTCTCTGCTGGCCACGGCTTTATCGGCATGGGTGAAGTGGAGAATCGTGGCCGGGGCGCTGCTGCTGGCGGTGTTGTTCTTCGGAGCGGGGTTCGCGCAAGCCATCAATGCGGTGTTGCGCACGCAGTCGGGCCACTTCATCAATATCGGCTACCTGATGGCAACCGTGTGGACGTCGCTGTTTCGCATCGAGAATGATCGCGCCATGTCGTCGATGGAAGCGTGGGTTGCGTTGCTCGTCTACTGCGGAATCTGCCTAGCACTTCTGGTGCGAAAGGTACGAGCCTTCGAGGTGGTCCGGTGAACGACCGCATCGTCTTCGAGGATGTCTCGAAGTTTTATGGCGAGATTCTGGGAGTGAACCGGGTGCATCTCTCGATTCCTCCGGGCGTGACCAGCCTGGTGGGACCAAACGGTTCGGGCAAGACTACGCTGATGAATCTGATGACTGGGCTAGTGCGTCCCACGCGGGGTCGAGTGCACATCCTCGGTCTGGATCCGGGAGAACCGGAAGAACTTTTCAAAATTCTTGGCTACAGCACGCAGTTCGACTCCTTCCCCAAGGGCCTCACCGGATTTCAATTCGTGTATTCCTATCTTCGGCTGGCAGGCAGAGACTCGCAAACCGCGGAACAGATGGCATGGCGCGCCGTCGAGCGGGTGAATCTTACCGAGGCCGCGAGCCGCAACGTGGCAGGTTACAGCAAAGGGATGCGCCAGCGCATCCGGCTGGCGCAAGCGTTGTGTCACAACCCGCGGGTGCTGGTGCTGGATGAGCCGCTGAACGGCCTCGACCCGCTGGCTCGCGCCGAGATGATTGCACTTTTTCGCGCGGCCGCGGGTGACGGCTGCTACGTGATTATTTCCAGCCACATTCTGCACGAGGTCGATGCCATTTCCGATCAGGTCATCTTACTGAGTAATGGATACGTTGTGGCGGAGGGTCAAATCCAGGGGGTGCGCAATGAAATCCGCGAACATCCCGCGCAGATTCTCATCCGCTGTGACCGGCCTCGCGACCTGGCCGCGAAGATGATGGACTCGGAGCACACCATCGAAGTTCGTATTCACAACGACGAGCGTGGCCTGCTGATCAAGACCAAGGATGCAGACGGGTTCTATCTGATGTTGAATCACATCGCGGTGAACGGGATTGAAATCGAATCTGTCGCTCCCGCCGATGACGATGTAAATTCCGTTTATGAATACCTGATTGGCAGTGACGAGGTGGTGCGATGACCAAGCTCTGGTGGGCACAGATCAAGGCCGTCATCCGCCTGGAAATGAAGAAAACATTCTTCGCGCGGCGCGGTCTGTGGATTTACATCCTCGCGCTGTTGCCGATCCTTCTCTTTATTACTCACTCGGTCGTGGAGTCACACCAGAGGGAGCGCAGCCGGGAAATCGCGCGCCAGGGTGAGAAAACATTAAGTTATCAGGACTTGCTCGCGGCGAAGACGGGCATGACGGACCAGGAAGTAACCGCGCGGCTGGGGAAGGCGCCGGTGCGTTTTCACTGGAAGGAGCGAAAGCCAATTCGGGTTACGAGCGCGGTGGCCGGTACTGGCGGCGCTGGCACGCCGGTGAATCTGGCTTCGGCATACAACCTGAACGGCATCTTCACTGACGGAACAACCTTCACGACCGACGGTGTGGATCATTCCGGTTACGCGTACTCGTCGAAACTGCTGACTCCGAACCAGATCTTCAATGGTGTCCAGTTCAACTTCGGCACGGCGAATCAACTCGATGCTGTTTTTGGCGCGGGCCAGTTAATCCGGCTGCCGGCTGGCCAGTTCGCTAGCCTGCATTTGCTGGGCGCGGCAGTCTACGGGCCAGTGTTGAATCAGGCCATCACCGTAACCTATAGCGATGGCTCGACAAGCGAGTTTACACAGAGCTTCGGCGATTGGTGCAGTTGTAATGCGAGTCCCGGGGAGCAAGCCGGCGAGTCTCTCGCGGTGGTGATGCCTTATCGAGAATCAGGCAAGGGCACACAGGATAACCAGGAGTCCTACCTGTTCGGCTACAGTTTTGCCCTGAACCGCGCCAAGACGGTGCAAAGCCTTACCCTGCCCGACAATCGCGACGTGATTTTTCTAGCGGCCACCTTGACGGCGGCGGGCGCGGGAACGCAGGTCGCCGCCTCGGGGCCAAGTTCATTTGTGGATGTTTCTCACGAGAATTACCGGTACTCGGACGGAACCAACGACTTGTTCGTGACTGTCACGGATGGAAAAGTTACCGGCATCAATCTCCACGAAGGGCAAAACCTGCCGGAAGATTCCGTGATTTTCGCCGGGGTGTTCCAGTTTTTCTATCTCCGACTGGCGATTTTCTTCGGCTGCCTGGGAATCTTCATGAACTTGTTCCGCGGCGAGATTCTCGACAAGAGTCTCCATTTCTACTTTCTCGCGCCCATCCGCCGTGATGTTCTGATGGTGGGTAAGTTCCTCGCCGGATTGCTTGCGACTTGCGTCATCTTCATGACCAGTGAAGTGCTTCAGATTATTGTCTTCACGTGGTCGTTCAGCCCGAATGTGCGGGATCTTTACCTCTATGAGAATCATGGATTGGCGCAGGCTACGGCGTACGTTGGCGTCACGGCCCTGGCCTGCGTGGGCTATGGAGCTTTCTTTCTGGCAGCGGGAATGTTGTTCAAGAATCCGATTTTGCCGGCGGGCGCGATTTTGATCTGGGAGAGTGTGAATCCGTTTCTGCCCGCGCTGCTCAAGAAGTTCAGCGTCATCTATTATCTGAAATCACTGTGCCCGGTGGATATCCCCAGCCCTCCGGGCGTGCCGCCGCTGCTCTCGCTGCTAGTCTCCAACCCGGATCCGGTTTCTGCTCCTGCCGCGATCCTGGGCATCGTAATCGTGGCACTGTTTGTCTTGTATATTTCCAGCGTTCAAGTCCGGCGGATGGAAATCAATTACACAACGGAATGACGCGTTGGCGGCACGTTTGTTGTGCCCTGGCCTGGATTTGCAGAGGGCTGGCTTATCTGCGCCCAAATTAAAGGGGGTCCGCCCCCCAGCGGATCCCCTTCCTGCTCAGAATGCCAGCCGTACATCCTTCCCCCAAGGGGGCGAGACTACAGCCTGCAACCGCCCTTCTGAGATCAAATTCTCGTTCTTGAACCCCGATACTGCCGCCGGCCATTGCTGATCGGGCCGCGACGTCATGCAACAGGGAAGTGCGAAAGGGCTCCCGGTTATCTCACTCCAGCGTTATTTTTTTTGTTATGATGGCGCGCAATCAACTCCAGCCGATATCTCCCAATCGCGCTGGGACGGCAAATCCAGGGTGTCCGCATGCAGGTTCTGTGTCGTCGTGTTGCGCTTCGACTGGTTTCTCTCGGATTTGCGGTCTGGCTGGGTTCATTCCTTCCCGCGCATGCGGGCACGGATCCTTCGGCGCCCTCCTTGACACAATCTGGGCAGTTGCCTGACCTATTGAGAGGCGGCGATTCCGTCCCGGGCACAGTTGCTCCCGGCCAGTCCCACGTCCACGGCATTGCCCTGACGGCAGGCCAATATCTTCACCTGGAAGTTGAGCAGGACCGGGTCGATCTAACGGTCCGTCTGCTCTCGCCCGAGGGTAAGGAGTTGGAGCAGAGGGAGAATGCGGGGGAAGGCTCCTCGGTCCCGTTGTCTTTTGTCGCTCTAAGCGACGGCAGTTACCGGGTTGAGATTGGGCTGGAGGACAAGTCGGGAGCCGCCAAGAATTATCAGATTAAGGTGGATCCGCTACGCGCCTCCGAACCCGCTGACCAGAAGCGCATTAATGCAGAGCGAGCCGACGACGCGGGCGACAAGCTGCGCGCGCAGGGTACCGGGCCGTCCCGGCACCAGGCGATGACTCAGTACGAAAACGCGCTGGCTTTATGGACTGACCTGAACGATCAGCAGCGGCAGGCCAATACTCTTTCGAGCGTGGGCCGAACCTACCTTGACTTGGGGGATACCAAGGCCGCGCTGGACTTCTGGGCCCGCGAGCTGACGCTTCGGCGTGCGTTGGGAAATCCCAAGGATGAGGGCAACGTGCTGGGCAGCATTGGCGCGGCCTACAGCCGCTTGGGCGACCGCGAGAAAGCTCTGGAATATTTCAGCCTGTCCCTGGAGCAAATTCGAGCCGCGGGTGACAAGCTCAACGAAGGACTCGTGCTATCCAGCATAGGAAATACCTACTTCGGACTCGGGCAAGTACGGAAGGCTCTTGAGTACTATCAACAGGCGCTGCCGCTGGTGCACGGCGTAGGCAGCCCGTCCAACGAAGGGTCAACGCTGGGCAATATGGGGATTGTCTATTCCGCTCTGGGCCAGCCTCAAGAAGCGCTCGATTACTCCCGGCAGGCGCTGCAGCTGGCGTTGGCGGCCGGCGACATGGATGGTCAGGCGGCGACTCTTACCTCGATTGCATCTTTATATTGGCAGCTGGGAGACTGGGATCACGCCCTGGAAAACCAGAAGAGCGCGCTGGAACTGACCAGGAAATCTGGGAATCGCGGTTTCGAAGCCATGATCCTCAACAATATGGGGACCACTTACCGGGGCCTGGGAGATCTCGATTCCGCTCTGAAGTGTGCCCAGGAAGCTCTACCCGTTCTGCACGATGCCGGCCTGCCGAATGAGGCCACGGCGCTGCAAAACATTGGGCACGTGTATCGCGACAAAGGAGAATTCCAAAAAGCCATCGATTACTACCAGCAGGCCCTCAAACTCTTTGAGGGGCGAGGCAATCGCCGGGCGATCGCGCAGGACCTTACCGATACTGGAGAGGCCAGTCTTAAGCTGGGCCAGACGAGCCAGGCTCTGGAAACCTGGGGCAAGGCATTGCCCATCGCGCACGCCGCTGGCGACCGCATTCTCGAAGCCAGCGTTCTCACCGGAATCGCGCGGGCTCATATCGAAGAGGGCAAGTTGGAGGAAGCGCAAACCGCACTCGATTCCGCTCTGGCGATGACCGAGACTCTGCGAACGGCGTGGGTGGGAGCGGATATGCGCTCTTTCTATTCCGCAACCGTGCGCGACCGCTACCAACTGCAGATTGAATTGCTGATGCGCCAGCACCGCGATGCGCAAGCCTTCGAGGCCAGTGAGCGGGCCCGCGCCCGCAGCCTGTTGGAATTGTTGAGCGAAAGCCGCGCGGATATTCGGCAGGGGGTGGATGCGGCTCTGCTGGAGTGGGAGCGATCTCTGGAAGCCGACCTGCGCGTCAAATCAGAGCAACGGATTCGCAGCCAGAATGCAGCGCTGGAAAAAGATCTGGAAGACCTTACCGTTCAATACCGAGAGGTCGAAGCCCAGATTCGTACGCGCAGCCCCCGCTACGCCGCTCTAACCCAGCCACAGCCTCTGACTTTGGGCGAGATTCAAAAGCAGCTACTTGATCCCGACACTCTGCTGCTGGAGTATTCGCTGGGTGAAGAGCGGAGCTTTCTGTGGACCGTCACGCGGGATTCCTTTCATAGCTATGAATTGCAGGCGCGGTCGAAGTTGGAGACGGCGGCGCGCTCGGCCTATGCCGAGATGAGCGCCAGCCAGCCTTCCGGAGGGGGAACGCAGAATGCGGCACTGGCGCTGAGCCGCATGCTGCTGGGGCCGATTGCTTCCGACTTGGGCAAGAAGCGGTTGGTGGTGGTTTCCGAGGGAGCTTTGCAGTACATCCCTTTCGCCGCGCTCCCCGAGCTTTCGAAGTCTGGCGAGCCTTTGATTGCCGATCACGAAATTGTCAGCCTTCCCTCGGCATCGACCGTGGCATTGCTGCGCCGCGAAACCGAAGGGCGGACGGCTGCGCCCAAGCTCGCAATGGTCTTGGCCGACCCCGTCTTTAGCAGGGACGACCCACGAGTTGCACAATCGGGCAGCGCGGTTGAGTCTAAAGTGGCGAACGGCAAGACTGCAGATCCGAAAACGCCAGATCGCAAAACTTCAACTCAGAACAATTCAACTCAGGAGACATCCGAGCCGGATAATCTCGAACGTTCGGCGAAGGACTCAGGCCTGCCGATTTTCGATCGCCTGAGAGCCAGCCGCCGCGAAGCGGAAACCATTGTCGAGTTGGCCGGGAAGGGCAATGCCGTGGAGGCTCTGGATTTCGATTCCAGCCGTGAAACCGCCACCAGCGAGGCTCTTGGTCAATACCGCATCGTCCATATCGCGACGCATGGGCTGCTCAACAGCCGCAACCCGGAATTGTCTGGCCTTGTCTTCTCTTTAGTAGATCGCCAGGGAAAACCGCAGAACGGATTCCTGGAAGCGCAGGAAATCTATAACCTGAAGTTGGGAGCCGATCTGGTCGTGCTCAGTGCTTGCCAGACGGCGCTGGGCAAGGAGATTCGAGGAGAAGGGCTGGTGGGCCTTACCCGCGGTTTCATGTACGCGGGAGTGCCGCGCGTGGTCGCCAGCCTGTGGAAGGTTCCCGATCAGGCCACCACCGAGCTGATGCAGAAATTTTATCGTGGAATTCTTCAACAGGGGCTGCAACCCGCAGCCGCTCTGCGCGCGGCGCAGTTCTCCATGTGGAAGGAATCGCGCCGGAGCGCACCTTACTACTGGGCCGGATTCACGCTGCAGGGAGAATGGAAGTAGATTTTACGGAGGCATGGTGGAAGCAGCGCAGGCCGGCCAGTTGGTGGCACGCATCCTGGCCGGGGAGAAGGCGGCCGAGAGCGAGTTGGTGCAACAGTATAGCCGGGGCGTGTCGATCATCCTGATTCGCGCTACCGGCGATCATTCCCTGTCCCAAGATCTTTCCCAGGAAACATTTCAGCTCACTCTCGAAAAAATCAGGCACGGAGAAGTGCGCGAGCCGGAAAAGCTCTCCGGTTTTATTTGCAGCCTTGCGAGGAACCTGGCGACGGATCATTACCGGCGTTCCCGCTGGTCTGAGCAGTTTGCCGATCCCGAGGCGGTCGAACTGATCGCGGAGACGGCTCCCAGCCAGTTGGACCGTGTTCTGCAGGCGGAGAAATCGAAGCGGGTGCGACAACTTCTTAGCGAACTCTCGAGTAGAGATCGCGAGATCCTGAAGCGCTTTTATATCGAAGAAGAAGACAAGGACCAGATTTGTGCCGACCTTAAATTGAGCAGTCTGCATTTCAATCGCGTACTCCACCGGGCGCGAGAGCGCTACCGCGAGCTGTACCGAAGGCTGGGATCGTGACAAGGGGTGGGATAATTGGGCTCTGAACTGCACTTCCCATGTGAACACTGACAACATGGATCATGACTACATCAACGAGCACAGCGTCGTCGCTTTGTACGTGACGGGAAAGCTGTCACCCGAGGAGCGCAGCGGCTTTGAGGAACACTTTGTCGACTGCCAGCAGTGCCTCGACCAGATTAAGCTGACAGATGATCTACGTAGAGCGCTGAAGGGAGTGGCCAAGGAAGACGCTGCCCGGTCTTATAACGCCCGCGAAGCCGCGGGCGCGCCGTGGGCCGGAATCGCCGTCTGGCAGCAGCCAAGAATCGTGGCGTATGCGAGTCTTGTTCTTGCATTCGCGCTGACTGGCGCGCTTGTTGCCGGTGTCCGATACCATCGCTCCGAGTTGGCAGACGCCCGTAGGACCTCGGACGACTGGCAGCGTCGCTATGCTGATGAGCGGCGGGCCCGTGAAACTCTTCAAGAGCAAGTCGAGCAATCCGGTAAAACACCAAGCCAAAGCCCCGATCAAACCCAGCTGGCGGCGAATCTGCCACCGGCTCCTCTATTCTTCCTGAACGTCACTCGGGGTGGAGAACAGGGAGAGCCCGCGAACCGCATCGCGGTCCCCCCAGCTTCGCCGTGGATCGCGCTTTCCCTGGAGTTCGAAAAGGATCCTGCATTCCGAAGCTACCGCGCACGGCTGAACGACGCGCAGGGTCGGACGCTCTGGTCTGCCGAAAACATTCCGTCGCCGCCTGCGGGCGCAATCGCCATTACCCTGCCTTCCCATTTGCTAAGCAAGGGCGACTACTCCGTTGTGGTCGAAGGCCTCACTGCAACGGGTCGCTATCTCCCCGCCGCACACTTTGCGTTTCAGGCCAATCCCACGAAGTAGAGACACAGCCATCATTGCCGGATGTGCGAATCGTCTTTAGCGACAATCATAAAACTGTTGCTGTTGCGAGCAGCGCGCGTGCACCTCACACCAGTAGCTACTGCTGGGGCGGTGGTGCGGAGCCGGCGTCGGGCTGGCCCTCATGTCGGTGCTGCATCCGCTGCTCACGTTTCGCCTGCATCTCGTCCCACTTTTTCTGCTGGGTTGAGTCGAGCAGCCCGCGAATTTGTGTGTCAGTGCTCTTGCGAATGTCCATCATCTTGGCATGGCGATCCTGCTGGGAGAGCGAACTATCCTGGTGCAGGCTCTCCATCTGGGAGCGTTGGGATTGGAGCGCTTCTAGGACTTTCGGTTGCTGATCAGATGTGAGGTTAAGGTGTTTGGTCAGTTCCTTTGTGCGTTGAGCAGGATCACGCCGGCCGTGGTGGTGGTGACCTTCCTCCTGCGAAGGCGGGGATGACTGAGCGTTGGACGGGCTATCCTGAGCCGCGGCGAAAGCAGCGGCCATCGAGATGAGGCCGGCCGTGACAAGAATGAGCAGGAATTGCTTGAGCATGAGAGATCTCCTTTAAGAGCGACCGTTTCTGAGGGAACGTTTCCAGACGATGATTTCAGCCTATTCATCGAAACGATCTGCCTACATCTATGAACGGAACTATGCGCGCAAAGTTGTGCCAGAAGACAAGATTCGACCAATCTTTGCATAACTTTACGAAGCGTGGCTTTGAACATCGGAGAAAGCTACAAAATTCTACAAAGCGGGGAAAGGCAGGGCGGTATGATCCGAGCAAGACGACGCCGAACGTTTGCGCGATCCTATGAGGAGCTTCGGTCTTTTCTTTCTGAGTTCTTTGCTGAATCGGGATAAGCTCCGCCCCAGGTTCGCGTTGCAACTCCTCTTTCTGTTTAACGTTGTTCTTCGTCGCAGCTGTCGTTGGGGCAGGCTGCTGGGCAACCCGAGGCACAATCTGTTACGCAAGCGGTTAGCCCGGCGATTGCAACCCGAAGTATTCACGGCGTCGTGAAGTCGGGGAATATGCCGATTCCCGGCGCCGGAGTTTCCGCGGCGAGCACGAGCACACAGGAACAAGTCACTACCTGGACCGAAGTGGACGGCAGTTACGTGCTGCGGGTCCCGACCGATGGGCGCTATACGATACGGGTGCAGATGGCGGCGTTTGCTGGAAGCGCGCAGGAAGTGACGCTCGACGCGACTCACCCTGACATTCAGGTGAATTTTGAACTGGTTCTGCTATCGCGGGCGCGCCAGTCCAGCGGCAATAACAGTGAAGATCAGCAGCGGCGGGCAAACGCTGGCGGACGCGGGTTTCAAAGTCTTTCCTTGTCACAATCACCAAGCGCAGCGGGACAAGACGCGGCCAGCAATGGCATGAGCGACGTAGTGCTCTCTGGAATGCCCGTGCCGGGCATTGCACCGAACAGTGCGACGGAGTCGGTGGCCGTTTCCGGTAACACCTCTAATTCCTTCAATTCCATGAGCGCCGATGAAATGCAGCAACGCTTCAACGGTTTACGCCAACAGGGTGGAGGATTCGGCGATCAAGGGGGATTCGGAGGAGGAGGGCCACCGGCTGCGCGATCAAGCGGTTACGTCGGCTGCGCACTATGTCGATACTCAAATGGCGCCCGCGGACCTGGTTTCGATTGTTTCGCTGGGAAGCTCATTGCTGGTGAATCAGGACTTCACCGCGGATCACGCGCTGCTGAAGAAACAGTTACAGCAATTCAGTTCCGGCAGTGGCCAGGGATTCGAAGAAGGCACCACGGGCACGACGGAAGGCACTCCCCGACACCGGCCAGCCGTTTACCGCCGATGACACCGAGTACAACATCTTCAATACCGACCGTCGGCTGGAGGCTTTGCGTTCGGTGGCCGAGCGGCTGGCTCATGTGCAGCAGAAGAAATCGCTGATCTATTTTTCCAGCGGCATGGACCGCACCGGCATCGAGCATCAATCGGAGCTGCGTGCGCTCGTAAACGCGGCGGTGCACTCCAACCTGGCGATTTACACCATTGACATGCGCGGCGTTTCGGCATATTCCGGGCAGTCAACGCTCAACGCGTTGAACTCCAATTTCACTACTCAGGAAACGCTGGTCACGCTGGCCAGCGACACCCCGCGTGCGACGGGCGCTATCGTCACATTGTGGTGAAGAGCAATCTAGCCGGCGTGAAGATCGACTACCGTCGAGGCTACTACGCACCCGCCGACTATCAGCATTCCACCAAGGATGACAAGGAGCGGCAACTCGAAGAAGAACTGGCTTCCGAACTACCCACCACGGATTTGCCGCTCTATCTGAGCGTTTCCTATTTTCGCCTGGAGAATAACAAGTTTTTCGTTCCCATCACATTGGTGGTACCGGGCTCGCAGATTCCGTTTGTCCGCAGCAGCGACCGCGACAAGGCCACGCTGGATGTGATTGGCATGGTGCTCGATGGCGAACAAAACCCGTTGAACAGAATTCGCGACACGGTGAAGCTCGAGGTGAGCTCGTCCACCGAAGTGCAGAAAAAGAATGTGCAATACGAAACTGGGATGAGCCTGCTGAGCGGCAAGTATCACCTGAAGTTTGTGGTGCGCGAAAATCAGACCGGACGTATGGGATCGTTCGAAACCGACATCGACGTTCCGGACTTGAAGCCGCAGCCGTTGAAAATGAGTTCGGTGGTGCTGGCCAGCCAGACGCAAACGGCGAAGAAGGGGAAGAATCTGAATCCGCTGGTGCGCGAAGGTTCTGAGATCATCCCGAATGTGACGCACGTCTTCTCGGCCACGCAGCACTTGCTTCTTTATTGTGAGGTCTATGATCCGGCGCGGCCGGCGGCGCCAAATTCCACAAATGGCGCGGATTCTGCCAGGATCACCGATTCCGCGAAAAGCTCCGATTCCAAAAGCCGGGACAACAAATCCAGCATCCGGCTCTTGTCCAACGTCGCTTTTTTCCAGGGCAAGGCCAAGACCTACCAGAGTTCGCTGGTTGAATTGACCGAACTGAATGCCCGGGAGCGAAAAGCTGCAGTATTCCAGTTAGACGTGCCCCTGGCACCGCTCAAGCCCGGCTTTTATACCTGCCAGGTCAATGTCATCGATGACGCCGGTGGACGCTTTCTGTTTCCCCGCCTGGCCTTGTTGATCCGGGCGGAGAGCGCGACCGCCGGACGCTGAAAACAAAACTATTTAGCTCGGTTTCGTTACGCTGACTCTTCGGCCAAGAACTGTCCAAAAGCGGAATGCTGATTACCTTGACAGTCAATCGGGCATAGGGCAGACTACTTGCCCAAAGCTGAATCCCCCTCGGCTCGGCAATCCTGAAAAAGGGGCCGTGTGATTCCACTGGTAACCGCAAAACGCCTCAAAAGGCCTGCGCTCGCAGTTCTGTCTACGGCGGGAAGTCTTTTTCTCCGCCTGCTTTGGGCTTGCGCCGCCTTTGCCCAATCCTCTTCTCTAGTCCAAGTTGCATCCCCAGCGCCACCCGAGCTGACCACCATCCAAACTTATGCCGGGGAGGTAAACGTCTCCTCGTCGCCGGTCCGGCCGAATCCGTCAACGACCGTTGTCCTGCTGCTGGACACGATGCCCCCCGCCTCGCTCGATAGCGTGAAAACGGGTGTGACGTCGCTATACGGGTCATTGCAAGGCCGCCCGCTGCGACTCGTGATCCTCCACCAAGGAGCGTTCGAAGCTGTCGGGCCAATCTCAAGCCGCGCTGGCCTGCAGCGAGCTCTGGAGAGGATTGCGCTTCCCGAGCCGTCGATTCCGGCGGCTTCGTCGACGACGGCCGATCCAGCTGTCGCGGTTGCGAATGTTCCTCCTCCGCAGTTGTTTGATGCTCTGGTGTCGGGGGTCGCGCAATTAGGCAGTCGGTGGTCGCGGGTGTTGTTGGTCGGGGATTTTCCTGCGCTTGATCCCGCTTCTGTGGACTATGCCTCCGCGATTCTCTTGCGGGCGTTCATCGCGCAACAAGTGCGGGTGAGCTGGTTTGCCCCTGGCGGCGGGAACGATACCTGGCTTCCATTATTTCAAGCTGCCGGAGGAACCATTGAGCGCGCTGGAATGGAGGACTTCGGTGCGCAGCGGGAGACCGGTCAGCACTTCTCCCGCGTCGACTGGGCGCCGTTTGCGCCGTCTACGGGATTCATAACTTCACGCTCCGTTCTGTTCGACCGACCGGGTCACGTGCTGCTCGAGGTCCCCGACCTCGCGGTTCCCGCGGGGTTCGCTCTTCCCACGGTCGAGTCCTACTCGGCGATGCAGAGCAAGATTTCCGAAGCGGCGGCTGCGTTGAAGGAAACCTCCATAACCGACGCCGGCCTGCAGAGCGTGCGCGCCCAGCTGGGAGCGGCGCTTGCGATGAATCCGCTGGAGCCTGCAGCCCTGCGCCTAGGGGTTGATTTGTACGAGAAAGCGGGCGACAACGCAACGGCTGTGAAGTTCGGCACGTCTCTCTCACAAGTTCGCCCACAGGACGGCACTGCTTTCGCAGCTCTCGGTCATGCCCTCTGGCTCAACGCCGATCTGCCAAAAGCCGAAACCGCACTGAAGCACGCCGTAGACCTGAATGTGGCTGCCGTCCTGGTAGCGGAAGACTTAGCACACATCCGCATCGCGCTCAAGGACGATCAGGGGGCGATCCCGTACCTCGACCAACTGCTGCAGACCCACGATAAACGCCAGGACTTATGGTTCCTTAAGGCTGAGGTCGCCGAGCGGCTAAAGGATTCACCGCTTGCGGTCGGTGCGCTGGAGCACGGCCTCGCTCTGGGCGGCACGCATGTCAAGGAGACCGGAAACCTGCTCGGTCTTTATCTGGCCAGCAAACAGAACGACAAAGCCCTGGAACTGTCCCGCCGCACAACTGCCAGCCTGCCGCCGGATGCAAACGTGAGGGCTGAATTTGCCGGAATTCTCGATGATCTTCAGCAGAACGGCCTGCAGCAGAAGAGCGAAGCGATCGCCGCATGGAATCGCGTGCTGGAAGTGAGACCGGATTCGGAGCGCGCCTACTGCCGGATCGCGCGCCTGCTGCTCGAATCGGGAGATGCGCGGAGTGCGGAGAAAGTTGCGAAGGAAGGCCTTCATGCGGCGCCGACGTCACCCAAGCTCTACATCGTAGAAGCCGATGCGCTGAAGGGACAGGGGCGGATGTATAGCTCGCGTCTGGCGCTGGAAGAGGGCTCAGCTGTCGTTTCCGATCAGGAACTGCTCACCCATCTTGCCGTGGCCGAAGATAGCTACGGCGGCGCGGCCGCCGAGGCATACGATCGTTTGGCGGATGCGTTGAAAGAGTCTTCTCCGGAACGGCGCGTTGCGGCTATGGAACGAGGCTTTGCCGTCTCGGTACGTGATGGCGACTTCAAACACGCCGAGTCATTTGTTTCTTCGCTGCAATCGGCCGGCCGTCCCGAATTCCGGGGGATGCTGGGCGCGGAGGAACGTCCAGACAGCGGGACGATCGTTCCCGGCGGCATCGACGCTTTGGCGTTTGCGGCTCACGGCAAGGAAGGAATTCCGCCCGAGAGATTTTTCTCCGAATACGCGCAGATGCTGATCGATTCATCCTGTACTGGACCGGCCTGCGGGAAAAATCTTGTCGCGGAAGGAATCCAGGAACATTTTCAGCGAATCGCAGCGCTCGAGGCCCTGGGAAAGCGCAAGGGAAACGATGTGGTCATCACGCTTTCCCTGGCCAACAAGGAGGACAAACATAAGACCGAGAAGGTCCTGGGCCTGCTGGGCATCAAGCTGCGAACTTCTAAAGGACAACTGGAACTGGCTCGCGGCGAGAAGCAGTCGCAAGCGAAAAAACAGGAGACTGTGTCCGCTCTCGCGGTGGATGAGATCGGCCTTCAGGACGAGTTGCAAGCTGGCAAACACTACGATCTGGTGATTCACGACGAGTGGGTTCCGGTGTACCCGGACGAAAAGATCTGGCGTGAATCGTTGTACTCGAACGAGAATTCGCCGGGCGGTTTCGCCGTCGCGATGATACGGCAGCAGAAAATGGCTCGGCTGTATCGCGGGCTGAGCGCGCTCAGTCATAGGGCGGTTTCCGAGTTGCTCAATGCCGTCAATTTGCGCACACTCAACGACAAGTATGCCGATCTGCTGTATCTGTACGGGGCTGCGTTGGCCCTGCAGGGAACGCATGCGGCTGTCCCTGGAGGAATTAAGGCCGAAGCTATCTGGACTCAATTGGCTGGCGCCACACCACAGCAACCGGGGGCTTTTTTTCGCGCACTTCTGGGGCGCGACGAAGGTCGGCTGCTGGGATTTTTCTTTGCCCTTTCCGAACTGGATCGCCCGCATCAGGCGTTTTTCACGGCGAGTCTCGAACGCACGCAACATTTCTACCAGCTCTACTCGACCTCCGAGGACATGCTGCGGCACCAGTCGGGCACTTCCCGCGACTGGTCGTTTGTGGACCTTTTGCGGTCGGTGCCGCTCGATGAACAGGGCCACGTGGACTTTCCGGGATCCGCCGAAGTATGGACGGTTGCCAAGGGCCGCAACGTGAGCGACGCACAGACGGCGAAGCTGCTGAAGAAAGTCTCGAAAGCGGTTGCGCCCGACGTGGAAGACGAAGTGCTGCTCCACCTGGCACAGACTCACTACAAAGACAAAGCTGTTCGGCGCACCGAACTCGACAATTTCCTGGCGGTTTCCCACATCGACGCTCACCGCACGGAGCAGCTGAGCGAGGAATCTGCTCTCCTGCTGGCCCAGCATTATGCCGATTCTTCCGCCGCTTATTCTTATTTCGAGGATTTGACGGCTCTTGACTCCGCTGCTTTCCGCCAGTTTTTTGCGGCGGTGGACCGAATCAAGACGCATCCCCTGGTGGACGCGAATTTACAGCTCGGGCAGTTGCATTCCTTAATCGAATGGATCTGCCTTTTGCGGCAGCGGCAGGTGATCGGAGATGCCGAAGCGTCCAAGCTCTTTGCCTATGTGAGCGGCCGTTTTGCGGCCGCCGATGTGGACGCCTCCTATACCTCCGCCTCGCTGGAATCAGCGCGCAGTATCCTGGCATACTGCCGGCAGCCCGAGGAAAATATCAGGCCCGACGAACAGATTCGCCGCTGTCTGCTGGGCAATGCAGGCAAAACTGGAAGCAAGCCCGCCATCGCATTTCAGCGCGTCCTGGAAATGCAGAATGCTCCCAGCCTGGATACGCTGCTCTCCATGTATGACGCCGCTAGCAAGCTGACTGCGAAGGGTATCGACAGCGGCGAAATCGCGACGCTGGAGAAGGCTGCGGCCGCGATTCCAGCAGTGGAACTGCCCAAGGGAACCAAGGTGGTGGGAAAAGAGAAGGACGGCATACTTCGCTACGACCCTTCGTCGATCAAGAAGGTCATCGAGCAACTGCAGCAGAAAGCCGCCAAGCGCAAACCCAACCTCAAGGACATTCAGAAAGAATCGCAGGAACTTCTGGCGGAGCTGGAACCTCAGGTTACTGCTGGGCTGGCAGGTCCGGTGTATGCGTATTTTCTGCGCCCGACCGACCTGGTCGTTTCCAATGACGCTCTGCTGTTGCGCAAACACCACTATTTCGATTTTTCCGCGGACCGGGCACAGGATCAAATGATCCGAGAGTCCGAGTTCGAAAGTTCCAGCGAGGGAGCGGGCAGCCATTTCAAGGGCGGGTTCGCGCAGTTTGGACTCGCGGCCGGGAGTGCGGCTAGTGTCGGCTGGAAGACAGGTGGCGCGAGTTCTGAAGCGGCCGTCGCCGCCGAGATTGCGGCCATTCGCGGCGCCCAGTGGGACCACCTGGAAGAGTCCGATCAGCGTCTGGTGAGCCTCCGGGTCAGCGTATCCCGGGAGTGGATTTTTCAGGCCACCAGCCATCCCGATGAATTCCAGGCCCTGAGCGAGGAAACGATGGGCTTGCTGTCGCTTTCCCGCCGCGCCGATCTGCTTACCGGCATTGAAGCCCGAGCGTGGCGCAAGGTGTGGGAATCGGTCACGCTTCCCGATCTGTTTCAGTTGGGCGGACAATATCTGGCTCACTACAAGAAGGCCGCATGGTCTTCGCCCGTGACCGCCGAATTGGGCGCGACCGCGGCGCTGAACGATGGCTCGCGACTGAGCATCCTGGGTCCCGTCTCCTATCACGCATTCGGTTGCAGCCATCCCCACTTGCACGTGGACGCTCCGTACGAAGAATATGAGCGCCGCATGTTGCCGGTGGAAATCGCCGAGCGCGCGGCCGAGTTCAAATTGTTTTTAGCTTACCGCGCCGATATTGGAGGCGTGGATCCCTCCGCACTGTCCGAAATAGCCGAACCGCTGGCGGCCAAAGCATTCCGCGCCTCCCAAATGAACGACTTCCGAGATTGGCGTTCACTGCAGGCGGCCTATTCTTCTGTAAGCAGCGCTGACGTCAAAGAGGCACTGAAACAATGAAGCAAAGAACTTGGATCTGCTCGCGTGCGCTGTTGGCAATTCTGCTGGTTGTTGTTTCCGCCGGTGCGCAACAAGATGCGGGGGCATTCAAAGTTAACGTCCGACTGGTCGAAGTTTATGCCACAGTGCTCGATCACAAAGGTCGTTACGTAGACGGACTTGGCCGCGAGAGTTTCAGGGTACTCGAGGACGGACGCCCGCAGAGTATCCATACGTTTGAAACCAATTCCGACGGTATTTCGTGCGCCATCCTTCTCGATACCACGGGCAGCATGGCGGCAGCGCTGCCCCGCGTGAAGAATTCCGTGGTGAAATTGATCGACGAACTGGGCGACCAGGACTCGGTTGCTATCTTCACTTTTGACCGGCGACTGGTCGTGCGCCAGGACTTCACCACCGACAAGGATGCTGCCAAGCGCGCGGTCTTGCGAACCCGGGCGGAGGGCGAAACCGCCCTGTTCGATGCGCTGTCCGAGTCTGCGGAGGAAGTCTCGAAACGCGCAGGCAAGAAGGCGCTCATCGTATTCACCGACGGCGACGATAATTCGAGCGTGCTGAATGCCGGCTCCGCGGTCACTCGCGCGAAAAAGCTAGGCATCCCCTTGTACTCGGTGGCCGAGGGAGAGGCGATGCACTCCGCGCGGCTAAAGAAGTTGCTCGAGGACCTTAGCGAGAACACCGGAGGCATCGCCTATCACGTGAATAAGCTCGATGATATTGGCAACGCATTCCGGGAAATAGCCAGCGTGCTGCAGCACCTCTACATGATCAGCTACAAGCCGACCTCGGATCCGGCGGACGCCAAGTGGCGCAAAATTAGTCTCGAAGTGAAGGGGGCGCAGGATTACAAGATTCGCGCCAAGGAAGGATACTTCCCGAACTGAGGGCGCAGCAATCACGCTACCGACCGGGTATTCCGTCTGGGCCCGGGGGCAGCAAAGAGAGTAGGATAACGCGGCAGGATCACAGAAGCTGGTCCCCTGCCAGCTGTGCAGTTCAGCCCACTTCCCGGAATGCCTTCCTTGGAGGCGCATGTCGATTACGTCTCTGTTTTGCCAGCAATCCCGCTCTCGCTCCAGGTGCGGGATGAGTCTTGTGCCCTTCGTGAGGATGCTGGCGCAGTTCGTTTTGTTCGTCTCCAGCACTTTTTTCTGCGCCGGAGGTGCCGCACCGTCACCAGCCCAGCAACCTGCGCCCGCACCTACTTCTGCGCCAGCAGCTCAGCCTCCCACCCAAACGAACACCGCGGAGATGAACTCGCGCGACGAGCCGACAACTTTCAAGGTGAACGTCCGGCTGGTGCTGGTGCGCGTGGTGGTGCGCGACGGTAAGGGACACGCGGTTGGAAATCTGCGCAAGGAAGACTTCGAAGTGTTCGACAAAGGCAAGCCTCAGGTGATTAGCCAATTCTCCGTGGAGCAGCCCGGTGCGCAGGTGGCGCTGGCGAGCAAGAGCAGCGAGCCTGGCCCCGGCGAAACGCCCGAGGAAGCGCCGGCGGAAAAAGGAAAGACACCCGAGGTGCCCGAGCGCTTCATCGCATTCGTTTTTGACGATGTGCATTTGCAGTTCGGCGATCTGGCCCAGGTGCGCGCCGCGGCAGAGCGTCATCTGGCCACATTGCGGCCGACCGACCGGGTTGCCATCTTCTCAACTTCCGGGCAGACCGTCCTGGATTTCACCGACGACCGCGCCCAGTTGCACCAGACGCTGTTGCTTCTGCAGCCGCGCCCGATCACCGGAGGCGGCATGACGGGATGTCCGGATGTCAGTTACTACATGGGAGACCTGATTCAGAACAAGCAGGATCCCCAGGCGCTGCTGGTTGCGACGCAAGATGCGCTCGATTGCGCGTTTGGCGGAGACCAGAGGTTCTACCAGCAGGCACAGTTGGTGGCGCAAGCCGCAGCGGGCCTGGCGTTGTCGACTGGGGAAACCGAAAGCCGCGCAGCGCTCCGTATGCTGACCGACGTTGCCCGCAGGATTGCCCTCATGCCGGGGCAACGCAGCGTGGTCCTCGTGTCTCCCGGATTCCTCACGCCCCAGCTGGAAACCGAGTACGTGGACCTTATCGATCGCGCCGTGCGCTCTCAGGTCATCATCAACGCGCTGGACGCGCGTGGCCTCTACACCGTGGTCCCTGGCGGGGATGCTTCCAATCCCGGGACCACTGGGCCAAATACGGTTTTTGTATCGTCAAACAAGCTTCAGTATCATATGGCGGAAGCATCGGCCGATGCAGATGTGATGGCAGTCCTGGCCGACGGAACGGGCGGGATCTTCTTCCAAAACAACAACGACCTGGACGAAGGCCTTCGCCGAGTCAGCACCGCGCCGGAATACTATTATGTGCTCGGCTTTTCGCCGCAGAACCTGAAACTCGACGGTAGTTTTCATGGCTTGAAAGTCACGGTGAAGAGCCCCGAAAAGCTTACTTTGCAGGCCCGCCGGGGCTACTATGCTCCCAAGCACATGACGGACGCTACCGAGGAGGCCAAGCAGGAGATTGAAGATGCCATTTTTTCTCAGGAAGAACTGCACGATCTCCCGGTGGGCCTGCACACGCAATTTTTCAAAGCCAGCGAGGCTGATGCCAAGCTCACCGTTCTGGCCCATGTCGACGTAAAGGGTTTGCGCTTTCGAAAAGCGGAAGGGCGAAACCGAAATGATCTAACCGTGGTTTCCGTGCTGTTCGACCGCAATGGCACCTTTCTCCAGGGAAGTACGAAGACCCTCGAGATGCGTTTGAAAGATGAAACACTGCAAAGCAAACTAGGCTCGGGGATCACTCTAAAGACTAGTTTTGACGTAAAGCCCGGGAGTTACCTGGTGCGTTTGGTGGTGCGGGATGCGGAAGGACGGCTGATGTCTGCGGAAAATGGCGCGGTCGTGATTCCGTAAGCGAGATTCATAAGACGAAATTCTGTAACGCGAGACTCCTAAGGTTGGCGGAGGTGAGAATGCGAGTGCGACGGCTGGTTCTCTTCATCGCAGTGATCTGTTTTGCCAGCGGCTGGTTGATGTGGGAGCAAACTGCGCCAGTTTCCGCGGCGCCAGGGCAACAGCAGGCCAGCGAAAGCAGCAGCTCGGGAGTGATCCGCGTAGAGACGCGGCTGGTGCTCGTGGACACCGTGGTCACTGACAAGAAAGGCAATTACGTTCGCGACCTCGTCGCGAAAGACTTCAAGGTGTGGGAGAACAACAAAGAGCAGCCGATCACAAGTTTTTCCTTCGAAGAGGATTCGGCCTCGCCCGCGAAAGACCAGAAACGGTATATGGTCCTGTTCTTCGATAACTCCACCATGGACATGGGCGACCAGGTGAGAGCGCGGCAAGCGGCCGCGCAATTCATTGACGCCAATGCGGGGCCGAACCGCCTGATCGCCGTGATTGATTTCGGCGGCAGTGTGCACATCGCGCAAAACTTCACCTCCGACGCAGAGCGGCTGAAGCGAGTGGTCACAGGCTTGAAAGGATCGGCGGTCTCTCCTAATGCGCAGCCCCCGGTTGAGGTTGCCTCGTTGGGTGCGCCGTCCTTGCCCTCGATGGCGTCTTTGAGCAGCGCGGAGTCGGATTTTGGCGCGCATACGGTCATGCTCGCGCTACGCAGCCTGGCCAAGAATCTTGCCAGCGTTCCCGGCCGCAAGACGCTCGTCATGCTGACCTCCGGTTTCGAACTGACTCCCGACCGGCAATCAGAACTGACGGCGGTGATTGACTCTTGCAACAAGGCCAATGTCGCGGTGTATCCCATCGACGTTCGAGGCCTGGTTGTCCCCGACATGACTGGTCCGCGTTCCTTCCTCAGACCTTCCTCGAACTCGATATTGGCTCGCGTTCTGCCTGCTGCGCTGAGTTACGAGGGAAATTCTTCTCCCACGTATCCCTTCCTGCGGTTTGCCCCTTTTGCGGAGGCGTGGAGTGACCCGCAGCATGGCGGAGGAGGAGGCGGCGGAGGAGGAGGCGGCGGCGGTGGGCACGGAGGTGGAGGTGGAGGTGGTGGTGGCGGCGGAGGCGGTGGTGGCACCGGCGGCGGAGGCGGCGGCCACGGCGGCGGCGGCACTGGAGGTGGTGGCACTGGAGGCGGTGGGACAGGCGGAGGTGGCGGCCGCGGAGGTTCGGGCGGCGGCGGCGGGACTGGCGGGGGTGGTGGCGGCGCTCCCGGTACCGGCGGCTTGGGCATGTCAAGCCTCTACAACCAGCCGCGGCAAATCGTTCCTCCGTTTCCAGACTCGGCTTCGACCAATCAGCAGGTGCTCTATCAACTGGCCGACGGAACCGGCGGCTTCGTCATCGTCAACACAAATGACTTGCTGGGCGGCCTGGAGAAGATTGCCAAGGACCAGTCCCAGTACTATGTTCTTGGCTACAAACCGGCGGATTCGCAGGAAGGCAATTGCTTTACCCTGCGCGTCAAGGTTGACCGCGGGGGCACCATTGTCCGTGCGCGCAGTGGCTACTGCAACGTTCGGCCCAAGGACCTGTTGGCCGGAAACCCGATCGAAAAAGATATGGAGAGTCGTGCCGCAGGGGAGTTACCGGCAAATGTCAGCGCTGCCATGCGGGCTCCGTTTTTCTACACGTCTCCCAATACAGCGCGGATCAACCTGGCCGTCGACATACCCGCGGATGCTATCAAGTTCGAGAAGGTAAAGGGCAAGCAGCATTCCGCGGTGAACGTGCTGGGGATCGCGTACCTGCCGGACGGCTCTGTCGCAGCGCGTTTCAGCGATACCGTGAATCTCGATTTCGACGGCAAGAAAGAAGTGGAGGAATTCCAGAAGCGGCCCTTCCATTACGAAAACCAGTTCGAAGTGGCCTCCGGGCAATACAACCTCAAAGTTGTATTCAACTCCGGCAGCCAGAGCTTCGGAAAGCTGGAAATCCCACTGGCCATTGATCCCTATGACGGAAAGCAATTCAGCTTGAGCGGGTTGGCTCTCAGCAATGAGATCCGTCGTGCTTCTGACGCTGCACCGTCTGGCATGGACGCGCTATTGCTCGACGACAAAAGACCGCTGGTGGTTTCGGGCCTGCAGATCGTGCCTTCAGCCACCAACCACTTCAAGAAGACAGATAACGCTGGGCTCTACGTGGAAGTTTATGCGCCGGCCGTGCTTGGGCCCAATCCTCCGCAGGTGGGGCTACAACTCGACATCGTGGACCCCAAGACCAAAGAGAACAAGACGTCACTGGGAGTGAACAGCCTGGCGCCTGCCATGCAACCGGGCAATTCCCTGATCCCGGTCGCCGTCAAGTTGCCGATCGCCTCGCTCGCGCCCGGATCGTACCGGGTGGAGTTGAAAGGATTGGATTCAGCCGGGAACTCGACCAAGGTTCGCTCAGCGGATTTTGACGTGGAATAGGGTTTCAGAAAGGAATCTCTCGACGACTGGCGAACCGTCGCTAGCAACAAAATTCGTCTTATCTCGAAGGCGAGGCAGCGAGAAACCACCTGCCTCGCGGCAGTCGTCAGGTCAACGTTACAGGGAAGTTAAAATTCCGCGACTAGCGCGATTCCAGCCTGATTGGGAGCCGGCTTCCGGTAATCTATAGCTTCGTTTTCCCGCTTTTCCCGAGGGTCGGATTGCCAACCAAAACAAAGCAGAGGCCACCTCGGCCGGCCGGGGCGCGCCCGGAATCCAAACAACGGGGTCTATCCAGGATTGTGTCGGGCAGCCAGGCAGTCGTCGCGCCCTCGGAAACCCGGCAGCGCCGGACCATAGCCAACGCCGTGATCGCGATACTGCTGGCCGGGCTGACATTTGCGGTGTATTTTCGTGCGCTTACCAACCCGTTCGTGAACTACGACGATCAGGGATACGTGGTTGAGAATTCTCAAGTGCAGCAAGGCCTCACTCTGGCGGCGTTTCGCTGGGCTCTCACTGCCACCGCCGCGACAAATTGGCACCCTTTGACGTGGATGTCCCACGCACTCGATTGCCAGTTGTTCGGGCTGAATCCGGCCGGCCATCATCTGACAAGCGTTCTGTTTCATGTGTTGAATTCGGTTTTGCTTTTCCTGCTCTTGCTTCGCGTCACACGATCAACCGCACGCAGCTTGCTGGTGGCTGCGCTTTTTGCCCTGCATCCGATCAATGTAGAAAGTGTGGCCTGGGTGGCCGAGCGCAAAAACGTGCTGTGCATGTTTTTCGTTCTGCTGACGTTGGCTGCATATGGCTGGCACGCCCGGCGGCCCAAAATTTTGCGCTACCTCGCGGTTGTGGTTCTCTTCATCCTGGCCCTGGCCGCGAAGCCCATGGCGGTGACGCTGCCGTTCGCGTTGCTGCTGTTGGATTTCTGGCCGTTGCGGCGCGTGGCGCTAACGTCGCCGGAAGCTCCGTCCAGTGCATTCCCCGTGCCCCAGTTGCGGTTCGGGCGATTGGTGCTGGAGAAACTGCCGTTGGTTTTCCTGTCCGCCGCCAGCAGCGTGGTCACCTTGTTCGCGCAAAAAGCCGCAGTCGCAACCAACGAGCACGTGCCCCTCCTGGCGCGATTGGTAAACGCGTGCTACGCGTATTCCATGTATGTAGTAAGGGCGTTTTGGCCGCCAAGCTTGGCTTCGTTCTATCCCTACGAGGGCTACCGGCTTCCAGTTTGGCAGTTCCTGTTGTGCCTGTTGTTCTTAATCGCCGCGACGGTCTGGATCTGGCGCAACCGCGCCCGCCCCTATCTCCCCGTGGGATGGTTCTGGTTTCTCGGCACGCTGGTGCCGATGATCGGGCTCGTACAAGTCGGCGACCAGGCCATGGCCGATCGCTACGCCTACCTTCCCCTGATCGGAATCTTCGTGATGGTGGTTTGGGGCGCGGCGGACTTCGCCGGGAAACACAAGTTCGATGAGCGGTTATCCATCGCCGCGGTGGCAGTCGTTCTTATACTGCTATCGCTCCTAACCTGGCGGCAGATCGGATACTGGCATAGCAGTCGAGACTTATGGGCGCATGCGCTCGATGTTACGAAAGCCAATTACATGGCCGAGGACTACGTGGGCTCTGCCTTGCTCGTCGAGAATTATCAGGCTACAGGCCAGCGTCATTTGGACGAAGCCCTGGTCCACTTTCAAAATGCGGTTCGCATCAATCCCAACGATGCTATCAGCCACCTCAACTTGGGAGCGGATATGCACGAGCACGGGCAGTTGCATGAGGCCATCGAACAATATCAAACGGTCCTCTCGCTCACGCAGGATCCGCATCTGGTCGCCAAGAGTCTCATCGATCTCGGAGCGGCGTCCCAACAGCTCGGAGACTTTGCCGCCTCCGAGCAGTATTACCGCGAAGCTCAGAAACTTGAACCCGAAAATAACGTGATCTTTCTGAACCTGGGCAAGCTGGGAATGGCGGAGCGGGTCCAGGAACTCACCGCTTCTGCCGCCGCCCACCCGACCCCTGCCGTTTATTTGCAGCTTGGGCAACTTCAGCAAGCCGTCGGAATGATCGCGGACGCACGCCGGTCCTTTGAAACGGCGCTCAAGCTGAATCCGAAATTTGTCGAGGCCCAGAAAGCGCTGGACGGCCTCAGCCGAGACGCCAACTGATTTTCAGCCAAGCGTCTTCTGTGCCAAGACAATTTCTCGGATGCGAAACTCGTGCCGTTAGGGTTGCTGCGGCGTGCTCTGAGGTTGAATCTGGGTCGGATTCTGCTGCGTGCCGGGTCCGCCGAACTGGGTCTGGCTCGGTGTCAGACCTGGCGATTGCCCCTGGATGGGGAAGCTCGGCGGGAGTGAAGTGGGGCCCTTGATCTCGTAGCCGCGATCCACTCTTGGATCGTAGAAGAATAGCCAGTCGTTATAGTGATCCTTGTGATCGAACTCGCGAATACTGCGAGCTTTGCTCTTGCTGACAACTCCAAAAATCAGCATCCCGGGCTGGTTCTCGCTCGCTCCACTGCTTGAGGGTGCAACAATACCAGTGATCGGTGTTCCCCGCGGCGCATTGGGCTGCGGATTATTCTGGCTCGAGTCGGCCGAACCGGATGCTGGATCAGCAGGAGCCGCCGGATTTGCAGTTTGATCGGGGTCGGTGCCGTTCCCGCCGTTTTGAAAGATGGAAGGCGCTGTATTCAAGTTTGCCGCCCGCGGCTGCACGTCGCCCAAATGGAGCAACTGGAAATCTCCCTTTGTAATCGGGTCCTTGTAGAGCTTGCGAATAAACCGTTGATCGGGACCGCCCAGCAGATCCTCGGCGCGGACCGGATAACGGCCCGTCCTCTTCGCGTAGGCGCGGACAGCGCGGGTGTACTGCACGCCGCGGTGAACCAACTCCTCTTCCCGGTCGCGCTTGATTTGAAAAGCCAGCTTCGGCGCAGCCACGGCCGCGCCGATGATCAGAACGGACACCGCCAACAGCAGCGTGAGTAGCACGTAGCCTCGCTCCGGGCGTGGCCTGCGAGGGGTAGCGTCCGAACTGTTTCCTGCACGCTTCACAGCGATGCTCTCAATTCAAAAACTGAACTTCAATCCCAGCTGGATGGTCCGGGGCCGGTGCGCGTCGATGGGTCGCAAGAACGAACTTCCGGTGGTGCAATCCACATTGCCCGGAGTGCCGTTCGGGTTGCCGGTAGTCAGAACCGAAGGCGTCAGCCCTCCGGCAGCGGTATACGGGGTCCCGCCCGCACCGCCTCCATAGCAGCTGATGGTGTTCTGCGCGGCATTTCCAATGTTGGGATTGAAGATTCGGAATTCCGTGTGATTGAAAACGTTAAATGCTTCGGCGCGGAACTCGAGCAGACTGCGCTCGGTGATTTTGAAATTCTTGAACGCGGACATGTCGAAGTTCCAGCGATGCGGATTGTTCAGGAAATTTCGTCCTGCATCGCCGAAGGTCAAACCCTGCGGAGCCGCGAAGGCCGCCGGGTTGAACAGCAGTGGACCGATGCTTTGCGACGTAAACTTTTGGATTCCCACCGGCAGCCTGCTCTGTGGATTCGCCACCACGTCTGGGTACGAACCTGTTCCGGCTCCATTGGCAATGCCGGCGTTGTCCAGCACCGATATGCCCAGGTTGTTGCTGCCGCCGTTGATCACACTGAAGGGAGTCCCGGACTGAAAAACGGTAATTCCCGAGACCTGCCATCCATCCAGGAGCAAATGGAGAATCCCGGAATCGGCAGAATTCCCAGGGGCGCTCTGATTGGCCTCATCCGCTGACTTGTAGCTGACCAACCGCCTGAAGTCGCGCCCGAATTTCGGCAAGTCATAAACGTAGTTAAGGTTGAACAGATGTCGCTGGTCGAAATTCGAACTGGCCCAACTCTGCCGGATGTTCGCCGAATTCACGAACGAAGAGTCCGAGCGATCCGAAGAGTCGTCGAACGAATGGCTGAAGGTGTAGGAAACGCCCACGGTCACTGGACCACGCGTCCGACGCAGCGTGGTTTGCAGCGCGTGATATTGCGAGTCGGCGATATTTTGCAACGACAGAATCCGCTGAAACCCAAAATAGGGCCGCGCGTTTCCTGGGTCGGGTATAGAGGTGTTGAGCTTCCCGTTAGTCGGGTTCGTGGTTCCGAAGCAGGCGGCCGCCAGATTGGCATAGGCTGGTTCCTGCGACGTCACGGCAATGCCCTGCGCACCCGCGACAAAGCCGACGCCCGGCTGAAACGTGCTGCAATCCCGGCCCACCAGGACCGGATCGCCTGGGCCGTATGGAGTCCCGTTCAGGTTGATGCCGGTATCTGGTCCTGTGGGCGGAGTCGGCAACTGGTTGATCTGCAGCTCCGCGCTGAGGTGTGTTCCCTTACTGCCCACGTAGGCCACCGTGGCTACCATATCTTTCGGCAACTGGCGTTGCACGCTCAGACTCCACTGTTGTACATAAGGCCAGGTCGCCTTGTTGGGAATCGAAGTCACGTCGAGCGGAAACGCCAGCGAACTCAAAGCTGGCCCGCCCACCCCGATGCTCGAATACGCAAAAGGCGTTGGAAACGGCGCCGTCATGGTGAGCACCAGAGGCGCTCCGCCTTCGAGCGAGCCCGTGTTTGCCTCTTTCGGGGTTCCGTGCTCAAAGAAAACTCCATACCCAACGCGAATGGATGTTTTTCCATCTCCTTTCGGGTCCCAGGCGAACCCGATTCGCGGCGAGGGGTTGAAGGTGTGGGTGGTCATACAGCCTACGGGGACGCCACTCTTGCCACATTGCACCAGGCCATTCGTAAGCACCGAAGGCAAGTTGTTGTAGCTGAGGTTCGTCGGGTCGAATGGAATCGGCGCGAGGGACTTCTCGAATGCGATGTATCCCCCCGGACCGGTGATGATGGGGGGGATGGTCAGGCCTTTGGCGTCCCTCGGGTCATACTTGTTTGCCACCCAGTTCCACGCGTTCAGATTCTTTTCGTGAAAGTTTCCGAATAAACTGAAACGCAAACCGGCGTTGACCGTTAACCGCGAATTCACGTGCCAGTCGTCCTGCACGTAAGGTTCTGTAATCCAGTAGTTGTTGTAGTACTTGAGCTGGGCGCTGTCCTGTTGATAGCTTTTGATATAAGAGCCTCCGGATTGTGCCGATGAAAACAGGAAATCGGCAAATGCGTTCCCGGTAGTGATGCTGTTCTGGTTGCTGAACGTGAGTATGCCCTGCAAGTCGCCGGTTGCCGAGCCAATGGCGCCGTTGGTCTCGCTCCTTTGCGCGTCCACGACCTGAATCCCGAGGTGCAGGGTGTGGCGTCCCGCGCTCACCCCGAGATCGTCTCCCAGGCTATAGGTCGGATTGGTGTGATCCCACGGCGCGTACGACGGGTCTACCGTAAAACCGTTGCCGCCGAACTGCGCATTCGTCCCGGCGATCAAAACCCCCGGCGGCTTCCCTCCGGCATTGTTGGGGAAGATGTAGTTCATGCAATCGAGTGGTGTGGTTGTCGCCGACGTGCAAGAGGGAATTACCTGATTCGTCAGGTTCGCGCCGGGGCCCGCCATGTCTCGAAGGGTGATGTGTGCGTCGACGTAGCTGACCAGGAATTCATTGAGCAGCTTGGGCGTAATAGTATCGGTCAAGTGCACGATCATGCTCGTGCCCGGGCCGTTGAGCCGATTTTGCACCGTGGGAAAGCTGTTCTGCACATATCCCCATTCGGGCGTAGCCACGGTGGTATCCCAGGAGTCGTGGATGTAACGGAACGACAAACGCACATTCTGGGTGAAGCTGTGATCTACCCGCCCCAACTCTTCGCGCCAGTAGGTGGAGGGCGAGATTACGGAGGCGTAACAGGGAGTATTGAGCCCGGTAGTAACTGGCATGTTGAAGTTACAGCCGAATGCGGAGTTCGGCAGGGGAATCATGCCCGTGCTCAGAATCTTCTGGCTCGTCGGTGAGACTGGAACAAACGGCTGCGGCTGTCCTGCTACGGCCGGGCAATCGGGAAACGCGCTGCGATCGATAGTTTGTACGCCGGGTGGCGGGCAAACATCGCTGAAATTCGCGCACATGGATCCAAGTGCGCAATTGTTGACGTTCAAGCCGGCGCCTGTGATCAGCGTCCGCTCGCTCAGCGTGGGCACGGCCTGGTTGAATTCCTGCGGAGTCTTCTCCAGCCGGAATTCCTCCGACCAGAAGAAAAAGGTCTTGTCTTTTTTGGTGTTGAACACGCCCGGGATATAGATGGGTCCGCCCAGCGTTCCGCCGAAGTCTTGCCGCCGATAGAGCGGAGCCTTCGTGGTTTGATCGAAATAATTGCGCGCGTTGAAAGATTCGTTGCGAACAAAATCGTACGCGCCGCCGTGAAAGTCCTTCGCGCCCGACTTAGTCGTCACCAGCACCGTGCCCGAGGCACTGCGGCCGTATTGTGCGCCGTAGTTGGAAGTGAGCACCTTCACTTCTGAAATCGCATCCAGGCTGGGATAAACCATCAGCGTGCTCTCGGCCCCGTTCAGGCCGGCATTAAGCACATCGCTGCCGTCGACGTCGAAATTGTTGTATTCGACGCGTCCGCCATTGACGCTGTACTTGACACTGCCCTTCACTCCCACCAGCGCTTCATCCTGACCCGTCTGATTGCTGACGCCCGGCGCCAAGGCGATCAATTGCGTGAAATTGCGGCCGTTCAGACCGGTTTGCAGCACTTCTTTCTGAGTGATTGTGCCTTCGACCTGCGCGTTCTCCGTCTGGACCTGCCCCGCAGTGCTGGAAGTGACATTGATTTCAGTTTTTTCGCTGGGCGGTTGCAGCGTGGCGTCGATTTCTATAGCCTGCTCTACGGTCAACGATAAATCGGACGTTTCGAACGGCGCAAAGCCCGGAGCTGAAACGCTCAATTTGTACTGGCCAGGAGGCAGGTTCAGAACATATTGCCCGCGCGCGCTTGCCGTCGCGGTGACCGGCGCTCCCGTCTTGCCAGTCGCGGTCGCAGTGCCGCTCGATATCACGGCGCCCGATTGGTCGGTGACTATGCCATACAGCGCGGCCTTGCCCTTCTGCGCACTGACTGAGAAATTCTGCGGAGCCGCCGCCGTGGTTTGTGCTGGCGCTGCTGATTGCGGCGCACCGCCCGTTTCCGGTGCCGCAGCGGCCGGTGTCTCGGTAGTGGCCGGAGGCGGTTCTGCCGTCTTCGCTGCCGCCACTAGAACTGCATCCACTTCCTGCGTCACGCCGGGCACAATCGACGCCTGAACCTCGTACTCCTGAAATCCCGGTGCACTTATCGTGACCTTGTAGCCACCCGGCTTTAATCCAGCGATCGAATATTCGCCGCGGGCACTGGTGGTGGCCGCCTGACCGCCCCCCGGTCCCTCCACCGTTACGTTCGCTTGTGGAATCGGGGCACCCGATGCAACAATGACGACTCCGTGCAAGGATGCGCCGCTGCCCTTCGCCGCGCCCGTGGGCGCGGCCGTCGCCGGCGTCTGCCCCGGAAGCAACGGTACCAGCGGAGCGTCAATTTCAAGGCTGGTGCTGCCTACCAGGCTCACATCCGTCTCAAATGGCTGGAAACCAGGTGCGCTGGCCCGGAGTTTGTAATCGCCGGTAGCCAGCCCCTTGAAGCTGTACTCTCCCTTTTCGCCGGCCGTAATGGTCTTTGCGCCATCTTTACCCGTCAATACCACCGTGGCCTTGGGCACTGGTTTGGCGTCCGGGTCCATGACCACGCCGTTCAGAGAGGCACCCTTGGCCTGGAGCTGAGCCGTAAGGGATCCGAAAGCGTTGCCCTCGGCGCTGGCGAGGCATGAAATGGCGACAACAAGGGCAAGCCAGCACACAAGAACACCAGGAAATCTCACAGCCATCCTCCGAGGGAGATCGTGAATACCGAAAGACACACCCGAGACTTTGCCGTGAAGCTAACTACGCGCAAGTGATCGCTAAGGGTAACTGCGGATTGTTACAGTCCAATGAAGCTGAGGTTAATTTCAGGTAACAACAGACCTCTCTCGTCGTCGCGGTCTTCGCCTGTTGCACAACCCAAAATGTTCCGCGCTGGTGTCTGCAAATGGTTGCAAACATGCGGTGTTAGAGGAAAACTTTTGCACACTCGTTCATCGTCTTGCCGCTAACAATTAACCCACCGTTCATTTTTTCGTCATCGTCCAGTAACAAGCTTCAAGGATAGTTATCCCGCACGATCGCCGTACATACTCCACCGGAAATCGCACAGATGGTTTCGCGGTGTGCTTGTTAGACCGGTTCGCTGACGCCCAAGGACATGCATTTACTTCCAAGAAAAATCCTAACCACAGATTTATTTAAGGAGATATGAGATGACGAACAAGAAGCTTATCGTCGGAGCCCTGTCGCTCGTAGCGACAGTGCTGCTCGCGACAGCCAGCTTTGCCGCAACGCCTTGTAGCAGCGGAATTGACGTCCACTATGTAGGAATCGGATCGTCGGCGGAATTCGAAACGCTGGCATTCGGGGCCAACAAAGCTATCGCCAACCTCCCAACTTATACCGCTCCCACCAACATCTGGAGCAATGCCAGCGCCCAAATCATCGACGCGCGAACTGGCGTGAACACCATTGACGCAGGTATCAAAGTTTGGGTGTTCTACGACAGCAGCGCCACTTGCAACGTGTACGTCGGCTATCAGGCAGACTCGGTACAAGGCAACAAAGATTTCTTCTGCTATGGCAAGGTAGCGTCGGGCTTCGTCGGCATCGAAGCCAACTGCTACGGCAACCACGAAACCACCGGTAGCTGGGAACTGGCCAACAGCGGCGGCAACGTGATATTCGGGCTTCCCGACGTTCCAGCTGCCACTCCTCTTCCAACCCCAATTTCCACTTTCCTGGTCACTGCCCCCGTTCCAACCAAAGTGGGCAGCAAGCAGGCACTGCCGCCAGCCTATTGCGGCCAGACGGGGACCGTTGGGTCAAAGACCGCTTATTGCTACTTCAACGTGGCGCACACGGACATTCGACCAGAAGACGGCCTCTACGCCACCACGCGTGCGTTGAGTTCCTATAACACCACCAACGGTATGAGTGGCTTGGGCTACAACCAGGCCGCTTGCGGCGCAACCGGTTCGGGTACAAAGACTGTGGGTTGCCCCGTGTACGATTCCTTCGCCAAGAAGGCGGTGTTCTACGCTCTGAACTTCTCGCTGACCAAGAACGATCCCTACACCGGGGCAGCCGTTCCGGGCTACACCACTCTCAGCATAGGGGCTACTCCCGCCGTGGTCATGGTGAATAACGCCGACACCGCCAACCTGGGCTTCGGCGCCACGAACCCGGATGGCAGCTACCTGCACAAGAACATTCGCCACAAAGTGCTGGCTCACATCTTCGACGGTACAGATTCCTGCACCGGCGATGTTTTGGCGACCACACCCACGCCGTCCGCATTCGGCGGCTCCATCGCGGGATCGGGTCAACCCATCCAGGTGGTTATTCGCGAACCGCTCTCGGGAACCTACAACACGTTTGAATTCACCGCAGTACGTACGCTGAGCGGCAGCGCTGCCGTCGCAGTGAACCAAAGCAAGATCAAATCCACCACTTGGATCAGCGATGACCAAAGCAGTCAGGAGATCGATCTGCGCGGAAACCTGGGAGCGTTGGGCCCGGCATTCAACTTCGGTACCGGTAGCGCCTGCCCGGGCAACTCCAACGCAGCCCCTGACGGCACCGCGGACTGCGGCGATCCGCTTCTGGTTCACACCAGTACCTGCGGCACCGGCACGACCAAGGGCCTGCATCTTCGCGCAATTGGTACGGGCGAAGAAGTTGCGGCAACTATGGGTCAGGACAACACCGGCGGCAGCCAGGTGGTCGACGGGATGGGCTTCACTTTCTGGAGCTACGCAAACCTCAAGCCAGGCGCCTCGGGCTGCTCCGGTACAGGAACCAGCGGCGACGTGACCTGCTCCACTTACAATGGCCACTACCTCACCGTCGACGGGATCGATCCTCTTTTCGCGACCGAAGGCGGTCAAGGCTTCGGCGGCACCGTCGAGAATCCCACTGGCGCTTACAACTTCCCACAATGCGGGTTGATCCAGAAGGTTGCGGGATATACCTTCCCTTGCCAGCAGATTCCCTTTACTCACATCTACGACGGTACCTACCCGTTGTGGACGATGCTCCGCCTTGTGACTTTCGACAACGTCGGTACGACGCAGGTAACTCCGGAGGGCGTGATCAACGTGCTCGCCTACGCCCAGAGCGAAGCAGCTCCAGGCTCGGCCGAGCAACTCTCGGACTTCGTTCCGTTCCTCAGCAGCATTACCGGGCTGCCCTACTCGCAGGGCGGAACTCTTCCTTCGGGCGATCTGAACCTGGGCGTGTTCCGCTCGCATTACGTTCAGTCGGGAGTCAATCCTGACAACGGCCACGTCGCTTGCGCCGGAACCTTCACTGGCGTGAACATCACTGGCGGCACGAAGGGGTCCAAGACTTGCCTCGTCGACTTAGGTGGTGACGTGGGCGGCTCGGTTGTGACCGTGCAGTCCGATGTAGACTTCCATGCGGATTTCGGCAGCCAGACCACCGAAATCTACGGCCTGCACCAGTAAGTTAGAGTCTTAGTCTGGTCCTAGCACGGCTGGGGAACGCGAGGGGCGCAACCGGCTCCTCGTTTCCCCGGTCGTTTTTTGTAGAAGCCGTTTCAGAACCGGTTCGCGGTATTTTCCTCCTCGGGGAGTTTTCGATGCGGTCTCGCAATTTATTCATGGGCAGTCCGATTTCGATCGTCTACTCCATCGTTGTCTTGTTCTCGATGGCCGGCGCCGTTGTCGCGCAGCAGGCTCAGCCGGACGTCAAGCCGTCTTCTTCTGCCTCTGCGCCCACTTCTTCGCAAGCGAATGTTTCACCCGCGGCGCAGGATTCGTCCAAACCGACTTTGCCTCCTGGCATTGATCCGAAAACGCTGAGGCCGCTATACGAAACCATTCAGGAAGATTGGGGTTCGCTTACCATTGGGGCCAGCAAATTACAACCGGAAGAACCGCTGGTGGCCGTCGCCGACGCGGCCGACGACACAGACACCTTCACCCGCACCCTTGTGCAGGTGAAGTGGCGGCCGGGTGACCCGATCGACCTGTGGATTCTCCGTCCCAAGGGCGTGAAGAAGCCTCCGGTCGTGCTTTACCTCTACAACTACGATCAGGATACGGCCCGCTTCCGGAACGATCGTTGGGCAGCGCGCGTGACCAGCGGCGGCGTGGCGGCTGTGGGCTTTGTCTCTGCCCTCAGCGGCCCTCGCTTTCACGACCGACCGATGAAGCAGTGGTTTGTAAGCGAACTGCAGGAGTCCGTCGGGAGTACCGTGCACGATGTGAAATTCATTCTCGATTATCTTGTCCAGCGCGGCGATCTCGACATGGACCGCGTCGGAATGTTCGGAGAAGGATCGGGCGGTGCAATCGCCGTTCTGGCCGCAGCCGCTGACCCGCGCATCAAGGCAGTGGACGCGCTTGAGCCCTGGGGAGACTGGCCTGACTTTCTGGCGAAATCTTTGGAGGTGCAGGCCGACCCGGACCACGCTGAATATGTGAAGCCCGAATTCCTGAAGAAGGTGGCCCCGCTTGATCCAGTCAAGTGGCTGCCTGAATTGAAAGTGCCGGTTCGAATATTGCAAGTGCGGCAGAGCGATTCCACTCCTATCGAATGCAAGGAAAGTATCAAGGCCGCCGCTCCGAAGCAGGCAGAAGTCGTTCGCTTCGAAGCTATTTCCGACCTCACCGCCAGAGAGGGTGGGGGAAAGTTATTCGCGTGGATCAAGGCCCGAGTGCAGGAGCCTGGCAAGCCAGGAGCAGGGCCAGGCAGCGTGTCGGTGGCTGACGGCAACACGGCGCAGGTCGGGAGTAATCCTTCGCACCAATGAGGTGGGCGCTGTCCCGCATATCGTTTTGGGATGGCTCTCCTCCGCCGCACAGCAAAATCAAGAACGAGGAAGCTTGGTCAGGGAGGGTTTGGTGGTCACAAGCGGGCGTTGCAATCGCTTCTTTCTGTTTGTTGGTCTTTGGTTCTGCTGGCTGGCGGCGAGTTGCACTACCGCGAACCATCCACCTGTCGTACAGACTGGGCTGCAATTCACCTCACCCTCCGCCACCCCGACGATCGAGCTGGGGCAGACCCTGAGCGTAACGGTCAGCGAAACCGTCACCTGGAGCCTGCAGAGCGGATGCGGCTTCGTCAAACCTGCAGGCACCCTGAGCCAGCAAACTGCCACCACCGTCGTCTACAACGCCCCAACGCCCACATCGACGGCTCGGCTCTGCCAGAACGCCACGAATTTTCAAGACGAGATCGTCGCCACTAACTCTTCCAACCAGTCCGCGGAACTTTTGGTTGTAGTCGTGAACCCGGTAATCATCACGAATGCCGCCAGCTACACCTACGGCCCGAATGTGGGCCCGGGATGCCCTGTGGGCGCCAAGACGTGCTGCCCTTCGCCAGGCACGCTGATCCCGGTCTCAAGCGGCGGGCCAACCGGCGCCAACGGCGTAGGACAGGTGGGAACGTTAGCGATTGTCGGCCCCCTCAAAGCTTCAGGGGGCCTGCCTCCGTACACCTGGCAGATCACGTCGGGGATGAGTTCGCTTCCGAATGGGCTCGCGCTCAGCATCGCTGTCGATAAGAGCACGAACCAGCTGGACGCACTGATACAAGGCAATCCGATTTCGACGGGCTGTTCTACATTCACGGTGACCGTGGCAGATTCCACCGCGAGCTCGAACTGCGATCCCACCGTGCAGCCCGGTCCTTGCTCGCTGTCAACATTCAACGTGGTCGTTCTTCCGCAGGCCCTCAAGGTTCAGGTTCCGAACTATCCCAGTGCCTACAACGACCCGCAGAATGGAGATCAAGGCGTACCCTATCCCCTCACTGCGATCGTGCCCTCGGGAGGCCAGGCACCCTACTTCTGGTGCCAGAATCCCGTCAATGGCGTGCCCGGATCAACTCTTCCGCCGGGCCTGGAATTGAATTCGATCAGGCAGCCGAATTTCGATTGTCCCTCGGCATTGTCGCCCCTACTAAATTACGCGCTGATTTCGGGCCAGCCTGCTCCCGGCGACGATGCTGGCCAAAATTCATGCAATGGCAACAGTGCTTCGCCCAGTTGCTACTACACGCAATTTCAGGTCTACGACAGCCAGCAGCCTTATCCTGCGGCAAGTTTTGTGACTCTCCCCAACATGGCCAACCTCCCTTTGAAGTCCTGTTCGCTCGCCAACCAGGCCCCCACCATTAATTCCGTTCCGCCAAATTCCTATTTACAGGGACCCCTGGCCTTCCTGCTGCACGGTTTCGACAGCAACGGCCCGGTCGTTATCGCGGGCAGCGTTACGTTAGACGGCGCCGGCAACGTTACCGACGGAGTGGAAGACGTAACCCGTGGCGGTGCAAGCGGCCACCAATACCTGACCGTCCAGAACACTGCAGGGCAGCAGAGTTCTTACATCGTCGGCACAACGTCAGATACTCTGAACGCCGGAGTGAACCCCGACTACAGCCGCGGCTGCATGACTCTTTATCTCGCCAACAACGGAGCGCCGGCAGGGACGACCACGTTTGCCTTTACGCTAGGTGGTTGCACGAACCATTTCAACGTAAACGGAATCACCTCGACCAGCTTCCAGGCCTGCGGCGCAACCCCAATCAACCAGACGGCAGGAACCTTTACTACCGGGCACATCATTGAATTCGACGACAACACGGGACGCGGCACCCGCGCTTCCGGCATCCTTCGTGCTCAAGACACTTCCAGCTTCTCTGGCGGACTGAGTGGTCCTTACGCTTTCGGAATGAGCGGCGGCGACGCGGCTCAGAAACACTACGCTGTCGCCGGATCTTTCAGTGCCAGCTCAGGCAGCCTCAAGTCCATCGCGGCCGACGTTGACGACGCGGGCACTCTGGCTTCTACGTTGACTGGAGGAATCGGCGCGGCCACCGTGGATGCCACCTATGGAGCTTCCAACGGCCGCTGGACCGCCACGATGAGTCTAAAGGGCGGTCCCACGTTTGATGAAGCTCTATACATGGTCAGCGGCACCGAGGTCCTGATCGCCACTACCGATCCGCTCAGCGCCAGCCAACCCATCATCGGCGGAGAGGCCGTCACAACGGCGGGTTCCTTCACCAACGCCTCGCTGCAGAATAGTCACATCTTCCGCATCGGCGGGCTTGCCACCACCGGCCCGGATGTCAGCATCGGCGCGCTGACCTTCGACGGCGTCGGCGCTGTGACTGGCACTGAGTACGAAGATCAGGCCGGCACTCTTGGCACCACTACGATCTCGGGCACCTACTCAGTGGATCCCAACACCGGGCGAGCCACGTTTCTCGCTGGCCAGGGGCAGAATCTTGGGCCCCACTCCTTCATCGCATATGTAATCCCCGCGCCGGCAAATTTGACCCGCACCAACTGCAGCACTCCGGCTGCCTGCGTCACCGGGTTCCTGGTGGGCACAGACAGCACCGCACAAGATGGCATCCTCGAATTCCAAACTCCGTCTTTAGCGCCTCCGCCTCCGTTTAGCAATCTCTATATCTCGGGGAACTACGATTATGGAACTGCCGAGATTCTGGACCCGCTGACGCCGAACCTTGAGGGCGATGTGTTTGCCCAACCCAGTGGAACCTCCACCACCGGCGGAAGTCTTGCCCTGAGCACTACGAGCAACGGCAGCGGAGGCACCCAGGACGTGAGCTCTGGAGACACCGGCCAGTTTTGCCTCTCCAAGACCCTCTGCTACCTCCTGATGCCGAACCAGGCTCTTCTCGGGGGAGCTTACTCGATCAACACCAACGGTACGGGTTGGTTCGGCGGGAGCGGAATCGTGTCGGTGTCGAATGGCAATGCCATCTTCTACATCGATGAATCGCCGACCAACTCACACCCGTCGGTGATCGTGGCGGAGCAGTAACACTGGAGAGCAGCGGCACCGCTTCAGGGAGAGCCAGCCCAGCCGCGCAGAGATCCTTTGCGCCCGCTCCTACCATGCCACGAATGAAGAGCAAGGCCCAAGAATCGCGCAACCAAAGCAAAAGCCTAGTTCTTCACTGGGCGCCTTACGCAACTGTTTCTAAATGGCTTCCCCACCTTAGGCCTCTGATCTTCGCGCTAGCTTACCTTCCAGAGGCGGCGAATCCCACTGAAACCCAGGGCCGCAAGTCCAGTTCCCAACAGATAGACCGAAGCGGGCTCCGGGACAGCCGAGGTGGTCTGATTCAAGGTAATGTCAGCGATTCCGAGTCCGTTTGCCGGGCCCGTGAAGGTGATTGATTTCGCAGTCCCCTGACCGAAGCCGAGACTGGCGGAAGTCCAGTTGCAGTAGCTGGGAAACCCTGTACACGGAAGGTTGTTGGGAGAGAGGGTGAGGGTCGCAAGAATCGTGCCGGTTCCATTGGTGCCGCTCCACACCGAAACTGTCTCCTTGAAACCGGCCGTGAAGAAGAATTGCATTCCCGTAGTGAAGCCAGAGTAGACGTTAATCGTTCCAGTCGCGGTTGTTCCCATAGGCCCATCGATGAAGATAATGGGAGTTCCCGTTGGGTCCGGCGCAAACGCCCCGCTACCGCCCTTAGTCACCGATCGCAGCACGAAGATATTCGACGAAAAGCCTATCCCGTTGTAGGTATTGCCTACCTGCTGCATATTCTGCAACCCGATAAAGGTAAGAACGTGCTTGGACTTGCTGGAATTGGCCAACGCCGAAGAGACCCCGCACAAAAGCAGCAGGACAAGCGTAAAGAGGGTGCGCGAAGATGGGGTCATGGCATGTATCCTCGAGGAAGATTCCCTGGACAAGGGTGGCGGATGAACCGACTCATTATGGGCCGGAGCGAGTTACAGGAGTATCACACGAATGTTAACGCCGAGTTAAATTCCCAGGTTTTAGTCACAGGTCGCGGCCCGATCGCCCATATTTGCCGCCCGTTTCACCCGGAGCATCGTCCCACGCGCTTCCCTTTCATTTGAAGCCACTCCATGCCGTGTCCGCTGACTATTGCTGCGGCTGGAGCGTCAAGGTTCCGGCGTAGGCGGGATTGGCGGTGTCGGTGGAGTTCACAAAGTAAATGGACGGAATGCCCTTGGTCAGTTGGTAATAGCCGTTGTAAGTAATGGGCTGGACCGTCCCGCCCACATTGAACTGGCCCTGTAGCGCGAACGCGTGGCCGGTGACCGGCCCGGTCAGGCTGAAGCTGGTGGGTTCGGAGCCCGTGCCAACGATGCCAACCGTGAGGTTGCCGGAACTCTGGCTCAAGGTTGCCGTGACGCTATCGGCTGTGCCGTCTGGAAGCGTCATTTGCCCGGTGTAGGTCCCTGTTAGCTTGGGCACCACCACTCCCGTCACGGAGCCGCTGTCGGTGCAGGTGCCACTGGTTTGTGTGTTATACGTCCCATTCACCAACACGAGGCCTTGCGTCTGGGAGTCCAGCATGCCAGACACCGTGAACGCGTTTCCGTTTTCCGTGTAGGTGAAGGTAAACGGACCTCCGATTGCTCTTGCGGTGCCGTTGAGAGTGTTGCCTCCTACCATCGAACAAACGCCCGATTGTCCCGGGCAGTTTCCCCCGAATGAGATAACGTCGCCCGTGTTCGAATTAATGCAGACGAAGGCGATCTGACTGATTCCGGCCGCCGAGACTATGCCGCTCGGCTCCGGCATGCCATTGATCAGAACTGACCCTTCCTGCAGAGCTACTTCAATTCCGGTCGTGCCTCCGCCATTGCTGGAGACCGCAAGAAATTCCCAGGTTCCGGCGATGCCGGGCGTAGCTGGAACTCCAGTCGGAGGTTTGCCGTTTGAGCAGCTCATCATCGCTACGGCCAGGGCCGAGAGCACAATTGCCGCGAAGACTCGCTTGATCACCGAACGACTCCTGATGGACTCACCCGATACCGAAAACAACAGGCTTGAACACAAGCGGAAAATTATGGCACTAAGAATGCCTGCTCAATGTTAACGGCAGGTTAAAGTTTGATGAATCCAGGCGGGTTTCAGAGCGCGACGGCGGTCCTCCGTCGCGGCGCGGAATTTCGGGTGCAACGCAAGAACCCTACGCGGTGGGGAGCAACATCCCTTTTTCCAGGTGACGCGTGAGGTGCGCGTAGGAGGCGGCGTGGGGATCGTGCGTCACCATCACGATCGTCTTGTGAAAATCCTCGTTCAGGCGCTTCAGGATCTCAAGCACTTCCGTTGCGGAGTGGCTGTCCAGGTCGCCGGTGGGCTCGTCGGCGAGGAGCAAGGTTGGATCGCTGACGATAGCGCGCGCGATCGCCACGCGCTGCTCCTGTCCACCCGAGAGCTGCTTGGGGAGATGGTTGACGCGGTCCTGCAGTCCCACGAGTTTCAAAGCAGTCATCACGTGTTCGCGGCGCTGCTGAGGATTCAGCTTAGTCAGCAACAGCGGCAACTCGACATTTTCGAAGGCGGTGAGAACCGGGATGAGATTGAAAGTCTGAAACACGTAGCCGATGTGCTCATTGCGCCAGCGCGCAATCTGCGAGTCGTTGAAACGGAAAATGTCCTGGCCCTGCACCAGCAGCTCACCTTTGGTGGGGCGGTCGATCGCCGCGATCATGTTCAGCAGCGTGGTCTTGCCCGAGCCTGACGGCCCCATCAGTGCCAGGAATTCTCCCTTGCCGATGTCGATCGTGACATCGTCGAGAGCTCTTACTTCGAAGGTCTCGCGGGTGAAGATCTTGCTGACCCCGCGGACCTGCACTACTTTAGTGGCTGTGGCAACGTTCGGTGCGACAACTGTGCTCATGCTTGCCCCTTGATTTTGATTTTGTCTCCGTCTTTCAAGCCGGACGGCGCATTGGTGATCACGTTCTCTCCACCCACCAGGCCGTCGACTAGCGCTCCATCGCTGCGCTGTCCCAGAATATGGACGGGCCGCGCGAGGGCCTTGCCGTTGAATGCGATCAACACAACTTTCTTGCCGTCAATGTCGCGAATTCCGGCGGAGGGCACGAAAACTCCCGCCGGCTGGCTGGCGCCCTTCGCCGGTTCGTTGGCCAGGAACTTTACCGTCGCGTTCATTTCCGGGCGCAGTTGAACGTCGGGATACTTGCCCGGGTTCACCACCTGCACCTTGACCTGCACCGTAGCTTTCTGCCGGTTAGCCTCGGGAGAAATCTGCGCGATCACTCCGTCATACTGCTTGTCAGGATAGGCGTCGGTAGTGACGATTCCTTTTTGCGTGGGGCCGAGTCGGGCAAAGTCGGCCTGCGCGATGTCGAGTTCCACTTGCAAGTCGTTCAGGTCGGCGAGTGAAACCACCGATCCCTGCGGACCGCCCGCCGCCGCGCTGGCGAATTGCGCCGTGATCAGTTCGCCTTTTTCTGCGGTGCGATCGAGAATGGTCCCCGTAACCGGGGCGCGGATCACCGTGGCATCCAGCTGCGACTTGGCGTAGTCAAGCTGACCCTGGGCCTGCGCCAACGCCCCCCTGGCGCGCGAGATTTCCTCCTGCCGCGGCCCGATTTTCATTAGCTGAAATGCCTTTTCCAGGGAGTTCGCGCGCTGCTGATCGGCTTCGAACTTGGCGGTGGCATCGTCTAGAGCTTGACGCGAAACCACGCCTGAGCCGGCCAGTTCCTTGGTGCGGTCCAACGTCAGCTTGTCATTGGCTAGTGTCGCGCGAGCCTCATCCAGATTATGCTGCGCCTGCTGAATTTCTTCCGGCCGCGAGCCGTGCTGAAGTTCGTCGAAGTAAGCGCGAGCATTATCCAGCGCGCCCTTGGCTTGTTCGTAGGATGCTCGAAATTCCTGGTCTTCCAGGCGCACCAGCACTTGTCCTTCTTTGACTTTGTCGCCTTTCTCCACGCCAATCCACGCCAATCGGCCCGTGACCTTGGAATTCACGTTGATGGTGTGATGGGCCACGATGTAGCCGGTGGCGGAGAGTACGGTTGAGCCGGTGTCACTGTTCTGCGCCGCCGCGCGTGCCACCTCAACTTCCGGCACACTTGCCGAAAAGGCGCGGTACGCCAGGGCGCTGAGGCTGAGCAGTACCACTACCGTGATTCCGCCCAGGATGTAGCGGCGCGCCCACGCGGGTGGTTCTCCGCCCGAGTCGCTGCGCTGGGTGCGGTCGATGCGCAGGCTCTGCAAGTCTTCGTGTTTAGCGTCAATCGGCATAACAGTAAATACGCAACAAGTTCCAATCTGGTTCGCGAAGTTTTAGTTCCCAGTAATTCTCAAATTGCCAACGGCGTTCAGCCGCGCAACGCGCTAAGAATATTCTGCCGCGCCGCATGCCAGGCCGGAGCAAACCCGCCGACCAGTCCCATGATCAGTGCGAACACAATCGCGTAAGCGGCAACTTGCGGCGTGATGCGCAACGCAAACACCACTTCACTGAACGTCACTGCGTTGGACGTGCCAGTCTCCATTCCGTTGAAGGGCAGCATCAGCAGAATTCCCGCTGCCGCCCCGAGCAGCGCCAGAAGCAGAGATTCCAGAACAAACGACGTCAAGATCGCCGGTCGCGAGAAGCCAATCACCCGCAAGGTCGCAATCTCGCGTCCGCGATAAGCCACTGCGGCGTACATCGTATTCATCGCAGCGAAACTTGATCCGATTGCCATGATGATACCAACCACGATCCCGATATATTTTATCGGCGCTCCGGAACTCGTCTGCTTGGCGTAATAATCGGTCTCCAGCACGCCTTCGAGCTTCAGACGTTGATCGTCGCTCACCCGGTTCTTGAGCGCGTCGGCAGCCGCGGGATCGGTGGCGCGCAGGTAGGCCGAAGAATAGCCTCCCTGCCGGTCAAAGTCCGAGGCCATCTGATTCACATCGCCCCAAACCTCCGATTCGTAAGCTGATCCGCCTGCATCAAAAACGCCGACGACCTTCCACGAACCTTTGCCGAACTCCATGGTGTCGCCGATGTTGGCGTGAGAAAAGCGGTCACGAATCGACTTGCTGACCACCACTTCACGCTGTCCGGTCTGGAACCAGCGCCCCTCGATGAGTTTCGTCGCGGACCGGAGCTCGAGACCATCCGGCATCATGCCCCTCACCGTAACGTTTACTTCGCCGGTGCCGTCTTTTCGCGGCAATATGATGACGACCACCCATTCCGCCGAGGCCATGGGCTGGCCGTGGCTGTCTTTCGCGATGCCAGGAAGCGTGGTTAGAGTGGGAAACAGCGACGCGTCGAACCCGCCGGACAATTCCGCCTCGGACCCCTTGCGCAGCACGAGTACGTTCTGCGGATTGCCACTGCTTACAAACGCGCGCTGCAGGCCGGCGAGCAGCGCCATCAGGAAGATTGCCGTCGTGACCGTGAGCGCAATGCCCAGGGCGGTCATAATGGTCAGCCCTTTGCGCAGCTTCAAATTGCGGATGTTGTAGCTGATCGGTATCGCCATAGTAATCTCTAGAAAATAAAAACCCGGTGTATACCGCTTCCTCGACGCAGCCGAGACGGCGGCGCTACTCACCCAATGTGGCGCAGGCCTTCCACAATGTTCATGCGCGAGGCGTTGAACGCCGGCAAATAGCCGCTCACCAGTCCCAAGGTTAGGGCCACCAGCAACGATAACGCAGCCGTGGGCGCGGTCACCTTCATGTTGAGCGGGATGCCCAGCCCAATGAATTGGTGGGTGAGCGCCGCAATCACTGGAATCGCCGCCAGAATTCCCAGCACCCCGCCCCCAACCGCCAGGGCCACCGATTCGCTCACGAAGATCGACAGCACGCGTCGACGCGTGAACCCCAAGGTTTTCAGCAGGGCCACTTCGCGCGTCCGGCTGCGCACCGACATCGCCATGGTATTCGCCGAAACCAGCATGATGGTGAACACCACCGCGCCACAAATTCCCAGGATGAAGGCCTTTATATTTCCCAGCGAAGCCACGAACCCGAGCTGAAACGCTTTCTCGCTCTCGGTCTTGGTTTGCAGCGGAGAGTTGCGGAACATGTCATCCACTTCTCTCGACACCTGCGATACCTGTTCCGGCGATGCAATCTGGGCCGCGTACCAGCCCGCCTGCCCTTTGAACCAGGGCACCGCTTCTTCCAGATATTTGGCGTTGAAATAGAGCGCGTTCTGCGGCGGATCGCGGAGGTAGATTGCGCGAATCGTGAGATCGAGATTCGACGGGAAAATGTTGGCCTGCAGCGTGACATGGTCGCCAATCTTCCAGCCGTACTTCTTCGCCAGCGTCACGTCCACCAGCGCTCCGGCCCGGTCCTGCTGCCAGGCTTTCAGTTGCTCCGGCGGCACGATCTTGTCTGACGCCACTTTCAGATATTCATCCGGATCGGTGCCCAACTGCGCGAAGAAGTGTTCCGGCCGGTCATCGATATAGCGGCCTCCGAACCAGGTGAGCGGCGCTACCGCCGTAACTCCAGGGATGGCGCGAATCTTGTCGCGGTAATACGCCGGCAGAAAAAACGCCAGCGAAACGCGGTCGCGGATGATCAGGCGCCGCGACGCCTCCGGCGCAACCTGATCCACATAAAACGAGCGCCAGATGCAAATCATCAGCGTCAGCAATAGCAGCGAGAAGCCGATGCTGATCACGGTCAGCACGCTCCGCCGCTTGTTGCGGAAGGCATTGCGCACGATAAAACCGCTCAGGGTCATGAAGACTTCATCCGATGTGGCGTAGCCCGTCCACGATGTTCACTTGCGAAGCGTGATAGGAAGGCAGGGCCGAACTGATGAGTCCCACCAGCCCCGACGTAAACATGGCAAGCAGTCCAATACCCAGAGTCACCTGCAAGGGGAAGAAGCTGACGAATTGTTTCGAGTGCGTCATGTTGTAAACCAGAAGCCACCCTAGCCCAACCCCAATCAGTCCTCCAGCCAGCGACAGAGCGACCGCCTCGCTCACGAACAAGCCCAGAATGCTCTGCCGGGTAAATCCCAAAGTCTTGAGCACGGCAACTTCCCGCGTTCGCTCGCGGATCGACATGGCCATGGTATTCGCCGAAACCAGCAACGTGGCAAACAGCACCGCCGAACAGATGCTCAAAATAAATGCCTTCACGTTGCCCATCATGGCGACAAACTCCAGCCCGAAAGCCTTTTCGCTTTCAGCTTTGGTCGGCTGCGGCGAGTTGCGGAACATGTCGTCCACCGCGCTCGCAACTTTACTCACGTCGGCGGGAGAGGCTGCCAGAATGCTGAATGTGCCCGCTCGCCCCTTGAAGAAATCCACCGCCTCTTCCACGTACTTAGCATTGAAGTAAACCGATTTGTTGTCCGGGTTCGAGTGGTAAATGCCGCGGATGTTCAACTCCAGATTGATGGGATAGATCGTCCCCTGCAAAACAATGCGGTCACCCAGTTTCCATCCAAACTTCTTCGCCAACGAGGAGTCCACGATCACGCCCTGGCGGTCGCGCTGCCACGCCGTGAATTGTTCTGGCGGCATCTGAATGTCCCGGTAGACTTTGAAGAACTCATCGGGATCGGTGCCAAACTGGGCGAAGAAATTCTCGGGCTTGTTGTCTTTGTAAATCCCGCCAAACCAGGAGACGGGCACTACCGCCACCACTCCCGGAACGGCGCGAATCTTCTCGCGGTAGAAGCCGGGCAGATTGAAGGTGAGAGAAACTCGATGCCGGACCACCAGTCTCTCCGCCGACTCGGCGCTGCCCTGGTCGAGGTAGAAGCCGCGCCAGATGGTCATCATCAGCGTGAGAAGAAGAAGAGAGAAGGCCAGGCTCAACACGGTCAGAAGACTGCGGCGTCGGTTGCGGAAGGCGTTCTTGGTGACAAACCGGGTCAGGGTCATGGGCGAACTCCAGAAGGAACCAGAAATCGGACACAGGAGGCAGTCACGTCCCAGCCTCCTAAGAATAGACGAACTGCGCGACCTCCACAACCGGGCCGGATTCGATTTTCATTGCCCTCAAAATGGCCATTCCCGCAGACCTTCTGCCATTTCCATACTTCCGCTCGCCGGTCTTACCCACAAGTGGAGATCGTCATCCGGCTGAGATGACAAATGTCACAAAAGCTACTTGTAAACTTAGAACCGCCGCAGCGGCAATAAAGTTACGCTGTATCTTGAGTACGAGGCAGTTCGCGTCGAACATCAGGCATACGGTCTGTGGACGCCCCGCCCACAAAACCGTTACATTCCAGCTTTGCGGTTTCTGAGCAGGCAACCGCGGCAGGGCTCACTTTCACGATGAACGCTCCAGACCTGATTCAACAAAAAACGACGCAACAGAAAGCGGCACAACAAAACACGTCGCAACAGAGTCTGGCCAAAAAGTTCGCGGAAACTTTCCGCGGCGAACCCAGCTGCGGTGAACCAAAAATATTCCGCGCTCCCGGCCGGGTCAACCTGATCGGCGAGCATACCGACTACAACGATGGATTCGTCCTGCCGGCCGCCATCGGTTTCTCCGCATATGTGGCGGCAGCTCCGCGCTGCGATGGCAAACTAGTAATCCGTTCCGAGAATTTTCCCGGGGAATACGCGTTTGATGCAAACCATCTGCCCGCCAGGCGACTGGGCGAATGGTGCGACTACGTCCTGGGCGTTGCCGTGACGCTTGGCCAGGCCGGTTACTCGATTCCCGAAGCCAGCCTGCTGGTGCGTGGCGAAGTGCCGATAGGCGCCGGGCTGAGTTCCTCCGCCGCTGTGGAGGTCGCCACTGCCCTCGCACTGGCCAGCCTGGGCGGGGCCGAACTTTGTTCCACCCAGATCGCCAGGCTTTGCCAGAAATCGGAAAACGAATTTGTCGGCGCGCGCGTTGGCATCATGGATCAATATGTCTCCTGCCTGGGGAAGGCCGGGCACGTGCTCTTCCTCGACTGCCGCTCTTTGGAATTCAAGATCGTACCGTTTCCCAGGAACCTGAAATTTGTGATCTGCAACACCATGGTCAAGCATGAACTGGCGAGCGGTGGCTACAACCGGCGCCGCGAAGAGTGTGAACGAGCCACGAAGATGTTTGCGAAGTGGGATCCTAAAGTGCGGTCCCTGAGGGATGTTTCGATCGAATTGCTGGAGCGCCGCGCTCAAGCGCTGCCCCAAGCCATCCGCAAACGATGCTTCCATGTTGTGCAAGAGAACCAGCGCGTCCTCGCTGCGGTGCGTTGCCTTGAGTCCGGAGATCTGGCTCGACTCGGTGAACTGATGCGAGCTTCGCACCAGAGCCTGCGTGATCAGTACGAGGTCAGCTGCCAGGAGCTGGACATTATGCTGGAAGCCGCAGCGGGTTTGCCCGGTTATTGCGGCGGGCGCATGACCGGCGGCGGGTTCGGTGGGTGCACGGTAAACCTGGTGTATGAGAACAACGCGGAGAACTTCGCGGCGCAGATCTCAGAACGCTACCGGCAGGCAACCGGAATCGATCCACAGACCTACATCTGCGGTGCGGAAGATGGTGCTCAGGCGTTGGGGTAGTCCGCGCGTGAACCGATGCCGGTCAGCTTGGCTTCGGTGCCTCTGCGTCACTCCTGCAAAATGATTCACCTTGCCGCCGCACGCTTGAAATGCGTAACATGGCCTGCGTTTCTGGGAGGTTCAATCTGGCGAACAGCAACTCGAATGAAACCCCCAGCTCGGTGCTGGCCAGAAGGCTGGCCGCCGTGGCCACTGATCTCCATTTCTGGGTGCCCACGCTTGTACTGATCGCCGGTTTGATGCTTCTGAGGTGGGTCCGCTGAAGGCCTCCACAGATGTTCCGGTGATCGCGGAGTCACCTCTCGCCGCGGAAGCGCGGCTGCGCACTCTGCAGCGCCTGGGGGTGCTCTGCGGCGTGGCCGCGGGCGCGTGGCTAGGGGCGGCTGAGGTTCCCGCTAAACTCGTCTCCTCCGGACTTTCCCCCGTTTTGATTTCTCTGATCATGGTGCTGGGAGTGTTTCTCGGCAGGTGGACCTTGCCGGCAGTCGCGCGCGGCACATCTCAAACGCGAGCCGATTTCCTGCAGGCTCCGCACCTGCTGATTTGGGCCATTCTCGCCGGCTGCTTGTGGGCTGTAGCCAACACGCTCACCATTTTCGCCATTCGTGATCTTGGGCTGAGCATTGCTTTTCCCTTGTGGAATACGAATGCGATCATCGGGATTGCCTGGGGTGTGCTTTTTTTTGGCGAGCTGAAAAATGCGGGCTGGCAACGCTGGACGGCGGTTTCTGGCGGCGCACTCCTGATGTTTTGGGGCGGAGTCGTTTTGGCCCGGGTATCTGCCAGCCAGATTTCATCGCATGCCGCAGTTCATGGCATTGCCGCCGCGCTGGGAGCGGGGCTCCTCTGGGGGACGATGTACATCCCGTATCGCAAGGCATATCTGTCGGGCATGAACCCGCTCTCGTTTGTCTCGTTCTTCACCGTCGGAGAACTGGGGATGATGGCTGTTTTGTCCGCGCGTTACGTCGGCGGCGTGATGACCCTCTGGCACCAGCTGCAGGAGGCGCGTCACCTGTTGTTTTGGCTGCTGGCCGCGGGTTTCGTGTGGGTGATTGGCGACATCTTTCAACAGTATGCCGTGAAATACATTGGCGTCAGCCGCGGAATCCCGCTCTCGAATTCGAATCAGTTGTGGGGACTTTTGTGGGGCGCGTTGGCGTTTGGAGAACTGCGGGGATGGGGGCATTCGGCGGTAGCGAGTGCAATTTACGGGTCGGTCTTGATGGCCGGCGGATTGGCCGCGATCTCGCTTTCCGTAGCAGGCCGTTCCGAATATGAGCGCTGGCGGCAGGCGGCGCAACGCGAAAGTAAACGCTATGACATCGACGCCCAGTTCGTCAGTTCAGGAATGGAAGGCAGATCCGCCACGCCAGTCCTATCAAGAAGCTGGTTCGATATGATCCTGGTCGCGGTGGCAACTGCAGTTTTTGTCTGGACCGGACTCGCGGCTCGCTGGCCCTCGAAAGATCTGAACTGGGAGACCGCTGCCGCTCTGGCCAGCATCGGCCTGGCGCTTTTTGCGACTGCGGTGGTTCAGTTGTGGAGGGTGACCAGATTCAACTAAGGCGCCAGATTGCACGAGGTTAGCGTCACGGGCTAGAACTGTCCCCGGAGGCTCGAGAATTGTCTTTGGGGTGCGCTTTTTGTAGTTTGCGCGGGCGCCTCGTGAAGGAGTAAAATCCAGCGCAATCCAGCCCTAGTGTGGGAATACAACGTCCAGTCACGTCGTGCGGAGTCGGGCGATATCTGATCTGAAAAAAGAGGTATGATTGGGTTCGCGAAAATCCCGCGCACCGAAACGTCAGGGGTAGTGTTCTTATCCAAGGGGAGCAAAACTTTAAGAGTCTTGCGCTCCTCGCGAGCATGGGAGTCTCAAGATGAACGGAAAGGCGCCACGATTTATCCCGCTTGGTGTGGGCTTGGTCGGGTTGATCGCTCTGGGATGTGTGTTGACTGGACAAGCGGCCAAGACCGCTCGGCACGGAATCCCTTTGCCCACCGATTGGAGTCACAGCCACCTCATCTTTTCGCAGCCGGCTTCGGTCGAGCAGGCGATGCGCTTGCAGGAAGATCCGCGCTTCGAGCAGCAACTGTACCGCCATTACCAGGCTTTGAGGCTTCCGGCTGTCGCTGCGGAGAGCGACAACAATTCATCCCAACTGCGGTTCCCCAGCCGGCGCCATACCGTGCAGGGACTATGGGAAGAGGATCTGGGAACAGGCGCGTCGGTCGGAGCAGGCGTCTTCCCCGCCAAGTTTTCGTTCGGCAGTGGCGTGGCAAATTGCGGCAGTGCGACGGCGCCAGACTTCGTTGTCTACAGTACAGGCCTGACCGGTTCTGGAACCCAGGCGAGCATTGTGGCCTACGACAACCTCTACGCCGGGTGTACGGGGACTATTCCTTCCGTCTATTGGGCCTACAATACGGGCGGCCAGATCCTGACTTCTCCGGTGTTCTCCCGCGACGGTTCGCAATTGGCATTTGCCCAGACCGCCGGTGCTTTGGGAAGTCTCGTTTTGCTGAAGTGGGCGGCGTCAACCACGGAAACGGTAGCCCTGCCCGGCGTTCCGACCAGCGTGCTTCCGGCTCAGTACTCGGCATGCGTCGCACCGTGCATGACGACAATCGCTCTCGAGGATGGAAGCCTCACTCCAACCGACGACACGACCTCGTCCGTTTTCTATGACTACGGCAGCGACACAGCCTGGGTCGGCGACAGCCGCAGCTGGCTGCATCAGTTCACCCCGGTCTTCCTGGGGACACCAGCAGAGATAAGAACGGTATCCCCCAAATGGCCTGTGCAGTTGAACTCAACTCTGCCTCTTCCGCTCGCGACCGCGGTTCATGACCACGTTTCCGGCAATGTGTTCGTTGGGGATGCGGGCGGGTTTTTCTACCAGGTCGCCCCCGCTACCAGCGTCGTCACTAAGTCGAGCCAGCTGGACTTCGGCACGACAGGCATCGTGGCCGGTCCGCTCGTAGACTCCACCGCCGGAGTGGAATACGTACTTGCGGCGGATGATGGCAGCACGGCCTGCGCGGGCGCGCCTTGCGCCGCAGTGTACCGGTTCGCCTCAGGTTTCGCCGCGGGAACTGCGGGTGCAAAGGTTACGGTCGGGGCCGGCGCCGCCAATCCCAAGCCGCTTTATGATGGGACTGTGGACAGCGCTTACCTGAACTCGAACAACGCCTCAGGAAATTTATATGTGTGTGGGCACACGGGAGGCCGTCCGACTTTGTATCAGGTGCAAATCACGGCCGGCGTCTTGGGTACCGTTATTACGGGTCCCGTGCTTACAACCGCCGCGACCGCTTGCTCTACAGTCACCGAGGTCTTCAATCCAAATGCAACCGGGCAGGCGACGGAATACATCTTCGCCAGCGTCCAAACCAAAGCTACGCCTACGCCGTGTGCTGGCGGAGGCTGTATTATGAACTTGAAAATCACCCCCTGGCTGTCTTCGACCGCCTATACCCTGGGCGAGGAGATTGTGGACAGCCACTTTCAGATCCAGCTCGTTACGAAGGCGGGAACCTCGGGAACTTCTGCGCCCATTTGGACCACTACTTCAGGCCTGACCACCAATGATGGCACGATCAAGTGGCTGGACCTCGGACTTGAAACGGTTGCCACGCCCGCGGGATGGCAGGCGAATCACGCCTACTTTTTGCGCAACTATATCCAAGACAGCAACCAAAATATTGAAGCGGTAACGAATGTCGCAGGAGACAACCTGTCCGGGGCCACCCAACCGACGTGGCCTACCGCTTTCGGACAGGTGACCGTCGATAACCACGTAACTTGGACCAACGCGGGGCCCGCTCCCTCCGGGCTAGCATCCTCCGGTGGCACAAGCGCGGTGATCATTGACAATACCGTCGTGTCGGGTGTGGCTGGTTCTCAAATCTATTTTTCAACGCAGGGCAATCAGGCGTGCGGGACTTCGGGGACCGGTGGCTGTGCAGTACAGGCGTCTCAGTCGGCGCTAAAATAAGTGGGGTCAATCTAATGCCTATGGATCATTTCTCTTCCGAGCAGCCGCGTGCCGCGGCCAACGATAAGAAACCTTACGAGAAGCCGGCTTTCCGCCACGAACAGGTTTTTGTCACCACGGCGTTGTCCTGCGGCAAGATCAGCGCCACCCAGGGCGATTGCACCCTCATCCAGCAAAAGGCGTCGTGACGTATGCGAGCACCTACTGCAGCAGAGTTGCACGCCCTGAAATGTGAGCTCGCGGGCGAAGTTCTGCGCTCGTCGGGCGGGTTACGCCTGCGCGTGACGGGATGGAGTATGCTGCCCACAATTTTTCCCGGCGACACACTCCTGATCGAGCGCACGGCCAGCGAAAGCGTCGGTAAGGGAGATGTCGTGTTGTTCCACCGTGACCGGCGGCTGTTTGTTCATCGGGTTTCGCGGAAACGCGGCAATGCGAGAGACCCTCAGATCATCACCCAAGGGGATGGGATGCTCAGGCCCGATCCTCCCCTCTCCGGCTCCCAATTGCTGGGCAAAGTTTGTTTCGTGGAGCGGGACGGCTGGTGCCTGGAACCGCCAAAAAATTTGGGGTTGAGAGGCCGTGCAATCGCGGTCTTGGTGCGGCGTTCCACCTCGGCGGCACGCGTGATTGTCGGACTTCACAAGATGGCGCGGAAGCCACGGGAGCCCCATCCTTGCCAGAGTTGATCAGTCCCGTCGAGTGCCTTCACCTTACGATCGAAATCGGAGGCATGCCCGTTCGGGTCAACACCACCGACCCGAACTTCCTCGGCATGCTGCAGGATCGTTACGCGGGGTTTTTGGGCACACCGCACCGTCCAGCCGCCGAGTTTGACGTTGATCTGGCCGGCCCTGCCCCTGGTGAACACGATGCGGACGTGCGCGTGACCCAGCGCGCCGGCAAGTGGACGCTGACGCGCGGTGACTTTCGCGCCGAGTGGGAGCCTGCGTCGCGCACCGGCAGGATTCGCCAGACGGCCAATCCCTATTCGATCGATGCGATTCTCCGCATCGTACACTCCCTAATGCTGGCGGAGGAGGGCGGCGGATTTCTCTTGCACGCTGCCAGTGCCATTCGCAATGGAAAAGCCTTTCTTTTTGCCGGCGTTTCCGGAGCCGGCAAGACCACGATCTCAAGGCTCGCGCCTCCCGACGCAACTCTACTTACAGACGAAATCTCTTACGTGCGGAAGCAAGGCAGCGGCTACGTCGCCTACGGAACTCCATTTGCTGGCGAACTCGCGAAGCTGGGGGAAAATGTTTCCGCACCGATTTCGCAACTTTATCTTCTGGCCCAGGGCCCGGAAAATCGGGTTGATCCTGTTGCGCCCGGCCAGGCGGCGCGGGATTTGCTGGCGAATGTGCTTTTCTTTGCCGAGGAATCGGAACTGGTGCAGCGGGCGTTTCATGCGGCTTGCGAGTTCGTGAGCCGTGTGCCGGTTTCGCGGCTTACCTTCGTTCCAGACGCCAGAGCATGGGAGATGATCGGATGAGCAGGCTTTTTATTGCCCGCAATAAGCGGGTCGCGGCACGGAACCTCGACGGCGAAATGATGATCATGTCGGGCAAGGATTCGACGCTTTTTACGCTCAACAAAACTGCAACTATCATCTGGCAAGCTGCGGACGGAGCCACGCCTCTCGACGAAATTGTCGAGCGCCGCATCTGTCCCGTGTTCGAAGTCGAGCCCGCCGCCGCGTTGCAGGATGCTGAAACCCTGGCTCGGGAGCTCGCTACGCATGGCATTCTGGATGTCTCCGACGAGCCGATCGATTCTTCGACTCAAGTTGGGAATGCCCCCGCCGGAGATTCACGATGAGCGGCTTGATGCAAGAAGTGACCGTCAAGGCGCTGGCCCTGGGCATTCCGATGAGCGTCCAGCTCGACCTGACCTATCGCTGCAACGAGCGCTGCGTGCACTGCTATCTCGATCATGACGACCATGGCGAGATGACGACCGCAGAAATCAAACACCTGCTCGATGAAATGGCTGAGGCGGGCGTTTTTATTCTGACCCTCAGTGGCGGCGAGATTTTTCTGCGCAAGGATTTCTTTGAGATTCTGGAGCACGCCCGCGAGCTCACGTTCTGCGTCAAGCTCAAGACCAACGCCATACTGATCCGCGAGCTCGAGGCGGCGCGCATTCGTGATTTGGGCGTGGAGTCGATTCAGATCAGCATTTATTCGCACCGGCCAGAAGTGCACGATGCCATCACCCTCGTGCCTGGCTCGCTGAAGCGGTCTATCAACGCCATTCGTTTTCTCAAGTCTCAGGGCCTGAAGGTGAGGATTGCGAATGTCTTGATGATTCAAAACGCGGAAGACTATCCCGGGGTGCGCGCTCTGGCGGACGAACTGGGTACCGAATTCACTCTGGACCCGACCGTGACTCCCATGATGGACGGCAACCGGTCCATCCTGAGCCTGGGCGTCGATACAACCGCGCTGCAGCGCGTGTTTCGCGATGCGACGCTGGTGCGTGATGTCGAGGAATTCTGCGCCGTATCCTCGCCGGCGGACGACGACGCCCTGCACTCCTTGCCCTGCAGCGCTGGTCACACATCCTGCTACGTCTCGCCCTACGGTGACCTTTATCCCTGCGTTCAGTTTCCGCTCCCTTGCGGAAACGTGCGGCAGGAGCGGTTCGCGGACATCTGGCGGCATTCCGAACAACTCAAAGAAGTGCGCGCGATTCGCGTAAAGGACCTGTCCGGATGTTCCCAGTGCACGCACGTTACGAGCTGCTCGCGCTGTCCCGGCCTGGCCTACCTGGAAGGCAATATGCGAGGGCCCTCCACGCAAGATTGCGAGAAGTCCTTTGCCCGAACCGGAATCCCCTCGGTCAATCTGCAGTCGAAAAAACCTTCCACCGCCAACCTGATACAAATTCGGATGCCGCCTGCACTGGCAGCGGTCTCTGCTTAAGCTCCGAAAGGGCGAGCAAGATAAGCCACCAAGACTCCGTCGCCAACCCACTTCAGATAAACTGCACTCCGAGGATCTGACATTGGGTCTGCCCGACCGCACTCCTGCAGTGACCGCTTCCGTCGAGCCAGAGTGGGATCTCTTGCGGGCTGCATGTTCCATAAATTCCAACCAGGAAAAATCGTGCGGGAAGATCGACAGCACCCGCTCGATGCTGCAGCACCCCTTGAATTGGGAGTCTCTCCTTCACTTGGCTGAGCACCACGGGGTTACGCCGCTCCTCTATCAGGCATTATCTTCCTGTGACAGAGAAGTGCCGCCCTCTGGCCTGGCTCTACTAAAACAACGGTATGCCACAAACCTGCACCGGACTCTGTTTCTAACCCGGGAATTGATCCGGATTCTCGATCGTCTCGAACACCTGGCCATTGACGTCATGCCCTACAAAGGCGTGGCCTTGGCCGAGACGTTATACGGCGACATGGCGCTGCGCCAGCCCGGCGACATCGATTTGCTGATTCGGGCCCGAGACCTGTCGCGCATCCGCGACGCGCTGAAAGAACTGGGATACGCTCCTCACTTCCCGCTCTCCGAGGCAGAAGAGCGCGCTCATCTGAACTCAGGATACGAATGCGCCTTCGACAGCGCTCTGGGGCGCAATCTGCTGGAAGTACAGTGGGCGCTGCAGCCGCGCTTCTATGCCATTGATTTCGACATGGAGGCCTTGTTTCGCCGCGCGACCGTAGTAACTGTCGGAGGACGAAGCATGAAAACGCCTTCGCCAGAAGATCTATTCTTCATTCTGTCGATGCATGCGGCCAAGCATGTATGGGGGCGGCTGATCTGGCTCTGCGACGTCGCTCGCATTCAGGAACTGCCAGCCCTCAACTGGGAGTGGATCGCCGAGACCGCCGAGTCCCTCGGAATCGTTCGTATCCTGCAAGTCACAATGACCCTGACGAATCGTTTGTTGGGAGCAACGATGCCGCCGGCCGCTGAAAAGGTTCTCGCTAGCGATCCCGCTGCCCTGACGGTGGCCAATGAAATTGCACCTCACATCGGCAGCCCCGCTCTACCCGACGTGGAGTCCATGGCGTACTTCCGGCTGATGATGAGGCTGCGGGAGCGAAGCACCGATCGCATCCGGTTCCTGCAGCGGCTGGCTTTCACGCCGGGTCCCGGCGAATGGAGAGCGATTCGCCTGCCTGCGCCTCTGTTTCCTTTGTACCGGCTGGTACGTTTGTGGCGGCTGTCAGCGAGGCTCGTTAAGACCTAGCTCGCTGCTCTTTTTGCTTCTAGTTCCCGGCTTCCAATTTGCGGCTTCCAATTCGCAAGATACAAGACGCACATCAAGGCTGCAGCAATCAAAGGAACCACCATGCCGACTCGGACGCTGCCGAACCGATTGGAACTGTAGCCCACCAGCCACGGCAAAAATGCGCCCCCCAGATTTGCCACCGTGAACATCACCGAACCCACTTGTGAGGATGCGTCTCCGAATTCCCGGGACAGCAGCGAGATCGTGATCGGATAAACTGCCGCCAGGCCGAGGCCGGCGATGGTGGCGCCCGTCATCACTCCGAGCGCGGCATGCGACCAGAGCAGGCACGCCATTCCCGCGCAAGCCGCCAAAAGTCCGGCGCGTGCCAGTGCGACTTCCTCGATGCTCTTCAGCGCCAAAGACGCCATCCACCTTCCCACCATCATCGCGGAATAAAAAAAAGAAGGACTCATCAGGGCCAGGCCCAGCGATAGCGTGCCCAGCGTTTTCGCATACGAAGCGATCCACCCTCCGAAGGAGTTCTCCACCCCCACATAAAGGAAAAAAAGCGCAGCCAGCAACAGGACAGAGTTGCCCCTCCAATCAATTGCTGGAACCTGCGCCCCTCTGCCCCGGCTCGCCTGCGGTTCGACGATTCGAGAGGGCATGGCCGCAATGCCCAGCGCCACGAAGAACAATAGCCCCGCAAAAGCCTCCAGCAGCAGTGGCACGTGGTGCGCGCGTGCGGCTGCAGCCACCAGGAACGGGCACGCCACCGCACCCACGCTCCAGGAAAAATTCAGCAGATTCAAAGCCGCGCTGCGCCGCAGCGGATGCACCTCAGCCACCAGCAGATTCGCCGCCGGAACCGCAACCCCGAACCCCAGGCCGTAAATCCCGATGCTCGCCGCCCCCAGGATTCGCGAGCTATAAGGCAGCCCCGCCACTCCCACCGCCATGGCCAGCAATCCGGCCTTGATGGCGAAGCGAAATCCCCAGCGGGATACGCACAGTCCCGAGAGCATCACGCCCACGGTCGAGGCCAGGAATTGCACCGTGAACAGAAAACCTGCCTGGGTGTAATTCAGCGACCATTTCGCCGAAAGTGTCGGCAACATCGGCCCCAGCAATACCGTCACGATTCCAATGGGAACGAACGCCGCGTGCGCGGCGAGGGTGAGCGGCCCAGAAGAGTCCTCGGCCTGCGGAATGAGAGAAAGACTCATGAGTGGCGCCTGGCGCGCGGTTCAAGCATAGCCACTTCGTAGCCGAATGTTTCCTAAACTCCAGGCGCCTTAGCAGTAGATTCACGCACGACGAGTTCGGGTTCAATCGCGATCTCCGCTGGATAGTCATTCTTCCCCGCGATTCGTTCCAGCAGTGTCTGAGCCGCCACTTGACCCATGCGGGCGAGAGGTTGCCGGACCGTGGTAAGCGTCGGGGTATTGAAGGCAGCGCTGGGAATATCGTCGAACCCCATCACGGAGACATCCTGCGGCACCCGCAACCCCTGCTGCTGCAATGCGCGAATCGCTCCGATGGCAGAAATGTCATTGTAGGCAAACAGCGCCGTAAAAGGCTTCTTGCGCGCCAATAACTGCTTGGTGAAGGGATAGCCCAGCTGCGGGGTGGGATCGTCAATATCAATCTGCACCGTCAACTCGGGATCGATGCACAAGCCCATTTTCTGCGCGACTTCACTAATGGCCCGCCAGCGGTCCTGGGAATCCGAACTCAGCGGATTGCCCTTCATAAACGCGATATGCTTGTGCCCCAGGCAGGCCAGGTGATTGAGCGCCAGCTTCGCTGCTTGCAGGTGGTCCAGCACTACATTCGTCACGCCTTTCACTTTCTGGTGTCCAGCCACCGCCACCGTTGGCAAACAGAGCGCTTCATGAACGGTGGTGTCTACCGTGATAAACCCTTCGACTCCCCGCTGCAGCAATAGCTGAGAATACTGGCTCAGCAAATTCGCATCGTGCCGGTGAGCTACGGTCAGAAAGAAATAATCCATTTTTCGCAGGTGCGCTTCAATGCCGCTGATGACCATCGAACCATACGAATCGCCGATCTCTTCCGCGATCACTCCGATCGTGTAGGTCCGCTTGTTGCGCAGGGTCCGGGCAAAAAAGTTGGGACGGTAGTCCAGCTCTTTCGCGGCAGCATGAATGCGGTTCTTGGTATCTTGCGGAATCGAACGGGCGGAAGGCGAATCGTTCAGAACGGCGGAAACCGTGCCGGGTGTAAGCCCCACATGTTCAGCCACGGCCTTGAGCGTAACCACCGTCGACTTGGAGCCGGTTCTCTTGGTCGGGGACATGCGTTCGTTTCAGATCTTGGAGCTCAGAAATCAGGGAGTCTCAGAGCGACTGATCTTACAGCAAATCGCAAAAATCAGATCTTGTCCCGATTTCAGCGCCGGTCGCTCCTCATGCCTTCGCGTACCGCTCGCTGTTCGGTCTCGATCCACTCAGCGCGAAAAACAGAATGTAAAGGTAGCAAACGACCGGAAGGAAGAAAGCGTGATGAATACCGATGCGGTCCGCAATTGCTCCCTGCGCCACGGGAATAAGCGCTCCGCCCACGATCGCCATAATCATGATCCCGGAACCGTCCCCGGTGAGCGGACCAAGCTCCGCCACGCCCAACGTGAAAATGCTCGGGAACATGATCGAATTGAAAAATCCAACCAGGATGATGCTGTACATCGCCGTGTGTCCCGTGGTCAGCATAGAGATCGCGACCAGGGCGGCGGCGCAGACCGCACAAATGCCAAGGAGATGGCCGGTGCGCATCTTTTGCAAGAGTCCGGAACCGATGAAGCGGCCAACCATAGCGCCTCCCCAGTAAAAGGCGACGAAACTGGCCGCAACCTTTTCCGTCAGGCCGCCAATTTCCGGCTGGCTGAAGTAGTTCACAAGGAAGCTCCCGATCGAGACTTCCCCGCCGACATAGACGAAGATGCCGATCGCGCCAAAGATCAGGTTGGGGTGTTTCCAGATCGAGTCGTTCACCTTCTCGCCGACCTTATGCTGCGCGTGTTCGATCTTCGGCAACTTGAAGCTGCCGATCGCGGCCGCCAACAGCACCAGCGCAATGCCCAACCCCACGTAGGGAGTCTTCACCGTCGCTGCTTCATGCAGGCGGTAAGCCTGCAGGGCGTCGGGTGCCAACGCACGTATGTCTTCAATGCTCTTGGGAGCGGCACTCAAGATGAACAGGCTGCCGAAGAACGGCGCCAGAAAAGTTCCCAGCGAATTGAACGCTTGTGTCAGATTGAGGCGGCTCGATGCGGTCTCCGGTTTGCCCAGAATCGTGACGTAGGGATTTGCCGCGACCTGCAAACACGTGATCCCGGCGGCAAGCACAATCAGCGCAAACAGGAATAACGGGTACGACGGAACACTAGCCGCCGGCACGAACAGAAATGCGCCCATCCCCATGGTGAGCAGGCCCGCCACCATCGAGCGTTGATAGCCCATCCAGTCGATGATCCAGGCGGAAGGTATGGAGAACAGAAAATACGCCCCGAAGAATGCGAACTGGATCAGCATGACCCGCGTGTAATTCAGGTCGAAAATCGGCTTCAGGTGGGGCACAAGAATATCATTGAGACAGGTCAGGAAGCCCCACATAAAGAAGAGCGTCGTAACCACCGCCAGTGGTCCGGTATACGAGGCTGACCCGTTCGGAGAACTCGTCCCGGAGCCGGGAGCCGAACTACCACCCGTCGAAGTATTGGGAGTCGTTATCGCCATAAGTTCAGTGCTACCCTTCGAAGAAGGCGCAGGCCTGTCGCTCGGCATCATAGCATCGCGGGCGTCCAGTTTTGGGGTTTTCTTCGCGCAAAGATCGGCGTTTCTCCTTTAGAAAATCGTTTTGCCGCCTTCCGCTCAGGGGCGGCTTGCAAAGCCCGACAACACTGAATATAAGAACACAGAGAACCACGTGAGCCCCAAGTCATCGCCCGGGTCGCAACTCTTGTTCCCATCACGCCGCGCATTTCTGAAATCCTTGAGCCGGTCGGCCCTGGTGCTGCAACTGGAGAGCGTCCTGGCGCTGGCCCGGCCCCGCTGGCTGTGGCCGAGTTACCAGACCGATCAAAAACCCGACCCGGCAAAGAACCCTCGCCCGCTCTCCGACGATCCCGGCGTCAGCTTCCTCAATATCGCTCGCGAATCCGGCCTGAACGTGAAAACCATTTTCGGCGGCGAGCACAAGAACAAATATCTGCTCGAAACCACAGGCTGCGGCGTCGCTTTCTACGATTACGATAATGACGGCTGGCTCGACATTTTTCTGGTGAACGGCTCGCGCCTGGAAGGTTTTCCCGCAGGCACCGAACCCACGTCGCATCTCTTCCGCAACAATCGCGACGGCACGTTCACCGACGTCACATTAAAAGCCGGAGTTGCACACTCCGGCTGGGGGCAGGGCGTCTGCGTCGGCGACTACGACAACGACGGCTGGGACGACCTTTTCGTCACCTACTACGGAAAGAATGTTCTCTACCACAACCATGGCGACGGCACTTTCACTGACGTAAGCCAAAACGCAGGCGTGGCGGGCAAAGGCACGCGCTGGAACACTGGCTGCGCCTTCGTCGACTACGACCGCGACGGCCACCTCGATCTCTTCATCGCCAACTACATTGATATGGATCTAGCGACCGCTCCCGTCCCCGAGTCGGGCCCGTGCCTGTACAAAGGCGTGTTAGTCGCCTGCGGGCCTCCGGGTTTGCAGGGCGGCAAGAACATTCTCTACCACAACAACGGCGACGGCACGTTCACCGACGTCTCCGAAGCCGCGGGAATTTTCCGCGCCAATGGCACTTATGGTCTCGGCGTGCTCACCGCAGACCTGGACAACGACGGCTGGCCCGACATCTACGTAGCCAACGATTCCACGGCCAGCGCGCTCTACCAGAATAAGAAAAACGGCAAGTTCGAAGACATTGCCATCGATGCGGGTTGCGCACTCAGTCCCGACGGCAAGCCGCAGGCCGGCATGGGAATCGCCGCCGCCGACTATGATCTCGACGGCAATCTCGACCTCATCAAGACAAATTTCGCCGGCGATACCCCGTCTCTCTATCACAATCTAGGCGGAGCCAACTTCGAAGACGCCACCTTCACCGCCGGCCTGGGCGCGCACACACAATTCCTGGGATGGGGCTGCGGCTTTTTCGATTTCGACAACGACGCCTGGCCCGACATTCTGATCTGCAACGGCCATGTCTATCCCGAAGTCGAGCAACTGAAAACCGAAGCCGGATACGCTCAGCGCAAGCTCCTCTACCGCAACCTGCGCAACGGCCACTTCGCGGATATTTCTCTGCAGGTTGGCTCGGGAATCTCCGATCCGGCCCCGTGCCGAGGTTGCGCCTTCGGTGATTTCGACAACGACGGCGATATCGACGTCGTCGTCAACACGGTGAACGATTATCCGCAACTTCTCCGCTGTGATTCCAAACTCGCCAACAACTGGATCAAAATACGGACCATCGGCACCAAATCCAATCGCAGCGGAATCGGCGCGCGCCTCACCTGCGTGACCCATGTTCCCGGCGAATCGAAACCTCACCGCCAAATCGACGAAGTCCGAAGCGGCGGCGGCTACATCTCGCAAAACGATCTGCGGGTTCACTTCGGCCTGGGAAAAGCCGAGCAAGTCGACGTGCTCGAAGTCCGCTGGCCCAGCGGTCAGATCGACATGGTCAAGGACCTCAAAGTAAATCAACTGTTCTACGTCAAAGAGGGCGAGGGCGTAGTCCGTACGTTGCAGTTCCCCAAGAAGAAGTGATTGCATCAGCGCGTGGTCGATTTATGCCGGCGTACTTAAAACTCGTCACCGGTGACACCTAAAAACGCGGCGTCATCCCGAGCGGAGCCGTTCTTCAGACGAAGCGAGGGATCTCCCTCGCGCAAGTCCCGTCGCCACGAGCCTCACGGCTTCTTGCCCTCCGCGTCCACCGCCCCGCCCGAGCCTTCTTTCAGCGTCTGAATCTGATCCACCGCAAGGTTGGCAAATCGCTCCACCGACCCACTCGGCCACCGGACCTCCACCCACTCAACCTTGGCCGCCGCGCCCAGACCAAAATGAACCCTCATGTCACTGTTCGAAATGTAGCTCGATCCGCTCCGCACCTCGTCCACTAAAATCCGAGTCGCAGTCTTCACTCGAATCCGCGCCCCAATGCCATCGCGATTCGATTTCTTCCCCACGGTACGAATCGCGATCCAGTGATTCGCATTCCGAACCTGATTCACGAGCAAGCTGGGCGCGCCATTCATGTTGTTGATCACGATCGAAAGTCGGCCATCATTCCAAAGGTCGCCTGCCCCAACGCCTCGCGAAGACGCCGCAGTCGTAACTCCCGCGCCCGCAGAAGCGGATATATCACTGAAAGTTCCGTCCCCGTTGTTGTGATAAAGAATGCGCGGCTCTTTGTAGCTGCTGCCCAGGTGCTGGCTGTCGACTTCCGGATACACGTGCCCGTTCACCAGGATCAGATCCGGCCAGCCATCGTTGTCGAAATCAAAAAACATCGTGCCCCAGCCCAGATATTGCGTGTACAGTCCCAGGCCCGCCGCCGAAGTTGCGTCGGTAAAGGTCCCGTCGCCATTGTTGCGGTAGAGCGTAGAAGTATCATCGGAAAAATTCGTCTTGAAAATGTCCAGATGCCCGTCGCCGTTGTAATCCGCCACCGTCGATCCCATGCCCGCCTGCTCGCGCCCATCTTCGTTGAACGCCGCGCCCGCCGTGACCGCAACGTCGGTGAACGTTCCGTCATGATTGTTGCGATATAGAATGCTCGGGGTGCTGTCGCAAGCGACGAAAATATCCGGCCAGCCATCCTCGTCGAAATCGAGCGTCGAAACGCTGAACGCATAATGCCCATCCGTGCGGTCAATGTGCGCCTTGACCGTCACGTCCTCAAACGTGCCATCGCCGCGATTGTGATAAAGAATATTTTTCGCGCCGGGCAACCCGCGCGGCCCGCACATCACCGGCACACCCTTCCAGATGCAGGTCGGCCTCTCACCGGGCGCGGGAGCCGAACTCAAATCGAAGTCCACATAATTCGCCACCATTAAATCCAGCCGGCCATCGCGGTCGTAGTCGACAAACGCGCATCCCGTTCCCCACGCCTTCCCGGAGCCCGCCACTCCGGCCTTTTCGGCGACCTCGCTGAACACTCCGCCCTGATTGTGATAGAGGCGGTTCTTTCCATAATAAGTAACGTACAGATCCTCCCACCCATCGTTGTCATAGTCGCCAACGCAGACGCCCTGTCCCCAGCCAGTGGCGACCAGCCCGGCCTTCACCGTCACGTCGGTGAACGTTCCATCCTGATTGTTGCGATAAAGATGACCGCTGGGAGCCTGGCTCGGAGGAAATTCCTCCAGGCGAGTTCCGTTCACCAGAAAAATGTCAGGCCAGCCGTCGTTGTCGTAATCGAAAATCGCGACGCCGGTTCCGGTCGTTTCAATGATGTATTTCTTCGTATCCACGCCGCCGAAAATATCCTGCATGGTCAGCCCGGCTTTTTCGGCAACGTCGGTGAAATTGGCGATCGGCGCAGCGGGAGCGGATACGGAAGTCTTGGTCTGGGCGAACGACACAGCCACAAGAAACAGCAACCCAACGCAAACGACTTTAGGGCGAACTCGGCGGACGAACCCGATACGGACGTTCTTCAATGGCATGGCCCAACTTGAATGTTAGGGTTCAGTCGGCGGCCGGTCAAGGTTCAGCAGCCAGGGTTCAGTCGCCAACGTTCGGAGCGCAATCCCCACCGCTCGACTGCCTCAGTTCGGCGTTCCTCTCGATTCACAAAGAAAAACGGCAGGGCCGACCCCCTGCCGTTTTCCGCAATCGACAATTCCGAATCTTGCGCTACTTCTTGTTAACCGCCTTCTTCAGTTCGGCCCCTGGAGTAAACTTCGCGACCTTGCGGGCAGCGATCTTGATGGTGGCGCCCGTCTGCGGGTTGCGCCCGTTCCGCGCTTTTCTCTGCGATACGGAGAACGTCCCGAAACCAATCAGCGCCACTCGATCCCCTTTCTTCAGTGCGCCTGTAATGCTTTCCACAGCCGTGTCAATCGCAGTCGTAGCCGACGCTTTGCTCATTTCACAAGCGCCTGCGATTTTGTCAACCAGATCGGCTTTGTTCATAGTCTCTCCTCGCAGGTCTCTTTCGTGCCCAGCGCACACCGGGAGGGAAAAGCTGTGCCTGAGTTGGGAAACCTGACGGCTCGTATTTTCCTCCCTCCCGGCGGATTGTCAACTGTGAAAATCCGCACCGGAAGCCTGTTTTGCACCATCCCGGCCCGAATTGGGGCTTGGGATGCGGACTTTCACCCACCCGCCCCGCAGATTCCGCCCAGCGGGCAGCAGAGCAGACCCGTTTTCCTCGTCCATCCACAGCCCCCGCCGCCCCTGCACAGGATGTACACAGATGGCGCAGGCTTAAGACTTGCGTGATGTTGGCTCCGCGGTGCAAAGTCTAGTAAGCAACTGATTTCCATCTTGAACCGGTTTCGGGTGAGCAGGGTTTCCGTGAACAAAGTTTTTTCCACTCAGGCTTCTTCCGCCAAGGTTTCCGCGATCAAGACGTCGTCGTCCCGCGCTGTCCCCGAGGAATGCCCGCTGTGCGGCGGCAGCGGCTGGAAAACGGTTTCCGCCGCTCCGGGCGCGCCCCTGAGCATGACCAAAGACCGCCGCGTCACGCGTTGCGATTGCCAGTTGGAAGCGCGCCGGCACACGCTGCTGGCTGCCGCCCGCATCCCCAAGCGCTACGAGCATTGCGAACTCGACAACTACGACACCGACTTCCCCGCAGCCAATCCTTCTCTCGCGGAGGCCCACTTTATGGCTTCCGCATTCGCCGAGAAATACGGACCGCACGGCGACCGGGGCCTGCTCATCATCGGCAAAATCGGCACAGGCAAGACTCACCTCGGAGTCGGAATCATCAAGAAGTTGATCCTGAACAAAGGCGTGCCGTGCCTTTTCTACGATTATCGTGAGCTCCTGAAAGAAATTCAGAATTCGTACAATGCCGCCGTCCAAACCACCGAATTGGACGTGCTTCGTCCCGTCTTCGATACGGAAGTCCTGGTCCTGGATGAACTAGGAGCGGTAAAACCGACCGAATGGGTCTGGGATACGGTGAGCCTGATTCTCAACTCACGCTACAACGACCAGCGCACAACCATCATCACCACGAACTTCGACGATCAACCAGCCGCCAGCGCGGCCGGCTCTTATTCGGCCGCCAGGGCCGCGGCCAGGGCCGAAACTCTTGGCGACCGCATCGGCGAGCGCATGCGCTCCCGCCTCCACGAAATGTGCCGCGTCATTACGCTCGACGGCACCGACTTCCGCCAGAAATACCGCAGCGCCAGCTTCCGATAGATCGTCTTCTCTGTGTCTCTGTGGTGAAGAGGTCATTACAATGATCCCGTGCTGACCGAGCGCCTGGAATTCGCCCCGGAGCGGGACACCAAAATCTTCGCAGCCGTCCCCGCCGCCCCCGCCGTATTCCTCCTGCGTGGGGCGGAGGCGCAATCCGAACCCTACGTCAGCAAGACTGCCAATCTGCGTCGCCGCTTGCAGCGCCTGCTCGGCCCGGTCCAAGAACGCACCAAAAAGCTGAACCTGCGGGACCGGGTCCACACTATCGAATACACGGCCACGGGCTCCGATTTCGAATCCGGCTTTCTTCTCTACACAACCCTCCGCGAAGCCTTCCCCAAAACCTACGCCGACCGGCTTCGCTTCCGCTTCGCGCCCCTGGTAAAGCTGCATCTGGAGAACGCATACCCGCGCGCCTCCATCACCACCCGCCTGGGCCGCCTTAACGGACGCTCTCTCTACTACGGCCCGTTCGCCTCCCGCGCCGCCGCCGAAAAGTTCATGAACGACTCGCTGGACTTTTTCAAAATGCGACGCTGCGTCGACGACTTGCATCCCGATCCCGCGTTCCCCGGCTGCATCTATTCCGAAATGAAGATGTGCCTGGCGCCCTGCTTCAAAGGTTGCAGCGATGAAGACTACGCCACCGAGGTGACCCGCGTTCAGTCCTACTTCGATTCCAACGGCGAGTCCCTGTTCCGCGAATTCTCCGCCCAGCGCGACGCCGCCTCAACCAGCCTCGCTTTCGAAGACGCCGCCGCCATCCACGCGCGGTTGGAGAAGCTCAAGCCCATCCTCAGCCAGCTTCCCGACATCGTTCACCGCCTCGATCGTCTCTCCGCGCTGATGATCCAGCCAAGCCGCCTAAACGAGTCCGTAACGTTCTTCCTCGTCGAGCGCGGCTCGATTTCGGGCCCGCTGGTTTTCAGCATTCAACCCGCCGACCACGCCAAGTCACAATCGATGGAGTCGCGTGTGCAAGAAGTTCTCGACTCTTTCCCGCCCGCAAAAGCTAGGCCCGCGCTCGAAGCCATGGAGCATCTCGCCCTGCTCAAGCGCTGGTTCTACCGCGGCACCCGCGTTGGAGAAGTTTTCTTCGCCGACGACAAAGGCAATCTCCCGATGCGCCGCGTGGTGCGCGGTATTTCGCGCGTCTATCGCGGCGAGAAACCAGAAGTTGAGGCCAACCCCGGACAGCCAAAGCCGCGCGAACAACCAGAAATACTCTAATTAAAGTTCAGCCGTACCCTGTGACCTCCGTGCCCCCTCTGGTTTAAGCTTTTCTCGGATACCCAATCAGGTGCGTCCCAGGGAGTTCGGTATGAAAAAAGCCAAAAAGAAACCCAAGACCAAAACCAACGACCAATCCCTCCGCGAGCACATCCTCTATCTTCTCGACGGCGGAGGCGCTCACGCGAAGTTTGACGACATCATAAGAGACTTCCCCCCGAACCTGCGCGGCATCAAGCCCGACAAATTTCCCCACTCCGCCTGGATGCTGCTCGAACACCTCCGCCTGGCGCAATGGGACATCCTCGAGTTCAGCCGCAACCCCAAGCATGCCTCTCCTTCGTGGCCCGAAGGATACTGGCCCAAAACCGAAGCTCCGCCCGACGACGTGGCGTGGACAAAAAGCATCGCACAATTTCGCCGCGACCTGAAAGCTATGCAGAAACTCGTCTCCAATCCGAAGACGGATTTGTTCGCCCGTATCCCCTGGGGCGACAACCAGACCATCCTCCGCGAAGCCCTGCTGCTCGCCGACCACAACGCCTATCACCTCGGCCAGTTGTTAGATGTGCGCCGCCTCCTCGGAGCATGGCATTGACCTCAAAGTCTAGGATTGAGTCTCAGAGTGTGAGATTGAACTCGGCGCCTGGGGTCAGAACGAAACCCGGGTGCCCCATTTCTCGCGTCCTTTGCGAGAAGTTGGGCCTTTAACTCTGAGCGCAAGCTCCGTGAGCAAAGTCAACGCTTGGCATTTCCGGGAGCCGAAAGCCGGGCGCCGGAAGCCGATTCTAGACCCTACGCTCCCACTCTCCTCCGCATCTCCGTGCCTGCGCCGTGAATTCCCTCCGGCCGCTTGCGAAAAACTACCCGCACGCCTTCCCGCCAGTGCTCGTCAATCCCTGCAAACTCCCACTCAATTTCCGGCGAGATGTAGCGCAACAACACATCCGTCGTCGGATGCACATGCAACGCCGGAGCCACCAGAAACAGCAGAGGCTTCTCCGCCGACAACTCACGCCCCTCAAAATATCCAAACCTCTGAAACTCGCCGCGCTCGTGATGCCAGGCCACGCGTGCCCAATAATCCAGCCCCTGCAGCGGCAGATGAATGTCCTCATCGGCCTTGAGTTCCACAACCGCAAGCCGCCCTTCGCGCGTACTAGCGAGCACGTCAATCATGGCGCGATCCGCCGCCGAGAACGCCGGCACCTGCGAGTACGCGCAGGTCGAGTCCAGCCGCTCATCGACCACGCTCACGTCCGCGGCCACCAACGATTCCAGCCAGCGCTCCGGATGCATCCGCCATAACGCATGCTGCCGCGCCCCATAAGGATGGCGGATATCCCGCAACCCGTTCACGAGATTCAGAAATGTAGGCTGATTGCGCTCGTCGAGAACGCGTTCTTCGGCTCCCACTCCAAACAAGATTTCCTGCTTGCTGCGAAATGTCTCCGCTTCTGCTCCGATGCGAGCCCGCACGAATTCCAGCCCGCGCCACCGGAAGGCAATTTCCCCAGCCGACAGCACCGCGACTTCGCAGTTCGCCAAAAGCCCCTGCATCCTTTCGATCGACTCGCAAAACCTTTCCCGCGCCGCGCTTTCATCCGTCGCATGTACCAGCCGCGTCGCCACGTTCCCCCGGTCGTTGCAATCGATCTCCACCAGCGCATCGTGGCCCTCATCCAGCTCAAACAAACTCCACTTCGCCGCACTCCGATTCAGATTCGCCATCCGCTCGCGCACCAGCTCCGAACTTCCCTGAGGAACGAACAGCGTCAGTCCCTCGACCAGCGCCTTGCCCGCCTGCGCCCGCCGGCATTCGTCTAACCACAGAATCCCAAACGTCAGCGCTGCGTCGATCGAGGCTTGGGTCTCATGTCCATTCACCCCCAAGACCGCCAGCGCACACTGCCCATGGCGCAGCAGACCCCGCGTGTAAATCGGCCCAAACGACTTTTCCAGATTCACCGCCGTCGTGAGCCGCGCGATCGCGAACCCAGGAAAATGCCGCTCCAGCGCGCGCCGCAGCGTGTGCTCATAGGCCGCCCGCAACGCCCTCTTGGCCGAGGGCGACCGCCGGTCCCGCTCCCGGCAAATCTCCAGCTTGGTAGGTCGCGCCTGCCCAAGCTTCTGCACAAACAGCCGCAGCGTCCCACTCTTCACCTCCGCATCCAGTACGCGCCGCACCGTGTTTCGCTCGGCCGACCACAGATGCAACAGGCACTTGTTGTACTCCCCCGAGATGGAGTACTTGGCGCGTGCCAAATCAAAAGCCACCGCCCCGTCTTCGAGCACAACTGCCCGATCCGCTTCCCCAAGAAAATCCTGCACCGCGCGCGTGAGTGCTTCCGGCGTCATGTAATTCTCTAACCCGACATTGTCTAACCCAGGCTGGACCCGTGTCTGTGACGAGTGACCATCGATACCGCCATCCTGTGGATTCTTTGCCCTAACGAGGAGAGATGGGCCAGTGTGCGACGCCATCCGGTCAACCCATTATCGGCGTCATCCCGAACGCCGTTTTTTTTCGCGGCGGAGGGATCTCAGTCTCCACGGCCGTGGAGCGCCAGCCAAGGGGCCCTGCCGTCGCCCATTCCCTCCCGTAGCGAATACCCATGTGGGATAATGACAAGGGGCCCGCCGAGTCGTGGCGGAACCAACCCGCATCTAATCCACGTGGACAAACAAAGATTCTTCTTCGAACACTACGGTCTCGCCGAGCGCGACCTCGAACACTACCTCGCGGCTGCTCTCTCTGCCGGCGGCGACTACGCCGACCTCTATTTCGAATATCTTTCCTCCACCTCGCTGATGGTGGACGAATCCATGGTCAAATCGGCATCGCAGGGCATTTCCGCCGGCTGCGGCGTTCGCGTAGTTTCCGGAGAACGCACCGGCTACGCCTATACCGACGATCTTTCCGCCGACCGCATCCTGCACGCCGCGCGCACGGCCGCGCTGATTGCCAGCGCGCCGGCCAAGACTCCGGTCGCAGGCTTCCAGAAAGCCGCCGCCCGAAGTCTTTATCCCGTTACCTTGCCCTCAGTCGACGCCGAAATCACCGCCAAAGTTGAACTGGTAATGCGCGCCGACAAAGCCGCTCGCGCCTACGACCCGCGCATCAAGGAAGTCCGCGCCAGCTACGCCGACGAACTCCGCAATATCCTGGTCGTCGGTTCCGACGGCACCTTCGCCGAGGATTCCCAGCCCCTCGCCCGCATGAACGTGTCTTGTATCGCTAAAACCGAAAGCAATTCGGCCCGCGGTAGTTCCGGCGGCGGAGGCCGCGTCGCGCTCGATTTTTTCTTCAGTGAAAAAAATCCGGAATTCTTCGCGAAAGAATCGGCCCGCCAGGCCATCCTGCAACTCGACGCCCGCGAAGCCCCGGCCGGTGAAATGGAAGTGGTCCTCGGCCCCGGCTGGCCCGGAGTGCTTCTGCACGAAGCCGTCGGCCACGGCCTTGAAGCCGACTTCAACCGCAAGAAAACCTCCGCCTTCGCCGGACTGATCGGCAAGCGCGTGGCCAGCGAAAAATGCACCGTGGTCGACAACGGCACCATGCCCTGGCGCCGCGGCTCGCTCAATGTGGATGACGAAGGCGAGCCCACGCAGGAAACCGTGCTCATCGAGAACGGAATCCTCAAAGGCTACCTCAGCGACAAACTTTCCTCGCGCCTCATGGGCATCGCCGATACTGGCAACGGACGCCGCGAGAGCTACGAGCACATCCCCATGCCGCGCATGACCAACACTTACATGCTGGCCGGCCAGGACAATCCCGAAGACATTATTCGCTCGGTGAAGCACGGCATCTACGCCGTCAATTTTGGCGGCGGCCAGGTCGACATCACCAACGGCAAGTTCGTGTTCGGAGCCTCCGAAGCCTACATGATCGAAGACGGCCAGATCACCGCCCCCATCAAAGGCGCAACTTTGATCGGCAACGGCCCCGATGTGTTGACGCGAGTCTCGATGGTAGGCAACGACCTGAAGCTCGACGAAGGCGTCGGCACCTGCGGCAAAGATGGCCAGGCCGTCCCCGTAGGCGTCGGCATCCCGACCATCAAAATCGATCGCCTCACCGTCGGCGGCACCGCCAGAAAAGATCCCGGCGGCTTCATGCAGTAAATGTGGAAGAGCGGCGCTTTAGCGCCGCGTCAGGTGTGAACACTTGTCATTCCGAGCGGAGCATGAGCTTCGCGGAGCGAAGCTCATGCGTAGTCGAGGGACCTTGCGTTTGGCGTCAGAAGCACAAGGTCCCTCGACTGCGTTCGGCTTCGCCTCCCTTCGCTCGGGATGACACTTCATAAAGGTACTCAACAAAAAATGCCCTCAACCGAACTCGAAACCGGAACACCGAAACTAGCCACCGACCTCCGCGACCTCGCCCAGGACATCGTCCGCCGCGCCATGGCCGGCGGCGCCACCGCAGCCGAATGCGTAGTCCGCGAAGGCGACGAATTCTCCACCCTCGTCCGCCTGGGCCAGGTCGAGACTCTAAAAGAATCTGGCTCACGCTCCATCGGCGTGCGCGTGTTCAACGGCCAGCGCGCCGCCAGCACCTACTCCAGCGACTTCTCCCGTGACAGCCTCGACCGCATGGTCAAGTCTGCCCTGGATCTGGCAAAGATCACCTCGGAAGATCCCTTCGGTGGAATCCCTGAAGCCTCCCAGCTAGGCCAACTCGCAGGCAATCTCGATCTCTACCACGAAGACGTCTACTCGCTTCCCGGCCCCGATCGCATCGACTACGCCCGCCGCGCCGAGAAGGCCGCGCTCGATTTCGATCCCCGCATCAAGAATTCCGACGGCGGATCATTCGACGCCGCCACCGGCCACAAAGTCCTCGCCAATTCTCACGGCTTCGTCGGCGAATACCGCCGGTCGTATTGCTCAGTCGCCGCGGTTCCGATCGCGCAAACCGAAACCGGCGCCATGCAACGCGACTTCTGGTACTCGGTCGCTCGCACGTTAACGAAACTCGATTCTCCCGAGCAGGTCGGCAAAGTCGCCGCCGAGCGCACGCTTCGCCGCCTTGGCGCGCGCAAAGTAAAAACTGCGCACGTCCCCGTCGTGTTCGACCCCATGGTCGCCGCTTCCATCCTCGAGCACATCTTCGAGGGCATCAACGGCGATTCCGTCTACCGCGGCGCATCATTCCTCGCCGGCAAGCTAGGAGAAAAAATCGCCGGCGACAACGTCAGCGTGATCGACGACGGCACCATCCCCGGCGGATTCGGCACCACTCCCTTCGACGGCGAAGGCATTCCCACGCGCCGCACCGTCGTCATCGAAAACGGCGTGCTGAAGTCTTACCTGCTGAACACCTACACCGCAAAAAAACTCGGACTCCAGACCACCGGCAACGCCGCGCGCGGACTCGCCGGCACCCCCGGCATCGGCCCCGGCAACTATTTTCTGCAGCCCGGCCCCAAATCTCCCAAAGAACTGATCGCCGGAATCAAGGAAGGTCTCTACGTCACCGAATTCCTCGGCCACGGCGCAAATCTGGTAACCGGCGACTATTCCCGCGGCGCCTCCGGCCTCTGGATTTCCGGCGGCGAACTCACTTATCCGGTCGAAGAAATCACCGTCGCCGGCAATCTGAAAGAAATGTTCTTCAACATTTCCGACATTGCCAGCGATCTCGAATTCCGCGGCTCCGTCGCCTCCCCCACAATTCGCATCGATGGCCTGACCGTCGGCGGCGAATAGTTTTTGACTTCCATGGAAGAGCGACCATGGAAGGGTGGCCACGGAAGAGGAACCACGGAAGAGCAACCGTGGAAGAGCGGCCCTTTAGGGCCGCGTAACGATCTGCCTTTTTAGGGCTTCAGCCCCAGTGGTCGTTTTCCTCTGGCGCGGGAGGTCCTGCGCGTCAGCGCCCCCGAACCCAAGGAAACAAAAATGAAATTCGCCAAAATCATCTTCTGGATCGCCACCCTCTGGGGCATCCTCATCCTCACGCCCCTCTATTTCATGTTTGACACCATCAGCCGCCAGGACCCTCCACCCATCACCCACCCCGCCTTCTACTACGGTTTCGTCGGCGTTGCCCTCGCCTGGCAATTCGCGTTTTTCGTAATCGCCCGCGACCCCGTGCGCTTCCGCCTCATGATGATCCCCTCCGTGATCGAGAAGTTCAGTTACAGCGGCGCCCTGATCGTTCTCTACGTGCAACGTCGCCTCCATCCCACAGACTTGGTTTTCGCGGGAACCGATCTCCTCTTGGGAATCCTCTTCCTGGTTGCATTCTTCAAAACGGCTCCGTAGTATTCACCCGAACTTAAATATTCACCCGAACTTACATCCCAACATCTGTTATACGAAATGCGTGCTTTTCGGAGACCTCATGAATCGAAGATCGTTCCTGAAAGCAACCAGCGCCGCCGGACTAGCCTCTGCGCTCCCATCCGCCGCCTTCAGTCACTCGATGCAAGAGCCTGCCCTTCCTACCGGAACCACGCCACCGAAGAAAGTCCCAGCCCTCGATTCCCCCGAGCGAATCCTCCTGAAAGACTACCGCCCCAAATCCATCTACAAAATTCCAGTCACGGAAGTCGCAAAGGCAAAGTTCCCCATCATCGACATGCACTCGCACCCCTACGCCAAAACTTCAGTCCAAATCGCCCAGTGGGTCCGAACCATGGACGAAGTCAACATCGAGAAAACGATCATCCTGACCATGGCGACTGGCGCCGAGTTCGACGAGATCCACCGCAAGTATTCAAAATATCCCGACCGCTTCGAGCTGTGGTGCGGATTCGATTTCACAGGCTACGACAAGCCTGGCTTCGGCCCCGCCGCCCTCCGCGAACTGGAGCGATGCAAGCAAGCCGGCGCCCGTGGAGTCGGCGAAATCCATGACAAGGGCAAAGGCTTGCGAGCAGGAAAATCAACCGCCCCCGGCATGCACCCCGACGACCCGCGCGCCGATCAGCTCTTCGAAAAATGCTCCGAACTCGGCATGCCCATCAGTCTCCACGTCGCCGACCCCATCTGGATGTACCAGAAGATGGACAAAACCAACGACGGCCTGATGAACGCCTACGAGTGGCGCCTCGACAACCAACCCAACATCGTTGGCCTCTCCGGCATGGTCGACATTCTCGAGCGCACCGCCCAGCGCCATCCCAAAACAACCTTCGTCGCCTGCCACTTCGCCAACCTCGACTACGATCTCGCCCGGCTCGGCGAATGTTTCGAGCGCAACCCCAATCTCTATGCCGACATCTCCGCCCGCTACGCCGAAACCGCGCCCATCCCGCGTTTCGCCTCGCAGTTCTACGCCAGGCACGCCGATCGACTCGTCTACGGCACCGACATGGGTTTCGACAAGCCCATGTATCAGACCACTTTCCGCATCCTCGAAACTCTCGACGAACACTTCTACGAAACCGACCAGTTCGGCTATCACTGGCCCCTGAACGGCTTCGGCTTATCCGATCCGATCCTGCAGCAGGTCTATCACAACAACGCCGCCAAGCTGCTCGCAGCCCGCGGCTAAATGAGTCGGGTTCTTAGGAATTGGACAAGAATTTAAGAGCGAAGACGTGGATTGCGTCCATCAGACTCCAGCCCCGACAGGGGCGGTATTCGATAGCCCGGTACGTAAGTGCCGGGCAGAGTAGGCTGACGAGCGAGTCCCGAAGGGACGGCACCGTTTTTCCGCGCAATCGCGCCCCTCAATCGACAATCCAAAATCAACGATCTACAATCCCCCCATGGGCGGCCTCACTCAGCCATCTCCGGTCACCGAAGAGCAGGATTCCAGCTGGAAAATCATCGCTCTCGCCGTCGCCGTCGTCCTGGTACTGGCCATCGTCGTCGCCCTGCTTCTCCGCACCGAACCAAAAGCCGCGTCAGGCCTGCCTCCCGCCTACGCCGCCAACCTCAAGCTCTCCGACCTCAAAATGAGCGCCGCCGAGAACTTCGTCGGAGCCACCGTCAGCTACATTGACGGCACTATCACCAACACCGGCGGCCAAACCGTAACCCGCGCCGCCGTGGAAGTTATTTTCAAAGACGACATGGGCCAAGTTGCCCAGAAAGAAGACCTCCCGCTCCGCGCCCTGAAAACCAGCGGCCCCTACCCCGAAGCCGTCGACCTCACCGTCTCCCCGCTTGCCGCAGGCCAGAGCCAGCCCTTCCGCCTCACCTTCGAAAGCATCTCCGCCCAGTGGAATCATCAGTACCCCGAAATCCAAGTAATCGACGTGACCGCGAAATAAATTAAGTAGCTGTGGGAAGGGCACGACTTCAGTATTGCCGTCAAGTCCGAAGGAAGGCCTCAGCTTGCCCTACAACGGGATGATACGTGCGGTAACGATGACGCATGCACTGACGTGGAAGAGCGGCGCTTCAAGCGCCGCGTAAAGTATCGCAATCGGAGCGGGCTTCAGCCCCTGAGGTGAGCGCTTCAGCGCCAGGCCATCCGCACAAATCCAGTAGAATGAATTCATGCCTGAACTCAAACCATTCCGTCTGACGGAGTCCGTAAAAGCCGCTGGTTGAGCGTCCAAGCTGAGTCCAGCGGCGCTGGACACGGTGCTTGGGAAATTAGCCCGGCAACACGACCACAACGTTCTGGTCGGCTTCGATCGCGCCGACGACGCCGGAGTGTATCAAATCGCGCCCGATCAGGCCCTGGTCCAAACCGTCGACTTCTTCACCCCCGTCGTCGACGATCCCTACACCTTCGGCCAGATCGCCGCCACCAACGCTCTCAGCGACGTCTACGCCATGGGCGGAAAACCGCTGACCTCGCTCGCGCTGGTTTGCTTCCCCGACAAAGCCGACCTCGCCATCCTCGAGCGCATCCTCGCCGGCGGCTTGTCGAAAATGATCGAAGCCGGCTGCACCGTAATCGGCGGCCACAGCATTCGTGACGACGAAACCAAATTCGGCTACGCCGTCACCGGCCTCGTCCATCCCCGAAAAGTTCTCGCCAACAGCGGCGCAAAACCAGGGGACGCTCTCATCCTCACCAAACGCCTCGGCACCGGCGTGATCTCTACCGCCATCAAGAAAGGCAAGGCGAAAGCAGCCTGGATCGATGCCGCCGTGCAATCGATGACCACGCTCAATAAAATCCCCGCCGAACTCATCGCCGGCAAGAACCACAACGCTCACGGATTCAACTCTCGATACGAAGTCCACGGCATGACCGATGTTACCGGCTTCGGCCTGATCGGCCACGCCCGGGAACTCGCTCTGGCGAGTAACGTATCGCTGCAGATATTTTCAGAAAAAATTGCGGCGTTGCCCGGAGCTCTCGACTGCATCCGCGCTGGCCACATCCCCGGCGGCCTGAACGCCAACCGCGACTTCGCCGAATGCGTGGTCGGTTACGAAGCCGAAATCAGCCCTGAACTCAAAGCCTTGCTCTTCGACCCGCAAACCGCCGGTGGCCTGCTAATTTCAATCGCCGAAAAAAACAGCGAGGAGCTCCTCCTCGAACTCCAAAATGCCGCCATTCCCGCCCGCCACATCGGCAATGTCACCGAATCCCAGAAGCCGCTCATCCGCATTTGCTGATTCCCCCAAAAACAAAAGGCGGCCGCAAGGCCGCCCCAAACTGATCACTAACCCCTAGCCACTAACCACTGCCCCTAAGCCCGCGCCGGACTCTCCCCGCCCTTGGCAATCCCCGGCCGTCCCGGTTCTGGCTTCAACACCTGCTGCACGCCGTCATCCGGCTTCGGCGGAGATTTGAACGGAGGCAACTCCCGGCCTTCCACCAGCAGCCCGATTTCCGACGCATCCAGCACTTCCCGCACCAGCAGCGCGCTGGCAATCTTCTGCAGCGTCTCGCGGTTCTCATCCAGGATGTGCTTGGCCGTGTCGTAACCCTTGCTCACCAGTTTGCGGACTTCTCCATCAATCTTGATCGCCGTATCTTCGCTGTAGTCGCGGTGCTGCGCAATCTCGCGGCCCAGAAAGATCTGCTCTTCCTTTTTGCCAAACGTCAGCGGACCCAGATCGCTCATGCCCCACTCGCAAACCATCTTGCGCGCCAGTTCCGTGGCCCGCTCGATGTCGTTGCCCGCACCCGTGCTCATCTGGCTCAGAAACAGTTCTTCCGCCAGCCGCCCGCCCATCAGAATCGCAATGTCAGTTTCCAGATATTCCTTGGTATAGTTGTGCCGATCGTCCACCGGCAGCTGCTGCGTAACGCCCAGCGCCATGCCGCGAGGAATGATCGTGACTTTGTGCACTGGATCGGACCCCGGCAGCTTCGCCGCCACCAGAGCATGCCCGGCTTCGTGGAAGGCGGTGACTTTCTTCTCCGCGTCGGAAAGGATCATCGACTTGCGTTCCACGCCCATCAGCACTTTATCTTTCGCCACCTCGAAATCGAACATCAGCACAGCTTTGCGGTTCTGCCGCGCCGCCGCCAATGCCGCCTCGTTGACCATGTTCTCGATATCGGCTCCCGAGAAACCTGGCGTGCCGCGAGCCAGAACTTGCAAGTCAACATCTTCCGCCAGCGGCTTTTTGCGCGTATGCACCCGCAAAATCTCTTCCCGCCCGCGCACATCCGGACGGCTCACCACCACCCGCCGGTCAAAACGTCCCGGCCGCAGCAGCGCCGGATCCAGCACGTCCGGACGGTTCGTCGCCGCCATCAGAATCACGCCTTCATTCGACTCGAACCCGTCCATCTCCACCAGCAGTTGATTCAAAGTCTGTTCGCGCTCATCGTGCCCGCCGCCCAGCCCTGCGCCACGATGGCGTCCCACCGCGTCAATCTCGTCGATGAAAATAATGCAGGGCGCGTTCTTCTTGCCCTGCTCAAACAGATCGCGCACGCGGCTCGCGCCCACGCCCACAAACATTTCCACGAAGTCCGAACCAGAAATCGAGAAGAACGGAACATTCGCTTCGCCCGCCACAGCCCGCGCCAGCAAAGTCTTGCCCGTGCCCGGAGGTCCCACCAGCAGCACGCCCTTCGGAATGCGTCCGCCCAGCTTCTGGAACTTTTGCGCCTCGCGCAGAAACTCAATTATTTCGCGCAGCTCTTCCTTAGCCTCTTCCACGCCCGCCACGTCTTTGAACGTGACCTTCTTCTGCTGCATCGAAAGCAGCCGCGCCCGGCTCTTGCCGAACGACAACGCCTTGTTTCCGCCCGTCTGCATCTGCCGGATCATGAAAAACCACAGCGCTCCCAGCAGAATCAGCGGAGCCCACGTCCCCAGCAACTGCAGCGACCAGCTCCCGCTGTTCACGTCGCGGAAGGTAATGTTGATGCCCTTACCCTGCAGGGTCTTCAGCATCTCAGGAGTGAAGTAGTTCATCGGCGCCGCGGTATGGAACAGTGTTCCATCGTTGTGCTTGCCGCGCACCTCCATCCCGTTCACCGTTAACTCGTGAACCTTGCCCTGATCGATGTCACTCATGAACTGGGTGACGTTGACCTCTTGGTCTTTCTGCCCGTCGCGGCCCTGCTTGATCACCTGCCACAACAGCGCAGCCGAGAGCACGATCACTACCCAGAACACCACCGTTTTAACTGTCGAGTTCACCTAGTCAACTCCTGCTCGAAACAAAGGGCACACAGCACCAGCCCCTGAGGCTCCGCTAAGATAATTAGATGCCCGTCCGCTTGTTTTCGGATCGGCCAAATTCCTGACGCTCCCATTTTACCATGTAGCGACAGCCGCCTCGCCTGTCCCGGTCCGAGCGAAGCTCGACCGGCTCTCTCCCCCAGCCAGTAACCCAGACACATAACCTAAGTCACTGATACGGACTAACTTGGATACGAAGTAACTTTGGATACGACCTAAGTCGCCGCCAGATAAGGCAAATTCCGGTTCGTCTGCTCCACTGCCCCCAGCCCATAGCCCACCAGAAACGTCTCATCCACCAGAAACCCAAAATAGTCGGGCTGCAGCAACACCCGCCGCGCCGATTGCCGGTCCAGCAGCGTCACCAGCTTCACCGACGCGGCGCCTCGCGCCCGCAAGTCGCTCATCAGAAATTCGCTGGTCACGCCAGAATGCACCAATCCCTCCACCAGCAGAATATGTTGCCCGCGAATATCCGGCTCGTGGCTGAAGAAGATCTCCATCACGTCGCTGGCGTTGTCGCCTTGAGTCCGCGTGTATTTCGGCTTGATGAACTGGCAAACCACGGGCACATCCAGCGCCCGGACCAGATCTGCAAGAAAAATAAAGCTGTTTTCCAGAACCGCCAGCGCCTGAATCGTCTCTCCCTGGTAGTCGTCGGAAATCTGCCGCCCCAGCTCCTTGACCCGTTTCTGGATCTGCTCGCTGGTAATCACTTGCCGCAGTGCCCCGCCAGATTTCGCACCGTTCATGTAGTGGCGCCTCTCCCGATCACAGCAGAATAGTCCGGTCATCCCGAGCAAATCTGAATTTCTCCGCGTACTCTGCGGTTTTCATTCGCGAACTCTGCGGTTAAAGACTCTGGTTCGTGCGCGAATCAAAAGACTTTAACCGCCGAGTGCGCGAAGAAGGGCCGCAGAGGACGCCGAGCCATTCATAGAGCCACTCCTCGTTTCGCGCCGGACTTCACTCAAAGCACCTCACTTTTGTAGAATCTTCGCCCAACCGCGTCTCGCGAATCAAAACCCCCGCGCTTCCCTTTGCCCGAAACTTCGCCGGAACCGCAAACCCGCGCATCCAAACAATTTCTTCTCCACTCACCACCACCGGCCACAACCCGCGCTCCGGCTGGGCCACTTGACGCTCCTGCAACAGCTCCTTAATCTTTTTCGGCGCTTTCGTATGCGCCGGCCAATACCGGTCGCCTGGACGCCAGTTCCGCACTCGCAGCGTCCCCTGCAAAAGCCCGCTATCTAGCACTTCGCCATTCAGCAGTTCGCCATCGAGAAGATGCTCGGGATTATACCCCGCCGCCAGCGGCAAAGCTTCCATCACCATGCCGATCTCCGGCACGCTCACCCGCCCGGGAACGCTGAGCTGGTATTCGTAATCACGCGGGATATTTTCCCGCTGGCGCGGGTCGGGAGCCAGAAAAGTGAGCGCCTCCGGCTCCAGAAGCACCGTCCACCCCCGCGGAAGGGACACCTTCTTTCCCGCGCCCCCAGCCTCCGCGGCGAATCGCAGGATTTCTTCCACATGCTTGAACTCCAGGGGAATCTCGGCCTCGTCGCCGACAGCCTTCACCACTCTCCGCTGCACCGCCTCGGGCTCGCCCAGCAGCCATCTGCGGTCCACGGATGCGTTCATGGCGAAGGCCACCGGTTCCTCAGGCGCGAGCAATCCAGCGGGAGCGTCTGAAGCAGGAACGTCTGAAGCGGGAGCGTTTGAAGCGGGAGCATCCAGCTGAATCTGTATGAACGGGCTGCAACCGGGAGTAGAAGTTCCCCGGCTCCATTCCGGTTCCGACCACTGCACCACCGTCCCCAGCCATCCCGCGATTTCGTTCTCCCAGTAATCCTCCTCGCCGCGGGCGATCTCGGCCAGTTCGGCCAGGTTCTCGGCAATCGAAGGATTAAACTCCCGCTCGATCAAGGGCAGCACCAGCTGCCGCACCCGGTTGCGCGTGAACTTGTAGTCCTTGTTGCTCGAGTCTTCGCGCCAAGGCTGTTTGATTTCTTTCAAGTACTGCTCCAGCTCGCGCCTCCGCATCCCCAGCAACGGCCGGATAATCTCGCCGCACCCCTCTCCGTCGTCATCCTCTACCCCAATTCGCGGATAAATCCCACCGAGCCCGCCCAGCCCCGTCCCCCGAATCACCCGCATCAGCACCGTCTCCGCCTGATCGTCAAGCGTGTGCCCGGTGGCAATTCTGGTCAGTAGCTGGCTTTGCGGTGGCGCAGCGCTTTCAGCGCTGCGATCAGTTGCCCCACTGATGACCTGGGCCTTAGCTCCCAAGGGTCTTTCCTCGCCAGACCCCAGCAGGCGCCGAAAAAATCCATACCGCATTTCTCGCGCAGCCGCTTCAACGACAAGATGCTCTTCAACTGCTCGGGCCCCCACATCGCCGCTTTCTACATAAAATTCCAGCCCATGCTCCCGCGCCAGCCCCGCCACAAACTCCCGATCCGCCTCCGACTCCGCTCCACGGAGCCTGTGATCAAAATGAACTACCGACACCACAATCCCAAGCTCGCTGCGCCATTCGATCAGCAGCCGCAGCAGCGCCACCGAATCAATCCCGCCAGAAACAGCCACGCCCACGCGATCGCCAGGCTGCAGCAGTTCCTGCCGCCGGATGTGTTCCAGCACGCGCTCGGCTAACCCATGCACGGAAACATGGTACAACCTTCCGGTGTGCCCTCGAACGCCCCGCCCTTCGCGGGGTGTGAACAAAGCAGGCTCGCCGAACCCGCAACAATAACGGTCAGGCACGCGCTCGCGTGGCCAGGTTTTGCGGAAATGCCGCCAACAAACGCGATTGTTTGCTCGATGATTTGCTGCTCAACTGAAGAATCAATCAGTTACGCTGAGGTAGAAGAGGGAGGACTCAATCCTCGAAGAATCAGCAGTTTGCAAAATCCGGTCCGAGCTTAACAATAGCTATAAGCAATATCCCGACGCCAGCCCACTTTCCCGCCCGCTGGAAGCGTTTGGCGGTCTGGACTACCCCTAAGCCTTCGCCGGCAGCAAGAAGTCGATTCCGTGGCATTCTAGGCGGTCTAGAGGCCCGTTTCAATGAGCTCGTGGCATGCCGCTTCGGGCCTCCGCCTGCCGACCTGAAGATGCTCAGAGTACAAGTCCAATAGAATCAATCGACGCAAAATTCCGCCCCTTTGGATTCAACTATTTCCGAAAGTCATAGGCAACGCGAGGGCAAAACCGGGCGAGCTGGCGCTCGCCGGACAGCCGAGGGCGGCTGTCCCCACATGGTTCCTCTACTCAACCCTCTACCTCGACCCTTCTCCATGGCGGCGGCTGCTTTATCATTCCAAGCAACGTGATCCTTCCTCTCCAAACTTCGCGTCTCCTGTTGCTTCCCCTGGAGCTTGCGGATGCTAAGCAGACGCAGCTCTTGTTTCCGCATTGGGAGATCGTTCGTTATCTCACCAAAGTCGTTCCCTGGCCTTATCCGCCAGACGGCGCCTACACCTACTATCGCGACGCAGCGCTCCCGGCGATGGATCGCGGAGACGCATGGCATTGGACGCTTCGGCTGAAGACTGAACCCGAGCGGCTGATCGGCGGCATCTCCCTGCGGAAAGGGGAGACGATGAACCGCGGATTCTGGCTGGGATTGCCCTGGCACGGACAAGGCCTGATGACGGAAGCCTGCGAAGCCGTCACCGACTACTGGTTCAACACGCTGAAGTTTCCGGTACTGCGCGCTCCCAAGGCGGCTGCGAACGTGGCGTCGTGCCGCATCTCGGAGAAGAGCGGGATGCGCCTGGTTGCCCGCGAAGAGCACGAATACGTGTCGGGGCGTCTGCCCACCGAAATCTGGGAGATCACCGCGGAAGAATGGAATGCCCGGAGGACGCGTAAGTGAATGACGGCCTTGGAGACTTCCCGTTGGTTCGATCCGAGCGTTTTGCAAGGAGCGCTCCTCCACCCACCGCTATATCTTTCGTAACTTCGGCCTCTCTAGTTGCGGGAGCTAAGATTGAACTTGTTCATCTTGCCTTTATGAAATTGCTAGCCTCGTCGATGCTCCTAGCCGCCCTGGTCTCTCCGGCCATTGCTCAACAGACTAAGCCGGAGGCCGACAAAGCTCAGCCACAGGGCGGCGGAGCGGCAATTGTCTATTCGGACGGCGGCGCATTCCTAATCGAAGGGCCCAAAGGCTGGACTACCGATCAGGAGGTGGGGCAGCGCCTCGGCACTTGCTGCGTCTACTACCCGGCAGGCGCGACGTGGGACAACGCGGAAACCGTGATGTACCCGAACATTGCTACGAAAGGTCCAGGACAGAAAACGCTGAAGGAGTTCATGGATTACGACTTGGCGGACTTTCGTGAGCACAATCCGGAGATGACCTACGAAGACGCGGAGGGCATTCCGCTTAAGAACAAGCGGACCGCAAATTTGCGGTACTTCCACAACGTTAACGGCGGTTCCTCAGAGGCCGTGGCCTACGTTGACGAGGAAAAGATTATCGCTGTGGTAGTGGTCAGTTCAAAGACGACCAAGGGCCTTAACGAGACGATCCCCCTGTTGCGGTCGGTTTTACAGACCTACGCCTACATGGACGTGAAGGTCATCAATGACTCGAAGCCTGCAAAGGGGCAGTCGTTTCAGCTCCCCAAAGACAAGCTCCCGTGAGCAAGAAGCCGCTGTTCTCTCCGTGTCTCGTTGTCCGTGGTGAAAGGTGTCCTACAGCACCGGGCTCTTCTCCGCAATCAGCTTTCTAATCTTCTCCACGAAATCCGCCGCGGGCATGTCTTCGGTTTTTTCTTTCCCGCGGGTGCGGACGTTTACCTTCCCGGCTTCCGCCTCTTTATCTCCGACTACGAGCAGGAACGGAACTTTCTGCATGGCGTGCTCGCGAATTTTGGCGTTCATCTTTTCGTTGCGCGCGTCTACTTCTACGCGCACTCCGATGGCTTTCAGCTGCGTCGCCACTTTGTTCGCATAGTCAGCATGGCGCTCGCTGATGGGGATCATCACGGCCTGCACCGGCGAGAGCCACACCGGGAACGCGCCCGCGTAGTGCTCGATCAGCACGCCGAAGAAACGCTCGACCGAACCGAAGAGCGCGCGATGCACCATCACCGGCTGCTTGCGCGAACCATCCTCGGCCACATACTCAAGCCCGAAGCGTTGTGGCAGGTTGAAATCGACCTGCACGGTGGATAGTTGCCACAGGCGCCCAATGGCATCCACCAGCTTGATGTCAATCTTCGGCCCGTAGAACGCCGCTTCCCCAGGGATGGTCTTGTACTCGACATTCTTGCGCTTCAGTACATTCTCGAGCGATTGGATGGCGTTGACCCATTGCTCTTCGCTGCCCACAAAATTCTTGCGATCGTCGGGATTCCAGGTAGAAAGCTCGACCTGATACTGGTCGAAGCCAAAATCCTTGAGCACATCCAGGGCAAAAACCAGGCAATTGCCAACCTCGTCTTCGACTTGCTCCGGCGTGCAGAAGATGTGCGAGTCATCCTGCGTGAAGCCGCGCACGCGCAGCAGGCCGTGCATCACGCCGGAACGCTCGTATCTATAAACGGTGCCCAGTTCGCCGAGGCGCACCGGCAGATCGCGATAGGACTTCAGTGAATCCTTGTAAATCAAAATGTGGCCGGGACAATTCATGGGCTTGAGGCGGTATTCGGCGTCGTCGAGCTCCATCGCGTCGAACATGTTCTGCGAGTAGTAGCCCTCGTGCCCGGAAGTAAAGAACAACTGCCGCCGCGCCACATGCGGGGTGTAGACCAGCGAGTAGCCGCGCTTCAGATACTCCTCGCGCATCCAGTCTTCCATCTGCTTGCGGATGATGCCGCCCTTGGGATGCCAGAAGATCAGCCCCGGCCCGGCTAACTCCTGGATGGAAAACAAATCCAGCTGCTGGCCCAGCACGCGGTGGTCGCGTTTCTTGGCCTCTTCTACTTGCTGCAGATGTTTGTCGAGGTCTTTCTGCGAAAAAAAGGACGTCCCGTAGATGCGCTGCAGCTGCGGATTCTTCTCGTCGCCCAGCCAATAAGCGCCGGCAATGTTGAGCAGCTTGAACGCCTTGATCTTTCCAGTCGACGGAATATGCGGCCCGCGGCAGAAGTCGGTGAACTTGCCGGTGCGGTAAAGGGAAATCTTTTCGTCGGGCTTGGTGAACTGCTCGACGAAATGACACTTCATGAAGTCGCCTTCTTTTTTAAACTCGGCCAGCCCCTGGTCGCGAGGCACAAATTCGCGCGCGTAAGGGATGTCCTGCTTGACGAGTTCCTGCATCTTCTTCTCGATTCTTTCGAGATCCTCGGGAGTGAACGCCGTCGGCCGGTAAAAATCGTAGAAGAATCCGCTCTCGGTTGCGGGACCGTGGCCGAGCTTGGTCTCGGGGAAAAGTTCGAGCACCGCCGCCGCCAGCAGGTGCGCGGACGAATGCCGGTACACTTCGAGCGCCTCAGGATCGCGGTCGGTGAGGATGCGCAGAGAGGTATCTTTCTCCAGCGGGCGCGTGAGATCGATCAGGTCGCCGTTGGTTTTGGCCGCCAGCGCTGCATCCGCCAGCCGCGGGCTGATGGACTTCGCGATCTCAAGGGCAGTCGTGCCCTTGGGAACTTCCTTGTCGCTCCCATCCGGGAGCTTCACATGAATGTTGTCTGCCATAAAGTTGGAGCCTGCAGGTGGTTTGAATCTTTCAGTTTATGGGAGGGATGGAGGAGGGTCAAACGCAGCACGGGCAGTCCGCAACGTAGAGGCCTATAGGGCGGGCAGCATCGCACAAGAAATCGGACGGCAAGGCTTTACGGTAAAAGGAATGCCCATCCCTTGCAAAGAGGGCAAAGGATGGGCCTCGCGCCGAGCGGCAATTCTGAGGAAGCCGGAGCGTTTAGTCCTTCACTACTTCCGTTATGATGTTAGAGGTGCTGGCGCCGAAGTTCCCGTCCCCGACGTACACTGCTTTAACGTCTGATGTGCCCAACGGTAGCGTCGAGGTATTGAAAGTAGCCGTGCCGCTGCTCAGGGTACTTGTCCCCAGCATCGTGGAGCCACGCTCGATAGTAATCGTTTCACCATACAACGGCGCAGGAGTGACCACGGCAGTAAAGGTCACCTCAGCCCCGTAAGTGGATGGATTCAGGGAAGATGTGAGCGTGGTCGTAGTCGTGGTCGCTGTACCCGACGGGTTCAGTTTGTACACCGTGCCCCCGTTATAGCTGGCTCCGCCCTCGGAGGTTGTTCCATAGAGGTTGCCCGAGCTGTCCAGAATTGGATTGGCGATTGGAAAACCACCGTCGAAGTGGTTAAAGCTCCACAACAGCTTGAATGTGTAGCTCGTAGTGGTCTTAGCCAGCTCAAAGATTGTTCCGCAAGTAGTATTCACGCCGGTGCTGCTCACACATGACGTGTACTTGCCGCCAGTCGAGGTCGTGCCGTAGATGTTCCCCGAGGAGTCGAGGGTAACTCCGGCTGCAGGGTAGTAGCCAGTTTTCGCAGCCGTAAAGGAATGCAGAATCTTCTTGGTGTACGTTCCGGCATTTTTTCCCGTTAGTGCCGGGGTCAGCTTCCAGACCGTACCGCAGCCGTGAAGGCAGTTTAATGTGCCGGTCCCACCGTCTTCCGTGGTTCCGTAAACATTGCCGGCGCTATCCACGACTGGCGCGCCCGTAGGGTTGGACCCATCCGGTACACCCGTGAAGGTGTGGATGTTGGTTGGCACCCAGACACCGGAAGAATTGCGGGAAAGCTTGAACACGTTCTGGTTGCCGTCTTCCCCGTAGAGATTTCCCGAGCCATCCATCGCTAAGCCGCCGCCGTTCGAAGGTACGGTGTAAATCATAGCCTCGGTCCAGCCGCTGCCGTTGGGGGAGAGCTCAAACACCCCGTTCTGGGCCATGCCGTAGAGATTGCCCGATGAATCCCGGACCAGATTAGCGCTGGGATAGATTCCATCCGCGCAGCTATTCTGGAAGCAGAAGTTATAGATCACGGTCTCGCACCAACCGTTGCCAGGATTGCTGCCGCTCGGGCAAATGCCCGTCGACAGGGGTACTTCGCTGAGCTCGAAGGCCATGCCGCATCCGTTCGGGTCGTTGCAACCAGCGCCGGTGCCGCCATTGTAGGTTGTGCCGTAGAAGGTTCCCACGGCGGTGCTGTAATGGCCAGGCGGGGGCACGAGGAGCAAATTGGAGGTGGGGTTCGCCCCATCGGGGCAATCCGGGTAGTAGTTATAGCCATAGGGTGAACAAAAGTTGTAGATCGGGGTTTCGCACCAGTCAATGCCAAGGTTGAATCCGCTGGGACAGCCAGCCGCGGGCTCAGGGGTGAGTTGGAAGACCGCGCCACCCAGGCACGAAAGAAAGGAGCAAGCCCCTGTGCCGCCGGTTTGTGCGGTGCTATAGAAATTCCCGTACCGGTCACCGGTGAGCGTACCGCTGGGCGCGGCTCCGTCGTAGCAAAAACCGACGGAACAAAAGTTGTAAAGAACCGTCTCCGTCTGTGCCTGCGCCCTTTGGAATGGAATCAGAAACAGAACGGAAAGGACGGCCAAAGTGGCCGCGGTCGACAATAGCGATGTGCGTTGCATGGAGTCCCCCTTCTTTATCTTTTTCGATTTTGCGTGGCGGGTCCTGGTCCGGTCGCCACGGAAACGCTGGCATGAAACACGGTGCCCGCGCCCTACTTCGCGTCTCTACTGAGGAAATCGGAAACGGCGGTCAAAACACGACACGGGGGACCATAATTTCTCTGTAGCCGCCGGAGCGCAGCAGTCAGTGGAAGCAGCCATGAGGTGGATAGGGGCAGTTTCCCGGCAGGCGCGGCCCACGCCAAAATAATTGTGGCGGGGGTGAGCCAGTTTACCCTCCCTTTTGCGCTTCTTCAGATGTAGGCGAAGGAACCGGGGGCTGCGTTCATGAAACCCTCAGTATCCCGCCTCCTGGAGGATGTTATGACCCGATTTGAATCGTTTAGTGCTACCGGACGCGTGCCGATGGCATCGAGGAGTGTTGTCCGAAGCGGATTCGGCCTGTTGCTGGGTGCGGCGCTGCTGATGGCGGGGCTTGCCGCGGGAAGTTCGCCGGCTATTGCCCAGTTCACCGGCCCAACGCCGTTGACGTTGATCAACGGCTGGACCAACGCTCCATTCTCAACTAGTATTGCGACCGCCGAGGAAGTCTCGGGGATCGTGCAGTTCCGGGGCGCAATTGCGACCACCGGGACGAATGCAGAACCGTTTACGCTGCCCCCGGCGCTCAGCCCGGCGACCGAGGTTTATATCCCCATCGATCTGTGCAACGCCAACAACGGACGGCTGCAGATTGAGCCCAATGGCGACGTGTTCGTCGAGGCCGAGGGTGGAACGTTCAGCAATGCGCAGTGCTTCACATCGCTCGACGGAGCCTCGTTCGCCCTGAGCAGCAGTGGTTTTACGGCGCTTACGCTGATCAACGGATGGACCAACGCGCCTTTCTCCACCAGCAACGCGGAGGTCGCGGTAATCAACGGGGCGGTGCACTTCAAGGGTGCGATTGCCACCACCGGAACCAATACAGAGCCGTTTGTGCTGCCCAAGGGATTTCGGCCGTTGACCGAAGTGTATGTCCCTGTCGACCTGTGCAACGCGACCAACGGGCGGCTGCAGATTGAGCCTGCCGGCGACGTGATCGTCGAGGCTGAGGGCGGTGCGTTCAGCGATGCCCAGTGCTTCACCTCGCTCGATGGTGCGTGGTTCGTCCCGAAACCCAGCGGATACAAAGCGCTGACACTGATCAACGGCTGGACCAACGCTCCCTTCAGCACCAGCAATGCGGAAGCGGCCGGCGCTTACGGCATTGTCTATTTTAAGGGAGCCATTGCCACCTCCGGGACGAATGCCGAGCCGTTCGTGCTGCCGGCGGCGTTCCGCCCGGTGACCGCTGTCTACACCCCAATCGACCTGTGCGGCGCCACCAAGGGACGGCTCTATATTCAGCCCAGCGGTGTCGTGACCGTCCAGGCCGAGACCGCTTTCAGCGATGCCCAGTGCTTCACGTCGCTCGACGGTGCATCTTTCGTGCAGTAAGCAGCTTGAGAATGGGGAGGACACGCGCGGGCGTGATTCGTATGGGCAGCGCAGACGTCTAAAGGGAAAAGGAAAACGAATCGGAGAGATGCAAAAGGGCGGCCCGGTGCGGGCCGCCCGTTTTTGTTTTTGATTTGGTTTACATCTGTTCTTCCTCAGTTTTCACGGTGTGAGGTGAAAATCCCTGCTCCCCGCGCCGCCGCCTTCAGTACGGCTGAATATACGTATTGTTCAGGCTGAGCACATACAGGAAGTTCTTGGTTAAGTCGGCTGCGGCGCCTTGCTCCTGCAGCGTGGCGGTACCTTCAATGACGGCCTCGGAGTTGTTGAGGAAGCCGACGGCAATGTTATTGCTGGAGATGGCGAAAAAGTCTCCAAGAAATCCAGTCGTGAAGACGTAGTTTCCGCCGCCAGTGGTGGTGAACGGGGTATCGGCCAGAGTAGCCACATTCACCGAGTTGGCGGTGCCGCCGCCGTAGCCGCCATCGGTGTCCGTGATGCCGGTCACCTGCCACACGCTGTCGGTGAGCCGGGTGGAGATGATGGCCAGCGGAGAGTACGCGGAATTGGCAATGGGAGGCGGAGCGGTGCCTCCACCGGGCGGCAGCGAAACGGCGGTGTAAGTGTAGGTCAGGAGCGGAGCGGTTCCGGTGGCGTGGCGTACGGTCAGGAAGACCGTGCTGCTGGAAAGCCCGCTGCCTGCCGGTGTTGACATGAACCCGGCCGTAAGCACGTTGCCGGCGGAATAGTTGGCCAGCGTGGTCGGGGTGGTGGTGGAGGTTCCCACCGGCACGGTGTAGATGGTTGCAATGGCCTTGGTCACGTCCTCGACGCCGTTGGTGAAGGGCACAGAATAGTATTCAAAGACGAGGACGGAATCGTTGCTGCCGATGAGCTGGTAGCCCGTGACTGCCGTCGTTTCGGTGAAGCTGGGGGACGTATAGAGGAGCTTGGGAGTTCCGCCTACCAGAGCAACCTGATTGAACGTGGCGGTAATGGTGCCACCGCTGCCCGGAGTCAGGACGATGTAGTAGAGGTTGGTGTCGTCCTCCGCCGCGTTGCCGATACTGCCAGCGGCCAGGTTCTGGATCAGCGTGACCGCGGCGGTGGAACCATCGATGCGATACAGCTCATTCACCGCGGTGGTGGTGGTCACCGAGAAGAAAATTCCAGTGGTGCTCAAGGTGGCCTCGTCCAGGACGCCTGCAAAATAGTTGGCGCTGCTCACACTCGTGATCTTCTGCGTCGGCGAGGTGAAGGTGTCGTCTTTATAGAAGTTAAAGGAACTCGTGGCGGAATCGACCAGCAGCAGGCCAGTCAATTTGCCGTTCTGGTAAATCGATTGGATTTCGGTAGTGTTGATGCTCACCACGACCGGGGCCGTGGTTGGTGAATCCAGGTAGTGGACGACTTCGTAGGTGCCTGTATCCGCGCTGCACTGGGTTGGGGTACCAACCTGGATGACTACAAACAGCGTGGTGGGTTGGGTGACATCGGTTAGCGACGAGAAACCGATGGTACAAACCTGTTGGCCCGAAGGCACCGCCAGGTTGCTGATCTGGGTCGGCGTCGGGAGAGTCGACGTGCCCGCGAGGGTGACGCCAAAGATCTTAGTGATTCCCGATGAGTTGGTATCGGCATACATCATGAGCTGAGGCGAGTAGGTGGCTACACCGCCGTTCACGGAAATCTGGGTTCCGATCCCGAGCAGCTGGGTGGAGTCTGTAGTTAGAAAACTTGGAGCGGGTGACGAACTCAGCTTGTCCGAGGGAATCAGGATCAGGCCGTTGCTTCCGGTGGGGACTGCCCCGGGGATCGGAGTCGCCGAATAGGGGATCCAGTAGGCGCCGCCGACGATAATGGGAGAGCACACGACCGCGACGTTGGTTACGTTGGATGAGCCCACCGTGCCGGAACCGTTGGTCACGGCGCAGCTTTCGCCCGTGGGTTCGGTGCCGACGGTGACGCTGTAAGTTGCGCCGCTGGCTATTTTGGTTTTGAAGACAAAGGTGCCGTTGGCCGTCACGGTAAGGGCATCGCCGCCGTTATCGAGCAGGGTCACCGAGGTGCCGCTGTTCAATCCACTGACGGAGCCACCGATGGTGAAAGTCGGCGGGGTCGTGCAGGCGACCGCGACATTGGTCACGTTGGCTGAACCGACGGTGCCGGAACCGTTGGTCACGGAGCAGGTCTCGCCCGTGGGTTCGGTGCCGACCGTTACGCTGTAAGTTGCGCCGCTGGCCAATGGGGTCTTGAAGGTGAAGGTGCCGTTGGCCGTTGCGGTGAGGGCGTCGCCGCCGTTATCGAGCAGGGTCACGGAAGTGCCGGTGTTCAATCCTGAGACCGAGCCGCCAATGGTGAATTTCGTCGCGGATGAGCAGACGACTTTGACCGTGGTGACGTTTTTTGTGCCCACGGTGCCCGAACCACCCGTCACCGTGCAGGTCTCGCCGGTGGGCTGCGTGCCGACGGTGACGTTGTAGGCCTTGCCGCTGGCCACTTTTGTTTTGAAGGTGAAGGTGCCGTTGGCGGTCACTGTAAGCGCATCGCCGCCATTATCAAGCAGGGTCACAGAACTGCCGGTGTTCAACCCCGAGACCGAGCCGCCGATGCTGAAGGTCTTGGGCGCGCACGCCACCGCGACCGTGGTTACATTGGAGGAGACCACTTTGCCGGAACCGCCCGTTACCGTGCAGGTCTCACCCGTGGGCTGGACGCTCACGGTGACCTTGTAGGCGGAGCCGCTGGCCACAGGAGTTGTAAAGGTGAATGTACCGTTGGCAGTCACTTTGAGCGCATCGCCGCCATTATCGAGCAGCGTCACCGAGGTGCCGCTGTTCAGCCCCGAAACCGCGCCACCAATGGTATAGCTCTTGGGTGTGCACGCGACTTTGACCGTGGTGACATTGGATGTTCCCACTGTCCCCGAACCGTTGGTCACCGCACAAGTCTCGCCCACGGGCTGAACGCTGGTGGTGACGTTGTAGGTCTTGCCGCTGACCAATGCGGTTTTGAAGGTAAAGGCGCCGTTCTTCGTTAGCTTCAGAGTACTCGCGCCGTCGTCGAGCAGCGTCACAAATTGGCCGGTGACCAATCCCGAGAGTGTGCCACCGATGGTGTAGGTCGTGGCTTTGCACACGACTTTGACCGTGGTCACGTTTGCCGTGCCAACCGTCCCCGAACCTCCGGTGACGGTGCAGGTTTCGCCCGTGGGCTGGGCGCTGATCGTGACTTTGTAAGTAGTGCCGGTGGCCAAAGGTGTTTTAAAGGTGAATTTGCCGTTGGCCGTCACCGTCAGCGAATCGGTACCGTTGTCGAGCAAGGTCACTGAATTGCCGGTGGCCAACCCCGAGACTGAGCCGCCGATAGTGAAAGTGGCGGCGCTGGCGTACGCTGCCGAGGCAAGAACCATGAGGCAGGCGGATACCGTGGTGAATACCTTCGTGCGATGGATACGCATTGAAACCTCCGGGGTTATCTCAGCGCGCCATAGTGGCGGCGTAGCCACGGCGCTCAGTTCGCGCCGCGAATGGCAATTGAATTTAGGGCCTTCCCGTTCCCATAGCTTGCGTGCGGAAACGAGTATTGAGGCAGCAGTAGCCGCCCCCCGGGGGGATGGTCGGGAATCATATCACTGGGTTGAGAAGAAGGGAAGCGGCCTTGCCTGCAGAGCCGGCATGGTAGCCATGTTTGGGGTGGGCCGGTGGCTCGTCAAGAAAAGCCAAAGGGAGCGAACGACACGGGCGCCGTTTCGCTCCCCTCTGGTCGGGTTAGCTCACGTCTTTCACGTGGGTCGCGATGTACCAGGTATTGCCGAACGCGTCTTTCACCGCGCCATTGCGGTCGCCGTAAGGCTGGTCGACCGGCTCGGAGATCGAGGTGGCACCGGCGGCCAGCGCGCGCCGGTAGACGGCGTCGCAATCGGGAACGTACATGTAGAACATGGTCGGCATGGGCGGATATTTTCCGTAAGACTCGCCCGAAGGCTCGCCCATCTCCACCACCGAATCGCCGACGCGGATTTCCGCGTGATGCACCACGCCATCGGGTGAGGCGTATTTGCCCATTTCCTGCGCTCCAAAGGCGCGCTTGAGGAATGCGATCACCGGCTCCGCCCGCAGCGGGTGCATGTACACATTTACGTTGTTCAGTCCCTTGGCAATGTAGCTCTCGCCTTTATGGGTGGCGATGTACCAGATGTTGCCCGCGGGATCTTTCACGCTGGCCGAGCGCTCGCCATACTCCTGGTCGCGGGGCGCGTCAATCAAGGTTGCGCCTGCGGCTACCGCCCGAGCGCAGACCGCGTCGGCATCTTTCACGTAGAGGTGCAGCGCGTGAGTATTCGGCGTGGAGCGGAAGTCGTTCTCGGGAATGCCGCCGCCCATCATGAGCATCGAATCTCCGATGCGGGTTTCGGCATGCAGCCCGCCCTGGGGTCCGACGATGCGGAATGTTTCTTCGGCTCCGAATGCCTGCTTGGCGAATTCCAGCAAAGCCGGGGCGTTTTTCGCGACCAGATACGGCGTCACGGTGCGGAAGCCGGGCGGAATCGGGTCGACGCCTTTTTTCGATTTGCCTTCCGCGGGCATCTTCCCGGCCTCGGGTCCCGCTGACATCCCTTTCATGCGCTGGTGCATTTCCTCGACCGACATTTCTTCCGTGACCGTGAAGACACCCCACAGATATCCAAAGGGATCGCGAAGGGTTCCTTCGCGATGTCCGTAAAACTGATCGGCAATGGGAATCACGGTCTTGGCCCCGGCGCTGAGGGCGTGGGCGAAAAATTTGTCCACGTCAGGAACACTCAGAGACATCATGACGGGGGAATTGCCCAGCGTCTCGGGGCTGAAGCGGTTGCCTTCCGGCCACTCTTCCGTCAGCATGATCGCCGAGTCGCCGATCGTGATCACGGCGTGCGGGATGTGTCCCCCCATCTCGAAACGCATGGTCTCTTTCGCGCCGAAGGCCTGCTTGTAAAAATCGATGGCCTTGGCGGCATCTTTGAAAGTTAATCTTGGGCTGGCGCTGGTGTGAACGGCGCTAATGGGTTCGGCGATGGCACTCATGGTTTTTCTCCCTTTTACTAATTCAGACTTAAGCCGTGTCTTGAACTCTTCGCGCGGCAGGTCGCGCAATTCCCCGGCGATGCGCACCAGGGGGTCGACGCCGGCCTCTACTTTCCCGACGTTGCCGTCGCGGCGGGACAGCATTAGCTCGACGGCTTTGTTCAGCTGTTCGATCTGCTTCAGCTCGCCGTTCTTCTTGCCGCCATTCCCGGGATGCAGAGAGCGCTTAGGCATCGGCACCCTCCAGGCGCGTCCGCAGACTGGTGAGCGCGCGGAACTGAAGTTGTTTGACCGCGCCTTCTGTCTTGCGAATCTCCCGCGCCACTTCCTTGATGCTTTTCTGTTCCACGAAGCGCAGCACCACGACGCGCCGCTGTTCCGCGGGCAGAGTATCGACCAGGCGAAATAGAGTTGCCCGGCGCTCGACTTCTTCGATCTCCGTCTGGCTGGCTTGCGCGGAAGCCAGTTCGGCGTCGTCCGAAACTTCGCGTCCGGAGCGCTGCCAGCGGTCTGAAATCAAATTCGCCGCGATGCGAAACAGCCAGGCTGCGAACGGAATCCCACGCCACTCGAATTTCTTTAAGTTCGCCAGCGCCTGGTGAAACACTTCGGAGGTCAGATCCTCCGTTTCGGCGCGATTGCCCACCCGCCGCACCACATAGGCGTACACGCGCTCAAAGTGACACTCGTAAAGGTCGCCGAAACGCGCAGGATCGCGCTGCGCTGCTTCGATGAGAAGCCGCTCGTCCGCTTCTTGCCTCAGAGCCTTCAACGAGTTCTCCGCGCGGAGTAGTCTGACATTTAGAGTAACGGCTGGGAAGGGAAAAGGTTACGGAGGAAACAGTCGAGCTTCGCTCGACCGGACAGCCGAGGGCGGCTGCCCCCACATGACATCTCTGAGGCTGAAACTAATTATTCCTGTTATTCCTGATAGTAGAGCTTCTCCAATTCCTTCTGCACCTTCCCAGACACCGCTTCCAGATCGCGCATGGTCATTCCGGCGGTTGAGATGGGCTCGCCCACGCGCATTTCCAGCGGGCGGCACTTAATATGGTAGGTGTTCATGGGGAGCAGTTCGTAGGTTCCGACCAGGGCCACGGGGACGATATCCACCTGCGCCTTGATGGCCAGAAAAAACGCTCCGGGCAGAAACGGTTTGACGTCGCCATCGGGAGTGCGGCCGCCTTCGGGAAAGATCACCAGCGGCATTCCCGCCTTTAAACTCTTCACCGCCGAGCGGATCGCCGCGATTGAATTGGTTGGCTTCTGCTGATCGATGCACACTTGGCCCGAGCGCTTCAGTTGCCAGCCAACAATCGGATACGCCAGCAGCTCTTTCTTGAACACGATGCGGAACTGAAACGGCAAGTTCACATACAACACAGGGATGTCGAGCGCCGAAGCGTGGTTCACGGCGTAGACATGCGGCCTGGTGACATCGATTTTGTCCAGCCCGGTGACCTTCACGGGCGACAAGATCGTCTTCATGATCAGCCGCGACCAGGTCCGCGAAAACCAGTGCAGGCGCCGTCCGCTGCGGTCGAACAGGCCGCCGGGCAGGGCAATCAAGCCCATGGCCAGCGTGTAAAACCAGATGAGAGTATCGAGAATCAGGTACGACCGCAACGCGCTTAGCCAGCCGTGACGGAGCCCGGGAATTCCATGTGGGCTGGGACGCGCCGGCGTAGAAGGCGCCATGACGGTCACACCGGCCGCGGCCGAAGCGGGCTCGACCTGCGCTTGCTGTTCCACCTGATCGACTGATGAATTCACTTCCTGCACACTCTCATTCTATGGGAAAACCGCCGGCTCAACGACCAGCCGTGTCATAAAACGCGGTCCGGTCAAGAGCGAAACCTCATGGGCTAAAGCCCGTCGATTTCAGAGGCTCTACGCGGTGCTGAAGCGCCGCTCTTCCACGGTGCTGAACGCCGCTGCTCTTCCACGGCGCTGAAGCGCCGCTCTTCCACCGTGCTGCACGCATTCATAGGTTTTGCCGCAACCTTTCGCAGCCGTGCCCTTCCCAGCCTCATTTACGGGACCGCTAGGAACCTTCAACTCCGAGCGTCGAGCAGCCGCATCGCCTCGCCCACAAGGTAGATTGAACCCGTGATCACGACGACGGCATTCGTCCTCGTCGAGCTAAACGCCCACTTCCGCGCTCGCTCCAGGGCATCCGCAAGATCAGATGCCAGTTCGATCTCTGTTCCTGTCCGCGCCCCGGCCTGTTGAATTTCCCCCGCCGTCGCTGACCGCGGATTTTCCGCCCGCGTCGCGATCACCCGCTCAGCCAAGGGAAATAAAATCTCCGTTATCTCCGAGATTGCCTTGTCGCGCATCGCGCCGAAAACAAAAAGCAGCGGACGGTCTCCGTAGCGCTCCGAAAGGGCAGAACGCAGCGCCCACGCACCTGCTGGATTGTGCGCCACATCGAGCACAATTTCGGGCCATCCCGCGCGCGGCGGCAAAACCTGAAGGCGCCCTGGCCAGCGAGTCTCGCGGATGCCGCGCTCAATCGTCTTCGCGGTGATCCCCGCAAAGCCTTGTTTGCTCAACTCTTCCGCGGTCGCGATCGCTAGCGCTACATTCCGAAGTTGATGGCGGCCCGTGAGCGGCGTCTCGACCAGAATTTGCTGCCCCAGGACAAATAGAGGGTACCGATACCGGGCCTGAGCATTGTTCATCTCGGCGTTTTCTGCGTGCTCGGCGGTGAAAGATTTTGGGTCACGATTCGCTACCAGGTACGCGCCACTCCCCGGCGAAACTGGCGGTACGTAAGCCACCGCGCTCACCCCGCGCGCCCCCAGTTCCAGAATCGTGTTTCCGATCACGTCGTTGGCCTCGGGCTGCTGCGGCAGGGTCACCACGACTCCATCGGGCCGGATGATGCCAACTTTCTCGCGCGCAATCTCGCCGACTGTATCCCCGAGATATTTCTGATGATCGAGCGAGATGTCGGTAATGACGCTGACCTTCGGCTCCACAACGTTGGTGGCGTCCAGCCGTCCGCCCATGCCCACTTCGAGCACCGCGATTTCAATGCGCTCGCGGGCAAAGTGCTCGAATGCGATCGCGGTCATCATCTCGAAAAAGCTGGGATGCCACGGCAACTCTCCGCGATCGACCAGCTTCTCGGCCACGCTGTCCACTTCGCCATGCAGCCGGGCGAAATCGTCGTCGCTGATGTCCGCTCCGTTCACGCGAATGCGCTCGTTGATTCGAATCAGATGCGGCGAGGTGTACAGCCCGGTCTTCAACCCGGACGCCTGCAGAATGGAAGCCAGCGTGGCTGCGGTCGAGCCTTTGCCGTTGGTCCCCGCAATCAGCACGCTGGGAAACCGCCGCTCGGGATGATTCAGCGCTGCCAGCAGCAAGCGCATGTGCGCCAAGTCGAACTTGTGCGAAGGCGTCTGCGCCAGTTCGTGGCCCAGCGCAAACATGCGGGAAACCGCGGTTTCGTAAGACATAAAACAGCTCTTAGCTCTTAGCCTTTAGCTCAAGGCCTTAGCTTACCAATTTCTGTTTGAAGGATTCGAGTCCGAGGGAATGTTGAAGGAGATCCGGGCTGCCCGCACAAGATGATCCAAGCCAAAGGCTAAGAGCTAATAGCTAAAAGCTTTTTTATGCCGCCATGAATTCCAGCGCCCGCGCGATATAAGGCTTGAGCTGCTTGCGCGGCACGACCGCATCGAGCATGCCGTGCTCCAGCAGAAATTCGCTGCGTTGAAAGCCGGGCGGGAGTTTTTGCCGGATGGTCTGTTCGATCACTCGTGGCCCGGCAAAGCCAATGAGCGCGCCTGGTTCGGCAATGTTCAAATCGCCCAGCATGGCAAACGACGCGGTCACGCCGCCGGTAGTCGGATCGGTGAGCAGAGAAATGTAGGGAACTTTTTCCTCGTCCAGGCGCGCCAGGGCTGCGGAAATTTTCGCCAGCTGCATCAGGCTGACCACTCCTTCCATCATGCGAGCGCCGCCCGACGCCGAAACAATAATCAAAGGCATCTTTGTGTCGGCCGCGCGTTCCACCGCGCGTGTGATCGTCTCGCCCACCACCGCGCCCATGCTGCCGCCGATGAAGGCGTATTCCATTACGCTGGCAATCACCGGCCGCCCCGCCAGTTTGCCCTGCGCATTGATGACGGCATCTTTCAGACCCGTATCTTCCTGCGCCTGATGGAGGCGGCTCGAGTAAGCCTTCAGATCGACAAATTTCAGCGGATCGGTCGACACCAGATTCCCGTCGAACATTTCGTACTGCCCATCGTCCAGCAGCTGCGCCAGCCGCGTCCGTGCGTCGATCCGGAAATGCTTCTCGCACTTCGGGCAGACGTTCAAATTTTCTTCCAGATCCTTCTTCCAGATAATTTGCCGGCATCCCTCACACTTCACCCACAGCCCTTCGGTCTTCACCTTCTTCTCCCCCGAAGTGTCCAGCTCACCGGATTCGCGCCTAAACCAAGCCATAATCAGTCGCGAGTCAAGAGTACTGAGGTCCGAGTAAACCACGCGCTGTTTCTCTGCACTCGGTACTCGCGACTCAATACTCGATTCCTCTCTGCGCCATCACGCCCTTCTCGTAGGCATGCTTCACCTGGCGCATTTCGGTCACTGTATCAGCAATTTCGATAATTGTGGGGTGCGCGCTCCGGCCCGTCAAGATGACATGCACCATTTCCGGTTTTTTCTTCAGGCTCTCGACCACTTTCGCGGGATCAAGCATGCCGTAGCTGATAGCGTAATTGATCTCGTCGAGCACCACCAGATCCCACTCGCCCGACTGGATCGCCTTCTCCGCCTCGGCCCAGGCTTCTTCTACCATGCGCACATCTTCGGGATCGGGCTTCTCCGCGCCCACTTTCACGAAGCCGCGCCCCATCTGCTTCATCACGAATTTGTCGCCAAACGCCTTTACCGCATCCAGTTCGCCGTAATGCCACGAGCCTTTTAGAAACTGCAGCATCAGCACTCGCATGCCCTGGCCGACAGCCCGCAAGGCCGTGCCCATGGCCGCAGTCGTCTTGCCCTTGCCCGGCCCTGTGTTCACGATAATCAGACCGCGGCGTACGTCATTCATTCTTGCTTCGGATTGCACGTCGGACTGCGCCGGAGCCGATGGCTTGGGACGCGGCCGCCCGCCGTTCGATTCTACTAGAGCCAGCGGTCCGAGGTGCTTTGGTTGTCGGAGCGGACTCAAAGGCCGGCCGCTGGCGCGGCCGTGGCAGGCAGGAGTGCCCGCCCCACACGAGCCTTCCATACGAGCCTTCTACGCGCCGTCACAGCACTCTCGCCCCCAAAAATGCTACATTGGTCAACTCCATGTCCGCGCCCAATTCCATTTTCGTCCGCGCCTGCAAATCGCAGCCCGTGGAGCGCACGCCGGTCTGGTTCATGCGCCAGGCCGGTCGCTACATGCCCGAATACCGCGCTGTCCGCAAACAACATTCGCTGCTGGAGATTTGCAAGAAGCCGGCACTCGCCGCCGAAGTCACGATCACCGCCGCCGAGGCCCTGGGCGTGGACGCGGCCATCATCTTCGCCGACCTTCTGCTCCCGCTCGAAGTCATGGGCCTGCCTTTTCATTTTTCCGCCGGCGAAGGCCCTGTCATCGAGAAGCCAGTCCGCACGAAAGAAGACGTTGCGAATTTGCGCACCGATCGCGCCGCCGATCTCGGCTACGTCTCCGAAGCCGTGAGCCTGGTGGCGAAGCACTTCGCCAATCGCCTTCCGGTGATTGGCTTCTGCGGCGCTCCTTTCACTCTGGCCAGCTACATGATCGAAGGCGGAGGCTCGCGCAACTACCTCTACGCCAAGAAAATGATGTACAACTCGCCTGCCGACTGGAATGAACTGATGGGCAAGCTGGTGACGGTCACCGCAGCCTACTCCGCATCGCAAGTGGGCGCCGGGGCCGATGTTATCCAGATCTTCGATAGCTGGGTCGGCTGCCTGAGCGTGGAAGATTACCGCCGCTACGTTCTGCCTCACGCCACCAATTTAGTGAAAGCGCTGCAAGCGGCCACGGGCGCACCCATTATTTATTTCGGCACCGACAGCGCCACGCTTCTGCCCGCGATGCAAGAAACTGGAGCAGACGTCATCGGCCTCGACTGGCGCATTCCGCTCGACCAGGGCTGGAGCGTTCTCGGCCACGAGTGCGCGGTGCAGGGTAACCTCGACCCCATTCTGCTCTTCGCTGGCTGGAAAGAATTGAAGTCGCGCGCCGCAGACATTCTCGTTCGCGCCGCCGGACGCCCCGGCCACATTTTCAATCTCGGCCACGGCATCCTCCCCGAAACCCCTGTGGACAACGTGAAAAACCTGGCGAGCTTTGTGCAGGAGTATTCGGCGTCCGGCGTCCGGCTCCCGGCTTCCGGGGGCCCAAAGCCGAAAGCCGGAAGCTGGGACTGATGATTCGCAACCCATGAACCGCATCGCCATCATCGGCGGGGGCATTTCCGGACTCTCCGCCGCCTTCGCCCTCGAAGAACACCGCCGCAACGGCGTGGCCGTCGAATACGTTCTCTACGAATCTTCTCCGCGTCTGGGCGGCGTCCTGCGCACTGAGCACATCGACGGCTGCATCGTCGAAGCCGGTCCCGATTCCTTTATCACCGAAAAACCCTGGGCCACCGATCTCTGCCGCGCCGTCGGCTTGGACGATCAACTGATCGGCTCCAACGACGCCGACCGCAAAACCTACATCCTGGTTCGCGGAAAACTCGTGGTCATGCCCGACGGCCTGATGTTCATGGTGCCCACAAAAATTCTACCCACGGGAGCGTCGCCACTGTTTTCCTGGAAGACAAAAGTGCGCATGGCGCAGGAGATGTTTTTTCCGCCGCGTGCTGCCGGCTGTGACGAAAGCGTTGCCGCTTTCGTCGAGCGTCACTACGGCGCAGAAGTGGTCGACCGCCTCGCCGACCCGCTGCTTTCCGGCGTCTACGGCGGCGAAGCCGCCAACCTCAGCGTCCGCGCCGTTCTTCCGCGATTCGCTGAGATGGAACGCACGCACGGCAGCCTCGGGCGTGCCATGCTGGCCGCGCGGAAAAAAATAGCGCAGGGCCCGAACCGACAGCCACCTCCACTTTTCACGTCGCTGAGGAACGGCATGCAACAACTCGCGGAAACCGTCAGCGCGCGGCTTTCGCCTTCGTCCGTGCTCACTAATGCGCCGGCGCTCGCGATCCAGCGCGACGACGAGAGCTGGGTCGTCTCCGCTGGACTCAAGTCCGACGAATTCGACGCCGTCATTCTCGCCGTGCCCGCTTACTCGGCTGCCAGCCTGCTTCGCATGTGCGGCTCCGAACTTTCCGCCGAACTCGGTGCCATCGAATACAGTTCTTCCATCACCGTGGGACTCGGCTACGATCGCGCTGTGCGCCAGTCGCTTCCTCCTGGTTTCGGATTCCTCGTGCCTCGCAGTGAAGGCAAGCGCCTGCTGGCCGCCACGTTCGTCCACAACAAATTTCCTCATCGCGCCCCTGAGGATCGAGCCCTGCTCCGGTGTTTCTTTGCAGGAGGCAACGCCGCCAGCGTCTGGGATTCCTCCGACCAGGAAATCATCAACGTTGTCCGTCAAGACTTGCAGCAGATTCTCGGCCTCAAAGCCGAGCCGCTCTTCGCCCGCGTCTACAAATGGAAATCGGCCATGGCCCAGTACACCGTCGGACATCTCGACCGTCTCGACCGCATCGAGCGTCTCCTACAGCGACTTTCCGGCCTGGCCCTGGCCGGCAACGCCTACCGCGGCATCGGCGTCCCCGATTGCGTGCGCTCCGGCCGCGACGCTGTAAAACAACTCCTGTCGCAGGGATGACCTTCCGTAGAGACGTAGCTTGCTACGTCTCTCTCGCCACGCCTCCAGCGTCGACAGTGTCCAAGCCGCCGCAGAAACGCCGCAAGCTTTGCGCCGAAAAGTACTTGACATCGATATATCCCGGCGCTATCCTGACTGCGTGTTCGAGTCTCGCCACCACCGGCTCCGCCATATCCGCCGTCAGGCGCAGACCTTGCCCGCCCGCGCCGCCGCCATCGACGACCTGCGCTTCATTCGCGACACCATGGAGCGCTCCTCGGCCTTCACCGCCGTCTCGGGCTGGGGACAAGTCGTGCTCGGACTCACCGCCCTGGCCGCGGCCTGGTTCGCCGCGCGCCAGCCTTCCGCCTTTGCGTGGCTGCGGGTCTGGCTCGGCGAAGCCGTGCTCGCCATCACCGTCGCGCTGCTATCTATCGTCTGGAAAGCCAACCGCCGCGGCCTTCCCGTTTTCTCCGGCCCCGGCCGCAAAGTCGCTCTCGGACTTCTTCCGCCGCTGATCGCCGGAGCGTTCCTCACTTTCGCGCTTTTCCGCATGGGCCTGCAATCGGCCCTGCCGGCCACGTGGCTGCTGCTGTATGGCGCAGGCATCATCACCGGCGGCGCGTTTTCCGTGCCTGCGGTTCCAGTCATGGGCATCTGCTTTATGGTGCTCGGCGGACTTGCGGTGCTCGGCCCCGCCGCGTGGGGCACAGGGTTTCTCGCCGCGGGCTTCGGCGGACTTCATCTTCTCTTCGGATTTTTCATCGCCAGGAGGCACGGTGGCTAGAGCCCTGCATCAGCGCCCCAAGCACGCCAAAGCGGCGGCGCCGCCGCCTGCACGCGCTCCCCGCGTTCTCGCGCTCCCCGAACTCGACCGCCTGATTCACGAACGCATGCGCCTGGGCATTGTCAGCGCGCTCGCCACCAACGAGTCGCTGACCTTCAACGATCTCAAGCGCATCCTCAAAACTACCGACGGCAATCTCAGCGTTCACGCCCGCAAGCTCGAGGAAGCGCAATACATTTCCTGCGTGAAATTTTTCGAAGGCCGCGTCCCGCGCACCGAATACCGCATCACCCCTGCCGGACGCCGCTCCCTGGCCCAGTATCTCGATCAAATGGAAGAATGGATCCGCGCCACCCGCGAAGAGGATTAGAAACCAAAGCCTGCTCCACAAGAGGACTTTCTTCGCGCTGTGAGCGCTGAAACCTGACGGCTGGGATACAATCCCCGCCATGCGACCTTGCGCCTTCCTCTTATTGGCTGCCCTGCTCACACCCCAACCCGCGACCGAAGTTGAAATCACCGCCGAACCTCACCACCACCTCGCCTTCGAGAACGCTTTTCTCCGCGTCTTCAAAGTCGACATCCCGCCCCACACGGACACGCTAATGCACTGGCACCGGCACGACTACATCTTTGTGCAACTCGGCACCTCCGAAGTCGTTAACGCCGTCCAGGGCAGAGCCCCTGTCACCGTCAAGCTGCAGGATGGCGAAACCCGCTTCGTCCCCGGCCCCTTCGCCCACATCGCGCGCAACATCAGCGACCAGCCCTTCCGCAACCTGACTATCGAAATTCTCGAAGACGCCAAACTCCGTGAGTCCACCGCCCACTGGCCCGAGGATCGCGGCCTCGAAATCCTCCACGGCGGGACCATGCAGATCTTGTTTGTGAAGGATGGCATCCGCGTCACCGAATTCGAGTTGCAGCCGGGGGGTGTCGTCCCGATGCACCATCACACCGGCCCGCATCTGTTGGCCGCAGTCAGTGATCTGGATTTAGGGGAGAAGTATCTTAATGGCGTTCACCGAGTGGGCGTGGGCCACCTCGAATCGGGCGACGTCACGTGGCTCGCTGCCAACCATTCCCACACTCTGACGAACGTCGGCCCACACGCCGCAAAATTCGTGACCCTGGAATTCCCTTAGCCCGCTCATGTGGCGACAGCCGCCTCGGCTGTCCGGCAAGCGAAGCGAGCCGCCATGTCCCCGAACGCCGCCGCTTTTGGACTTTGGTTTTCCGTTGTAATCCCCCGCTCCAATAAAAAAGGCGGCCGGAAAATCCGGCCGCCTCAAATTCCAGCTGTGCTGCAGTTAGAACACGTTGACGGTGATGGCGATGGACTGATTGACGCCATCCGAGCCCGTCGCCGCGACGGTCACGCTTTGCCCGCCAATCGGCGTGCCCGGCGTGGTCGAACTGCAACCCACCAGACTGAACATCATGCCCAGGACCAGAATCCCCAGCAGGATGCCCACCCGGCGATTGCGTTTGTTCTTCCAATCGCCCGCCAGCAGCAAGCCAAACAATCCCATCCCGGTCAGGCAAGCCACCAGGCTCGTCCGCCCCTGATTCTGATGAGGATCAGCCGGCATGCGCAGTGCGCCGTGCGGCGCTTTGGTGGTGACCGTTACCGTCGACGTCAGCGCGGCGTTGCCCACCGGCGTCAGCGTAGCGGGTGCGAAGGTGCAAGTCATGTCCAGAGCCAACCCCGTACAAGAGAACGTCACCGTTCCGCTGTAGAAGTTGACTGGGGTTAGAGTGATGACCGCCGTGCCGGTCCCACCATCGGTAATGTTGAGAACCGACCCGTTGGTCGACAAGCTGTAGTTGGGCGCCGCGGCAGAGCCGTTGGCATTGATGAGCGTACTCGCGCCGGCAAAGTCGTCGTCGGAAGTGGCCACATCGGGTGCGCCATCGCCGTTTAGATCGGCGACGGTTAAGCCATAGGCGTACTGTCCAGCCGGGAACTCCACCGGATCAAAGAAATACGGCGTTGTCGCAGTTCCGGTTCCGGTCCCGAACAAAATGGCTACGGTGCTGAACTCGGAGTTGGTGTATACGAGATCCGGCACTTTGTCGCCGTCTATGTCCGCGATCGAGATCTCACCCGGCCAGGGGATGTCGAGAGCTGAGTTTTGCAGGGTGGAATTGAGCAGCGTTGACGCTGCAAAAGTTCCATCGCCGTTGCCGAAGGCCACTGCGATTCCCTGCGCTGGAGGAGTAGGGCAACAGGCGTCTATCGTAGCTACGATATCCGCAAAGCCGTCCCCGTTTACGTCCCCAACCGCAAGCCCATAGGGACGACTCCCCACGGTAACGTCGGCTGCGGAGGTGAACGTTCCGTCTCCGTTGCCCAACAAAACACCCACTGTAGTGCCGGAGTATTCCGCAACCAGCAGGTCGGTTACCGTAACCTTGGCAGGGGGCGTGCCTGTCGTGATCGTGTTCCCCAGCTGCGCGGCCGCCAGTTCATATCCGCCGGCTGTAATCGTGATAGGCGTATTCGTCGAGAAGCCGCCTGCGCCATCGTTGAGAAGGACCGTTACGTTGGAGCTGCTTGAGTTGACCACGGCCAGATCTGGAAAGCCGTCGCCGTTGAAGTCAGCCGAGACAATTCCCTCTTGGCCGAGCCCGCTCACCGAGTAGGTCGCTCCCTCGACGAAGGTGCCGCTTCCCGTGCCGAAGAAGATGTCGACGACGCCATTGTTATCGCTGGCCGCGATGTCCAGTTTGCCGTCTCCGTTGAAGTCCGCCACGGTCACGTAAAAGAGCCTCGAGCTTGAGCCGTAAGTAACGCCCGGCTGCAGGCTGCCGTCCGGGTTAGAAAGGAACACGGTGACGCCCGTAGGGTTACCGCAGCTTCCGTTGGCTTGCACCACATCGGTAAAGCCGTCGCCGTTGAAATCGCCGCTGGCAATACTGATTCCATAACCGCAAGTCCCGCCGCCAGGTATGGGTGCATAGAAGTCCCGAGCTGCCTGGAATGTCCCGTCCCCGTAACCCGCCATCCATGTCAGGCTGAACTCCTCGTCCGCTAACAGGATGTCCGCGAGGCCGTCACCGTTGATGTCAGTGACTATGGCGGGATTCCGAGTATACCCGCCCACGGCATAACCCACGTTCGTCGTATTCAGAGTGCCATCTCCGTTTCCGGTGAGGATCGTGACGTCGCTGCTGAAATCGTTCGTCACAACCACATCCCCGTTGCCGGTTCCGGTTACGTCGGCAATCGTCGCCGCTTCCGGATAAGTGTTGAAGTTTGCCACCGGTCCTGCAGCCGGATAGTAGACACCCGGGCTGAACACGCCGGCGGCGTTGTTGTACACCGTGATCGTTTCGTCGCTGCAGTTCGTTTCCACGATCGCGGGCGAGCCGGTCGATCCCGTAAGGCTTCCAGACGTGGAGTTGCAAGCGTCATAGACGCCATCGGGAGTGGTGACTGCGGTGCCGGTGTATGGCACCTTCGCCGAGGACAGATAAACTGCCAACTCCCCGCTGGAGTCGTCATTCTCCGACACATCGACGATTCCATCGCCGTCGAGGTCTGTGACGATCACGTCGTAGCCATCGCCGAAGAACCCGGTGGGCGCGACGAGAGCCGTCGTGCTCGCCGCCGCGATGGGCGACGTTGTCCCGGTCCCGAACGTACCGTCACCGTTGCCCGCGTAGGTGGTGAGGTTTGAAGGCTTGCTGGCGTTGTAAAAGTACGCGTCGTCAACAAGAGCGATATCAATATTTCCGCTCGTCGCGTTCATTACCCCTGCGCCACCCGAGGCGCCGTAAGCGGGAGCGACGGTGAAGGGTGATGCCGGGCCTACGCCGGCCTTGGCGGTCGCGAAGGTTCCAGTCGCGGTGCCCAGCAGCACGGTGAATGTGACGGTACCGCCCGATTGGTCGATCTGCACGATGTCGGTGTTTCCGTCGCCGTTGACATCGCCGACGACGAAAGAGGGACGTTCGGTCGCCGAGCCGTAGGGGGTAACATACGGGTCGACGGCGGGGGTGAATGCCGGCGTCGAGAACGTACCCGCATTATTCAAGAGCACGGAATAGTTCCAGGCACTGGTTGTAACTGGGGTGCAGGTGGGGCATCCGGGGATCAGGACCACGGTAACAAAGCCGGTGGATCCGCCCCAGGTGCCCTCGAGCACCTGGTCGGGGCCGCCGCCGCCGGCAGGCACTTCGGTTGCGCTTACAAAGCCAAGCTTGCCCGTGGGCGGATTCGCCGTGCGCGGACGCGGCTTGGACGAGCGCGTTTGCATCGATGCGCGTCCCACCGCGTTGCGGCCGTTACCTCGTGGCCGATTCAGGTCGCCGGCTTTCTGGTGTTGTTGTTCCTTGCTCTGCAGGCGAGCCAGCGCCGGCGAGGTGTGCTGTGTCGATTTTAAGTGAAATTGATTTTGCGCAGTGATGTGATATGGCTTGGCGGTGCTTTTCGTGGCGGCCTTGGCTGTGACTTTGGTCGCTCCGAAGCCCTGCGCGATCGCCAACAACAAGAGGGCAGCGATTGTTGCGGTTGCGGAAAGTCTGGTCATTTTCTCTTGGTCTCCATGTGTGTTGCAGTCTGTGTTGCAGTCTGGTGTATCAATCTTTATTTTGTTGGGCCCATACTGACAAGCTTGCAGAACAGAACTCTTTATACTTGTGCCAGGGCAGTTCTATGCCGTAAAGAAAATGGGAAACGACGATCCTGTTTTGCCGGATCGCAATCGAATAATCTCCTAGAACCGGGGGTTTGCGCTAGTAACGTTAGTGGTTAGTGCACGTTAATGTCAACTTTTTTATTGCTCCCCACCGGTTACCTCCGTGTCTTGTGCTGACGGCCCGCGCCAGTATGGCAGCCGCCAGCTAAAACGCGCTGTGCGTGCCATCACTTTCGTACGCGTCAACGCCCTGTGCGCGCCCTCACAGCGTGCCTCGACTGCATGCCTTCACTGCACCCGCTCAACCCACGAACCTCCCGCGTTGCCCTCGACGATCACCAGCTTCGCTTCCAAATTTTTCCGCAATCTTTCTTCAATCCTGCTCCCGCGTCTCCGCGAGTCTTCTCCACATTCATTACTGCGTGAATCGTCCGAACCTTGCGTTGCACCGTTTCTATCCGGCTTCTATCCGGCAACCGCACTCGGTGCCAGCGCTGCTCGCCCACCCTTCGCCATGCGAACCACCCCAGCCGCGAACCACCCCAGCCGCGAAACCGCTCCGGACTCAAACTGGTAAACTCCCCCGCCCGCGAAAGTTTTCCTTGCGCGCGAACCCGCTCCTCTGGTATAAACAATTCACCGAGAGCAGTGTGTGGCTAGCCGGGCGATTTTTGTCGCAACTCTCGTCGCTCGTCCGGCATCTAATGATTGATGAGGGCGTCAGGCCTTCAAATTATCCCGGCCACGGGATGTGATTCGGGAATGTCGCAGTAGCAGCTTTCCGAAGGGTACCTTCAAAGCAAGGACCTCCAACAAGGATCTTTTCTCAATTTTCTGTCTTCCGCTGCGTGCTTGAAAATGCCGTGCGCCAAAATCCGGCGCGATTGGGGACTTGTTTTCGGGGCCATGCGGAAGACGCATACTGTTGCGCGCAGTTGTTGAGCGCCACGCAACCCGAAGCTCTTGTTCCGAACAGTTTTATCGTGAGGAATCTGCTTCCGGGTTTCGTAGGCAGCCCTCCCGCAACCGCCCAGCCCGGGTTTTTTCCGATGTGGAAATCATCTGGAAATCCTGTGCGCTCCGCTGGTTGACAGGGATTTTGGCCGCACTGTATGTTTGTAGGGTTTCGAGGACAGCCGGATTCAGACTTGTGGGTTCGCCCGCAAAGAAGAGTCCGTCTAGACCTGAATTCGCGCCGCTCAGGCGGAAGGCGATTCGGTCTTTGACAACTCGGTTGAACGTGCCAGTCGTGAGAGAGCGGATTCGGGCAAAAGCCGAAACGATCTCACAAGATAGACCACCGTGAACTTCTCTTTTTCTCTTCGGAGAGAAAGCGGAGGCTGAACGGTGGCGCCATCCCGCGCTGTTGAAACCAGAGTGACTTTTGCCAGTCACTTCGGATGTGCGGCGATGGCAGTCTGCCAACTACCCGTCGGCAGACATCAGGTTTCAAACGAGAGTTTGATCCTGGCTCAGAATCAACGCTGGCGGCGTGCCTAACACATGCAAGTCGAACGAGAAAGTGGAGCAATCCATGAGTAAAGTGGC
>DATGHF010000027.1:0-51942 GCA_035308125.1 Candidatus Sulfotelmatobacter sp.
GTACCCGTCGATCTTTATCACCGGCCGTACGCCTAGCCAGCCGCTTGGCAAAATGATGGGCGAGCTCAAGGTGGTGGGCGGAACCGGTTCGCAGCCGGGGACCGCAAACCGCTGGGGCGACTACAGCTCCATGCGCATCGACCAGGACGGCTGCACCTTCTGGTACACCACCGAGTACTACACCACTACCGCACAATTTGACTGGAGCACTCGCATCGCTTCCGGCAAGTTGAACAACTGCAAGTAATCTCGCAGTCTTCGAAAAAGCCCACTTTGCCTTTATGGAAAGTGGGCTTTTTGCGAGGCGGACACCCCTGTCCGCGGCGGTTGATTAATTCACGTAGGGGCAGGTGTCCTCACCTGCCCAGTCGAGCGCAGCTCGACAGCCTCATGCTGCCGTCGAAATGTTGTCATCCTGAGCGCAGCGAAGGACCTATGCACTTTTTGCTGGCTTGCCCGGGACTTTCCACCAAGCTCTCTACTGTCCGAACTTCGTTTCCCCAATCGCCGTGCCCAGGCCGTGCCAGAAGCCCGGACTATGCAGCTTGCACTTCGCGGCAGCGCCATCCAGCGCGGCGTTTCCCGTCTTCGCCGTCATGATCGCGTTGTACGACGCGCGAAACTTGCCCGCCGGCAATGGCGGCTTCACTTTCCCCGTTCTCACTGCCGCGCTCGCCTCCGCCGCTGATGCGCCAGCATGCACCAGCGGAACGATTGCCTCCAGCGACTGCATCTCCGACAAGATCAAGCCAATCACCGCCGTCACCTTGGCCTGCGTCGCCGCATCGCTAATGTGCAGCGCCGGCAGCAGCGCGCTCAAGTTCGATTGCACCGTCGCGATCGCCGCCAGGATCTTCGTCAGCAGCGACGCCTGGGTCGCCGCATCCGCGGCCTGCTGATATTGCGTGATCAGCGAATTGATTAGCTGCAGGTCCGTCTGCGCCTGCACACTCGAGCTTTGGATCGTCTGCAAGTCCTGCGCCGACACGCCCTTCCCCTGCAAAGCCGTGATCAGCGTGATTAGGTTCGCAGCCGCCGGAATCAGCGCCGCCACGATTTCTTCCGCCTGTGTGATCCACGCCGTCGAACAAGCCGTCCACATCAGCGTGCCGCAAAGAACCACCACCACCGCCGCTTTCGAAAAACTCCCAGTTTTCTTCACCGCGCATTCTCCTTATCTGCCGCTCGACCGCCAAGCCTCAGACGTCAGACCTCAGCCATCAGCCCTCAGACCTCAGACCTCAGCCCAGCCGGATCTTGGACGATGCCTGAAGTCCCAGTCCGAAGCCCATACAAAGAAAAAGGCACGCCCGCTCAGCGTGCCACCTTCTTCAATACGACCTCAGACCGTCGGACCTCATCCACAACGGCCGCGCCCAGGCCGAAGCCTGAGGCCCAAGCCGAGGCCCAAGGTCCAAGGTCGTCTCTCAATTCGCGTTAGCCGAAGCCTGAAGCCCGCTCCTAATTAGCCCCCACCACCGCGCAGAACAAATCGCTCCTCGGGCCCCCGCTGGAATCGGTCCCTAGAGTTTCCAGCCACGAAGACGCCCAGCAGAACAAAAACCCATCGGTCGACGCGCTCCCGATCGCATATTGCCCGTTGAAATATTCCGTGTTGTAAGGACTCGCCCAGGTCGGCGCGAAGCGCCGCCAGTCCGCCTGCGTGCACGAAGTCGGATTACTGCCCGCTGTGTCCTGCGTGGCGCAGTTCTGCGCCAACACTTCTCCGTAGCCAAAACTCGGATAGCTGTTTCCCTGCGTGTAAACCGTCGAAATGAAAATCGGTGCCTGGTCGCTGGCATCCATCGCATTGCACGACGCGTGGTCCGTGTAGAACAGTTGGGCCATCCACCACTGGCAAGTTCCCGCGGAAACGCAACTCGAGCTCGGTGTGTTGCCCGTGTTCGATCCTTGAATCGAAATATAAGTCGTAACGCCGGAAGTCACCGTGTCGTACTGGTTGTAAGTCGTGCCCGAGGCCCACGCCCCGCGGCTGGTGCAAGTCACATAGCTGCACAGCGCATTCGCGGTGAATGTGACGCCGCTGGCCGTCCTCGCATACGACGAAGTCTCGTAGTTCGACGCATAATTCCGCACCGCATAATTTCCCGTGCCCGTGCTGTTCCAGATGTGTTGGTAGCCCTGGCAGTTGTGCCCGGCCGCCTGCACCGTCATCGTGTTCAGCGTTCCGGTTTGCAGGTTGAGCATCAAATGCCCCCACAACGGAACCGTCCAAAAAGTTCCCGCCTGCACTTCAGCCAACTGCGACCACGATCCGCCATTCGACGACGGCGGCAGATTCAGGTTGCCGGAACTCGCCGTCGAAATGTAATAAGTCGTCCCGTCATGCACCACCGAATTCTTCGGATACGTCGTGGTCGAGACCCATGTCCCCAGTTTCCAGTCGCTGGTCGCAGTCGCCGGATTGTTGCCCGTGTTCGACGCAATCAGCGAAATATAAATCTGCAATCCCGCGCTGGCATTGTAGAGCACCGTGTCGGCCAGGTTGTAAGTCGTTCCCGACGCCCACGTGTTCTTGAATGATCCCGTCGTCGAGCCCACATACGGATACCACGTTCCGCTCACATCCACTCCCGGACGTCCCAGCGAAACGTGTGCGTATCCCGAAGTGTTTTGCGTCGTGTTGATGTTGTGCACCACCGCGCCAATCCCCGCCAGGTCGCCCAGCACCGGACCCGCATAGTAAGGCCATCCCGAAGTTCCACTGATGGCCGGCGCCGGCCAATACGGACACGAAGCCACCGAACAAGCCAGCCCTGGATTCAGGTCGAGCACCGCGCAGGACGCGGAAGAATTCTGGTAGTAAGCGACATAGTGCGCGCCCACGCCTTCCTGTCCGCCGTTGTTAGAAAAGCCCGCGGCGATCCAGTTATCGTCGGCCGAGAGCTGCAACTCGGAATTCCACGTCGCCGCGAAGCTCGATCCCAAACATCCAGTCTGCGCGAACTCCCAAACCTTGCTCACCGTCGGAGCGCTCGTGTAGGCGCCGCTCGTCGGAGTGAACGTCGCCTTGCACAGTGCGGAATTAGTGGTCGCGCAGCTCGCCCCCGTCGTGTCTCCCGACCACGACATGTACCACAACACATTCGGATTTGAGATGCTCCACGTCCCCTGAAACGGCCCGCCAAGCAGGCACGTGCCCACCGCCCCGGAAACCGCCAGCACCGCCAGCGTCGGCGGACTCACCGTATGATTCAACTGAATCGGCAAAACACAAGTCGTCGCTCCCGTCGAATTCACTGACATCATGGTTGAATTCGCGTTCACGAAGCGTGCCTGGTCACTCCCCGTCGACGACGTATTGAAACTTTTCGGGCATCCGCTCCCGCTGCAACTCGCGCTCCCCAGCAGCGTCGCCTTCGCCGTCGTGTTGCCATCGGTCATGCGCACCACCGTCACGTTGTTGTATTGCGGATCGCCATACCAGTAGTTGATTCCCTGCGCCGTGTTCGCCGCATTCCACATCTGCGGCACGCCATTCGTTCCCACCGCGGCGTTGATATAAGAGGTTGGCGTTGCATTGCCCGTGCAGCCTGTTCCGGTCTGCGAAGGAATCGGCTGCCCCGGCCGCTGCGACACGCAGGTGTCATTCCGTGCCCACAAATAATTCGGCACAGCCGGATTCACTCCAATCTGGAAATGCGATCCGCCGGGGTCTCCGCCATATTGCGAGAAGCCGGCGAAAACGTGCGCCCCAATCTCCCACCCGCTCCCATACGCATTCTGATTCACTCCATTAATGTCGATCGCATACGCCGTCCCCAGATTCTGCCCCACGTCCACTACTGGGGAGTTCACGGTTGGCCGGAAGTCGAGACTCATATTGGGTGTCGGAGACTTGTAGTAGGCGTTTCCGTCAGTCCCTGTTTCCTCCGTTCCGCTGAGCAGCCAGTTCACCAGCGCCGTGTTGGTCTGGATGGTCGCCCCGCTATTCTTGAAATCCTGAATCAGGTTCGTGATCTCCGTCGAACTCAGTTCATTCAAGTGCCAGAAAATTCCCCACGGCACTCCCCACACTCGCTGTTTCCACACCAGCGCCTGAACTTTCTGGTTCAGTGCCGCAGGCGTCAGACTCTGCCAGGTCGGATTCACTCCAAAACTCGTGACGTTCTGCGCATCGAACCCGCTGGCGTACGTGTCTTTCACCCCAAGATCTTCCTTCAACGCTCCGCGCGCTCCCGAGTAAGGCACACCCGCCGTGATCCCCTGCATCGTCGTCGTCTCATACCCTCCGGGATACACATACACCGGCGTCGTCGGCAGCCCCGTCAGGTTCGTCGTCATCCAATTCCGTGACAGCGTGATCTCATCCGTCGTCAGCCTGGTCACATCCAGCAGCATCGGATACACGCCGCTCCTCACATCCTGCGAGCTCACATCCGCCAGATCCTGCGCCAGCAGCGCCGCTTCCGTATACGCTGAACACCCCGTCCCGTACGGCCCCTGGCACGGAGTCGCTTCCGTCGCGGTAAATTTTCCCGTCCCCGTCAGCGCCACGCGCAGTGCTTGTATGGTTCCCTGCGCCTGTCCCCGTGCCAGGTTGTAGCTCACGCTGTCCGCGGCGCCCGTCACCGTAATCGTCAGCGTCTTGTTACTGATGCTCAACGTCGCCGCCGTTCCGCTTCCCGTATATTGAATGTCCAGCGCATCGGTATTCGTGTAATACGTATGCGAGATCGAATGCGACGTCACATCCCGCCCCGCATTGATCCATCCTTGAAATTCCGAAATCAGCGTCTGCGCCAGCGAATATCCCACCGTAATCGCCGCGCCCACCGGAACCCCCGCCGCATCCGCCACCGGCAGTACCGTGTTCGCGTAATACGCATCCGCTCCTGCGGTCATTCCCGCATCGTCCACGGTCAACGTCACCCGCGCCGGATATCTCTGCCACACCTGCACCGCCGGAGCCGTATCCTGCGCAATGTTCCCCGCCCCCGCCGTCGGCCCCGGCCCGGCCGTCCAAAGCACATCCGTCGAACTCGCGATCGCCAAACTCGAACCATAAAAGTGACAATAGGAATAAGTAACCCCGCCCGTGTTATCGACCAGGCCGGCATCGCGGTTCGCGTACGCCTTGTCGTTCACCATCGTGATCGCTGTCGCCGCCCCGTCAAATCGAAAGCCGTCGTAATTGAGGTGTGCCTCCGCATCGTAAATTTTTATATCCCCCGGACCCGGCGTGCTCTCATTGACATAAAATCCCAGCGGCTGCGCTCCCTGTGGAATCATCGAGTCCGCTTCCATGTTCGCAAACACTAGGTGATCGCTCGCCCCCTGTACATACACGCCGTAGTCGTCGAACCAGTTCACCAGAAAATGCTGAACCGTCAGCCAGGACTTACCATTAATATTGATCACCGGCACGTTGCTCAGCGCCATGGGAACGATCGGCCCGCTGTAATAAGTCCCAGGATTGCCCACGGAGTAAACATAGATGTTTCCGTTCGCCAGATAAAAATCCCACTGCGCCGTCAGATTCGACGACACCGCCGAAACTTTCTGCCCCCACACCGACCCAAACAAACAAAAGTTCACCGTCGTATAAGTCGACGGCACGGGAGCCTTCCACGCATTTCCGGTAACGAACACCCACGCCGACGACGGCACCGCGTAGTATCCCGTCAATATCGGCGCCGGCCCGCTGCCATAGGCGTCAAACGCAATCGGATTTCCTGAAGCGCCCGAAGAAGGCGGCACCAGACTCTCATTCCAAACATCTCCCCGCCGGAACAGAATCGAATCCCCCGGCTGAAACGTCTGCCCATTCACATGCGCAATCGTCTGCCAGGCCGCAGTCGACGCCGTTCCGCTGTTTCCGTCGTTCCCAGTGCTCGAGCTCACGTAGTAAGTCGTCCCGAATGCCAACGGTCCCAACCCGAGCAGAATGACGATAGCCAGCGCCGGTATGATGCATATCCGTTTCATGCCCAGAATCCTCTGTGACCCCTTTGCCCTCTGTGAAACCGGGTGCCCCATTTCTCGCGTCCTTTGCGAGAGAGCCTGCCCTGAGCTTGCCGAAGGGTGGGAACTCTCACTATTTCCTCACCACAATCTCTTCGCACCCATTCCGATACCGAACTCGCGCGCTCTTGCACCTGGGCGGACTCACCCGCGCGTCACAATGCATCAGCGTGATCTCCGACGCGCACCCCACCGGAATCATCAGGTTCGGCAGCGCAGCCTGCGCCGCTCTCCGCTCGCAGCCCATCCCGCCCATCAAGCAAGCCCCCAAAATAAACATGCGTCCGTTCACACCCCACCACCAATCTCCGTCCAATAAAAAAGGCCACCAGCATTCGCCGATGGCCCAAGTCCGCCTGGCCACTAACCCCTAGCCACTAATCACTGCTCCTAATGCACTTCCCAAGCCATAATCGTCGCTTCCGTCGGACTATCCGCCGGAATCGTGATCCCACTATTCAGCGTGCCCCCCGCAGTCACACTCTCCGACGTCCCGCTCGGCCCGCCCACAAACGTGAACCCAGTCGACGCCCCGCCGTAAAGCTGCGCGCACGTGCTGGTGCAGCTGCTCGTGATCGCCAGGTAATACCTTCCCGGCTGCAGCGTCGTGCTCGCCGTCCAGTTCAGCGTCCTCCATCCCACACTCGGCGCAAACGTCGTCCCCGCCGTGCTGCCAATGTGCGCCACCACCGTTCCCAAGCTGTTCAGCACGCCGATGTCATACGTGTTCGTCGTGTTATCCGCCGTCGAAACGTAATAGGTCACCTGCGTCGTGCTCAGCGGAAACGTCAGCACCGCGCCCCACAACTCAGCCTTGTTCGCCGTGCCTGAGAAAGTGATCGCCGTCCCGGTTGTATTCGTCGTAAACCACGGAATCGAATACGGCGCCGGCGAGTTCGGACCCTCCAGCGACGCCCGCACCGCATACGTCCCACTCGCGCCGTTCGTCGACTCCACCCGCCCAATCACCTGCACTCCCGGCGGCCGCGTCGCTCCTGCGTCGTGGCAATCTCCCGCGTTCGTCGTGCTCGCCACCACAAAATCACCCGCAGTCGTCGCTGAGTCAAACGAGCACGGAACATATCCGCGATAGGTGATCACCGCATTCCCGGTCGTCCCCGATCCATTGCTCACCACTCCGATCACGCCGTCAGCGGCGGTGGCCCCAGCTTTCACCGCGCACGCCGGATTCGCGCCGTTATACACCGCCAGGAAATTCAGCGACGTTCCCGTCGTCCCGTCATTGCACAACTCAAAGTTCGCCCGCCCCTGCGTCAGCGTATCGAATGACGTCGCCGCATAAATCGTTTGCGGTGCAAACGTCGTCGTCCCGATGTTGAACGAATTGTTCGACCCCGGCTTCAGCGTGCTCACCGTGTCAATCGCCCAGCGCACTCCCGACCCAATCCAGAATCCGATGCCTCTTTGCGATCCGGTCCCGGCGTTCTCATTCTTCAGCACGAAGTATCCATCCGTCGCATCCCAACCCAACCCGGTCCGCTCGTAATTCGACGCATTCGTATACGTCCCGTAAATATGCAGCCCCTGGGGATTCGTTCCGTTGTTCTCGCCCAGATCGTTGGCATCTTCCTGCAACAGATTCGAGAAATACGAACTCGTCGCCGTAGTCGCCACTTTCTGCGGCGTCCCTGCGTTCGCCGAGATGTAAAAGTTCCCATCGTTCGAAATTCCCAGCGCCGACGTCCCCGACCCTGCCGCTCCCATCGGACTTCCCGGTATCGGCGAGCTCACCATCCACGGCCCCGCCACCATCAGTTGTCCATTCACCGTCACATTCCCGCTGAATGTTCCCGCCGCTGCCGAGATCCCGCCGCTCCCCGCGTAGTTCAAAGTCGTGCCGCTATCGGTCAACGAACTGTCTCCGCTCACCGCCGCTCCATTCGCCGGATACACTGCCACCTGCGACGCCGTTCCCCCATTCACAATCCCCGACCCCGATCCGCCACAACCCGTGCATGTCCCCGTCACCGTCAGGTTTCCGTTCACCGTGACTGGCACCTTGAACGTGTGTCCGGATGCGGCAAGCTCTTCCGTCCAGTTGCTGCTCGTCCCGCCCGGATTATTGGGCAGCGCTCCCACATACCAGTCAAACACTCCGGTCGCCGGCACCCGGTCGTACAAGCCCGTTCCTCCGTCCTCCACTCCCGTCGCCACGTCTCCCACATCCCATTGCGGACGGTTCACCGCTCCATACAAGCTGCCCGCCGCTCCGCTGCCGTAGTCCAATTTACTTCCCATCGTCTTCGCCGGATTCGAATCCATCCAGGTAAACGCATCTCTCGGATACGATCCTCCGCCGATCAGATTGATTCGCCCCTTCAGGTTCGTCCAGGTTCCGCCATCCTGCGTCTTGTTCCGGTCCGGCAGCAGCAGTCCCCATTGCGCGTAGCCTCCGGCGTTGTTACTGAACGCCGTCAGCATCGGATTGAACGAGCCTCCCGATGGCAGGCAACTCGAGGGCGGAATCTCATTGTCAAAAATCGACGCGAAGTTATTCAGCCATCCCCCCATCACCACCAGGCACGCCGGTTCTCCTTGATAAGTCGCGCTGCTGTTGAGAACGATCCCTCCCGGACTGAAGCTGTTCGTCGGAAAATATCCCGTGCCTCCCCCGTCGATTCCCGTGTAGGGTGTCACCGCCGCCGGCGTTTGCACGTTATCGGTAAACGTGCACGCCCCATGGATATCGCAAATCGTCGCCGGATTGATATTCGTCGCCACCAGGCAAGTCGGATCGCCATTCAATCCGTCGCAAACATTCGGATTCGGAACAATGCCCGGAACCCCCGCCAGCAGCGCCACTCGGTACAGTTCAAAGTTGATCGCCTTGCCGCTCAGCGCATCCGCCGCCACCCACCGCACCGTCACATTGTTGGCGTTCGGATTCGTCACCGTCGCTGTTCCCAACGGGATCGGTACCGTCTTCGTCCCATCGCTCACGTCCATGATCGACAGGTAGTAGGCCTGCAGTTGCCCTCCCGGGCTGCCTGCCACTGCGAAGCCCGGAAACTCGTTCACTCCGTCTCCATTTCCGTCCACCGTCACGCTGTATCCCTGCACAATGATGTCCGCCGCCCCCAGGTTCGCGCCCAGCGAGTTGCTCACCCCCCCGCGTTCCCGGTGCACCGTGTGAATCACCGCATGCTGCAAACTTCCCCCGCGCTTGGTCGACATAAAAATCGCGTAGTTCAGGAAGCCCTGGCACACCGTCGGCCCAATGGACAGGTCGTTCCCGTCATACCACTCCGCGCACGCTGCATTCGTGCCCCCGGAAAACGTCGTGATGCCCGCATTAAACGTGTTGGGGCCCGGACCAAACAAAGTCGCTCCGCAAAAATCCGTATCACATCTCAACCCGCCCAGCATGTTGACGTTGGTCAACGTCTCGGCCTGGTTATTATCGTTCTGCAGGATGAAGCCGTAACCCGCATTTCCTACCCATCCGTTAGTCTCGATATTCGAGATCACCGAGTTCTGCGAGTTATCTTCAATGTAAGAAGTCGCCCCGTTCGACAACGTGTACCCGCTGCCGTGAGCAAAGAATGCGCTGATCCCAGGCGTGGCCGGCACAATGTTGATCGTTCCATTCGTCGCTCCCGGCGTGCACGTCCCCCCCGTCACCTGCACGAATTCTCCCGGACCCGGCGCTCCAGCCTCATACGCCGTGGTCACCAATCCCCCACTGGTTCCATTGAGCCAGAGAATCTGATTCGGGATCAGCGGCCAGAACCCTGCCGGACAAGTCGGAATCTGCAGTGTCGCGCTCAAGCTCCCTGCCACGATGGTCGTCGGCGTCGACGGCGTCACATCCCAGAACGCCATGCTCGCGCTCGGCCGCAGCCAGAACCCATCCATCACATTGTTCGTATACAGATTGCTGTTCCCATTCGCCCATCCCAGAGAATTCGTATCCCCCAGATTGATGCACGACATGTTGACCAGGCACTCAATCAGGCTCGATCCCGTCAGCCGCCCCATGGTCGTCTGCCAGTAGAGTGGTGCCTTCATGGTCGTCACCTGGTTCGGCGTCAACTCCACCCACGTGTTATTGCCCACCACCGTGTTGTAGCGAACCTGGTTGGCATCGTTTAAGGCTTCTTTGATTCCGCCCGTTCCGCTCTCCAGCGCATATCCCGCGGCGTGCGCGTACGCCACCGAAAACGTGATCGTCCCCGACGCCGAACCCGCCGCACAATTCTCTGCCGTAATCAGGACCGGCTCGCCCGGCTGTTGCGCGTCTCCCGTCGCCGAGTCCACATAGATCCAGTGATTCGAGTTCGACCCGTTGATCGTATTCAGGAATCCCTGCGGGCACGGCGACAACGTCACCGTCACTGACCCAGGCGCCAGCGCTGCCGGCGTCGTCGGACTCTGCTTCCAGTTAAACTGATCCGCCATCCTCTTCTGCCCGATGCGGTTCGCCGTAAACACTGCGCCCGCCGGTTCTGCGATCGCCTGCGTCGCGCTCGGCGTCGTGGTCACACAGGGCCCCCAGCCTCCATTGCCTAACAAGCACACCACCGAACTTGCCGTGCCCGTCCCCAGTTCACTCGTCGGCACCCTCCCCGACACCAGATCCGCTTTCGTCGCTAATCCTGTATCCACATATTGTTTCGGTGCCGCCTGCAACGCCGCCGCCGGATTCCCGCTCAACGTCAGCGCCCCGGTCATGGCTCCGCCCGCCAGCGGCACATAGTTCCCCGACCCCACGTTGCTCACCGCGTTATCCACATATCCTTTGTTCGCAACATCGCCGTTGTTCGCCGGCGCCGGCACGTTCGGCACCACCGAGAAAGTCTTCGTGCCCGTCACCGTCTCCGCTCCACTCAGGTGCACCACGGAGTTATCGTTCGCTTTGCCTGCCAGTGCCGTGTTCACGTACTGTATCGAGACTGGCTGTGCCGCCGTGCCCGATCCCGGTGTGGTCCGCACCGTCGCCAGGTTCGCCGGGGAACTGGTCGGGACCAGCCAATATTCCGTTTTCGTTGTCCCGTCGTTCAGTTGATAGACGATTGTGTAATACACACCCGCCGGACTCGCGCCCGCATTCGACACCAGCCCCGTGCTCAACGCGCCATTCGTTCCCAGTGTGACGTTGTTCACCCCCGCCGCAACAGCCGTGCCCCCGGCGGTCACAAAGGCCGGCCACGTGATCACCAGCGTCCCTTGCGCCGGTGTTCCATCCGCCCGGTAGACGGTGTCGCTCACCGTCGTGAGCGGCGGACCACTCTGCGGCACCGGCGCAGCCGCAACCCGCGCAGCCACTCCGCACGTCAGCACCACCAGCGCCAGCACACCCAACCGCCTCAGCGGGCGGCGGCCCGCGTTTACCTTGACCGCGTCAAACATGTTTCTCCTCCGTCAACTGTCATCGCACCTTCATATCCGAGCCATCCCGGTCGCGCCAGCTTTTCTCGCTCCGAGCCTCGCCCTCTGCGTCCTCTGCGGCTTCCTCTGCGACCTCGGCGGTCAAAGGCTTATCGCCGTGCGTCCTTCCGCAAAGCCCCGTAACGATCGCTGAATTTTCCAATTTGCCAAACCACGCGTCGCAAAACCGCGCCCACCACTCCCACCGTCGCAAGAACCCCACGCGCGCACCACCGCGCCCCACGCTCCGCCATGGAGCATGCTCTCTTACCATTCATAATTTGCCAAGAAAATCCGAAAGCGCGCCGATTTTGCGCGCCCCAGTCGGGGAGACTCCGATGAAGTGTTCGCTGTCCCCTGTGTCCCCCAGCCCTGAGCGAAGTCGAAGGGCGTTTAGCTTTTGGTTTAGACCGTCTCCAACTCAAAAAACCGAAAACCGCGAACCTTGGGGTTCTACCCCGGCAAGAAACTCCTCCACGCTTTTCACATAAACATCCGCGAAATCCGCCACCGGACGCCGCTTCTCAATCAAGTGCATCGCGTCCTCCACCCTCCATCCCATCGACCCCAGCAGCGCCAGCGCCATCATCGGCGCCCGGTGTACTCCCGCCGCGCAATGAATAAAAAGTTTTGCCGTAGGTTCTTCCAGCGCCGCGCGCCCAAAATCCACGCCTCGCCGAAACAACTCCGCAGGCTTGCGCTCAAAATCATCGTCCGTAGGATTCCACAGCACCTGGACTCCGGCCTGTTCTCCCAGCGGCGTGTCATCAAACTCGATCTGCATGTCGATGATGTGCGTCACTCCCTCGCACGCCACCCTCTCCATGTTGTCCGCCGTCCAGATTCCGCCTCCGACCGCGATCCGGTCGGTCAACCACGTAATATCCATTCCCATCCTGTACGCCGAGAGTTTGTGCTGCTGCAGGCTGCCGAGATTCGCGACAAAAGCCCGCCCCACGCCAAGGCAGACTCGCCTTCGCGAGTTTTGCGTCTTCCCTTTGCGACCTTTGCCGTTAAGAGCTTTTCCGCCGCTTCGAGCATCCCTTCGTCCTCTCATTCTACGGCATCGTCTCTGCCCGCTGACCGGTTCCCGCTTCTTTCTCGGAAGCACGCTTCCCGTCAACGTCGCTTCCCGATTCGGCGTCCGTTGCCGGCTGGGCATTCTCTTTGGCGCTGGCTTCAGGAGTCGACAAACCAGCGACACTGGCACCTGCCTCCTCGTCGTCCTCGCTCACCACCGGCCTCTCCGGCAGCTTCAAGCTGCGCATCAGCGTGTGCGCCAGCGACTCCTGGTCCGGCTTGCTCTCGCTGCTGCTCTCGCTCGCCGGATACAGCCCGCACACTTCGAACAAATACTTTACCGGCGCCAGTTGCCCCGTCTTGCCGGTCGCGATCACCGCTCGGGCAAGCTCAGCTGCGTTCGATCCCACAATGTTGCTGATGTCTTTCCTCACCTCGGCCAGATCGACCGGCTGTTTGTCTGTCGATGACGACGTCGATGACGAAGACGTTGTTGTCGTCGTCGTGGTTGTGGTTGTCGTCGCTGCTTTTTTCCCCGTCCCTTTATTCTTCGGTTTTGCTTTCTTCGCCATGCTCGGCCCCGTTTCCCGTGGCAAACTGCTCGCAGCTCAGGGCAGCGTCAAAATTGTCACCTTGAGGCGATCTTTGCGCAGCGAGTGCGTGGCCTGAGCAAAGTCTAAAGCGATTCGGGTGCGAACTGCGCGAGCCGTCTGCGATGCGCTCGCTTTCCCCCAAAACGCCGAGAGCGCGCCCAAAGGCGCGCCCTCTACTAGAGAGTTCTTTTTTCTCACTCTCTATATTCAGAATAGCAAATTGCAAAGGTGGATGTAACATGGTTTTCAACTTTTTATTTCCCATCTTCACAATCACTTAGCAAAAAATCAGTCGCTTCACCCCCTTGACAGGTTTTTTCCACAGGCGAAATTTGAACTTCCGGCGCGTCATTCTCGGAAGCTGCGGCTTCCGCAGATGGAGTTTCTGCAAACGGACCGTCGCGCAGCGACACTTCCGCCGGAAGTGCTTCCAGCAGACCCACTTCCAGAAGAATGTCGGCCATGCGGTCGAGAGCTTCCGTCAAATTGCGATGGATAGTCATCCGGGTACATCCGAAAAGCCGCGCCGCTTCGTCGTGACCGTGTCCCTGCAACACGATGCGCGCCAGAACCTGCCGCGAGAGTTCGTCCAGCCGCGCCAGGCACTTCTCCATGTCATGCACAAAGATGGCGCGGTCTTCGAACGTGCTCACGCTATAGGAAGTAACTCGGCTGCGAAAGAACTCGCCGCCGAGTATCGAAGGGATGCGTCCTGTTTCCAGCGCGTAACGCATGTAACGATGCAGCATGCCCGCGGTTCGTCCCCGGTAAATGCGCCGCCTGCGGTGCTGCTCATAGATTTCAGATTCGAGAGCAGTTTCCGCCCAAAGCGGATCATTGGCCCAATCCGCGGCCCCGTCGGTAGTGGTGGCCGCAATGTCGCTGTTCTGTCCAGTAGGCGGAAACTGATGAACCGGCAACTGTGGCGGGTGCGTGGAATACCTGGGCGCAGGAATATCGGATTCGTCGGAATTCCGCGCCGGACGGCGCAGTGGAAGCGGCGCCGGCGAGTCCGGCCGATCGGCCTCGGCTGCGATCCAGGCAATGATTTCACTCACGCCGCACCTCCCGCCGAGATCCACGCCATCGCGTCCAAGTCGCCCGAATCGGATTCGTTCGAGTCGTCATTGCCATCGGGACTGCTCGAATCCGCGCATTCGTCGAGCAGGCTCCGGTTTCCTACCGGAAGCGTTGGCCGTCGCGAGGTTTTTTTCGAAACAGCCAGCTCGGCCAGCTTGCGCGTGCAGTCGTCGCAGTAGACTCGACCGCCGCCGCATTCCCGGACTCCCAAACCGCCGCAGCCTTCGCAATATTTCAGTTCCACTCTTTGTTCGATCCTCTGCTCGATCCTCTGCTCGACTCTTTGTTCGATCCTCTGTTCGACTCTTTGCTCTGTTTTGTTTTCTACGCCCAGTTCGTTTTTCGGTTTGCCCGTGCGATCGCTTTTCATACTTCCTCTTTTCTGATTGCGACATTGTTTGCCTTCAGTTGCGAGCGACAAACGACAAAAAAGCCCTGCGCCGATTTCCGCAGAGCGGAAATCGAACGCAGGGCTCGTTTCGATTACGATGACCTGCTTGAGCTATTTAGTTTTCAAGGCCGCGGAAACCGCGCCCTCACCGATCTGCGCCCCCAACTCCTTTTCTTCCTAGGGCTTCGATCCCATTTCGCCGTCGGCGCCGCAGGCGTCGTAGCGCTGGCGGAAATAACCTTCCTCGTAGCCGGATTTGAGGACGCGTCCGTTTTGTACCACCACGCTCACGCGCCCGGTAAACTGCAGCGACAACAGCAGCCGTTCCATGGCTGCGGAGAGCACTTCGGCTTCCCGCACCTTCCGCCGGAACTCGACGAAGGTCTTCTCCTCGTTGAAGATCTCCCCGTTACTCATCACTTCTTCATCCCTGAAAACCGGAAATATGTTTGATGCTGCGAGATCGTATAGCCGCTATTTTCCTCAGTCAAGGTTGAGATACCAAACAGGCTGTGGAAAACGTAATTCGCTTAGCGGGGGGCTATAGACACCGGTGCTATACTCCAAAGCTATGAAATTCCGCATCGTGCAAGAGAACCTCCGCAAGATTCTCTGGGAGCGGATCGAGGCGCACGAGTTAACCGGGCTGAAGCTGGCGCAACAAACCGGATTCAAACAGGCGCACATTTCCAACTTCCTCAACAAGAAGCGCGGGTTGAGCCTGGAAGGAATGGACAAAGTCCTTTCGGTACAGCATCTTTCCGTGCTCGACCTGCTGGATCCCGCCGAAGTCAACAAACGCGCGTCGATCCTGCCTCCGAGCGGCGACGAGTTCGAAAATATTCTGCAAGTCGATGGGAAGGTCGCCGCAACTCAACCTCGTATTGCCAGCATGAACGTGAAAGAAATCGTAAAATTCAAAAAAAGTTTCCTGCGCAAGCTGCGCACGGAAAGCGAAGGCGACCGCGCGGGCTGGGAGCGCTTCGTGTTGATCAAAGCCGACAGCCACGAAGGCATGAGCATGTATCCGCGGCTGATGCCGGGCGCGACCCTGCTGCTGGACCGGCACTATAACTCACTGAAGCCTTACCGCAAGGGCGAATTCAACATGTACGCCGTGCTCAAAGAAGGAACCTGCACGGTAAAGTACGTGGAAGTCGCCGGCGACCATCTGATTCTGCGGCCGCACAGCCAGAGCCATCCCATTGAAGTGATGACCATGGATGAGGGCAAGAGCGCCGCCGATTATCTGGTAGGTCGCGTTTGCCATATAGGGCTCGAAGCTTAACCTCGGCGGCTGACGCCGCAAGTCTGGACTGCGCAGTGATCGCAGCGCTGGAAGAGTTTGCGTGAGGACGGGTGCCGTCCCTTCGGGACTCACTCGATCCTTCCACTCTACCCGGCACTTACGTGCCGGGCTATCGAATGCCGCCCCATTCGGGGCTAAAATCTGGCAAGTCCGATCTACCTCTTCGCCCGGAATCCAGTTTTTACGCAGTCTCTAGAAGCGCTGCGCCACCCAAAGGCAACACCCAAAGAGCCGAGCCTGAAAGTCAAAAGCTGAAAGGCAAAACCAAAGCAAGAACAAAAGCAAAACCAAAAGCAAGAGCCGGGCTGTGCCCGGCGGACAGCCGAGGCGGCTGTCCCTACGCGGGTCATCTCAGAACATGAATCATTTCAGATCGGCCAGGTCCTCCTGTAGTTGTTGCAGGTTGAAGCCTTCCGGGGTTTGCTGCTTTCCGGTTAAGTAATCCGGGCTAAGGAGCGCGTAGGACTCGTCGCAGTAGGTATCCCAGAAAGTCCAGGTCATCACTTGCAACGCGCCCCAGGTCACGACGGTGAGGCCGTGCGCGTCGTAGGCGACCACGGGCACGGCGTGTCCTCCCCAGGAACCGGGCTTGCCATCGCCGGTGGGGCCTTGCTGCGGAACTGACCAGGGCTGATGATTCTGAACCTGAGCCTGCGCGCTGATGGGCAACTGAATGCCGATGTAGGATCCGCCAAAAATGTAAACCGAATCCTGAATGTGGGTGTGGTTGGAAGGCTCGAGCGCCATGTAGGCGGAAATTTTGTGGCCGGCGATGCCCGTCTGCCGCCAGTAGTTGAGCACGTCGATTTCCTGCGCGCCGTTGTCATTGGCGCCGGTGGCGGGATTGTATCCGGTGATGGCGGAGTAAGCGGCGACAATTTGCTTATCGGAGGGCGTGACCATTTTGTTTTTGGCGTTGGCGGTCCACTCCATGATCAGATGTCCGGTGGCGGCGCAGGTGCAGTCGCCGATCTGGTCGTTGTCCATCATGCCCCAGGCGTGCACTTTGGAGCTGACGTCAAACGTGGCGGGCGGCGCGGGCAGTGCGGGTGTGATGTAGGAAGCCAGCAACAAGGTGCGGGGATCGTGCCGGGCATCCTGCTTGCCGAGCTTGAGTTTCCGCGGATCGACGCGCGTAGGATCGGATTTTAAAGCGACGCTTTGTCTTGCGGCATCGGGCGGCGCAAGCTTTCTGACGGCCATGGCGGTGGCCTCCTTGCAAAAAATCAGGGCAAGATTTTATGACAAAAGGCAGAGCCGCTGGCGGCGACAGCGCGCCAGCGGCCAAGCCCAGGGGGGAAGGTGCCACTCATGCTAGAACGGAAAACGCTGAAACGGCGCAGCGCGGGAAAATTGTTACGAAAAACGAACACGCGGGAAGTCCAGGCTGGCTTTTGGTTGTGGGAGTTCGGGACAGCGCGCCGCGGTCTGCGCGGTGATTTCTCGGAGGCTAAAGCCGGAATCCCTGGCCCTTGTGCGGCACGGCTGTAGAGGCGAAAAAACTCGTCGTGGACACAAAATGCGACCACTAGGGCTATGCTTACGCTGATTTCGGAGGCTTTACGCGGCGCTGAAGCGCCGCCTCTTCCACGGTACTGCACGCATTCTTAAGTCTCTCCGCAACCTGTGTAAGCCGTGCCCTTCCCAAACTCATTCATGAAAAGGCTTCTACAGCCAGAAGCTGCTCTGGGCTGCGGAGGAAGATTCGGAGCTGGCGAGGGCGGCGCGGCCAGCGCTGGGCTCAACGCGGTTGCGGCCTCCGTTCTTGGCCTGGTAGAGGGCGGTGTCGGCGGCGTTGAGGAGTTTTTCAGGGTCGGCAGCGGAGCGGCCTGTGGAGACGCCGAGGCTCAAGGTTACGTGAAGGCTGGTTCCTCCGGCCACGATGCTGCAGTTCGCGACGCAATTGCGGATGCGTTCCGCCAGTTCCCAGATTTCGGCAGGGCCGCAATCCGGGGCGACGACAAGGAACTCTTCTCCGCCATAGCGGCCGACCGAGTCGTAGGGACGCACCACAGCGGCGATTTCGCTGGCGATGATGCGCAGGACGACGTCGCCGGCGGCGTGGCCGCGACTGTCATTCACTTTCTTGAAATCGTCCACGTCGGCCATGATCACGCCCACGGGCTGGCCATGGCGCTCGGCGCGCAGCAGTTCGCGGTTGAGAATTTCCAGAATCACTTTGTGATTCCACAGGCTAGTCAGGCCATCGTGCGAAGCTTCGCGACGCAGGGCTTCCTGGGTGCGGATCAGGCGGGTCTGAGTGACGAGAAGGCGCGCGCTCGAACAGACGAACGAAAGAAAAACCACGCTGGCCGCCAGGCCCAGACGCTCCCGCGCGATGCGCAGCGACATGATCAGCACCAGCAGCGGGTAAAACAGGTGAAACATTTCGCTGTGGATTTTTTTTTCGGGCCGCGGCGCGCCCTCCTCGTAAGCGGCGACCGGCTCTTCGGCAGTTCTCCACGTAGTGGCCAGGATCAACGGAATGACCAGCATCACACTCCAGAGAATGTCGAACCAGGCGCCAGTCTTGAGTCTGCGGCCGGGGCCGTAGAAGTAGAGAGCGTCGACACAGCCGGACAAGGCGAGGAAAAGTCCAAGCCGCCCGAAAAGTTGCCGGGCTAAGCGGGAGCGGCTGAGAGCGGCCCGCAGCAGATACGCTCCCGCGACAAACCCGTAGCCGACAAAATACGGCGCCCAGACTCCGTGGGCCAACTCATCCGACGATTCCGCTTTGGGCAGGTAGAAAAAATACAGGTAGGCGGCGATGCAGACCATGGTGCCCTGCACGAAGTCGAGGGCGACCAGGGCGTCGAGATTTCCAGCTTCGTGTTCCGGGTCGAGGAACATAGCCATGGCCATGGGAGCGAACCAGAAACAGAACAGCAGGTTGCTGATCCACGAACCGGTGGCGGAACCGGGAAACAGATCGTTGCAGAGGCTGACGGCCTGGGCCACAAGCCACAGACCGTAGGCAACCGTCGTGAGGCGCCATACCGAACAGGCCAGCCCTTCCGAACGCCGGCTGGCGCGGAAACATGCGAGCGCGACCAGTGCGCCCAAGGTGAGTTGGAGCAGGTCGGAAAGAAATGGGCCGCGGGCTGCAGTGCCAAAGCCGGCGACCACACCGACGTGCAGCAGCAACAGCACGACGGCGGCAATCACGAGATTGCGTTCACGCTTCAAACTATTGAGAACCTCACGCCAGAAGAATGCAGGCTTGCTTCGTTACAGGCTTGACTCCGCAGATTTGACTCTTGCAAGCGCGCCCAAACCTGGGAGGCCACAGAGAACACATCCGCAGCCACGAGCGAGGCACACCGGGGACACGCGTCCCTTGCCCAAGTTTAAGTATCGCTCAGCGTGTCAATTTTTTCACGTCACGGCGGTACCCAGAGCGGTGTGACCACCGGACCGCTCAATTCCAACGCGCGATCCCGCGCTAAGCCGAACGTTCGCGGTGCCGAATCGAGGGAACCGGGGTGCACTTCAGACTTCGGACTTCGGACTTCTGGTTGCCTGGTTCGCGGAGGCCGGACGCCCGAAGCCGGAAGCCGGCTCCTCTGCTATGATTTCTGGCGGAGATTTTGAGCAGCATGATTTCGCACGGCATGATTTTACGCAGTATGGATGACGAAGAGTTCGAAGACGACGAAATTCCTATTATTTCCGGATCAGGAGAAGGACTCATGGACGAAGCACCGGCCAGGGGCGCGGGTTCGCGCCGCGATGAAGATATTGCGCTTGATCTGATGAAGTTTATCGCCATGACCACGGGATATGGCAAAACCTCCAGCAGCGGCGGTGTGGGTTTCACCGGTGGAGGCGCAGCCGCCAAGCCGGAAGATTACGCCTCGCATTTGCTGGAATTGTACGGGAAGTGCCTGACCGCGGTGGAGGGCGGGAAGTAGCGGGTGCTGCTGCATGGCAAGCATACCTAACGGCCTCCGCTCGCTACCCCGTCAGGGAGTCACAATCTTAATGTGGGCCCGCATCGCGATCCCATAAATCTCCAGGAAGCCGTCTCCGATCGCGGTTGGGGTTGGGGACGAGTGAATCTGCAAGTCCCCATTTTTGAAGCGGTCTCCGAAAAACACAAACGAAGTTCCTGTGCCTGCGAGCCTGGGCCGCCAGGTAAGTCCGTCCAGGTTGGGTGCCGCAGCGTGAAAGCTCTGCGCCCAGGTGCGGGTATGCGGATATTCCGACGGAGGCGTGTGGATCAATTCACTTTCCGTGATCGACTCGGTGTGGCCGGGTACGAGGAACTGGCGGAGCCTGGGATTGATCAACTCGAGCAGCACCAGGTCCCGGGTAACTTCCAATTCGCTGTAGCTCCATTCGCCGAGGCGGAACATCGGATAGCGTGGGGATGGCACATGCGGGACGTCATGAAAAATGCTTTCCAGCGCGGCCGCCTCGAGCGAGTCTGCCGCATAAATCGTGGGAATATTGACTGCGGGGGCGCCGGGAAACGGATTAAATCGCGCGCCTTCTTCCGGAACAGCTATGTGCTTCCCGACATTGGGATTGAATGAGTTCGCCGGATAACCGCCCTTGTGACAACGAAACAGCACCGTGCCAGCCGGGAGCGAAGCCGTTTCCACGTTCAACGGTGAAGCCAGCGGCGGCGCTATCGGACAACTAGAAGACATCGGCGGGATGTACAAAGGCTTGCGCCAGAGATACTACCCGAGAAGGATCCTGTTTGAGAAGATCGAGCGGCCTGCGTCCGGAAAGGTTGGCGTTTTGCGTGGTGAAGAAATATGCCAGCTCCCATCCGGTAGCATGCTGCGGAAACAATTTTATGACTTGCGAAACTGCCGGGACCGGTCTTCCGTCCTGAAATTGAAATCGCGGAAACCACTTCTGGCCCTGATAATCGACCGCGAAAACTTTCTTCTCTTTCGCCCAGCGGGAGGCGATTGCGGGTTGGTTCTTGGCGCGGCTGGTGCTCTCCTGCGCGATCTGCGCCGACGTCCAGGCCGGATGCTCCGCCATAAATCGCTTTCTCCATTCCAAAGTGTCTCTCTCAATCGCGGCTTCGGGATCGAGCGCAACGCTGGTCTCAATGGCTGGTCGCACGCCGCTCAACGCGGTGCTCTCTTCTTCCAGCATCAGACCAGAGTCTTCGATCTGGATGACCAGGGGTACATCGCGCAGCATGTCCGGCACGGGAGGCAAATCCAGATCAGCCAGGAAGCCGGCATCCAGATGAGAAGGCATGATGTAGATTCCGGGAGATGGCTGCATGAGCCGCTTGATGTCCCTCGAAGTCGCTTTGCCCAGGAACACATGGATGTAATCTTCGGGTTCGAGGGCCTGCAGACGATGCTGCTGGGGAGACGTCAGAATTTCATGCTTGATCCGCGAGATCGCTTCCAGCCCCAGGGTATAAGCTTTGGCGAAGGTCTTCGCCGCTGCCAGATAATTCGGCGTGCCTTTCGCACGCTTCGTGGGGTGGACCACGATGGCATAGGCCGGACTCGGTCCGGATTCTTTGCGGGACAGGCCGGAGGCCACGTGTTGCATCGCCTTCTCCCAATTGCCGGAGTAAACCCGCGTGGCGTCGAAGATGGTCGCGGATTTGAAGGCGAGATCTTTAGGAACTGACATCGGAACCGTCCTGCATGATTTTAATGATATCAGTGATATTCATGATTTGCAAGAGCCGGTTGTTCTGCCGGGAGGACTGAGGCTGTGCGGCAGTGGCGTCGCCGTATCTCGTTGATACTAATAACCTTAGCTATTGGAGGCGAGCGATCGCTGGCAAGAGACTGCAGGCGGGGCGAAGAAAAGCCCCGCTCTCACTTTTGCGCGGCAGCGTACTGAATTCCCAACTGATCGAACAGGAAGCTGACCATGTCGGCTTGCTGCTCGATTTGTTCATCGAGGGCTGCGCCGATGGAGCCGTGCCCGGCGGCGGATGAAGTGCGCAGCAGGATGGGACGATTCGAACTGGTGGCCGCCTGCAGGCGCGCGATCATTTTGCGTGATTGCATGGGATTGACGCGGTGATCGTTTTCTCCCGTCGGCATGTAAACCGCGGGATAAGCCGTTCCGTTTTTCACGTGATGATAGGGCGAGTAGGCGTAGAGCGCTTTGAACTGGTCGGGATCTTTCACGGTGCCGAATTCGGTGACGTTGAATGCGCCGTTGGGATCGAGTTCCACGCGCAGCATGTCGTAAATGCCAACTTCGGAAACGACCGCGCGAAACAGGTCGGGACGCTGGGTGAAGGCGGCGCCCATGAGCAGGCCTCCGTTGCTGCCGCCAAGAATCGCGAGATGCGCGGGCGCAGTGTATTTGTGGTCGATCAGGTACTGGGCGCTGGCAATGAAATCGTCGAAGACGTTTTGCTTGTGAGTGAGATTGCCCGCCATGTGCCATTCCTCGCCGTATTCGGCGCCGCCGCGGAGATTGGCGTCGACGTAGACGCCGCCCTGGTCGAGCCAGGAGCGCGCGAAGGAGCCGAGGAAAAACGGCATCTCGCTGATGCCGTAGCCGCCGTATCCGTAGAGCAGCGCGGGATTGCTGCCGTCGAGCGTTGTGCCCTTGCGGCGGATGATGTTCATCGGGACGCGGGTTCCGTCTTTGGAGGTGGCGAATTCGCGCACCACTTCGGCGTCGTCAAAGCTCACGGGAGAAGTTTCGTAGAGCGCGGTGCGCGTAGCCTTTCCGGTGGCGGCATCGAAATGGTACCAGGCGGCGGGCGTGATGTACGTGGAAGTGTAGAAGAGCACGTCGCCGGCGCCGATGGAAACGACCTGGCCGATGGCCGAAACCGGAGGCAGCGGAACTTCTCCGGTTTGCTCGAGCCCAGGCGCTGAAGCGCCCGGGCCGCGGTCGGAAGCTTTTCGTTCGAAGACGCGCATGCGCGAGGGACCGCCAATAATGTCGATCACGTAGAGATGGTTCCATGCGGGCACAAAGTTTTCGATGGAAGCGCGATCGTTTTCGTCTCCGCTGGCGCCGGGCGCGCCGCCGGGTGATTGCGGAACGATGACCCGAGCCTGCGCCAGATCGAGATGATCGAGCGGCAGGCGCAGAATCTGGCCGCGGGGCGCGTCCTTGCGCGAGAGCAGGTAGAGCCCCGGGTCCACGCCGAATTTAACCGCGACAATTCCGTCTTCGAAATGCGTGAGCTGGGTCCAGTGGCCTTCCAGGTCCATCAGGTAATGTGCGAACTGGCCGCCGTCGCCGTTGCCGACCGAGACGAGCAGCCAGCGGCCGTCGTCGCTGGTGCGGAGGTGGATCTCGGCGATGCGGGGAAAATCTTTGCCGATGACGTAGGCGTCTTCTTTGGGATCGGTGCCGAGTTTGTGAAAGTAAACCTGCTGGTAGAAATTGGCGTCTGCGGGCGGACGCTCGTTGCCTTGCGGATAGCGCGTGTAATAGAAGCCCGAGTTGTCGGCTTTCCAGGCAATGCTGCCGCCGGCGGTGGCGAAGTTTACGCGCGGAACGACGTCGGAAAGTTCCTTACCTGTGTCCACATCAAAAATATGGGCGGAGGCATCTTCCGATCCGTTTTCCGAAAGTGCGGCGGCAACATATTTGCTGCCGAACGAAGGCACATAGAAATCCACGGCGAGCGCTCCCTTGGCGCTGGCGGCGTTGGGATCGAAAATAACTCTTGCGCTGGCGGGATCGTCGGCCGAGCGCAGCACCACGAGCATGGGCTGCTGCTGGGGCGGTTGGTATTTCATGGCGAACAGCATTCCCGCGCGGAACTGCAGACCGTAGTACGCGGCGGAACTGGCGGCGACGAGTTGGTGCAGACGATCTTTGATGGCGGCGCGCGCGGGCAGATGATCGAGATATTCGCGGGTGCGTGCGTTCTGGGCGGCGCTCCATTGCTTCACGGCAGGATCGTCCCAGTTCTCGAGCCAGCGGTAGTCGTCAATGACTTTCACGCCCTGATATTCGTCAGTGACGGGACGCTTCGGCGTGTCGGGCGGCTTGGGAATGGAGGGCGACTGCGCGAAGGCGGCGAGAGCCAGCAGGAGGGTCAGCAGGAAGTGGGTGGCGTGAAGCAGCGGGCGCGTGCGTTTCATGGAAGTGCCTTTCCTGGGGCGGCGGAAATTATACGCTGGAAGCTGATCGCGACTGGATACAATGCACGAAATGGCGACCTCACCCGCTGCCGTCTCGCCTTTGGAAAAACATCTGCAGCCGCGCCAGCGCTGGATGTCGCTGGCAGAATTCGCAGTCGGCGCATCCATCGTGATCCTGCACAACGTTTATCACCGCGTGCCTAACGAGGTGCCGATCCTGTTTGTGATGGGCTGGATTTCGATCCGGCTGCGGGATGGCGGATGGAGAGCGGTTGGGCTGGCGAAACCGAAATCGTGGTGGAAGACCGTTGCTTGGGCCATTGTGGTTGGGGTGCTGGTCATCGTCGCGGGACAACTCGCTACTATGTTGGGTCAGAAATTTTGGCACACGGCGGCGAAGGGGTCGGCGGTGCTGCAGGCCAGCAAAGCAACATGGAAGGCGGCGCTTCTCAATCTCGGCCTGGTCTGGACCTTTGCCGCGTTTGGCGAGGAAATGGGCTATCGCGGATACTTGCTCACGCGGGCCGCCGACGTAGGCAACCGCTCGAAGGCGGCATATCTCGCGGCGCTGCTGGCGTCCAGCGTGCTGTTCGGCTACGGCCATTACTACAAAGGGCCGCCAGGGATTCTGCAATCGACGGTTTCGGGCCTGATCCTGGGCGGCGCCTATCTGCTTTCGAGACGGAACTTGTGGATTCCAATCCTGGCGCATGGGTGCGCCGATACGATCGTCATCGTCGCGTTGTTTTTTGGCTGGGCGGATTAACTTGAGCCTCCGACAGCAAGAAACCGCGCCCCGAAGGGCGCGGTTCCGATGTTGAAACGAAAAACGGGAGGCGGTCGAGGCCAGGCTGCGACTTAACGGCGCTTCTTGCCTTTCTTCTTTGCCTTCTTCGCCGGTTTCTTGGCGGCTTTCTTTTTTGCCGGCTTTTTGGCAGCTTTTTTCTTGGCGGGTTTCTTCGCCGCTTTTTTGGCGGGCTTTTTCTTGGCCGCTTTCTTTTTCGCGGCGGGCTTGGAGCCTCCGCCTCCACCGGCGGGAGCTGGCGGCTTGGGAGCGGCTGGTTTAGGGGCTGGTTTAGGAACGGGAGGCGCCGGAGTGGCTGCCGGCGCCGGGGCATGTGCATCCGGTTCGGGCAATCCAGCTTCTTCTTCCTCTTCCTCTTCGAAATCTTCTTCCAGCGACTCGCTGTAAGCGCCGCTGTCGGCAAATTCATCTTCTTCGTCACGTCCGTAGAGCGTGGGGTCGTAAAACGTCATGGATCCTCCTGATCTTTAGTGGCGACCCGTGGCGGCCCGTTGCGGCAACGAGCGCCCGGGCTGCGGGCACGAGAGAATTTAAAAGACCACCGGAACTTCTTCTGGAACGGCGCGCGATTATAGCACGACGTTTAGTGCAGGCTGCAAGGACGGAAAACACTGCGTCCCGAATATTGAGTTATCACAGGGCGCGGGGAAAAGGAAAGAAGAATCGCAACCGAGGCTGAGACTTTGCGGGATGGGCTCGCATCTGGCGCGGGCGCACTCAGGACGCCCGTTTTAGGAGGCAAATACTTGACGAAAGCGATGATTGGACATTGGATTTCTCAGGGCGAAAACGGAGCCAGGTGCCCGCGCGTCCGGTTTTACCGCGCTTGCTGCACGATCAGAATCATGCCGGGGCGCAGGGTGGCGATGCCGCGGTTGTCGCGTTTGAGGGCGGAGACCGTGGTCCGGTAGGCGGTGGCGATGGAGTAGAGGGTTTCGCCGGTCTTGACCTTGTGACGAATGACCGGTGCGTCGGCGGTTTCAACGGGCTCAATCTTGGCTGACTTGGTGGCCGGGGGCTTGGTGCTGGCGGTTTGTGGAGCTTTGGCCGAATGTTTCGACTTGCCGGTCCGCGCGGACGCTACTTCAGCGTCGTGCGCGCTTGGCGTGACCGGAAGATGAAGTGCGACGATCCGGCGTCCAGAAAGGCTATTGCCACGCAGGCCGTTCCAGCGGCGGATCATCAGCGGCGAGACGCCGTAGTTGTCCGCAACCGTTTGCACGGTGTCGCCGGCGTGCACCCGAACCCGGGTGATGCGGCGCGCGTAAGTGGCTGTATCCGAAAGCGGATGCTTCCCCGGAGCGACCGGGATTACGAGCTTGACGTCGGCTTCGAGTTCAGCCGGAGCGCCTTTGGCCGGAGGATCAAGGTGGTTGATCTCGGCAATGGACTTCGCGGTGGTGTGATAGGTGTGCGCCAGCGAGGCCAGCGTGTCGCCGGAATGCACGGTGTGATAGCGCCACCACAACCGCATTTCGACCGGAATCTCGGCGATGGCCGTTTCGTACTGATCTTTGGTCCCGGCGGGCAGATGCAGCTCAAACTTGCCTTCGCGCGGCGTCGTCAGGCGCAGCAGGCTGGGATTCAGATCCTGCAAGTCTTCGACGGTTGCGCCCACACATTCCGCGGCCAGCCGCAGATCCACGGGATAGTTGAGGCTGACCGTGTCGTAGGCGGCGGGATGATCCATGGCAACTTCATTCAAGCCATACTGCGACGGATTCTTGGCCATGATGGTCACGGCCAAAATAATGGGAACGTAATTGCGCGTCTCTTTCGGCAGAACGTTGCGCCGGTAAAGCTCCCAGAAGTCGGCGAAGCCGGTGCGCTTCACCGCAGACTGCACCGTGCCCGGGCCGGAATTGTACGCGGCCATGGCTAAGTACCAGTCGCCGAACTGGTTATAAAGATCTTTCAGGTGGTGCGCGGCGGCACGGGTGGATTTTTCGGGGTCCTGGCGATCGTCGACCCACATATTGTGGTGCAGGCCGTAGCCACGGGCGCGGCTGCCCATGAATTGCCAGATGCCGCGCGCGCCCACCCGCGAAACCGCCAGCGGATGGAATCCGGATTCGGCCTGCGCCAGATAGATCAGATCCTGGGGCACGCCTTCTTCCTTGAGGACGGAAACCATCATGTCGTGGTAGCGGCCGGAGCGGGCAAAGGCGCGCTCGAAGTTGCCGCGTCCACGATTGGAGAAATAACTGATGTAGCCGGCGACCTGGTCGGTCATCATGAGCGGCAGGTCGGAGCGCGTGAGCTTCATCTCGGCTTGCGCCTTGGCTTTTACGCCCGCGTCGGCGGCCGGAGTGATGCCGTTGGTCTCGTCGATCGGCGCTGGCTCGGATTTCTGTTGCCCTTCTTGATTGGCGGCGTCGCCCGCCGGATTGCTTGCGGAATCGTCCTCTGGTTTTCCTCCCAGGCCGTCCAGTCCAAGCTGGTTCACACCCTCGACCACGTGGTCGAATTCCTGATGCAGGCGATCGTCGGAGCGGACGTCGAGATTGCTTCCCAGCATCGCATTGAAGGCGTTATCGAAATTCTTCTTGGCGGCGTCCGTGTCGCCTGCCTTGTAGTTCGCCACGCCCGCCTGGTATTCCTTCTCGACCCGAACGATCAAGTCGGCGACAGGGTCGGAAGCTGCGGCGGCGGAGCTAGGAGTGGACGATGCCTGGCCCGAGGCGGCTGGGTTTGCGGATGTGGGACTGGATTGGGGCGCTGGCTTTTGCGCGGCTGGCCTCGACGGCTCTGTCTTGGCTTGGCCAGACTTGGCTTGGCCGGACTTGGACTTTCCTGGCTTAGATTGTTCTGGCTTAGATTGTTCTGATTTCGATTGGCTCGGGTCAGATTGCGCCGCAGCGCCAACCGCAGTCGAACCAGCAGTCGACGAACCAGAAGTCGAGCTAGCGGGGGCAGCCGCGCTCAGCGCAGGCGCCGATCCCGGCGGCAGAAGCGATACCGGCTTCTGCGCGGTCTGGCAGGCCAATCCCGTCAGCAAGAGACAGGTAAGGCTCGCGGTCCCCACATAGGATTTTGCAAGCTGCATATTTCTCTATGAGATGCGTGATTCTCCCGGGGCGCTGGCCTGTACAGCTCTAGCCAAAATCCTACCCGCCCAGCGAGCCACGGTCAACGCCGAAAAGGAACTGAGCGAGGTTACTTTCGGCACCATTCCTGGAGGGTTACCCGGGAAGCCGGCTGAGACCTCAGGCCTCAAACCTCGGACGCTGGCCCGATCCGCGCGCTTCGCGCTGGCTTGGACAGCCGAGGCGGCTGTCTCTACGTGGATCTGCACCCTGGTCCAAAGTCTGAGGGCTGAGGTCTGGGGGCTGAAGTCCAATGCCCGCCTTTCACACCCGCCAATTATCCGGACGCCAGTTCTGAATCGCCTTCTTGATTTCTGCCCGCGAAAGTTTTTCTTGCAGCGCGCGCTCGACCAGCTTAGGAATTTCTGCATCCGAGGCAAAGCGCAGCCCGATCAACTGTCCTTCCGTCAACTCAGGAATGCGCGAGCGCAGGGGCTCGGAGAGAAGCTGCGTCAGCCGCAGACGCTCTTCGAGGCGAATCACGCGGTCCTGCACCTTCAGGGCATAGAAGCGCTCTTTGAGAACCACCACCAGCAAGGCCGACGCCAGCAGAATCAGCAGGAAGGCGTGAAAGTGATCGTGAAAATCGCCTTCTGTGATGTGCGCGAAGAAATGGACCAGGGCCATCAGCAGCCCCAGTCCGAGGATCGGCAGCGCGAAGAAATGATACAGCGGGTCCCAGCGAGTATGGTGCGCGTAAGACTGAGGCGATTCGGCCATAACCAGCTCCTTGCCCTGAAGCCTTGCAGTGTAGCAGAGGTGTCTGGGGTTTGTGGATTCTGATTGCGGATTGGGAAATGATTACTGGGAATCGCCCAATCCGGAGCGCATTCGAATCCCGTCGGCGGGAAGTGGGTTAACACTTCGCGAAGAAATCAATCAACCACGAAGGTCATGAAGTATCACGAAGTTTTCGTGGTTGGGTTTCCTTCGTGTACCTTCGTGCCCTTGGCGGTAAAAGATCCTCCCCGCGATTAAAGCGAAAGCCGTTAAAGCGAATCCGCGAACCCTCCCGTATAATTTCCGGCGGCAAACAAACAGGTGCTGGAATCGAACTGGGATCAGCAAGGCAGACCATGAAAGCCATTCAAGTAAAGCAAGTCGGCGGACCGGAAGCCATGCAACTGGCGGACCTGCCGGTGCCGCAAGCGAAAAGCCACGAGGCGCTGGTAAAAATCGCAGCCATCGGCGTGAACTTCATCGACGTCTATATCCGCGAAGGCCGCTATCACGCGCCGGTGCCGTTTGTCGTCGGACAAGAGGGCTCGGGCGTGGTCACCGCGATTGGCGCCGACGTGAAATCGGCGAAGGTCGGCGACCGCGTGGCCTGGAGCGGAGTGCTGGGGTCTTACGCCGAGTACGTGGCCGCGCCGGCGACGGCGCTGGTGCCGGTCCCGGACGAAGTCGGCGATCGCGATGCCGCGGCCGCCATGCTGCAGGGCATGACCGCGCACTATCTGTGTTACGACACGTACCCGCTGAAGCCCGGCAAAACTGCCTTGATTCATGCCGGCGCCGGCGGCGTGGGGCTGCTGCTGATCCAGATGGCGCACCGTCTCGGCGCGCGGGTGATTACGACAGTCTCCACCGAGGCCAAAGCCAAACTGGCGCGGGAGGCTAGCGCCGATGAAGTGATTCTCTACACCCAGATCGACTTCGAAGCCGAGACCAAGCGCTTCACCGACGGCAAGGGCGTGGACGTGGTCTACGACAGCGTGGGCCAGGCCACATTCGAAAAAAGCATGAACGTGCTGCGCCCGCGCGGCATGCTGGTGCTGTTCGGCGCGTCGAGCGGCCCGGTTCCGCCGGTCGACCCCATCACGCTCTCGCAAAAAGGCTCGCTCTACATGGCCCGCACCAGCCTGGCCCACTTCACCGCCACGCGCGAAGAGTTGCTGGAGCGATCAGGCGCGGTGTTCAACATGATCTCGTCGGGTCAGATGAAGCTACGCATCGCGCACACGTACCCGCTAGCTGAAGCGCAGCAGGCGCACCGCGATCTGGAAGGCCGGAAGACCACGGGGAAGTTGCTGCTGATTCCGTAGGAAGTGTGGCCATCAACTAGAGCAACAATAAACGCCACATAGACTCAAGTCAGACGAAGATTCGGGAAATCCACACCGTAGCGGCTAGTGTCGAGGGTCATCAGCCGATCCGCTTTCAGCAGCGCGTGCGACGCGATTAGGAAATCCACTAACAAGCGTTTGGGCGGACCTCCCCCGGATTGGCGACGGCGGATGGCATAAGCGGCAAAGCGCGTGGCTGCTAGCCGCCATACATCTTCACCGAGGTCGAAATCGACAATGATAGCCATCTCGCCGAGTAATTTTTCGACCAACTGCACGCTGACATTGACCGCTGGTATGGCAGTAAGCTCGACGAACACTGGAGCGCATACTACCAGCGCCCCCTGGGCGCGAGCCTTCGACAACTGAGCAGCGATGGCGGCCGCCGACGGTTCTCCCGACCAAACGGGCGAGAGGATGTTGGTATCGAGGGCCGTTCTCATTCGTGGTCTTTATCATCGCTTCGCATATCATCGATCCACGATTTTATCCCCTTTTCACCGCCGGGGAAGGGGCCCAAAATCCCGATGAACTTTTCGAACGGGTTCATTTCCGAGCGGGCCGGCCGGATCACAGTGCGATCCCCGTCCACCACAAACTCGACGCGGTCGCCGGTCGCCAACCCGAGCCGTTTTCGAATCTCTTGCGGAACGGTAACCTGGCCCTTGCTGCTGATTGTGCTGGAATTTCTCATCTTTACCTGTACGCCTTACAGTAAGAATATAACTCTTTACTAATGAAATCAAGCAGCAAGATGCGTCAGGAATGTCTATCACCGATGCCGAGTTGTTCATTTTCTCGTGTACGGGCTTATGTACGCGGGCACATCCTGCCCGGCCAGCAGCCTAGCGTCGCTGATCGGCTTGCCCGCCACCATCTCCAGCGGAACTACACCCGCCCAGGTCGGAAACGCGTAGTCTTCTCCGTCGTCAATCGGCGGGCCGACGCGAACTTTTGCGGAGAACTCTTCAATCGGCAGGCGCAGCACCGACGTTGCTTTCAGTTCGCGCTCGTTCGGCTGGCGCGAGTCGGCCCAGCGGCCGGGAAGAATATGCTCCGAGAGTGCGTGCAAGGCTTCGATTTTCTCTTTGGGATCGTCCACCAGTGTGGCTTTTCCCAGGATCACCACTGAGCGGTAATTCATGGAGTGATTGAAAACGGAGCGTGCCAGCACCAGCCCGTCGAGCAGGGTGACGGTCACGCAGACCGCGACGCCGTCTTTCATCTGCCGCAGCATGCGGCTCGCCGCCGAGCCGTGAATGTAGAAATTGTCGTCCACGCGTCCGTACGACGTGGGAATCACGAAAGGCTGGCCGTCCGCTACGAAGCCCACGTGGCACAGAAAGGCTTCATCAAGAATGCGGTACGCGGCCTGGCGATCATAGACACCGCGTTCCGCTTCGCGGACGACACGAGTTCGCGGCGTCGGCGTAAAGGGTTGAGACATATTTTGGGACATCGAGGGAAGAGCTCCGGCAAGCGCCAAGGATGGATGAGAGGAAAGTGTAACACCGCAAGAGCCGGGCGTCGGACGTCGGACCTTAGACTTCGGTCCTTACCAGTTGATCTTCATGGCAAACTGAAACTGTCGCGGATCGTACGCCGCAGTTGCCTGGCCCGCATTGGTGAACAGCGGGCTGACGGCGGCCACGTTCATCTTGTTGGCGATGTTGAACGTGTCGGCGATCAAGTCGAGGCTGATCCGCTCCTTGAAATAGATTCGCTTGGCCACGCGCAGATCGTTGAACACGGTCCAGGGCGTGATTCCGGCGTTGCGGCCAAGGTTGCCGTCGAGAGAGAGCAGCGTCCCGTTAAAGTTGGCGACGCACGGCTCCTGAAGAACTTTGGTGGGTGAGTACTTTGAAGCCACCGAGGGAAATCCGAGCGCGGTACAGGCCGGGCTGACGAATGTGTTGGGGCGGCCGGTAAGGGACGATTCCTGGAGGTTATCGCCGTTGCCGGTGATGATATTGAAAGGCCGTCCCGAGCTGAACTCGATCAACGGTGCGAACGTCCAATTGCTGAGGAACGCGCCGGTAAACCCTTTGGCCTCAACTTTGCCAGATTGATAGACTCCGCTGAAGACAAAACGATGGCGCTGATCAAAGGTTGAGCTGGAACGGTCAAGGCCCGGGTAAAAGCTGTCTTGCGGCGTTAGCGTGGACTGCAGGTCGGTCGAATCGTCAATGGCATGTGACCAGGTGTAGGACGCCAGGAATTCATAGTGATTGTTGAAGCGCTTGCGCAGGTTGGCGGTCAGGCCGTGGTACACCGAGCTGCCATTGGAGTAATTGGCGTCCATGTCGCCAAACGGGACGCAGCCCGCCAGAGTTGCGGGATTGCAGGCCGTATTGAACCCGGCGGTGTTATAGCCGGATGCCTGAAGAAACTGAATCACGGCTGGGGCCAGCGTCGTCACACAACCACCAGCGCCAACCGCGGTCAACGCGTTGGCAATCGACGGATTGAAGCCGCTAGGACGGAAGAAGTTCATCAGCGCCGCCGAGACCCAGGGTTTTCCATTCGACGGGTTGACGTTGCAGGGAAGAGCTCCGGTGCCGACGGCGAGTGGTCCGAAAGCAGAGTTTGAACTGGGGTCGCCCTGTGCGTTCTGCAGGTTAGCCAGCAACAGATCGCCACGCTGCGGGTTGGCGTTGATCGGCCGGTTGAGGTGCCGTCCACCGTTAAAGTTGTAGGCCACGCTCAAAGCCAGGCCTTTGCCCAGATCACGCTCCACCGTAAGATTTGCCTGCTGCGAATATGCGAACACAAAGTTCTTCGCCTGCGGATAACCAAAGGGCTGAAAAAACAGCGGGAAACCGTCTGTGATGTAGTTCTGATTGAGAAACAGAGAATTCGGGAAGTTGATCGACGTGAACTGCTGCTGGTTCGGCAAATAACCCAGCGCCGGAATCAGAGCGGACGGCCCCGGCGCGCAGGCGGCTGTGTTGATCAGTCCCTGGAAGATCGGAATCGCGTTCAGGTTGGCGGGATTGCCCGGCGCTACGCAAGGTTCAGTTCCCGGGAATGCCAGCTGGCCGCTGGACGAACCGTCGGAAGCGTTGCCCAGGAAATAAAGACCGAGCAGCGGGTGGTCGTAGAATATTCCGTAAGAAGCCCGGACCACGGTCTTCCCGTCGCCCTTGGGATCCCATGCCAGGCCGAGCCGCGGCTGGATATTATTTGTGTCGGTCTGAATGCCCTTCTGCAGCCCGAGAAAGTTATAGCCCGCCTGACCCAGAGCCGTAACCGGTTTGAAGGTCGGCGGAATCTCCACGTCGTAGCGCACACCAAAGTTCAAGGTGACGTTCCGGCGCACGCGCCAGGAGTCCTGCCAGAACGCTCCGATCGGGATGTTGGTGAACGAGTCGTGCGGACTGCCCAGGCCTTGCACGAAATCTCCCGGCAGTCCGGCACCGTAGGCTTGCACTGCATTCAAAACCGGGAAAGGCGAAGGGAATGCGGCGAACGAGCCAAAGTCGTAATTCCCGCCGTAGTTGACGGTGAAGGTTGCGTCGAGGGGAAGGTAGTTGAAGTCCGCTCCGAACTTGGTGTCGTGGCGGCCGATGCTCCAGGAAAAATTATCGGTGAACTGGTAGCGCTGCTCGACGCGCTGAATGTAGGAGTAAGGCTCGCGCCCAAAATAGCCGAAGCCCGGAATGTTGACCGCCGGATACGCGCCCGCGGCGATCTGCGTGTTGTAGAAGTAGGAAAGACCGCGGCGCGCGTACTGAAAGCGGAATTCATTCACCTTACTGGTGCCGATGGTCCAGGTGTCCTGAATCACTCCGGCTACGTCGCGGTACGTTTGTTGGGAAGTGCGCGAGTAAGCGTTCTGTCCGAACGGTTGGTCCTCGCCGCTTCCTTCGATTCCCGTGCTGGTGCTGGGGCTCACGTTCACTCGCAATGTAAGCCGGTTGTTGGTGCCGATATTATGGTCGAGGCGAAGAGAATAAAGGCTGGTGCCTTCAAACACAGGGAAGTTTCCCGCCTGCGATCCCAGACTCTGGTACGACGCAGGGACAAAGCAAGGCGGAGCAGAGCAACTTGACGCAAAGCCGCTGAGCCCCGGAATACCGGTCAGGCCGGTGGGCCAGGCTCCATTCAGCGCCATTCCTGACGAAGCCGCGATCAGGAACTCGTAATTAGGTACGCTCGGGGCAAGCGCAGCGAAGGTAGCGGGCGAAGTCGCGGCGATCTGAGCCAACCCTGGCCCCAGGAAGGCCGCCTGGTCGCTGGTCACCTGGATGTTGCCAAAAGGAACTGGAATCAGTCCGCCGGCCGTCGTCAACGTGTTGAAATTCTGCAGGTTGTAGTATCCGATGTTGCTGGCCGGGGCAATGCTGGAGAATCCTGTCTCGTGCCGCCGCGTGATTTCGTAGGAAAAGTAGAAAAATGTTTTGTCCTTCTGGATCGCCCCGCCGAAAGCAGCGCCTCCCTGCACCCGGGTGTAGGCCGGATTGGGGACGTTGCTGAACGGGTTGACGGCCTGGAAGTTGCGGTTGCGCAGATAGCCGAAGGCGTCGCCGTGAAAGGCATTCGACCCGGACCGGGTGATGATGTTGACCACTCCGCCCGAGGCCCGGCCATACTCCGCCGCGTAGCTGTTGGTGATAATCTGGAATTCCTGGACCGCTTCCTGCGAAACCGTGGAGCGCACGCCGTTGGTCGAGTTGTCGGTGGCATCGGCGCCATCCACATTTACCAGATTGGAACGGCCACGCTGGCCGCTCATGTTGAGTCCAGAGGTTGGTGCGGCGCCAAGGAACGGCGCGTTGTCGCGCACCACCTGCGAATCGGTCAGCGTGAAGTTGATGTAGTTGCGGCCGTTGATGGGCAAATTATCGATGCGCCGCTGCCCGATCGTGTCGGTGGTGGAAGTGCGCGAGGTTTCGACCAACTCCGCCTGCGAAGTCACCTCCACTACTTCCTTGCCGGTCGCGATCGATAGTGTGACCGGAAGCTCAATCAGCCCGCCGACCGTGATGACCACCCCGGTGCTTAAAATTCCACTAAAGCCGGTCGCATCGATCGTCACCGAGTACGTGCCGGGCGGCAGAAGTCGAGCGCTATAGCCGCCCTGCCCATCGCTGGTAGCGGCGCGCTCCACTCCCTTGGCGGTGTCTCGCGCCTTGACCACCGCATTGGTCACCAGGTTTCCTTTCGGATCTCTCACGGTAACCCGCAGATCGCCCGTGGCCACGCCGCCCTGGCCGAACGCGAAGGCCGAGATCAGCAGAAAAAGCAGCGAGACAGAAATCGGCTTCCTTGTGCGAACCAAGCTGGTGCTGACTAAGAGGGTCCGGATCGAGAAGGTGCGAATCGAGAAAATACGACCCAACCGGGCGCGAATCATAGAATTCTCCCTTGCGCTCGCGGACGCGAGCCGACGGCGGAACCATCTGCGGCAGCTTACCGAAGTGGACAATTTGGGGTGGCTGTGTTCCCGCTGGTTTTTATAACAGAACGGCCCTCGAAAACAAGGGAAAAGGGGGTAATGCCTGAGTTACCCCGTGAAGCGCCGGGCGTGAACAAAATCGCTTAACAAAACAGCAACAGAAGTTGTGCGGGATTCATTCCGGCCCGGTGGTGAGCCGAACCGGCACGACGGGATTGCGTAACCTGCCCAGCAGCATCGCGGAACCGCTCAGCCTCTCGTAGCGCTCGATGACCCGGGCGGTAGCGGTGCTGCGCCCCGGCCAAGCCATTTCGGCATAGATGCGCAGCAGAGCAAACGTGGCGTTGCGGCGGAGCAGCAGGGCGTCATTGACCAGTTGCAGCGCAGCTTCGCGGACCCGCGCATCGTTGCTGTCCAGCGCGGTCTGCCCTATACGAATCAGCACCGCCGCGTTTCTTGCCGCCACGCGCACGTAGGCTGCCCGGGCTCGCAGCCGCGCACGTTGGGTCACGCGGAATTGTGCCGGCGAAAGATGACGCCGCAGATATTCGTCCTCGGCGGGATCCACCAGGTTGCGGAAAGCTTCCACGTCGAGGGGTTGCAGATGCGCATCAGGAGTCGCGCCGGCTTTCGCGCGAGATTTCTCCTCGAGTATCGAACCAGGTTTCGGCGCCCCCGACGCCTGCAACGCGCGCGTCGCCGCCACCCCAACCGACAAGGCCAGGACCAGCACCGCGACCACCATGATGAGGATGGTGAGTGTCATCGGTGCAGAAGCCGCTCCAGTTCGCGATTCCAGACATCCAGATTTTTCTGCCGCTCGTCTTCGGGGCTCGGCTCGTAATCGGCAACCGCAAGTTTGCGAAGCGCGCCACTGGGCTCAACTTTCGGGGTGGTAAGAACGTAATAAAGCCAGATCAGCACGCACAGGTGGTAAGCAGCCAGGTTCAGAAAGTCGAACAGGTTGCGCGCGTGCCCGGACAGTTTGACGTTCGCCAACAGCGCCCAACTGCCGAGCTGTACCGAAGCTGAGATGCCTCGACCCAATGCGATCCCCAAAACCAGCCGCTCCCATGCAAGGTGAAAATATGCGGCAAAAAGAAAAATGAATGCCAGCAAACCGCACTCGATCATGAAGTCGCCCAGGTCCAGCAGATGCGATCCCGAGACGATCCAGAAATTGCTCCCGGGATGCACCAACGCGGCCACCGCGGTGGCCACCAGCACCAGCGCCGCGCCCACGCCCCGGATCGCCATCTTTCCCAGTTTGGAAAGCGCCGGGTACGGCTTCCATACGCGGGAGAAAATCTCCCCCACCAAGGCAAATTTCAGGATTACCTCAACCAGCAGGCGCGCCCAGTTCGCCTTCCACCAAGCCTGTGTGGAGAAAAACGGCATCAGGTCAATCAAGTAGAGAGCCAGCACCGTAACCCCCTGGACAACCGCAAAGACCAGGAAAACCGGCAGTTCCTTGTACAACGAGCGCTGGTAGAAGAAGAATGCGACGACCAGAAGTAAGACGCTGGGAGCGACCCAAAGGTAGTGCCAGAGCAGTGAATGAGGCTCAAACATCGTGGCTGCTGGCACTATACTGAAAATGCCAGCAGCCAGCTCAACCGAAGAGCCGTGTTCGGTTTTCGTAACTGCGCAGCCCGATTACGGCTTGCAGAGTTGACCTCCGTTACAGTTAGTACCGTCTGGTACTCCGTCGGCATGGACAATGGCCGGAATCACTAAAGCGTTGAGGAATATCAGAGCGGCGGCAATTGTCAGCAGTATGCGTTTCATCGTTTTTTCTCCTTTTTTGGGGGGTGCGGACGCATACTGGCATGGCCGGTGCGAGATGTTGGGCGGGTATTTCGGCGCGCGGATGTTCGGAATCCGTAACAAATGACCCTGAAATCTGCCTTACAGGATGTGCGGGAAACCACTTTGGCCGCGGTGTCAGGCCTGCTGGGGAAACTCTTGTATTTGGCGTCTTTACGCCGCGTGGATGGGGCGCATCAGCATTGGGGCATGGCGCTGGTGCACGGACCGGATGCCGCGGAGCGGGCGCTCAAACAAGCGCACGGAGAAGTCCTGGCAGGAGTGCTCCGCGCACCCTTAGCTTCACTGACCGAGGATTTGGAAGAGACCAGCCGGGACCAGGGAGTGCCCCCTGAGAAATGCGTTGTGGAAATGCGCGGGCAGTTCACCAACCTGGTGCTGGCAGAACGCAGGGACTCGCCGGAAGCCACCCACCTTAGTTCAGTGCTGACGGCGCTTTCCCACCTGGAGCAGAATCGAGAGCGTGCCACTCCGTCAACTTCATAGCCACGCCCACCACCTGCCCCAGCACCTCAGCCTCCTGGGGATGGCGCAGAATGCGGATCGCCGCCGGCGACAAAGGATGGGGCTGAAGAATGATTTCCTCTTTGCGCATGCTGCACCAGCAACAGGTGTGCCCATCGCGGGTTTCGACAAAGTAAATGGGCCGCTCGTATTCCGAGCGCCACGATCCCTCGACCACCTTGTTGCGCGATTCATCCACCTGAATAAAACTGCCGGGCGGCAGAATGGGATGCATGGTGAAATCCTGATCGCCGATGTAGCCGTAAGTGAAGTGGCTGTTGGCAAATTGCGCCAGGTAGGCGAAGGGCACCAGTCCCCACTCTTCCACCATGCGCCCCAAGTGCGAGGTGCGGCGCTCGTCGAATGCGGGATCCATGCGCAGCGGCACTTGCGCCGCCGACAGGCCCGCCAGCGCATCCGACAGATGAGACTTGGGAGGCGCGACCAGACCCAGATCGGCAGCCATGTTGTTCACATCGATGCCATACCAGGAAAGCAATTCGATCAGGTTACGGCGGTAGATTACCGAGAGGGTGTAGAGGCGGTGAATACTCGGCAGCAGGCCTTTGGTTTCGATGTCCGACAGGCGGCTGGGCGGAACGGCAAATTCTTCGTTGCGATACCTCTCGGCGATGCGCGCGCTCGAGGTCTCCACGTCGCGCATGGTCAGTCCGAGCTTCTCACGCAGAGTCCGAAGGCTCTTTCCAGCTCGGAGCATGGGTATCCCCCCTGGGTCGGGGGACATGATACCAAAGCTGACCACGGAATGCAGAAATTGTGAAAAAGCTCTCTGCGATCGCCCCCGTTACGAATTTCGAAAACTCCGTGTGCCTTGCGTAGCGGAGGATCGCCACTAATAAAGCCGGTTCATCGAATCGCACACCACACCGATCTGCCGCTGTGGATTTCCTGTGCCTGTCCGCAATTCGTAATGATTCTCCCAAAATGAGCAATGCAGAGAAAACGAGGTGTCGAGGAACGCCTGGATTGGACGGAAGGGTTCGGGAGGGGTTCGTAGGGTTTGGAAGGGGTTTGGGAAGGGCACGGCTTTCAGCCGTGCCACCAGGGACCATTCAGAATGCGGGCTTCAGCCCCTGAGGTAAGCTCTTCGGGCCGGAACCCGCATCTAGGCACTGGCGCGTTCTACGCCCGAATCTTCCTTCTTCACCGTCTTATAAGCCCAGGCCATGCGCGGTGTATTGTGAGCGATGCCGATGTGTCCGGTGGGATCGAGCACGATGATGCCTCCGTGTCCGTTGACGCGCTGTTTCAGATAGTTCATGGCTTCCTGCGCGGACCACTCGGGCAGGTTGCCGGCGGAGATTCGGTCGGCAGTCCACTTGGCCAGCACCAGTTTCATGATGGGCTCGCCCCATCCCGTGGTGGAAACGGCCGCGCTCTGGTTGTCGGCGTAGCAGCCGCAGCCAATCAGCGACGAGTCGCCGAGGCGTCCTGGAGCCTTGTTCAGCGTGCCGCCGGTGGAAGTGGCGGCGGCGATTTTGCCCTCGCGGTCGAGCGCGACCGCGCCCACGGTGTCGTGCGAGATGGTCGTATCGTCATCGCCAGCGGCAAACATTTCACTGCCGGTTGGATGCCCGGTCGGATGCCCCATTTCTCGCGCGTTCTGTGCGCGAGAAGTGGGGTTTTTCGCCTGATACTCGCGCAGCCGCTCGACCTCGCGAGGAATGATCAGCTCTTCGTTCCTGCACAGCGGAATGCCATGCTCGGCGGCGAAATTCTCCGCGCCTTCGCCCACAAAATAAACGTGCGGGCTCTCGCTCAAAATTTTTCGCGCCGCGCGCACCGGATTGCGCAATCGCTCCACGCAGCCCACTCCGCCGGCGCGCAGCGTGGCGCCGTCCATGATGAGGGCGTCGAGTTGCACCTTGCCGTCGCGGTTGAGGAAGCTGCCGCGTCCCGCGTCGAACGTGTCGTCGTCCTCCATGATGACGACCGCTTCCTCGACCGCGTCGAGCGCCGCGCATCCTCCGGACCCGGCGCGCTCCAGCACGCGCCATCCCGCAGCCAGCGCGTTGCGCACGCCGCGGAGGTGCGCCTCGACCATGTCGTCCGGCATAGCCCAGGCGCCGCCGTGCACCACAAGAACCGGATCAGTTGGCATGGTTATTCGTCAACGAGTGCGAAGTGAATCGCTGGATAGTCTAGCAGGTGACCCATGGGGGCCCAGGTGGGGGCAGTCGAGCGAAGCCGGCGGTTTCGTCCCCGGCGCGTGCCGGCTTACTAAAGCCCCCTTACTAAAGTCAGGGCCCACCTTGCAAAAACGGCTTGGCGAGCCTCCTTCATCATCTAGACTATTTGCATTGTGCGCAAGCTGGTCTGGCTCAACCTGGTGGCGATATTGGCGGCTGCGGGATGGTTCGCGTGGGCGGTTCTCACTCCCACCGAACCTTCCGGGCAGGCCTTCGTCGTGCTTCGCCCGGGATACTCCACTCGCCGCATCGCCGCTGAACTGAAGTCCGCCGGCGTGATCCGCAGCGAGGAAGCCTTCATCCTCTGGCATTATGTGCGCCGCCGCCGTTCACTGAAGGCCGGAGAATATCTCTTCGAGAAGCCTGACAACATTATCGACATCCAGAATCGCCTTCGCCGCGGCGACGTCTACTTCCACACCGTGGTCGTGCCCGAAGGCTACACCATGTTCGACATCGCCCGCGTCATCGAAGCCGCGGGGCTTGGCCCGGCGGACGATTTCGTGAAGATCGCGCAGTCCGACACCGCGCTGATCGCCGACATCGCTCCCGGCGCGCCGTCCCTCGAAGGCTATCTTTTCCCCGACACCTATGAATTCAACCGCATGATGACCATGCAGGAAATGGCGGGCGCGATGGTCAAGCAGTTCCGCCAGGTCGCTCACCAGATCGGACTCACCGGGCCGACCATCACCGAAACCGCAGGCACTTCTTCCAGAAACTCCAGAACTCCAAGGCAGACCGCAGTGGACATCTCCGATGTTCGCGACCCCGACCCCAACCCCGCTCAAACCGAGCTCGAGCGTACGGTGATCATGGCGTCGATCGTAGAAAAAGAAACCAGAGCACCAGAGGAGCGCCCGCTGGTCGCGAGCGTCTACTACAACCGCCTGGCGCAGAGAATTGCCCTCGACGCTGACCCCAGCATCATTTATGCCGAACTGCTGGCCGGAACCTACACCGGCGCTCTACACCACGCCGACATGCAATTCCGTTCTCCCTACAACACCTACCGCAACGCGGGCCTGCCACCCGGCCCCATCGGCAATCCCGGCCGCAGCTCGCTCGAAGCGGCGATGCACCCCGCGCAATCCGACTACTTCTATTTCGTCGCCGACGCGCAGGGCCACCACCGCTTCGCGCACAGCATGGAAGAGCACAACCAGAATGTAGCGGCGTACCGGAAGGCGATGCGGGGAAGGTAAATCGGCGTCCGGCTCCCGGATCCCGGAAGCCGCTTCGGCGAGAAGGGCACTGGATTTTGAATATCGGGTCGTTGGCACTGCGCGCTAGTTCGTCGTTCGCCTGATGCGAGGTCCGGAAGCCGGAAGCCGAGAGCCGGAGGCCGGCGTTACGCTGCTTTCCGCAGCGCGCGAATTAGTCCATTCAGCAACTGGCCTACGCGCGCCGACTGGCGCGCAGTCGACTCTCCTTGTTCTGAACTGACATATCCGAGCCTCGAGGCAATCGTAGCTTGGGTTTCGATCTCGAACAGAGACCCTCTCGAATTGCCGAGAAAGTGGACCAGATCTTTGTCCGACGACCGGCCCTTGCCCTCTGCGATATTGCTCGGTACGGACACCGCTGCCCGCCTCAACTGGCTGGTGAGACCGTACGTTTCTTCTTTCGGGAAATTCTTAGTGAAGCGATAAATGTTAATGGCAAGGTCCATCGCGGCCTGCCAAACTTCCAGGTCCGAATAAGTACCACTCATAAGCAATCCCTCCTGATTCCGTTCGGGACACAAAGAGAGGTTGCCACTCAGGCGACAGGTACAACGGTGATGAAAGTCACACTCGCGACCGAAAACCAAAGATCCGACCCATTTTGGGCCAGATGCAAGAATCTCGTTTCCGAAGCCGGAAGCCGAGAGCCGGAAGCCCGGATTCTCGTTACTCCGGAAGCCGAGAGCCGGAAGCCGGAAGCCGGTTCCCCTCCATCCAACCTTGCAGAATCAAAACCGCCGCCATCCGGTCTACGGCTTTGCCTCGCTTTTCAATCGACAGTTCCGTTTCCCGCAGGAACCGGTTCGCCTCCGCCGAGGTCAGCCGCTCATCCCATAGATGCACGGGCAGTTTGAACCGCTTGCGAAGTTCCTCAGCAAAGACGCGCATCTTTTCCGACTGAATCCCTTCCGCGCCGCTCATGCGCAGGGGCAACCCCACCACAATCTCTTTCACTTTGTATTCCCGAATGACAACCCGCAACTGCTCAAAGTCCGCGCGCTTGTTGCGCCGCTGCAGCGTCTCCAGCCCCTGGGCGGTAATCCCCAAAGGATCGGATACCGCCATCCCGATCCGCCTCGCCCCCACATCGAGCCCCAGGACGCGCCCCGCGGTCCGGCGTCCGAGGTCCGAGGTCCGAGGTCCCCGGGCATCATTCGAGGAATCTTCAGAGGAACCGCGAGCCCCTGGCCCAATTTGGGAATTTTTCTCGCCCTGATCTTTCTCGCCTTGATCCACCGCGCGATTATGGATGCCCCGGCGTCCCCTGGCAAGGCTGCTCTCGCCAAGCCTTGCCGAGGCGGATACCTCTCTCGCGTATGCCATTGTTAAAAAAGCCACTTAGCGCTTGTCTGGGCCACGGCCTTCACCCCGTTTCCTTCCTTGCTTTCAGCCAGTCGCAGGAGTAACCTATTGATAGGATTGACAACGCCGTTTCCCCGCAAAGCCTTTCGCCCTCCTGGGTGCCTGATAATTATGAGCAGTAACGACTTGAATTTCCACATCGGCGACAAGGTTGTCTATCCCAATCACGGGGTAGGGGTTATCGAGCAGATCAGCAGCCGCTCGGTGGGCACGACGGTCGAGAAATTCTACCTGCTTAATATCAAAGCCAGCAGCCTGAAAGTCATGGTGCCGTGCCAGAACGTGGGCAGCGTCGGCCTGCGGCGCGTGGTGCGCGACGGGGAAGTGCAAAAAGTCATTGATCTTCTTTCGGTTAGCGAGACTGGCAGCAACGGCGACTGGAAAGACCGCTTCAAGGAAAACTCCGAGCGCATGCGCACCGGATCGCTGATTGAAGTTGCCGGAGTCCTAAAGAGCCTGATCGCCTTGCATCAAGCCAAGCCGCTGTCGTTCCGCGAAAAGAAGATGCTGGAGCGCGCCCGCTACCTGATCGTCAGCGAACTGGCCATGTCCCGCAACGTCGAAGAGACCAAAATCGAAGAACTCCTCACCACCGCCCTCGCCAAGTGCAAGCTGCGCTTCCCGGAAGCCTCAGAATTCCAGGCGTAGGTCTGACTCCCTCTCTGTCGCGCAAGTTTCCGCCCCAGTGGCCCTACGGAATCGGCACCGTGTCCCCGGCCAGCAGGTTCGTGCACTGCACGCTGGTGGCGCTCCCGATGTTTGCTCCTCCTGTGATGAGCGATCTCGCATCGCAGAAAACATCGGTCGCGTTCCCGCTCACCACGGTGGGAGGATGCGCCGATCCCACCGCGATGCTGGACTGATTGACCACGACCAGGCCCCCGTGCAGGCTACCAGTGATGCTGGAACCGTCGAGGTCCGCGTGCGAGTTGTTGGTGACAAACACACCCTGGCCCTGGCTGCCCGAGACAAAGAGGTTGGCTCCCGCGGTGAGGGAACTTCCTCCGGAGACAAACACGCCTCCTGTATTTCCACCGTAAGTCTGGCCCGGGTTGGTGATGCGGAGCTTCGCACTGGACAAATTGACGGATCCGCCACCGGCGATTGAAACACCATAGAGATTGGTGCGCGCCGGGCTCTCGATCACCACATCGGTTGGTCCGCCGAGCGGAAAATAAGTCGTGAAGTCGACCAGGTCGACGATCCCACTCCCAAATACGTTCACGCCAACCTGCATGTTGCGAATCGTCGTGCTGTACATGGTCACATGGGAAGCACCTACGTCCATTCCGGTGTGAAACCCCGCCCCGGTCGTGTCTTCAAACACACAGTGCTCTACGTGTACATCCGAGGAGTCGTAAACGCCGAGAGGTGTATATCCCGGATCCTGCGCAGTGACGTAAGCCAGTGACACCTGGCTATTCTCGAAAACCGCTATTCCCTCGCCTCCACCCTGGATCTTTACGTTGCGCAACCGGACGTCGCTGCTTCCGTGCCCAATGCCAATCGCCGAATTTAATGAAGTCGCGGCTTGGACGTTGAGCCCGGAGACCGTGACGCTGCTTGAAGACTCGATCAGCAATACGCTGTTCAAAAGATTCCCTGGACTAGTAGTTGGCTGCAGCAGCGCTGCACCGGGCATCCCCTTCAGGGTAAGTCCCTGGAACCCGGTGACGTGCACATACTCAGAGCAAGACCCGTTCACTGACACGGTGACTGGCGTGTGCTTGTCCAGTTTGGACAATGCGCTATTCAACGACTGGCCCGCGGCGCAGTCCACGGTAACCTGTGCCGCCCACGAATTGGCTGCGAAAGCGAGAACCATCAACGCAAGTATCCGGATCATCTAAGATATCTCCTTTAGCCGATGAGAATCGAATAGCAGAATCGAAACCAGTGCCTGTGAAAAAAACAAGAGCCCGAGAAATCAGGGACTAAGAGGCGGCTCAGCCAGGCATCAGGGCGAGCTACGGAGACAGGCTCCGGAGAAGCGCAGGAAAGTATTATGCCGGGAATCGGTAATGTCAAGATGCAAGCATTTGCACTACGAACCCTGGCTCCGAACCCCTGCCCTCTGACCCCTGCCTTCCTGCCCCGCCCGCCGTTCACCCCACAGCCCGGGGTTATAATGTCGAAAGCTGTGCCGTAGTTGCCGTGTCGTAAATCATGACGGATCAAATCAAACGAAAACTGACGGAAGAGATCAACGCGCTCGAACACGAGTTGATCCACGAGCTTCCCAAGGAAATTAAGAAGGCCGCCGCGCTTGGCGACCTCAGCGAAAACGCCGAATATCATATGGCCAAGCAGCGCCAGGAGTTTGTGAAGGCGCGCGTCCGTGAGCTCGGCAAGCGTCTGGCCGACCTCTCCATGGTCAACATGAACAATATCCCCCGGGACAAAGTGGGGCTGGGTTCCACCATCAAAATTTACGACAACACCAAGAACGAAGAGATCGAATATAAGTTGGTGACCAGCGAAGAATCCGACGTGGCCTCCGGAAAAATCTCCACCACCTCGCCCATCGGCCGCTGCCTGCTGAACAAGAAAGTTGGCGACACCGTGATCGTCGTCAGCCCCAACGGCAAGCGCGAACTGGAAATCCTGACTCTCAGCACCATCCACGACGAAGTCCCCGACAACAACGACGCCCCGAAAAAGGCGAAAGCATAATGGCGACGTCCTCGGCATCGAACTCGTCGGTGCCTGCCGCATCTGTGTCTGCGCCCGCCTCCCCTGCGGGATCTTCCGCGGGGCGATCGGGCTGGAGATCCTGGACCAGCGCCTTCGGCCGCGCCTGCGCAGTGCTGCTCAAGACCATCGTCCGCTGGCTCGCTCTGTCGCGCATCAATCCCAACGTGCTCACCTTCATGGGACTGGTGGTCAACACCTGGGCAGCAATCCTATTCGGCTCCGCCAACGCCGCCACCCAGAAGCACTTGTTTTTCTACGCCGGCCTGGTCATTTTCTTCTCCGGATTCTTCGATCTCGTGGACGGAGAAGTCGCCCGCGCTACCAACCGCGTCACCCGCTTCGGAGCGTTTTTCGACTCGGTCATCGACCGCTACAGTGACGCTTCCCAATTTCTCGGACTGCTCGTCTTCTACGCCCGCGGCGACCGCTTTTTCTACGTGGTGCTCTCCGCCTTCGTCATGGTCAGCGCCATCATGGTCAGCTACACCCGCGCCCGCGCCGAAAGCCTGATCGGCAAATGCCGCGTCGGCTTCATGGAACGCCCCGAACGCCTGGTCCTGGTCATCCTCGGAGCCCTCTTCAACCGCATGGCCCCCGTTCTGTGGGTGATCGCCGTCCTAAGCACCATCACGGTCATCCACCGCATGCGCTACACCTGGACCCGAACCCAGGACCCGCCCGTCAGCGCCGCCAAAGCCGGCCAAGCGGCATAGGCTATTAACCTAGCAACAAGCAATGCTCATGTGGCGACGGGCGCGTCGCCCGTCCAAGCGAGCCGAAGGCAAGCGCCGAGCTAAATTAAAGCCGTACACTCGCGCCCGCCGCCGCAGACCCACCTGACATTCCCTGTTTCCAGTTTCAGAACTCAATCCCAACTTAATTTCACCGCGCCCCTCTTGATTAGTTACGCAACCCCTACAGTTCGTTTCACGGACAGCATTTAGAGAGTGATGCCAGTGGGTACTGGACGCGGTCCGCGAAGCCGTCGAGTGGCTATCAGCCATTAGGGTTCGACTCCCTCACCCTTTGTCGTCACTCGACATAATCAATTCCGCTTGACTTAGACGCCGCCCGAGTTATCCTAAAGATGTTTCGCGGACGGCGTCCCAGTATTCACGAGAAAAAGCCCCGGCTGATAACCGGGGCTTTCGTGTTGTTGGCGGGTAACGACTCTTGTCATCGCGAACGAAGTGAGGAATCCGCTGTCCACCTGCACCACCACCGCTCATGTGGCGACAGCCGCCTCGGCTGCCCGGCGAAGCGAAGCGAGCCGCCCCGTATACGACGGACACTCCCGTCCCCCAAACGCGACACCCGAAAACACCGCCGCCTCCGAAAATTCTGCGTCATCGCGAGCGAAGTAATTCACCTTGCAAAGCGAGGCCAATCGCGGAAGTCCTGGAACTGCTGTGCGCCAACGCCAGCCATCTGCCAAAATCGGCGCCCGATTTTGTGCCTCTTTCTCCACATTTTTCGCCGCTTTGACCGCACTCCGCCAAACCTCACCACCCATTACGCTTGCAGCTGCGCTCCGGATGTTTTCCACCGTCCTTCGAGTTATCCACAGTGTTCCCGCAGGAACACTTCTCTGTTCGGGCCTGTGTTGTGTCCGTGCGGCTGCGGCCCGATAAAGATGGCCGGGCGAAGAGCCGCCCGCGTGTCCACATGACCTTCCGTCGAACTAAGACACCGGTGGTCCGCCTCCATCGGCCCGCTGGCGGGCACGGTCTGGTCCGAATCAGGCTTTGCATCCTTATTCGGGGCTGTATACTCAAATGTTACAAGGAGATCATCGTACATCTTGATTCGACGTACCCCGCTGCTCCAGGCCCTGACACTGTTGCTCGTGCTGCCGGCGACCGGCTGCGGGCTTTTTTCCCGCACGCGGCCCGTGGAAGAACAGTATTCCAAGGCTAGACTTCTGCCCTCGACCCAACAGGAACTGATCGAATCGCTTACCCAGCAGGCGGAAAAGATCCGGTCGCTGCAGGCCACGGTCGACATTGACAGCTCCGCCGGGGGCATCAAGAAAGGCCAGGTCACCGACTACAAGGAAATTCGCGGCTATGTGCTGGCGCGCAAGCCGGCCATGCTGCATATGGTCGGGCTGTTGCCGATTGTCCGCACCACGGCGTTCGACATGGTGAGCAACGGCCAGGACTTCAAGCTGTGGATCCCACCCAAAAACCGTTTCGTGATGGGCCGCAATGAAGTGCAGACTCCCAGCACCGCGCAGCCCATGGAGAACATCCGTCCGCAGAATATTTACGACGCGCTGCTGATCCGCCGCGTGGATCCCGACAACGAGATTGCCGTACTGGAGAATGGCTATGAGATTCTGCACGACGCTAAGGGTCATCGCGTTCTGCAGGAGGACTACGAGTTGGTTGTGATCAAGAAGTACGAAAAAGGCTGGGGGCTCTCCCGGAAAATTATTTTCAGCCGCACCGATCTGAAACCGCACCGGCAATACATCTACGACGAGCAGGGGAAGCTCAGCACCGATGCGCGCTATGCGGACTACAAGGATTATGACGGCGTCAGCTTCGCCTCGCGCATTGAGATTTCGCGGCCGGAGGAGGAGTACGACATTACCCTGAACATGCTCAAGCTGGAAATCAACAAGCCGTTGAAAGACGAGCAGTTCGTGCTGGAACAGCCGGCGGGAGCGGATGTGGTGCACCTGGACGGCCCGCAATCGAGTTCGGTGCGGGTGCCCGCAATCGACCAGCAACGCTAGAGGGCGCGAGCGGGAAACGTCGCGAAGCCTTTAACCGCAGAGGTCGCAGAGAAAAGCCGCTGAGGACTCAGAGTGGGCCCTCGCTCTATTGCCTTTGGAGTCTGGTCGCGTTTCAAATCAGCCATGATGAACAAAATGGTGCTCGCCAACCTGGTGCATCGGCCGATGCGGTCGCTGATCAGCATCGTGGCCATTGCTCTTGAAGTCACGCTGATCCTGCTGATCGTGGGCTTGTGCTACGGCATCATGAACGACGTGAAAAGCCGGAACGCGGGCATTGGGGCCGACGTCATCGTGCAGCCGCCGGGGTCATCGTTTTTCCAGGCAATCGGCGGAGCGCCGGTCTCGGTGAAGGTGGCCGATGTGCTGCGCGGCATGGCGCACGTGAAGGTCGTGAGCCCGGTCGTCTGGCAGATCGCCACCGGTAGCGGGGTGGAAGTGATCGACGGGATCGATATCGCTACCTTCGAGGCATTAAGTGGGCCGTTTAACTATCTCCAAGGCGGCCCGCTCGAGGGACCGGACGACGTGCTGGTAGATGATTTCATCGCGCGCCAACGACACGTGAAGGTCGGCGACCGGATGGATATCTTGAACCATTCATTTCGGGTGTGCGGCATCGTGGAGAACGGGCGTGGCGCGCGGAAATTTGTGCCCATGGCGACGATGCAGGACTTGATTGGAGCGCAGGACAAAGCATCGGTTTTTTACCTGAAGCTGGATGACCCGGCGAACGCCGAAGCAGTGGTTGCCGAGGTGAAGCACCATCCCGGGATGGAAACGTATTCGGTGCTGTCGATGCAGGAATACTTGAGCATGATGACGCCCAGTCACTTGCCGGGATTTCGTCCGTTCATTGGGGTGGTGATCGGGGTCAGCCTGATAATCGGGTTTCTGGTAATTTTCCAGGCCATGTACACGGCGGTGATGGAGCGCACGCGGGAGATTGGTATTTTGAAGTCGATTGGGGCTTCGAAGGGCTATATCGTCAACGTGATTTTGCGCGAGACGATTCTGCTGGCGCTGGCTGGAATCGCGGTGGGCATTGCGGTGAGTCTGACGGCGCGCGTGGGCATTGAACATCGCTGGCCGCTGGTGCATATCGACAAAAGCAACGACTGGATGCTGCGGGCCACGCTGATTGCTCTGGTGGGCGCGACTTTAGGAGCGCTGTATCCGGCGTATAAGGCGGCGCAGAAGGATCCGATTGATGCGCTGGCGTATGAGTGAGGTAGCTTTTGGCTTTTGGCTTTTGGCTTTTGGCTTTTGGCTTTTGGCTTTTGGCTTTTAGCTTTTAGCCAAACAACCCTCATACGGGGTCTGCCCTCAATTCTTCTTTTTTTATTCTTCTTCTCTTCTTCTTCTTTTCCTTTTCTTTCCTTCCCGCGCGTCGGTTCGGGGGTATGATGTGCCATCCCCGGGAGGACTCTCTATGGCGGAAAATCCTCTTCCCACGGAACGGCCCCGGCGGCTCCTGGCCATTGATGGCGGCGGGCTGGCGGGACTGATTCCTGCTGAAGCGCTCATCCTGATCGAGCAGCAACTGGACCAGCTGACCGGAATCTCGAAGCCATTGTGCGACCGCTTCGACTTGATCGGGGGCACGAGTACGGGCGCAATTCTGGCGGCCGGATTAGCGCTGGGGTTGAAGGCGGCGGTTCTGCGGGATTTCTATCTCAACTTTGGACGCGACATCTTCACCAAGTCTTTTCTGCCGGTTCAGTTCTGGCACAAGTATCCGAGCGCGCCGCTGGAGAAGCATCTGAAAAATGTGTTCGGAGAATCAACCACGCTGGGCAGCGACCGGCTGTGCACGCAGATTCTCGCGGTAACCAAGAATGCGACATTGGGAAACGACTGGTTCTTCACCAATAATCCCGCGAGCAAGTTTTTCAAAAACAATTCGGGGCTGCCCCTGTGGCAGGTGGTGCGGGCCAGTACGGCGGCGCCCACATACTTTCCGCCGCAGACGATCGCGGTCGTGGACGAGGCCAGGAAGCAACAGACATACGAGTTCGTCGATGGCGGCGTAAGCAGCTACAACAATCCGTCGCTGCAGGTGTTTCTGGAAGCGACGATACCGGAATATGGAAACGGCTGGCCCATGGGAGCCGACCGCCTGCTGCTGATTTCGCTGGGGACGGGCTACAACGATGTGACCATCGCATCAGGCAAAGCGTCCGGCTACAACCTGATTGACTGGGGCAAATACGTAATTGAAGAGATGATGAATGAGGCCAACCTGCAGCAGAATGTGCTGATGCAACTGATTGGACAACGCCCTACTGCGGTGCGTTCGGCCACCGAGGAACTGACCACGTCGGGTGCAGCCGCGGGAGTTCCGCGCCAGGATGCTGTGGATCTGGTCGGCGCGGGCCTCGGGGCACGGAAGTTAGTGACGTACCAGCGGGTGACGGTGGGGCTTACGCGGCAGCGGTTGGATGGGCTCGGGCTTCAGGATGTGGATCCAGTCAAGGTACGCCAAATGGACGCCGCCGATCAGATTCAGAACATGCAGCGTCTCGGGGCTGCCGTGGCCCAGGAGCAGGTGCATATGGCGGCGCTGCAGAAATTCTTTTGAGTTGACAGATCTGAGGTCTGAGGCCTGAGGTCTTCGCGCTTAGTGGTTAGCCGAAGCGAACCCTGACCACTGCTGGGAACGTCCTCTTCTTTCATTATCTTTGATCCAGGTTCTTTCCTTCAGGCCACCTAAAGGCGGGCACTCCTTGTGCCGATAGATCAAACGTAGGACATTTAGGGGGTATTTAACAGTGATCAATCCGGTCAGTAACGCAACGCAAGCTCACACCAGCATCCAGCCGGCCGCAGCGCGACAAAGCGCCGCAGCGGCCCCGGCGCAACCCGCCGCGGCGACGGATACGGTTCAGTTAAGCGCCGCCAAGGCGCTTGTACAAGAGACGCTGGAAACGCCCACGCAAACCGCCAGAGAAGCCAGATCCGGCGATCTTCAGGCCAAGAGACTATTGGCAAGGGAAGCCGCCGATAAGGCCGCAGGTTAGAGTTGTCTCATAGATCCTCGGCGGCTGAACACGAGCGAAGCCTCAGAGGCTAAAGCCCGAATTCCCGGCCACTTGAGCGGCACGGCTGCAAGCCGTGCCCTTCCCACACCGATTTGTGAGATGACTTCTAGGCGGCGCGTACGAACGACGGGGAGAATTGCGACACAGGTGCCGGCATCGTGATCCGGCACCTGATTGAATCGGCGTGGCTCGTCGCCGGAAGAGTCCGGGGCAAGCCGCGGCGGGAAGAATCGCGATCACAGCGCTAGCGCCCGAAGTAGCTGACGTGAACGTAGGTGCCCAGCCTGACGTTGTAAGCGAGATACCAGCCGTCGTGGTCGAGGTCCTCGTAAATCACGACATCGTCGCGATCCCAGAACCAGTTGTTGGCGTAGGGGAGGTCAAACGGGGCGACGCCGAAGTAGTAGCCACGAAACCAGAAACGGCAGGGATCGCCGCCTTCAATGTGCCAGCGGTGTCCGCGGCCGAAGCCGCCGTCGAAGCGGCCATGCTCCCAGGGATGATCGAGGTGGAGCGGACGTCGTCGCGCCTGCCTTCGTGTCCCACCCATTCGCCGTTGTGGTGGACGTGCGGAGCTCAGGGTGGCCTTCGCGGTCGTTGTAGGCGCGCCGGGGCGCGTCTTCATGATGATCTTCACGATGTTCTCCACGAGCTTGATAGGCAGGAGGGCCGTAGTGCGGAACGTATCCGCCGCCAACGTCGTGGTGGCCGTTGCCTTGGTCGTGGTGGTCGTCATGTTGCGCCAGCACGGGCAGGGAGAGAATGAGGAGTGACGCGAGAATTCCGGGAAGCAGTTTCATGCGGAAACCTCCGGGATTACGTTACCTTCACGGCGCGTTGCACTTGTAGTTCGGGTAGTGCTTAGTAGCGGCTCAGTTTGCGAGCCGCGAGGAAGAGCCTTTCGAGCTGCGCTCGAACGGACAGCCGAGGGCGGCTGTCCCCACATGAGCATCTGGTCGAAGCTGAGACGTCAACTATAGTAACGCGTCGTTGACAATCGGTTGCGGGGTCCGGTATCTTAGATGCTTGGTAGTTGTGTGGTTGCCCGCCTGATGGCCTGGCGTCCTCGCTGGGGAATCAACGAGCGGTCTTCTTATCGCAGTCTTTTCATTCTGGGAGATTTCCGATGTCAACCTATTTCCCCAAAGAGGGGGAAATTGTGCGCA